>NZ_GL636091.1:970235-1064504 GCF_000186465.1 Streptococcus australis ATCC 700641 | reverse complement strand
ATAAAAAAGCAACAACTATTTCAGTTGTTGCTTTTTCTTACTGAAAAATGTTTCTCAGACTGTGATCGTTTTATTTCTCAACACGAGATTTGTTGGCGATATCAGCTAGGATAGCTGCTACAAACTCATCTACTGACACAGTGTTTGTTTCTTTTTGTCCATAGCGACGAACGTTGACAGTTCCATCTTCCATTTCCTTGTCACCAACGATCAATTGGTAAGGAATCTTGCTAGTTTGTGATGCACGGATCTTGAATTGCATTTTCTCATTACGTTCATCCACATCAGCACGGACACCACGGTCACGAAGCTTCTTCGCTACTTCCCAAGCGTAGTCCACGTGTTTTTCATTAGAAACTGGGATAAGAGTCACTTGGTGTGGTGCAAGCCATGTTGGGAAGGCACCCTTGTAGTTCTCAATCAAGATCGCTGTGAAGCGTTCCATGGTTGAAATAACTCCACGGTGGATCATAACTGGGCGATGTTCTTCACCATCAGCTCCAATGTATTTAAGGTCAAAGCGTTCTGGAAGCAAGAAGTCAAGCTGAATCGTAGAAAGGGTTTCTTCTTTTCCAAGGGCAGTCTTCACCTGGATATCCAATTTTGGTCCGTAGAAGGCTGCTTCCCCTTCAGCTTCAAAGTAGTCAACGCCCATTTCATCAAGGGCAGCACGAAGCATGGTTTGGGCATTTTCCCACATCTCATCGTTATCAAAGTACTTGTGAGTATCTTGAGGGTCACGAAGAGAGAGACGGAAACGGTACTCGTTTAGGTTGAAGTCTCCGTATACATCGATAATCAACTGAAGGGCACGTTGGAATTCTTCTTGGATTTGTTCTGGAGTCACAAAGAGGTGACCGTCATTAAGAGACATTTCACGCACCCGTTGAAGACCTGTCAGGGCACCAGATTTCTCATAGCGATGCATCATTCCGATTTCAGCGATACGGATTGGCAATTCACGGTATGAGTGAACATGGTGTTTAAAGACTTGGATGTGGTGTGGGCAGTTCATTGGGCGAAGGACGAATTCTTCCCCATCTCCCATATCCATAGTTGGGAACATGTCTTCTTGGTAGTGATCCCAGTGACCAGAAGTCTTGTAAAGCTCTACAGAAGCAAGTGGTGGAGTGTAAACGTGTTGGTAGCCAGAAGCTAACTCCTTGTCGACAATATAGCGTTCCAATTCACGACGGATTGTCGCACCATTTGGCAACCAGAATGGTAGACCTTGACCAACTTCTTGAGAAATCATGAACAAATCAAGCTCTTTACCAAGTTTACGGTGGTCACGTTCCTTAGCTTCTTCACGCATTTGAAGGTAGTTTTTCAAGTCTTTCTTGTCAAACCAAGCTGTACCATAAATCCGTTGCATCATAGCATTGTCGCTATTTCCACGCCAGTAAGCACCAGCTACATGGAGAAGGTGGAAGATTTGGATGCGACCAGTTGATGGGACATGAGGACCACGGCAAAGGTCTACATACTCACCTTGACGGTAGATGGTCAAGCCACCTTCGTCTTCAGAGTGTTCCTCGATCAATTCCAACTTGTAAGGGTCGTTTTTGAAGATTTCACGGGCTTCATCTTTTGTCACTTCTTCACGAATAGATGGGAAGTTTTCTTTCACGATTTTTTGCATTTCTTCTTCGATACGAGGAAGATCTTCGTTAGAGATTTGACCAGCTTGGTTGTCTGTATCATAGTAGAAACCATCTTCGATAGCTGGACCAACACCCAAGTGAATGTCTGGGAAGAGACGACGAGCTGCTTGGGCAAACAAGTGTGCCGCTGAGTGACGCAAGATTGGAAGGGCATCTTCGTGATCAGGTGTCACGATTTCGATGCTACCGTCTTCAGTTATAGCACGAGTAGTATCGATGAGTTTGCCGTTAAATTTACCAGCAAGAGCTTTTTTAGCTAGGGAATTGCTGATGGATTGGGCAATTTCAAAAGTTGTAACGCCAGATTCGAATTCACGAACAGCGCCATCTGGGAAAGTAATCTTAATCATAATCTTCTCCTTATAAATTTTTAAATATCTTAGTTATGGTGAAACTCTTTTTGATTTCTTCATCAAAAAAACAAAAAAGCGACCTCCTCGAAAGGACGTCGCAACGTGGTTCCACCTTCATTTATGTTCCTCAAAAAAGAGGGACACCTCTGATTGGCTCTAACGTAGCCACCGTTTTATGTTTGCATAAAAAGTTCACCGAGTAGTCCCAAATCTATCCTCTACGCGATTTCCAGCTCCACGCGCTCTCTAACAGATTTCCTAGATTTGATATGTCTCTGACTAGTATTATAGCACGATTGAAAATTTTTGCAAGAGAAAAAAACTCCCATCTAATCCAACAACTTGGTGATATGACGGATTTTCTTAACCTGTTTAAAGGAGCCCTTCATGATTCTCACAGACCCATTCACAGGCATAGCGATAACCTTTTGCGGAATTTTCACAATAGACTTGGTCACCCGTTTGGTACGGCTTTCCTCAGGATGACGTTCATTGTAAAAATCTTTCGATATAATAGCGTCTAGATAGAACTCATAGACCCTGCGACCAAAATTTGTCGAAGAAATTTCATAAAGCTTCTCCTCCCACTTAGCCTCATCCTTCTCTGGTGTGGCTAAGGTCGCTTCTAAAATAGCTGCTGCCAAATCTTCTTCCTGGTCATACAAGATTCCGAACATCCGATCATTGATCACATTATCTAAGTAAGGATTACTCTGAGCAATTAGGGGTGTCCCACTAGCGATACTCTCTAAATAGGTCAAGCCTTGCGTCTCACTAGTCGAAGCTGAAATGAAGAAATCTGCTGCTTTATAGTACAGAGCTGTTTCGTTTGGTGGAATCATCCCTGTGAAGACAACCGTATCTGATACACCAAGCTTGGCCGCTTGTTTTTTTAAATCATCCAGATAAGGCCCATCTCCAGCCACAATCAATTTAATATGCGTATTTTCTTCTAGCACTTTAGGCAAAGCCGCAATAACGGCTTGGATATTTTTCTCGTAAGAAACCCGTGACAAGCTCAAGAGCATAATTTCACCCTCTTGAATCCCTAATTTTTCACGAAGGGCTTGCGTCTCCACTTGTGTGATTTCAGGTCGTTCAAACTTCGCCAGCTCGATTCCTGTTGGAATAATCCGTTTTTCAGCCTTGACCTTGTATTTCAGCAAGAGATCATAGACAATCTCACTCGGACAGATGACCCCATCCAAGTCATTCATATAACCACGAACAATGTATTTGACCATACTTGGTCGGATAACCATCCCCTTGGCAATATAACGCACATAATCTTCATACTGGGTATGATAGGTATGAATTACTGGAATCCGAAGCTCCTTAGCAATCCAAACCCCGAGTAGTCCTAAAGAAAACTCCGTCTGTGTATGGATCATATCCAGTTTGTATTGTTTGGCAATGGCCAAAGCCTTGGTAAAGCCGCGATAAGCAATCCGCCGATCCTTAAAAGCAAAGAAAGGGATACTTGGAATGCGGATAATTTGCCAGTCTTCATAGCGGTTGACATCCTTATCCGTCGTCGTAAAGATAAAAACAGTATGTCCCAATTTCTCCAATTCTGTTTTAAGGGTTCGAATACTGGTCGCAACCCCCGATACCTGTGGAAAATAAGTATCTGTAAATAATCCAATACGCATATTACATCTCCAATACTTGCTGGTAGGCTTTCACTAGTTGATCCGCTACCAAATCAATTGAGCGACTTTGAGCTACTCGATCCCCTGCGTCGCGCTTGTCCACTTGACCAGACAAGACTTTTTCAAGAGAGTCCACAAACTCATCCACTGAATGACACAATTCTGCTGACTCTTGGTCCACCCAACCATGATAAACTGGAATATCCCGGAGGACGACATGCTGGTGACCCGCTAAGGCCTCTAGGACAACAATTCCTTCCGTTTCCTCGTAAGACGGGAAGAAGAAGGCATCCGCACCTGTCATGGCCCCTTGGAATACAGCTCCCTTAAAATAGCCAGGGAATTCAACATTGCTCGGATGATCTTTCTCGACCAGACGACGAATAGCCCGAGGAATCAACCATTTATTAATCGACCCCAACCAAATAAAGCGGACATCTGGCATCCGCCGAGCCACTTCTACAAAGTCTTCAATCCCTTTTCGTCTAAAGTAGAGACCCGCACATAAAACGACCTTCTCTCCTTCTTGGATATTAAAGTGCTTCCGAAAAACCTCTTCTTTTTTGGGATCTTTTTTATATTTAGACAAATCAATCCCATTAGAAACAGCGACAATTGGAGTCTTGACCCCGTAGGACTGAATCAGTTGTTTCGAATACTCTGAAGGGGTAATAATAAAATCGGCTTTTTTATACATATGAGCCAAATATTTGCCAAATAAGGGAGCAAACAAATTGGACCCAATAAATGAATTTTGGAAATCTTCCCGTGTGGAATGTCCATGCATAATGACCTTTTTCCCTCGACGTTTGGCAGCATGCAATAGCAACAAACTCCGAGGACCATAGGTATTAATATGAACGACATCGTAGTCTCCTAAAATATCTGTGGTGTAGGGGATTCCAGCCAAATCCAAGGCATGCATCTGGTGTTGGAGAGCTCGACCGATCCCCGATTTTTGTAAAACGGATTTTCCTTCTAAATACAGTAATACTTTCATACCCTCTATTATACCTAATTTAGCAGACCCCTTCAAGTTTTACCGGAGATTCATGCAGAGACAAGAAAAAAGGAAGCCTTGGCTTCCTTTGATTTTTACTTCTTCGTAGTTCCACGATGATTGATGGTATGGGCAAGAAGAACTTCTCTTTCTTCCAATTCTTCCTTATGCATAATTTTTGTCAGCATCCGCATACTGATAGCCCCCAAATCATAAAGTGGTTGGCCAACAGTTGAAAGATTTGGACGAGTGTAGCGTGTAATTTGTGAATCATCACTGGTAATCAACTCAAAATCTTCCGGTACGTTCACACCTTGATCAGCAAGACCATTAAGCAAACCTGCTGCCAATTCATCCCCAGTTACAAAGGCTGCTGTTGCTTTAGATGCAATGATGCGTTCAGCTAAGTTATAGCCTTCTTCATAGCGGTATTTAGACTCAAAGACCAAGCCTTCACTGTAAGACAATTTTTTTGCTTTCAAAGCATCTTTGTAGCCAGCCAAGCGAATCTTACCGTTGATATCATCTACTAATGGTCCACTTACAAAAGCAATCTTTTTATTTCGTTTAGCCAATAGTGTAACCGCGTCTACTGTCGCTTGCTTGTAATCGATATTGACACTTGGCAATTGATGTTCGACATCAACTGTCCCAGCAAGGACCACCGGTGTCCGAGAACGAGAGAATTCTGAACGAATCTTTTCTGTCAAGTGGTAACCCATGAAGATAATCCCATCGACCTGTTTTGAGAAAAGAGTATTGACAACAGAAACTTCTTTATCATCGTCTTCATCGCTGTTGGCAAGGACGATGTTGTACTTGTACATTTCAGCAATGTCATCGATCCCCTTTGCCAGAGTAGAGAAATAACTATTGGTAATATTTGGAATCACAACACCTACCGTTGTGGTTTTCTTACTCGCAAGTCCACGAGCTACTGCATTCGGACGATAGTCCAAACGTTCAATGACTTCCAATACTTTTTTACGAGTATTTTCCTTAACGTTCTTATTTCCGTTCACGACACGGCTAACAGTCGCCATTGAGACACCCGCCTCTCGGGCAACGTCGTAAATGGTTACAGTATCGTCTGTATTCATATTACTTCCTTTCTTTATTGAAAATTTCGTTTTCAGTCTTCTATAACAACTATTCTATCACTTATTGTAAACACTTTCAAGCATTTTAACATCTTTTTGCAAACTCTTGATTTTTTAGGAAAAATTTGACAAAATATTATCAATAGAAAGAAGGTAGCTTATGTCTAAATTAGATCAAATTGTAGCATTTCTTGAAACCGAAAAAACAGACGTGGCTGTTGTATCCGATCCTGTCACTATCAATTACCTAACTGGATTTTACAGTGATCCCCACGAACGTCAGCTCTTCTTGTTCGTCTATCCAGACCACGAACCGCTTCTTTTTGTCCCTGCTCTTGAGGTAGAACGGGCGACTGCAGTTGTGGATTTCCAAGTGGTAGGGTATGTGGATTCTGAAAACCCTTGGGAAAAAATCAAAGGGGCTAGCGCTAATCCAGAAGCCAAAAAGGTCGCTTTGGAATTTGATAATTTGATTTTGACCAAGTACCATGGGCTTCGTTCAGTCTTTGAACAAGCAACATTTACCAATCTCAGCCCTCGAATTAACCGCATGCGCTTGATCAAATCTTCTGATGAAATTCAAAAAATGTTGGTTGCAGGTCAATATGCGGATAAGGCTGTCAATATGGGATTTGACGCTATCTCACTGGATAAAACAGAAACTGACATCGTCGCAGAAATCGACTTTGGCATCAAACGCTTGGGCTATGAAATGAGCTTTGAAACTATGGTCTTGACTGGTAACAATGCAGCCAACCCTCACGGCATTCCTGGTAGCAACAAAATTGAAAAGGATGCTCTTCTTCTCTTCGACTTGGGCTGTATGGTGAATGGCTATGCTTCAGATATGACGCGAACAGTCGCTGTTGGAAAACCAGATGATTTCAAAAAAGAAATCTACCACTTGACTTTAGAAGCTCAACAGGCTGCCCTAGATATGATCAAACCAGGTGTAACAGCACATGACGTAGACCGTGCTGCCCGGAGCGTCATTGAAAAAGCAGGATACGGCGAATACTTCAACCACCGCCTCGGACACGGTATCGGAATGGATGTGCATGAATTCCCTTCTATCATGGAAGGAAATGACATGGTCATCGAAGAAGGCATGTGCTTCTCAGTCGAACCAGGCATCTACATTCCTGGAAAAGTCGGGGTTCGAATTGAAGACTGTGGCTATGTGACAAAAGATGGCTTTGGCCTCTTTACCGAAACCAGCAAAGACTTGCTCTATTTTGATTAAGATAGGAAATAAGGAAATTATTTAATTATTGTTTGGCTTGGTAAAGGCTTGCTCGTTCCCCATGCTCTTATGATTGGAGGAGCTTTGGCGAATATGATTTATTCCTTCCTGCATCTTAATGTAAATAAGAGTACAGATAGTATCATCTTAGGATGTATGTTGGGGATTCTTGCTGCAGCAGTCAATTATTTGCTAACAAAAAAATTTGTTTCCGATCAGGTTCGGTATATGATTGATGAGGAAACAGGGCAACGCATTGCTTTGCGCGATCGTTCTTCCTTTATGTTCATTCCTAATCGTTACTGGACATGGATTTATGCAATTGGATTTATTCTAGTTAGTGTCTTATTTATTAAAAAATAAAAATTAGATAAACTTTAAATCATTTCATTCAACAAAAAAGGCCTTTCAGTATATACTGAAAGGCCTTTTTACATCACGTTTCTTACAAACTCAAATCAAGAAACGGTTGCTAGCTCCATCTGTTTCTTGGTTTGCTCCACCACTTCTTTGAGACTGGTCTGAGCCATTTCCTTTTCCATGGCCAATTGAATCTTTTCCAGCTTCCCATCTAGGACGCCATGGATGCTATTTCCAATCGGACAAGCTGGATTTGGGTGCTCGTGGAAACCAAATAATTGACCAGTCTTCCCAAGGCATTCAACCGCCTGGTAGATATCTAACAAACTTATGTCTTCCAATTCTTTGGCCATCTCGGCCCCACCTGTTCCACGCGCCACATGGATCAAGCCTGCCTTTTTTAATTGAGACAAGGTTTTCCGAATAATGACCGGGTTCACCCCAACACTGCCAGCAATCATATCACTGGTCACCTTGGTGCAATCTCCTTTTAAAGCAATCATGACTAATACATGGGTTCCAATGGTAAAACGACTTGAAATTTGCATGGATACTCCTCTCTTCCATCTAGATAGGGATGTCTTAAACTGGATCTAAAGCCATCAATAACTAGATACATTTACTCTTCAGACGTTAAAGTTCTTTCTTTTAGTCTATTATACCCTTATTTGTTGTAATGTCAACTGTTACACTAATTAAAAAAGTCTCTCAACCATGCGTCTACTTCTACATTGTGTCCCTCTCGCTGGGCTATTTCATGAAGAAGCTCATGATTATGAGTATGGTGGATCCCATTGACTAAACTTTCATAGTAAACTTGGAAGTAAGGTAGTTTCAGATCCTTAGCGAGTTGGAGTTCTTTCTCAATGTCATAGGACACCCGCCGAAAGTCAACATCTTTCAAACCCGATTCATCAAACTCTAGAATAGCATACATGGCCCGGAGATCCTTTCGAAGATTGGCTTGCAAAAAGAAGGGTTGGCCGATAGAACCCGGATTCAAGATGAGCTCTCCACCACTTCCATATCGGAAAAATTGTTGGTGGATATGACCATAGACTGCTAGATCACAAGGGGGATTGGTTACGAGGCGATCAAAATCTTTCTGGTCTCCTATATGAATTAATTCGCGTCCCCAGTTTTTGTCTGGCAGATGATGGGTGATTCCCACTATTAAGCCGGAAACTTCCCGATGCACTTGCATGGGCAGACTTTGCATGGCCTCTATCTCTTCTGGACTAATTTCTTCTAAGATATATTGACAATGGCGCATCAAATAACGGTGACTAGCCCTTGATGGATCCAGCATCCCCTTCATCGCTCGCCACAAGCTATCTTCCCAATTTCCTAAAATCTGTACGGTGATAGGCAATTCTTCAAGTAGGTTCAAAAGATGTCGTCTACCAGTCCCCGGCATAAGGACATCCCCTAATAACCAGTATTCTTCTACACCTGCCCGCTTGGCATCTTCAAGCACAGCCTCTAAAGCAGTTGTATTCCCATGTATATCCGAAAGCAAAGCAATTTTTGTCATGTCTCTTCTCCTTCTCTCATTATACCAAAGCTCTAAAAAACTTCCACCCTAGGGTAGAAGTTTCTTTTTTTATTCAACAGATTTCAAAGCCTCCAGCATGTCTACCTTGCGAAGATGATGATTGACCAAGATTCCTAAGCTAGCTAGGATCAGAATGACGCCAGCCATAGGATAAAGATAGACACCAAGGGCCACCCGCGGATAAAAGAGAATGGCATCTGGGGCGATCATGGCGATCAAAAAGCGATGGAGATAAAAACCTCCTAGTAAACCCAATCCTATCCCTACAAGAGACAAGAGGATGGTTTCTCGATAAATATAAAGGGTGACTTCTTGATGATGAAAACCTAATACCTTAATGGTGGATAACTCACGGATTCGTTCTGCCACATTGATATTGGTCAAATTATACAAAATAACCATCGCTAGCAAAATAGATACCAGAACTAAAATCATCATGGTCTTATTCAATGATTGGGCTACAGAACTGAAGAGAGAAATCAAGGAAGTATTTTGCGTAACAGCAAGCACCGCCCCTTCTTCCATCATGTCCCGACTGACCTTCTGGACGAACTGCTGAGAAGAAGACTGTAATCGGACCAAATAGGCATTCATCTTAGCACTTTTTCCATAGGTTTTCTGATAGGTCGCTTGATTCATATAGACAAAATGGCCTACATAATTTTCGGTAATCGCAGCCACCCTAATCGTATGGCCATCTATCCGCAAGTCATCTCCAACGCCCACCTTGGCCAGCTGCGCTAATTTACTGGTAATCACCGCCCCATTGGATAGGTCGAGTCTTCCCTCTTCTGAGCGGAGATTGATAAAGGGTTCCAAGCTGTCTTTAGAGGACACCATTAAGGTCATGCTTTGTTTTCCACGTCCGGAAGGATAAGAAGCCTCCACTTGTTTGGTAAAGATAGCTTCTGTCTCTTTAATATCTGCTTGCTTCAAGCGCTTCTTCAAGGATTCTTCCTCTTCGTCTGTCAGACTGGATTTGGTCGAGAGAATCATATCGTACTTGAGGATTTCCCCAAACTGACGTTGGGGCACACCACCGACTGAGGATTGGATACCCAGACCCGCAAAGAGAAGAGCAACCGAACCACCAACACCAAAAATGGTCATCACCATCCGCTGTTTGTAGCGAAAAATATTTCTAGCGGTCACCTTTTGGGTGAAACTCAGACGTTTCCACAAAAACGGAAGGCGTTCGAGCAAAATACTGGATCCAGAAACTGGCGGTTTTGGAAGAAGGAGGTGACTGGCTTCTTCCTTCAACTCTCTCTTTGCGACTAGATAAGCTGGAAAGACGCTAGAAAGAAGGGAGAGCCCCAAGGCTAATAAGCTATAAGACTCATAAAAATACTGTCGACTAGTGCCTACGACCATCCCCTGCGTAATAATTTGCGAAATGGTTCCTGATAAAACATAATGACCGAGAAGAGTTCCGATGCCTGTCCCAACTGTTCCAGCAACCAAGCCATACAAGAGAAACTTTGCTAAGATATCTTTCGTTCGATAGCCCAAGGCTTTGAACAAGCCCGCATGGCTCCGTTCTTCGTCAACAAAACGAGTCATGGTCGTAAACGTGACCATGGCAGCGACTGCGTAGAGCACCACAGGAAAAAGATTGCCTACCGCGGAGATACTGGCACTGGCATTACTATACATGAGGTAACCCTGGCCACCTGGAATGGTTTTTCGATCATAGACATGATAGTTTGGTTGCTCTATATTTTTCAGATCTTCCTTGGCCTTTTCCAGCTCCTTCTGCTTAGTTGCTAGTTCCGATTCACCTGCCTGAATGTTGACCAATTGCTGATCTAGTTGCTTTTGAGCTTCTGCCAACTCGAGTCGCCTTGTTTCTAGTTCTTCCTTGGGCAAGAGTGTAGACAGTTGATTCAATTTATTGGATTGCTCCGTCAATTGTGTCTGTGCTTGACCTGCCTTTTCGCGTGCGTCTGCTAACTGTTTGTTGGCAGCATCAAGTTCTTCTTGCCCTTTTTGGATCTTTTGTTTCCCATCAGCCTGCAGCTTTCGATAGCGCTCCTGACCATTTCCAGCTAAGAGTTCTTCCAGGTCCTTTTGATGGGAGGCCAGACGATCTTGATAGCTGGTTGAGAATGGATTGAACCCCCTCAAATCATCAAACCGAATCCGAGCAAGGCTATAAACAGGACTAGTAAAGGCTTCTTTTGAGAGGACACCATAGGCATCCAAGGAACCACTCCCACTCCTAGCTTGGCCCAAGTCTTTTTCGGACCACATCTCAGCAGACTTTACAAAGCCAACAATTCGATAGTTTTTTGTCTTTAAAACAGATGGACTTCCAGCTTTTTCATGTATCCTTAGCTGATCCCCAATCTGGTAACGATCTTTCCAAAACGCTGCTAGAGCGACCTCATCTTCCTTCTGCGGAAGCCGTCCTGAAGCCAGCTGAAAGCGTGAGATGGTTTCTGGAATGGAAAAAAGTCGAACAGCTTCGTCCTTTCCGTCAAGCGTCACATCTGTCAGGTAGGAAAACTCCAAGCTGGCCCCCGTCAATCCTTGTAGCTCTTCTTGGTCAGTCTTATCCAAACCAAGATCTCCCATGACAGCTAGGTCCAACATTTCTTGTTGGTCTATAAAGCGCTGGGCAGTCCGATGCATATTTGGGGTCGTTACTTTTAAACCGACCAGAGCTAAGGTACCCAGCATCATCAGCGTTAAAATGGACAAAAAGCGCCCTTTGGAACTGGTAAAGGAATGACATAGATCTTTCCAATATACTTTTCGCTTCATGAACAACCTCCCTAATACTCTAGGCTATCGATATCTAGTGGAGTGTTATGGATGGTCACCGATTTTACTTGGGCATCATGCATCTGAATGACACGATCGGCTATTGGCGCTAAAGAAGCATTATGGGTGACGATAATCACTGTTGCCCCTTTTTTACGAGACATGTCCTGAAGAATCTTTAAAACCTGTTTACCGGTTTGGTAGTCTAAAGCCCCTGTTGGTTCATCACAAAGGAGAATCTTAGGGTTCTTCGCCACTGCGCGCGCAATGGCTACCCGTTGTTGTTCCCCACCAGATAGCTGGGCTGGGAAGTTGTTCAAACGCTCACCCAATCCAACCTCTCTCAAGACTTGTTCAGGGTCTAAGGCATCAGAAACAATTTCAGAAGCCAACTCAACATTTTCTTTGGCTGTCAAATTAGGGATGAGATTATAAAACTGGAAGACAAAGCCAACATCATTTCTGCGATAATCCGTTCGTTGGTGCGAGGAGAAGCTCGAGATGGCTTTCCCATCCACTAGTACCTCCCCTTCATCATTGGTATCCATACCTCCCAAAATATTGAGGACTGTTGATTTTCCTGCGCCTGATGCCCCCAAAATGATGACCAATTCGCCTTTCTCAATTTCAAAAGTAACATCTTTATTGGCAATGATGTCAGTTTCTCCTGACGGATAGCGCTTGTAACTATGTTTCATCTCAATATAAGCCATATCTTTTCTCCCACTTAAACACAAGTTCCTATCTTTATTATAGTCCTTTTTTACCGGAAGACCAAGGACAATCAATCCCTTAAAACGACTAAAATAGCTGAAATGAACCAGCTCATGACAAGCACGAACTTATGGAGAAAGTTGGAGTAAAAACTAATACTTTTCTATGCAAAAATAGACAAGGAAAACGCTTGATCTTATCTAGTTCCTGATATAGAAATTTCCAAGCATCATCTGCCCTCCTCTCCTTAGTTTGTGATATAATAACAAATAAGTATGAATTATTATTTGCGTTTAAATAACTGATATTTCAAGTTTTTCATTCATTTTTATATAATAGCCCCTTTGAAAGTAGATCTGGGAAAAAATTTTATAATCCTTCCAAAATGGCTTTTACAGTATAAGAATAAGACCTGATTTTAAGCTATTTAGACTTATAGAATGATACTAAAATTTTATTCTGTTGATGATTCAATTTGATTTCTGTATAATATGATGATTAGTGAACAATATTTATACCAAACTACATGATAAAGGAGGAACTATGACCCGAAAAAAGAGAAAAACGAATTCTAAAAATGCTATCCGAAGCGCCCTATCACGTCTGCTTCTTGAACAATCACTTGAAAGCCTTACAATTAGCCAATTAACAAAGGAAGCAGGCATTAATCGAGGTACTTTCTACCTCCATTATGTAGACAAACAAGATATGTTCAACCAGCTAAAATCTGAACTCTTAGGCGAGCTGGGAGAACTATTCGCTACAAGCACTGTCAATCGAGCAAATTTTCTCGCCTCACTTCAATATATTCAAGATAATTATGACTTTATCTATGCCTTAATGCAGATGGATTATCAAGAGTTTCATTTTCTAATGAAAAATTTCACCTTGCAACTTCTTGACGATACTCCACACGCCAAAGACCATTTGGTTAATAAATTCCAAATTCCTTATAAGTATGCTGTTGAGATCTTTGCAGCTACGATTGAAGCCGTGATCACGAAATGGTTGTCAACTGGTGCAAAAGAAGAACCAATCGAAATCGCAACGGTCGTATTAAGTGTGACTGACTTTACCACTTGGAACCAACCTATAACTGAATAAGAAAATGAGAAAACGAAAGTTTTCTTTTTTTTATGGATAAGGCCAACTAGCTGAAACATCAATGCTCACACAAGATTATTTGCCCAAGTGTCAGAAAACGTTTTTCTTTTCTTTCCTTTTTAGCTATAATATTTAGTATGGAACGAAATAGAAAAGAGGACCGTTTATGAAAAAGAAGAAACTTCTTTTACCAATCTTATTGCTTGCTCCTGCCTTCCTAGCTTCCCAGGTAGCTGCAGATGAGCAAACAGCTCCTGAAACTAACCTTGAAGTAGCTGCTACTTCAACAAATGCTACGGATGCTACTCCTGCTTCAACAGAAGGCAGTACAGCTACTTCAGAAGGTGCTACAGAGAATTCAGCTGACTTGCCTGAAGCAAATATCCTACATACCAACGACGTTCATGGTCGGATCGTCGAAGAAAAGGGTGTGATTGGAGATGCTAAATTAGCAGCAGTCATCGATGAAGAACGGGCGAAAAATCCATCTACATTGGTCGTAGATGCTGGGGATGCCTTCCAAGGACTACCGATTTCAAATAGTTCAAAAGGTGAAGAACGAGCTAAAATTTTGAACGAAATTGGCTACGATGCCATGGCAGTCGGAAACCATGAGTTCGATTTTGGTCTGGATGAGGCTAAGAAATACAAAGAAATCTTAAACTTCCCACTTCTCAGTTCCAACACCTACATCAACGGTGCTCGCTTATTTGAAGCTTCCACCATTGTCGATAAAGATAAGAATGTTGTTGGGGATGAGTTTGTGGTCATCGGAGTGACAACGCCTGAAACAGCCACTAAAACCCACCCTAAGAATGTCCAAGGTGTTACTTTCACAGATCCTATTTCAGAAGTAAACAAGGTCATTGATGAGATTGAAGCACGCGCTACTGCTGAGGGCAAGACTTACAAAAACTACGTTGTCCTTGCTCACTTAGGTGTGGATACAACCACTCCAGTCGAATGGCGGGGCTCTACTTTAGCTGAGGAACTTTCTAAAAATGCAAAACTGAAAGGTAAACGCGTCACCGTTATTGACGGGCATTCCCATACTGTTCAATCAACCACTTACGGAGACAACGTAACCTATAACCAAACCGGTAGCTACCTGAACAATATCGGTAAAATCACCTACCAAGCCAACCAATTGCTTGGAAATCCTCAACAAATTTCAGCAGCTTCAACTAAAAATGTAGTGCCAAATGCCAAAGTAGCTGCCATGGTCCAAAAGATCAAAGAACAATACGATGCTGAGAATGCTAAAGTCGTTCGTGACAATAGTCCTGTAGAACTAAATGGTCAACGGGAAAATGTCCGTGTCCGCGAGACCAACCTTGGAAATGTCGTAGCGGATGCCCTCTACGAATACGGTCAAACCGGCTTTAGTCATAAGACTAACCTCGCTGTAACCAACGGTGGCGGCTTGCGCGAGACCATTGCCAAAGACAAGCCAATCACCAAAGGAAGCGTCATTGCTGTTCTTCCATTTGGGAATACCATCTCTCAAATTAAAGTAACCGGTCAGAATATTGCTGATATGTTTGCTAAATCTCTTGGATCTATTTTACAAGAAAAAGATGGCAAAACTGTTCTTGACGAAAACGGACAACCCCTTCTTGAACCAAGCGGAGGCTTCCTCCAAGTTTCTGGAGCAAAAGTTTATTACGATACAACCCTACCAGCTGAAAAACGCGTCCTCTATATCGAAATTAAAAATCCAGAAACCGGTCAATATGAACCTCTTAACCTAGCTAAAGATTACTACTTGACTACCAATGACTTCTTAGCAGCAGGAGGGGATGGCTACACCATGTTAGGTGGAGCTCGTGAGGAAGGTCCTTCCATGGACGTTGCCTTTGCAGATTACCTTGCTAAGGCAGATCTCACAGCCTATGCAACCATCAATCCAAATTCTCGTACCATTTCTATTTCTGCTAGCAAAGATACAGATGGAGATGGTGTGGCAGATATTGAGGAAATCAAACAAGGAACAGATCCTGCTAATCCAAAGTCCTACCCAGGAAGCAATGACCAACCAGTTATCCCATCTACTGGTAAAAATGCTCAACCAACTAATCCATCTACCAGTAAAATGGATCAAACATACATTCCAGCTCTAGTTGGTACGAATTCTCCTAATCAACTAGCTAGCCAAACAAAGAATACTTTAACATCTGCTAAAGACGATACACAGATCAAGGCCAACAACCATCACTTGTCAGTGACAGTCGCTAAAACATTCACAGCGGGCTCTGCTACCCTACCAGAAACAGGAACTTCCGACTCTCCTGCTATCTACATGCTCGCTCTGTTGACATCCGTCTTAGCCTTCTTTGGTCTAAAGAAAAAAGAAGAAATCAAATAAAATCTAGAAAAAAAGCTTAGAAACAAAAGTTTCTAAGCTTTTAGAAAGTAGACAAACTATTTTAAAGTAAAATAAGTTAAGCGATTCTGCAAAGAAATAAAAATGAGTTCCAATTTTTAAATCGATTCAAAAAAACCAAAACTTTCCGCCGTGAGAAAAGTGCCTGAAACAATTATGTTTCAGGCACTCGGTAGTTTTGAGACCTTAGGCTCAAAACTAAGTCATGGAACTTCGTAGAAGTTCGCTGACGTCCGTACTCACCTAAGGAAAGTTTTTTAGAAGACTTTTTTCAATCTGAAGCTTAGTTTCTAAGCTTTTTTACTTATATATCGACTGAATCTTTTCCTTAGTTTTTCTTTAAAAGGTTTAGATTCGGATTTTTATGAGCAAAGAGAACGACCTCAATAAAGGTTCCCACTTGGAAAGCAAAGAGCAAGCCTACCAAAATATTGACCCGATGATCTGTTTCATAGAATGGAGAGTTCCATAAGAAGTGATTGGCCACCGTGGAAACTACACACCAGAGACCAAAGAGCTTTTCTTTTTGCTTGGTGCACTGAGATAGGATAAGAAAGGCTCCAACAGATACAACAGCTGTGTAGACTGCATGAGATGCTAAACCACCAGAAATGCGGTTCACTGCCTCTGTCACTGCTGAGATGTCTCCAGATCGCGTTTGACGCGCCACATAACCAAGATCCTCAATGATTTGGAAACCAAGACCAGATCCAAAGCCGGCAATTAAAATCGATTTTAAATCCTTGCGACCCAAAATCAAGAGGATCCAGAAAGCCACTAGAGCTTTGAAAAATTCTTCAGCAAAAGGAGCTGTCAAAGCATCTGTCCATTTATTAAAGGTACTAACATCCTGAATGAGATGACTATTGAAATGGTCAATGAGGCTGTTCCCTGAAAAACTGAGCCAGCCAGCAACAAAAGCACCTCCAAACATGGTCGCCCACAAAACAAGAAGAGGAACCTCAAATCTTTTTGCAAGTCGCTTAATAAAGAGATAAAGAGGAACGACAATCACCGCTAAAACGAGCAGATTTAATACCAAATCTCTTCCTGCTACTTGGCTAAACTCTTGTTGAGAGAGAGAGCCTAGCTCAAACTCCATCCCAATCCCTGCTAAGACCAGAAATAGGAAGAGCAATATTCGTTGAAACTTATTCATCCTTCTTACCTCCCTTTGCTTTCTTTGATTTGATGAAGAAAATTCCTACTCCTATCACTGTCACAAGGGCTAAGCCAATTGTAATGACAAAGTCATAGTCAAACGGTACCAAATTGATCTCTTCTTCTTGGTTTGCATCTTCTTCATCTGTTAAATCGTCAATAGCACCTTGTCCATATTGAGCAATCACCTTTTCTTCTGCTTCTTGACGAATTTCTTGCAGACGATCGAAGGTCTTTTGAGCCCGAGTCATGCTCGTTTCTGTCGCTTTTAGGCTCGCCTGCTCTGGCTGTGAAGCGAGGGCGATTTGTTCTTGATCACTGATTTCTTGCTCAGCCATCCATTGAGATTCTAGGCGTTCCATTTCAGTACGGATGGCCCCATCTCCGAATAAATCAGGATATTTGGCAACTAAATCATTAATGCGAGACATGGTCCAATACCAAGATTGGGGATTATAGGCTGTTCCTAATTCTTGATAGGCTTGGTAGGTATTGGTGATATTGCCATAGTAAGGCAAGTAAGGAGCATTTCGTGGGCTTCCCATCGCTAACCACATGGTCCCCCCACCTGCACTATCAGGAACATTGTCCTTTAATTGGAAAATATGGGCTTCCATGACATTCGGGTTCGAAATCGGGTATTTATAAACTTCATCAAACTTCCCTTTTTCTGGAATCCCTTTTCCATCCAACTCCATTTGATCTTGTGGTTTGAAGTCTGTTCCTTCTAACCGATTGCGTTGGAGATTCATCGCATCTCGTAGCGTCAATTTTCGATCCGTTGTATGCATCAAGTCAAAATACTCGTCATCGTAGTTCACATCTGCATCTGGATCCAGTGACTTAATACCAGACCAAACACGAGAACGATCTGCCTCATGCAAAGGAGGGTTGTAGGATTGAGATACATGGAACTGCCCATCGATTTCTTTATAGGTTCCTGCATCACGGGCCACTTTTTCAACATCCTTGGAGGCAATAGTCCGTTCCTTATTTGAAAAATCGACATGTCCTAAGAAGAAGGTATTTGGAAAGACTGCATAGCGATCTTCTGGGAAGAGAATCGCTACATATTGGTGACCAGAAAGAATCTCCATGTACCAGATTCCTTCCTTATCCGCAATCGTCACAATATTTCCTTCTGCCGCCCCTTTTTCTTCCACAATTTTGGCAATGAGCTCGACTCCTTCACGAGCCGTTTTGACACTCGGAAGAACGACAGTGGTGAGAGCAGACTCAGCCAAGCCATCTTCTACATAAGGATCAACCTTTTGAATGTTCTCATTCGCAGAAGCTGAGACTGTCGCTGAGATGGACACACCATGCTCATTAAAACCAGCTTCATCAAATACACCCTGTTCTGGGGTAACATCTGGGACAGCCGTATATTTATAACTTACTTCCGGAAGCTCATATTTAAAGCCATTGGTAGCATCTTCAAAAACATCTCCCTTTTTGTTATAAGTTCGTTCTCGAACCACAAAGTTCTTATTGTGGTTCGGTTCTAAGTCCTCCGTACGTCCGTACAAAGCATTCCCATCTGCTGTTAACTTCTTACCGATGATAAAACCTGTACAGGCCTCTACCGGTTGGGCAAAGAGGAAGAGAGCAGTGATCAAGCCCAAGGCTGATCGAGCATAACGTTTCTTCATATTGAACTCCTTTAACTAGATATTAACCGTATAACCTCTTTTAGTATACCTTTTGATCCAAGGTTTGGCAAGCGCTTACAAGGACTGTAATCAATTAGTAATCTATCTGAAAATTATTTGACCTTCAAATTATCAAGCAACCATCTCTATCTAACTGTACACTAAAAAGCTCGGAACACTTATTCCAAGCTTTTTCTGAATACTATCTACCTTTTTAGGAAAGAATAAGGCTCGCCACAAGGGGACTTACAAAGACGTAGAAAACTCCAGTTATCCCAATTGCTAAGCCTCCCATAGCCCCGGCTACTTGACCATACTGAAAGGCTGCACCAGTACCCACCGCATGGCCTGTGCCCCCAAGGGCCAAACCAATGGCAACAGGATCCTCTACTTTTAGAAATTTAAGAATAGTCGGTCCCAAGACACTGGTTAGAATGCCTGTTGCCACAACGACGACCAAAGTAATCGTAGTAATCCCCTGCATTTTTTCCGTAATTCCTACTGCCATAGCTGTTGTAACAGACTTAGGGAAGAGGGAAATAGCTAGAAAGTACTTCATCCCATAAATCTTAGCCAAGACAGCTGTGAAAACTGTATTGACCACTACTGCTAGAAAACTACTTAAAAGAATACTCTTGGCATGGTGCTTTATCAAATGGAAACTCTTATACAAGGGAATACCTAAGACAACCGTTGAAGGTACAATCAAATTACTAAGGTAAGTTCCCCCAACATTATAGGCCTTATAGGAAATCCCTGTCAGCTTCAAGAAGGCGATGACCAACACTGTAGCAACTAAGAGAGGGGTCGTGATGGGATGGGGGAAGCTACGAAAAATCATCATCCCAATCAGATAGGCAAAGACCGATAAAGAAATCCCAAAGAGAGGATTATACCACAAACTTTCCATCATTTCTTACCTCCTTCATAATCCCCCTCATACCGAGTCTTGATAAAACCGACGACTAAGGCAATGAGGGTTACATTGATGATGATAGCCCCTAGAATAATCAAAACGATGGGAAATAAATAGGGCTTAATGACATCAAACTTATCCATAATCCCAACCGCTGGAGGTAAAAATAGAATAGTCATATTGGCTAAGAGAAAAGATCCGACCAGATTTACATGGCGGATACGAAGCCATTTCAACTGCAAGCAAAGAAATAGAATCAGTAAGCCAATAATACTTCCTGGAATCGGCAAATGAAAGAGGGTCGATATCCCTTCCCCGATTAAAGAGATGGTAAAGATAATCATCAGTTGAACATAGAGTTTCACGCGCTTCTCCTCAAAATTATTGAAAGATACACTAACAGTCTACTCCTTTTCTGTAAAAAATCAAGTATTTACAGAAGGTTTTCAGACATAAAAAGACAAGGACGACTGCAAGGGGGCCTTGTCTAGAGAGCTATTTATATTTTCTTGGCTAGCATGGTCGCAAAGCGTAAGGAAATCCGATTGCCATGTTCATCACGTCGGTGCAGATGACCTGGATTCTCATTGTATTTAATGAGTTCCCAATCCTTGTAATAGTCAGCTAGCTCACCTTCCTTAAATGTAAAGGAGAAAGGAACCTGACAAGGATAGTCCTCTGTATCCATGGCACAAACGATTAAGTTATAGCCACCTGGATTGGTCTGGTCTTGCATATTTCGAATAATCGCTGGAATGCGGTCCGCTTGCAAGAACATGAGGACAACTGTTGAGACAATCAAGTCATAGGTTTGCGTTAGGGCTGCCGAGTTAATATCATAGATCCCCACAGTCATTTCCAAATCTTCTTGTTCTACAATACTTTGTAGGATTTCTAGTGCTAATTCATTTTGATCGACTGCTGTCACTTCAAAGCCATGCTGGGCCAAAAAGAGAGCATTTCGTCCTTGTCCACACCCTAAATCCAAGGCTTTCCCTGGAGAAAGGGACTCCATGGCTTCTAGCACTTCCGAATGGACGGGATTACAATTATATTTTTTGGGGAAATAATCTTTTGGCTCACAGTAAAATTCCAAGAACCATTCCACATCATCTGTAAGGGCCTCTACACGGTGCCAAGCTTGAGGTTGTGCCATAGGATTATCCGCACCTGCTTCAAAAACATGGCTAGCTACTTCTTCCCCATCTTCTGTCAGCTCGATAAACTTAAGTTTTCCTTTGAGGACAGTAATCTTTCCCCAGGTTCCTACCTTGGTATTGTGTTTTCTTTGGACTGCTTCAGGCATGGTATCCTTGGTCCACAAAGGCATCCGCTTATAGGCAATCAATTTTTCAGGCATCCATCTATTCTCCTTCTTTCTATTTATCTTTATCATACAAAAATTATATGCAAATAACAATAAAAAGAGTGGAATTGCAAGCTTCTTTTACTAAGACTTCTATTCCACTCTTTTAGAATCTATTTGAAACAGGATGCTGACCTAACAGTCTCTGTCTTCTTATTCTTCATTTTCATTCTTTTTTGATTTTTTAAAGTAGAAACCTGCCAAGCCAAATCCTGCAAGAGCTAAAACTCCTAAGACGGCAGATAGACTGCTATTTGAATCACTTGCCTTGCTAGATGATTGACTAGAAGCTGTTTCTTCCTTCTTATCTGTTTCTTTCGATGCATCTTTTTCAGCTTGGGCTGCTGCTACCAGATTGGCCTTATTGTAGCCATCATATACAAAGTCTGCTTCCAAGCCTTTTTCTGTACGAATCATATCTTCCATCTCACTTTCAACTTGCTTGATTTGTTTGAAGATGGTTTCCGCACGTTTAAGTGAGTCACTTGTTACTTCGTCTGCAGTAGCTTTCGCTTGGTCATCAGTGAGTCCACTGTATTTTTGATCCAAAGCTGCTTGTTCCTTGATCCAGCCTTTTTCCAATTCTTTCCACTTCTCTTGGATGCTATTGCCAAAGAGATCTGGGTATTTCATGACCATTTGGTCAATATGCCAAACAGCCCAATACCAAGAAGTTGGATCGTATTTGGCAGAGCGAACTTTGAATGGTGCATAGGTATCATTGACAATACCATAGAATGGCACATAAGGGGTGTTACGGCTTTGAGCGAGTCCCAACCAAACGACACCTCCAAATGGAGTTGGCAAGTCCTTCTTGATTTGGTATACGTGGGCGTTAATGACGTTTTCATTTCCCAAAGCATATTTGTATTTATTGGTATCGACTTCTTTACCTGGTTCCACCAAGTCATCTGGTGTGTATTGTTTGAGGTGTTCGAACCGGTTCCGTTGTTCAGCGAAAACATCTTCTAGGCTATATTTCTTAGAAGGATCTGTTGGTTTGCGCAAGAGGTCAAAGTGTTTGTCATCATATTTGACGTCTGCTTTAGGATCCATCAAGGTAATCCCTGCATAGGTCCGTGAGCGGTTGCGTTCGGTATATTCATCTGGACCATAAGAGTCTGCGATATGGAAGTTACCATCTTTATCTGTCTTGTAATGATCTGCCTTTTTAGCAACTGCTTCCACATCTTTCGAAGCAATGACATTGTCCTTATCCTTGAAATCCACATGTCCTAGATAGTAGGTATTGGCAAAGATGGCATAGCGGTCTTGAGGGAATTTAATGGCTACATATTGGTGACCAGAGAGGATTTCCATGTACCAGAGTTCATTCTTATCTGCTACGACAATGATGTTTCCTTCGGCAGATCCTTTTTCATCAAGTACCTTGGCAACCAACTCAATTCCTTCACGAGCTGTTTTCACACGTGGAAGAACCAAGTCCACCATAGCAGCCTCAGCCAAGCCATTTTTCACCAATGGGTCTGCTTCCAAAATCTTATCGTGTGGGGTTGCAGATACGGTAGAAGTCATGGAAACGCCCGCTTCGTTAAAGCCGTGTGCCCCGAAGTTTCCGTTGGAACCATCTCCATGGGCTGCATCATAAGTTGCAGTATATTTCATTTCATGACTCAAGTGCGGATAAGCAAAGCCGTTGGATTCATCCTCCAACATATCCCCATCCTTATAGTCTTTGGCAGGTACCACTTCATAAGTTTTATTGTGGCGACCACCATCGGGAGCATAAGGATAGTCTTCAGTCCGCCCAAAGAGCATGGAACCATCTGTCGTGAGTTCCTTCCCAACAATGAAGGCTGAACAGGCCTGCGCAACTTGAACTGGAATCAAGGCAAAGGCCATCAAAGCAATCATCAGTTTGACCAGTAGTTTTCTCATAGTCGATCTCCTTTATGACTACAAAAGAGGCTAAAAAATAATTTTCAAGCCGACAAAAGACAACTATACCAACGCTACCTTCAGTATACCCTTATCCAGATAGAAATGCAAGCGGTTTCAAGAAAAGAAATTTAAAAATAGGAACAGTTTTAGGCACTTACTTCATCTGTTCCTATTTCTTACTTTAACGAGTATTGTATTGTTTCATCACACGAGCAATATCACGATTTTGTTCCCGCCGTTTGATGGATTCACGTTTGTCATAATCGTGCTTTCCTTTGGCTAAGCCCAGCAAGAGCTTGGCGTAGCCATCCTTAAGGTACACCTTTAGGGGAACTAGAGTCATCCCTGTCCCTTTAGTTTCCTGCTCCAGTTTTTGAATCTGTTTCTTATGGAGCAAGAGTTTACGACGGCGTTCTGGATCTTGGTTCCAAATATTTCCTTCCTCATAGGGAGCAATATGAACATTGCTGAGCCAGACTTCCCCATTTTTGACTTGGGCAAATCCATCCTTGAGGTTGATGCGAGCTGCTCGAACACTCTTTATTTCTGTACCAGTCAGAACCATTCCTGCTTCTATGGTATCAACAATCGTATAATCGTGGCTTGCTTTCTTATTTTGTGCGACGACCTTTCCCTCGCCCTTTGCCATGCTTAGCTCCTTTCTTAGCTACTTCCTTGTAAAAAGGTTTCTTACTCTTTTTCTTCTTGTCTTTTGGAGAATGCTTGCGCTTGTTTTCTCTAAAGCCTCCTTGCTTTCCTTCTTCTTTCTTAGAAGAAGGGCGCTTAAAGGTCCCATTCCGATTTTTTCGTCCAGAAGCTTTATTGCTTTTTTCAATCAGATCCAGCTCACTAGGGATATAAGAGAAATCAATCTCGCCAGTCATCTTATCCGCTCTTTCAACCCTGATTCGGATCTCTTGACCGACACGGAAAGTGACACCTGATTTTTCCCCTCGCAAGGTCAAATCGCGCTCATTAAAATGATAAAAACCCGGTAAGGTGGTGATGTGGATCAAACCTTCTACGGTATTTGGCAATTCAACAAAGAGACCAAACTTGACGACACTGGACACCAGAGCATCGTACTCTTCGCCAACATACTCTTCCATATACTCTGCCTTCTTCATAGCTTCTACTTCTCGTTCGGCATCAATGGCACGGCGTTCCCGACTAGAGGATTGGCTGGCAATATCTGGAATGACCTGTTCAAAATGACTAGCTACTTCAGAATCCTTCCCATACTCTCGCACCATACGGTGGACTAATAAGTCTGGATACCGGCGAATCGGACTGGTAAAGTGAGTATAGAACTCAGCTGCTAGCCCATAGTGCCCATGGTTGTGCTCGGAATAACGCGCCTGCTGCATGGAACGAAGCAACATCATGGACAAGACATCGGCATAAGGTTCCCCTTCTACTCTCTTCATGATATCCTGCAAGGTTTCCTGACTCATCGAACTAGCTGTCCCATAAATAGGTATGCCAAAGCTAGAGGCATAATCGATAAACTTTTGCACCTTCTCTGCTTTGGGTTCTTCGTGAATCCGGTAAATAAAGGGAAGTTTTCGTTTGGCAAAGTGCTCAGCCACTGTCTCATTGGCAATCAGCATGAAAGATTCAATCATCCGTTCTGCAATTCCCCGTTGACGCAAGACGATGTCGACTGGTTTTCCTTGAGGATTGACTAGGATTTTAGCTTCACTGGTATCAAAGTTAAGGGCCCCTCGTTTTTCCCGCATTCCTTCTAAGATCTGATGAAGACCAACCATGGCTTCGATACTTGGCACAATGGCTTGATATTCCTCACGCTTCTCTTGGTCTCCTGCAATGATTTCATTGACATCACTATAGGTCATCCGGAAGGTCGTGTTAATAACCGTTTGGGTAATCTGGTATCGAAGAACCCGACCACGCTCGTCAATCTCCATAATAGCTGACTGGGTCAAGCGATCCACTTGAGGGTTTAGGGAACAAATCCCATTGGATAACCGCTCTGGTAACATGGGAACAACTCGATCGGTTACATAGACAGAGGTAGCTCGGTTGAGGGCTTCCTTGTCCAAGGCGGAACCTTCGGTTACATAATAAGAGACATCGGCTATGTGAACCCCTAGTTCGAAATTCCCACCTTCCAAGCGCTTAATGTGAACCGCATCATCCAAGTCCTTAGCATCGGCACCATCAATTGTAAAGATGATTTCATCTCGAAGGTCCAATCGTCCCTCCATATCTTTCTCACTTGGCTTGTCTGGAATGCTTTCTGCTTCTTTGAGGACTGCTTCTGGAAATTCTGAAACGATATCCAAGGACTCGAGAACTTCCAAAACATCAATCCCAGGATCAGTCACATGCCCAACTACATCTTGAACAGTGGCCACAAAGTAGTTGTGTTTGCGACTCGGATACTGTTCAATGGCAACCTTGAGAACTTCCGTCCCCTCCAATTGCAGGGCTGGCTTTTTCACGTAGATCCTTTGGCTAATCTTTCGATTCTTTGAAACGATGTAGCCAGCATACTTGGGCTTTTCTTCATCCAGAACGATTTGGCCAACAACTGTTTGGAGACTATGCTCCAAGACATCCATGATTTTCCCCTCTGCTGCTGTCCCCTTTTGCCGATCAGCTACCTTGGTGATCACAACCTCAACTGTATCTCCATCAATGGCATGGTTGACATCATTTCTTCCAATAAAGAGATCCTCTTCTTCCCCCTCTAAGCTGACAAAACCAAAGCCACTTTTATGAGCATGAAAAATGCCTTTCACGGTAATGGTCCCTTTTGGCTTCGCATCAAGGAGTCTTAAAAAGCCATTTTCTTCAAAGGTCAATTGACGACGTCGCTCCATCAGCGAAATGGTCTTAATCAGTTCACGAAAACCTTTGGCGTCTGTACTTCCAATGGCTTGAGCTAATTGATCAACCTGAGCTTTTCCCTCCTGTTTTAAATAATCAATAATTTTACTTTTCATATCTTGCGCTGGACATCCAGCCTCCTTTATTTTCTTTCTTTCAGAGAGATTTCTTTACAAGTGACAATCTCCCTATCAAACAACTCATAGATGAAAAAATAGGCAAAGACAATGTCTAAGCCTATCTTATTTACTGGATAATACCATTAGAATCATCGCAATGAGTAACCAAAGGAAAATCATTACTCCTGTTAGTCGTTGCATCACTGCTTCGAATCCACGAGCTTTTGAACGTTCGAACAAATCATTTGAACTTGCATCGAATACGTTGCTAGATTGATTTTTTGTTGGTTGCATGAAGATAGCGATAATAATTAATACAGATAGTACCAATAAAATTGTAATCAACGGTTTAGTCATAATTAAAAAACTCCTTAAAATCCTATCTATTTTACCATAAAAATCATTTCGTTTCAAGATGTAATGTCACTTTTCTCTCTTTGGGACAATACTTCAAAACTTCAATTTTTTCAGGGTGGGTCTTCATATTTTTACTTGTCAAATAATTCTGACTACCACAGCTCGTGCAGGTTAGTTGTACTTTAATGCGCACTGATTTCTCTCACTTTCAAATACTTTCTAAAGATGAATAAAAGGAAGGCCAAATCTATAAAGGCAAGAATAGCGGTCCCATAGAATACCCAATGGTAATTGACATGCATAGCGATACTAGAACCCATCATGGGACCAAGAACTCCCCCAATATAAAAGAAGAGTTGATTGTAACTAAATATCCGAGAAATTCCTTCTTTGGGAGTCATGCGGTTTAAGAGAGCCGTCACTCCGGGCATTAAGGCTCCTGTCCCAATTCCAAATAGGAAACGAAGAAGGCCTAATTGAAAAGGAGTCTGAGCAAGGGCACAGAAGATATAGAGGATCCCACTATAGAGAAGGGCTAAAAGTAGGAGGCGATGGTTGCCGATTTTATCTCCGAGCTTTCCCATCCATCCCGATGTCAGGATACTGGAAATCCCCATCGCTGATACGATCAGCCCAGATACAAAAATAACATTGTCTCTCTGACCAAGCTCTCTTACATAGAGGGGGAGAATGGGAGAAATAGATTGGCCTATCATCTGGATGGTCATACTGGTCAAAAAAAGACCCAGTAAAATGTCCTTATGCTGGATAGAAGCCAGTAAATCCCAGCTTGAAAGATGCTCCTCCTTCGATATTTGTTGGTAGTCTTCCTCAATCCCCCACCAAGTCAAGACAGAGACGAGAAAGAGGAAAAAACCAACGAGGAGAAAGACATTCCGCATGCCAAATTGCTCCGCAATCAATCCACCCAATAAAGGCCCCATTAAGGTACCGGCAACGGTTCCCGTCGATAAGGTTCCCAGAGCATATCCAGATTGATTCTTTGGCACCTGACTGGCAATGAGAGCCGTACTGTTAGGAACAAATCCCGAAAAGACACCATTTAATAAGCGTAGGAGCAACAACAAAAAGACGGAAGGGACAAAAGCAATTCCTCCCATGGTCATGGTCATGGCAATCGAGGCTCTCAACATCATGGGTTTCCGACCATAACGGTCAGCTAAACTCCCCCAGATTGGGGCCATTAGAGCGGAAGTCAAAGAGGAGGAGGCGACTGCAATCCCAGCATAAAAAGGAACAGCCGGACCTTTTATCCCCAACTCCTCTACAAATAGAGCCATAAAAGGGACTACCAACGAAAGACTGGCACCTACGAAAAAACAGCCAATCCAGGCAATAAAAAGATTTTTACGCCAATTGATTTCCAGTGAAATAGGATCATCTTCTTTCTATTTGTTCTAAAGCTCGATCAATTTGCTGATAGAGGCAATCACGCTTGCTATTGTTATCGAGCACAAGATTGACAAAAGCTTTTTTCTCATCTAGAGGCATCTGGGCTGCCAAACGATCGCGCGCCTGGACCTCCGTTAGGACATTTCTTCCCATTAGACGTTTCAACTGGGTATCTTCCGTCACATAGACCAGCCAAACTTGGTCAAACCAATCCAGATATCCCTGCTCGATTAACAAGGGGATATCCATGAAAAAGAGGTCTTCTGTTTTAGCTAAGCGATCCCGTTCTCGCGCCAAAGCTTTGCGAATCATTTCGCCTTGTACTTGGTTGGACCAGGCAATCTCTTTCTGGCTTGAAAAGATGCGTTGAGCCAGAGCAGGACGATTCAAGTCACCAGTATCTAGGAGGATGTCCCTTCCAAAATGCTCTACTAAAGATCGATAGAGTTCTCCACCTGGTGCCTGCAAGTCATGGACCACTCGATCAGCATCAATGACAGGATAACCTTTTTCTTTCAAATAGGAGGTGACAGTGGACTTTCCTGAAGCAATTCCTCCTGTTAATCCGATGATTCTCGCCATCTAGTTCTCCTTTTGACAGTGCGGACAAAAATGGGTTCCACGTCCCCCCAGCTGGATTTTCTCAATCGGTGTCCCGCAGCGCAAACAAGGTTGACCTGTCTTTCCATAGACTTGATGCTCTTCCTGCATGGTACCATCCTCTCCAAAAGCATTGCTGTAAGAGCGAATAGTGGAGCCACCTTTTTCGACAGCCTGAGCTAATACGGCGATTGTTTCCTTTCGGATAGCTTTGACTTCTCTAGCAGTCAAGCTTTGACCCAAACGAGCTGGGTGAACCTTGGCTCGATAAAGGACCTCATCTACATAGATATTGCCCAGACCAGCCACTAATTTTTGGTCTAAAAGGGCTGATTTAATGGGTTTCTTTGATTTTTTAAGAGCTGCTTGGAAGGCTGGTTCTTTAAAATCCGCTTCTGTTGGCTCTGGACCAATTTTTTTCGCCAAAAAATAGCTGTCTATAAACTCAGGCACTAAGACTTCCATGGTCCCAAACTTGCGGACATCTTCATAGACCAGGGTGCTGCCATCAGTAAAGTGAAAGAAGACATGGGCGTGCTTGCGAAGAGGGACTTCGTCTGGATAAAAGAAATACTTGCCTTCCATCCGCAAATGCGAGATGAGGACCAAATCCGTCAGATAAAACAAGAGGTACTTCCCGCGGCGCCCCATGGCCCGAATTTCTTGACCTGGGAGATCTTGACGAAAAGCATCTAGATCCGTCTGAATCATCTTTGGATACTTTACTTCCACTGATTGGATGGTCTTCCCAAGAATTAATTTCTCAAGACCAAGCCGAACGGTCTCAACTTCTGGTAATTCAGGCATAGAACTCCTTTCAAAAACAAGAAGCAGGCTTCTGCCCACCTCTTCTTAATATTCTTTTTCGTTATAGCCAAAGTCAGCCAAATCCAGCTTTTTATCCCGCCAATTTTTCTTGACCTTGACCCAAGTTTCTAGGAAGACCTTGTCTCCTAACATGAGCTCGATATCTTTACGTGCAAGGGTTCCAATCTTCTTAAGCATGGCGCCACCTTTTCCGATCACAATGCCTTTTTGGCTATCGCGTTCCACCATGATGGTCGCACGTATATGAACTTTATCGGTCTCTTCATCCCGCTTCATAGAATCCACCACTACGGCAACAGAGTGGGGAATTTCTTCTCGCGTCAAGTGCAAGACCTTTTCACGGATCATTTCAGAGACCAAGAAACGCTCTGGATGGTCAGTAATCTGATCAGCAGGGAAATATTGGAATCCTTCTTCTAAGTTTTCGCTCAAAATATCAATCAAACGCGAAACATTGTTTCCTTGAAGGGCTGAAATCGGCACAATTTCCTTGAAGTCCATCTGACTACGGAAGTCATCGATTTGCGCCAAAAGTTGGTCAGGGTGCACCTTGTCGATCTTGTTGACCACGAGGATGACGGGCACTTTAGCTGCTTTAAGGCGTTCAATGATCATATCATCACCCTTGCCACGCGCTTCATCTGCTGGCACCATGAAGAGTACGGTATCGACTTCCCGAAGGGTGCTGTAGGCCGACTCCACCATGAAGTCACCAAGAGCTGTCTTAGGTTTATGAATACCTGGCGTATCGATAAAGACAATCTGTTCCTTATCCGTCGTATAAATCCCCATAATCTTATTGCGCGTTGTTTGCGCCTTGTCACTCATGATGGCAATCTTTTGACCCATGACGTGGTTCAAAAATGTTGACTTCCCGACATTGGGACGTCCTAAAATGGCTACAAAGCCTGATTTAAATGTCATATTATCCTTTCACGAGGGTATGCTCCCTCTTATCCAAATACCAAGGCCCAGAATTTGGGCACAAAAATGATCGATCCTGTCACTAAGGCAAAACCTGATACAACGAGGACCGCTCCAGCCGCCATGTCTTTGGCATTCTTTGCCAACATGGAAAAATGGTAGTTACTGGCTAGATCCACCACATTTTCAATGGCTGAATTCATAATTTCAAAAGCAATCACCAAGGTAATGCTGAGCAATAAAAAGAGCCATTCCGTCGCAGAAATCCTAAACACCAAACCAGCAAGCATTGCTACAAGGGCTGATAAGGCGTGCTTGCGCATATTGCGCTCTTCTTTGATCGATGTAAAAATTCCTGTTATCGCAAACTCCAGGCTTGAAGTGAAGTCCCGATTTTTCCATTTTCGCTTATTGTCTTGTGAGTCCATAGGCTGTCAAAATCTCTTCCTGTAAGCCAAACATTTCCTTTTCTTCTTCTGGCGTATAGTGATCATAGCCATTGATGTGAAGAAAACCATGTACTGCCAAAAATCCCATTTCGCGCTCAAAGCTATGGCCATATTCTTCCGCTTGCTCCCGCGCCTTGTCAATTGAAATAAAGAGCTCACCAATATAGGTATCGAATTCCGCCATCATCTCTGCCAATTCTGGATTTTCTTCAAGGTCTTCCTCATCAAAAGAAATCTCCATCTCAGGCTTGTATTCTAAACTGATGACATCTGTCGGACGATCCGTATCACGGTATTCAAGATTTAGTTCATGACTGCGTTCATTGGTCACAAAAGTCACAGCCATTTCCTTGTCTTCTTTCCCAATTTTTTGAGCAGCAAATTCTAAAATTTCTTGCGTTTGTTTTAAGATTTCGTCAGAGACTTGGCCCGTCTCATCTACCATTTCAATATACATCTGGATCACCTCACTATTATCACTTTATTATATCACAAAAACCAGCCTATATACTAGATACAGGCTGGTTTTCAAACTTTTTCTTTGCATGATCATCTTACACCACTGTTTGCTGGATGGCATTCATCAGGGCATAGATCCCGCCTTGTGTAACCAGTTCCTCGTGTCTACCACGCTCTACAATGCGTCCTTCAGATAAGACTAAGATTTGATCGGCATCTTGGATAGTGGACAAGCGATGGGCAATGATAAAGGTGGTCCGGCCCTTTTGGAGGACCGCCATAGCTTGTTGGATAATTTCTTCTGTTTCTGTATCGATGTGAGAGGTGGCCTCATCCAAAATCAGAATTTGCGGATTCATATAGAGCGTTCGCGCAAAGGAAATCAACTGGCGCTCGCCACTTGAAAAGGCAGATCCTTTTTCTACGACTGGATGGTCGATTCCCTTTTCAAGGCGCTCTACAAAAGGCCAAGCACCGACTTTTTTCAGCGCATCTTTGACCGCATCCCGGTCAATATGATCCTGACTCATGGCCACATTACTGGCAATGGTTCCTGTAAATAGATAAGGATCTTGCAGAACAATGCCCATGTGGCTTCGCAGGCTCTCACGAGAGACTTGGCGAATATCTTGCCCATCGATCAAAATCGCTCCTTCTTGAGGATCATAGAAACGATAGAGAAGATTCATGATAGAAGATTTACCCGATCCAGTATGGCCCACAAGAGCGATGGTTTCCCCGGGACTCGCCTGAAAGGCAATATCCTGTAAAACTGGCTTGCCTTCTTCATAAGCAAATTGAACATCATCAAACACGACTTGAGCCTTTTCTATCTTCAGTTCCGATACACCATCGGCCTCTAAGGGTTGATCCAAGAAGGCAAGGACGCGACTCCCCGTCTCTAGTGATCGCCGAATATTCGGAAATTGACGACTGAGATTAGCCATGAGATCAAACAGATTGATGACATAGTTAATATTGATAAATAAGAAACCAGCTGTCACACCGATATTGCCCTGTAGGAAAGAAATTCCAGCGATGGTCAATATACCTGCAATCACTAAAAACTTGAGCAATTCTGTCAAGGTCCAAGAAGCGATGGAATCAGCTAAGAGGATCCGATCATTGGCTCCTAGCATCTTCTGGGTAGTGGCTTCAAACTCCTCTACCACACCAGGCTCTTGATGATAGAGCTGAATCATACTGGCACCATGCAAGAGTTCATTGACTTGGGTATTGACCTCGCTTCTCGCATCAAAGAAATCCTTCATAGGCTGGTCCGTCATGACCTTGTAGAGATACTGGATTCCATAGAAAATTGGAAAAACCAGACACAAGAGTAGCCCCATCATAGGACTCAGGTAAAAGAGAATCCCTAGGATAAAGAGAAATCGCACCAAATAGATGACTAGTATCATACAAGAGTTATAAAACTGGGTCCGTAAGGTCTCCGTATCATTGACAATTCTTGTTGCGATCTTTCCGGCCGGCTTGTCATCAAAATAAGAAATAGGCAGACCTTGCATGACTTGAAAGGCTTGGTCTCTCAGACTAGCCGTTACTTGATTGCTTCCGTGTAGCAAGATCCGATTTCCTAGGTAGCTAATCAGCTGTCCTAGGCTTAAGACCAAGAGATAAAATGATCCCATCTGAAGCAAATCCCCTTGTCCTCCACCGTGGGTCAGTGCAGTCAAAGGCCCATCGATCATCTTTTGGAGAAGAAAAGGAGACAATTCAGAAAAAATGGTGGCTAGTAAGAGACAAATAAAGCCGGAAAGAAAAACCGTCGGATAAAGAGTGATCTGAGATAATAATCGTTTCAATACTTTCATCTTATTCTCCTTCCTGTTTTTGTTGCCGTTGGTATTGTTCATAATACCAGCCCTCTTGAGCCAGTAAATCACTAGCTCTACCTTCTTCTACAATCTGTCCTTGATCCAATACAATAATCCAATCCGCCTGATGAACCGCAGACAAGCGATGGGAAACAATGAGGGTCGTCTTGCCTTTTCGCTCTGTTTGAATGGTGTCAATAATGGCCTGTTCGGTCTTCGCATCTACTGCTGAAAGGGAATCATCTAACAGCAAGAGATCCGCATCCCTTAAAAAAGCACGTGCCAACGAGATCCGCTGTTTTTGACCACCTGATACAGAGACCCCTTTCTCACCGATCATGGTGTCCATTCCCTGAGACATCCGCTCAAGATCATCCGCAAAAGCAGCTTGGGCTACAGCTTCCACTAAATCCTCTTCACTAGCACCATTTTTACCCAGAGCGATATTGTCACGAATAGATTTTGAGAATAAAATATGTTCTTGGGAAACATAGCCGATTTTAGCTTCAATAGAGTGTCGGTTGTAGTCCACGATCGGTTGCTGGTTGACCAAGAATTCTCCCTCACCAACTGGGTACTGCCGCAAGAATTGTCGAATCAGACTAGTCTTTCCTGCTCCGGTACGACCAACAATTCCAACTGTCTGTCCTTTCTGAATGGTCCAATCAATGCCTGATAGACTCTTTCGCTCAGCGCCAGGATAGCTGAAAGAATAATCCTTAAACTGCACCGAATCAATCTGCTCTAAATAGTTAGGACCATCTGGTTCGAGATCATCCGTTTCATCAATCACTTCTTTTAATTTTTTATAGGACATTTGCCCTGTCTGATAGACCAAGATCAGGTCCGCCATCATCCACATAGGTTCAATTAAAAAGACCAAATACAGCTGCAAAGCCAATAACTTGCCAAGGCTCAATTGCCCGATTGCTAATGACTGACCTCCAAATACCAAGAGTAGGACCGTCGAAAAACCAATAAACATCAGGGCTAAGGGGCCAAAAGAATATTGGATAGAAGCAATTTTGTCCCCTGTTTTGGATAGACTGGCTGTTTTCTTCTGAAACTGTTTGACCTGCTGGTCCCGTTTACTATAGGCCCTCATGACCCGAATCCCTTCGATGGACTCCAAGACTTCATCATTCAACTGAGCGACTGCTTCCCGGTTTTGCTCAACATAATCCTCCTGCTTTCTACTCAAAAAATAGGTCGAGACGATAAGGAAGATCATGGGAATAAAGGAAATCAAGGTTAATCGCCAAGAAATGAAAAACATGGTCGGAATAATAAAGGCAAACAAGCCACCGCCAAACAAGAGCACCATCATCCCGTAACCAGCCATGTCGGCCATGCCATCGACATCTGTCGTGAACCGCGTCAAGAGATCTCCTGAACGGAATTTCTCAAAAAAGGGACGCCGCATAGCTACTAGTTTACGAAAAGCTTGTCCCTGAAGGGTCGCCTTGAAATGAACTGACGACTGAAAGAGGCGCAACTGCCAATAAAAAGCCGTCAGGTAATTGAGGATGGCTGATCCTACCAAGAGGACCATATCCCATACAAAGTTGGATTGCGTCAGCGTCTGCTGACTCAGATGATCCACTAGACGCTGAATAACTTGCGTCGGGATCAATAAGGTGTAATCATAAAGAATCAGGACAACAGCAATACTGATATATCGCCACTTGCGTTCCCTGATATACTCCCAAATAGCTCTGATCATATATTCTCCTTTTCAAAATGGCACAGAAAAAACCCAAGTAAGGAGCTGAGTAGGTGCTCAGTCCACACTTGGGCCTTCTGATGCCTATCACCAATTCAGTTAAGGCAGGCAAAAATGCATACAAAAAACCCAAGACAGACTCCTCCATCTTGGGTTCATTCAATTTTTACATAGAACTCAACTGAGATTGGAGAAGCTGTGTATTCAATTGTGTCATCAAAACATCTACTTTGTTCATGATGGTTTTCTCCTTTCTCTTTGTTGCTATAACTTTACCACGGATTTCTGTGCTTGTCAACGTTTTTTTGAAAATTGTTGAAAAAGGCAAAATTTTTAAAGATGAACTCGCAAAAAAAAGAAGCCTAGATCCTCTCTAAGCTTCTCTTCTTCTATGCTAGTTGCCGGGATTGAACCGGCGACCTCATCCTTACCATGGATGCGCTCTACCGACTGAGCTAAACCAGCAGTACCTATCTACTATATCATGGAGATAGGCCTTTTGTCAATATCCTGACTCATTTTTCTGTCAAATATTCTTCCTTAGTGAGGACATAATGGACTCTCGTCACCATTCGCCCCTCTTCATGCAGGTCTAGCATCGCATAAGCTTCTTCGTGGGAAAATTGCATCCCTGCTTTGGCCATCACCCGGCCAGAAGCTGGGTTATCCTTGTCATAAACGGCAATGAGTTTGTTCATCCCTAACTGTTCAAAAGCCAGGGCAATGACTGCCTTGGTAGCCTCTGTCGCAAGACCTTGGTTCCAATAGTCTTTATTCAGAACATAGCCGATACTCCCCTTTTTCAGACAAAGATCCAAATCCAGTAAATCAATCGTCCCAATAAATTTTCCATTTTCTTTGAGCTCGATCCCCCATCTTCCAAGTGGGTTCGCTAGGTAAAAGAGGGCAATATTATTACGCGTCTCTTCAAGACTTTGATTGGTTGGAAAAGTGTAGCGCGTAACAGCTTCATCAGAAGCATACTCAAACATAGCCGGTGCATCCTCAAGAGTGACCGGACGCAAGTGCAAACGCTCTGTCTCTATTTCACGATAAGCCGCTAACTTCACATATAAATTTTCCATTTGACACTCCTTCTTTAGGCATTAGTTTAGCAAATAACCTAAAGGAAGGCAAGCTCAAATTTTTCTTGCTTTTTAACCAACTTTTCTATACAATAAAATCAATAAAAACAATCAGATAAGGAGTGAAAAGGTCATTGAGTCAAGAGAGAAATCTCACACCAATGGCCTTTTTACACCCATATCTAAGCAAGGAGAAATAATCATGTTAATCGGTATTCCAAAAGAAATTAAAAACAACGAAAATCGGGTCGGTTTGACACCTGCAGGTGTACAAAGCTTGGTGAAGAAAGGGCATCAAGTTTTGGTGGAAACCAATGCCGGACTCGGTTCTGGCTTTGCAGATGAAGATTACGTTAAACAAGGGGCAACCATCGTTGCGACTGCTGCAGAAGCTTGGAACGCTGAGATGGTGGTGAAAGTCAAGGAACCTCTCGCTGAAGAATACGGTTTCCTTCGCGAAGACCTCTTACTCTTCACTTACTTGCATATGGCTGCCGCACCTGAATTAGCGGACGCTATGGTCGCAGCGAAAACAACAGGAGTTGCCTACGAAACGGTTCGTGACCTTGATGGCCAATTGCCCCTCTTGGTGCCAATGAGTGAGGTTGCTGGACGAATGGCGGTGCAAATCGGTGCTCACTTCTTAACCAAACAAGAAGGTGGATCTGGTGTCCTCCTAGGTGGGGTACCAGGTGTTCCCAAAGGAAAAGTCACTATCATCGGAGGTGGGGTTGTTGGAACCCACGCAGCACGGATCGCCCTTGGACTTGGTGCCCAAGTGACCATCTTAGATATCAGTGCCAAACGTTTAGCTGTTCTGGAAGATGTCTTTGGTCACCAAATCCAAACCCTCATGTCCAACCCCTTTAATATTGAAGCCAGCGTCCGTGATGCCGATGTTGTCATCGGTGCTGTCTTGATTCCTGGTGCGAAAGCTCCTAAATTAGTGACAGATGATATGGTCAAACAAATGCGTCCAGGTTCCGTCATCGTCGACGTTGCAGTTGACCAAGGTGGTGTTATCGAAACAGCAGACCGTGTGACAACGCATACAGAGCCTGTTTACGAAAAACATGGTGTGCTCCACTATGCCGTTGCTAATATCCCAGGGGCTGTCGCTCGCACTTCTACTATCGCCCTTACCAATGTAACCCTTCCTTATGTAGAAGCTTTGGCTGACAAAGGCTTCCATAAGGCCATCGCACTTGATGAAGGCTTACGCCAAGGGGTCACTACTTACCAAGGCCATATCACAAGCCAACCAGTTGCAGAAGGTCTAGAACGCGACTTCACTCCAATCGACGAATTGGTTTAAACTATCATATATTTAAAGAATTATCATCGAAAAAAATAAGCAACTTATTTTTTCATATGAACTAATAAAAAAGTTTTGAAAAAAACAAGTTGTTTTGAGTTTTTTAAATCATTTTCAGAGATTTTCCGCTGTGAGAAAAGTGTCTGAAACAATTTAGTTTCAAGCACTCGGAATAATTAAGAGTAAAACAGTTTGGGAAACTGTTTTAGCCTGAGCCCAGAAATTAAAGAGCGAAGGGGCTCAATAAAAATTGAACACGGGCTGCGGATTGTGTCAAAAAGATAAGTTTTTCTAGAATCAAAAGATTCTGCGTCAAACTTCCTATTTTGACTTTATCCGCAGACGCCCTTTGTATCTTGATTTAGTCATGGAACTTCCTGGATTGCTGAAATCATCCACTGGATAATTTCACCTAACCTCCGTTCTCACCTAAGGAAAGTCTAGAAAATGATTTTATCGTCAATTTAAGGCAAAGATCCTCTGATCTTTGCCTCTTTTTTTATTCCGTTTCTTCTTCCACATCCAGTTTTTCTTTGATTACTAGATGTGGGAGGGGCTCATAGGCCCGGATAATTTCTGCTACAACAGGATGGCGAACAACATCCTTAGCAGAGAAGTGCACAAAATCAATCTGAGAAATATTTTTTAACTTCTCCTGGGCATCAATCAAGCCGGATTTGACATTTCGAGGAAGGTCAATCTGGCTAGTGTCTCCATTGACAATCATCTTGGAGTTGAAACCAAGACGGGTCAAGAACATCTTCATCTGCATGATGGTTGTATTTTGCGCTTCATCGAGAATGACAAAGGCATCATCCAAGGTCCGGCCCCGCATATAAGCTAAGGGAGCTATCTCAATAATCTCCCGCTCCATCATACGAGTGGTCTGGTCCTTGCCCAAGATTTGATAGAGGGCATCATAGACTGGACGTAGATAAGGGTCTACCTTTTCCTTGAGATCCCCTGGAAGGAAACCAAGGCTCTCTCCTGCTTCCACGGCTGGGCGAGTCAAAATAATGCGCTTGACTTGACCACGCTTGAGGGCGGTCACGGCCAAAGTTACTGCCAAAAAGGTCTTCCCAGTCCCTGCTGGTCCAATCCCGAAGGTCACATCATGGTGCTTGACACTATCTACATAAATCTTTTGACCTAGCGTTTTTACCCGAATGGGCTTGCCGTAGCTATCCTTGATGATTTCTTCTTCATACAAGGCCACGAACTTATCCAACTCATCATTACGAACCATTTGAATAGCTGTTACAACATCCGGCGTCCCGATAGTCATGCCACGATTCACCAAGATAAGCAAAGCCTCAATAACTTGTCTGGCTTTTTCACAATCTTCTTCTTGACCGATGACCTGGACAATTTCTGTTCGGGCATGGATGATCACATCCAACTCCTGCTCCATCAAACGCAAGTGACGTTCATTGGATCCAAATAGATGGAAGAGATCATCTGGATGACTTAATTGAATATCAATTGAATGTTCTTTCAAATAAAGAACCTCTCTATTTCTGTAAGTTTTCTCTATTATAACAAAGAGACCGAGAATTGACCATCCCCGGCCCACTTTGATTCTCTTGTACTTAATGACCTAGGTATTCTTCCCAAATTGCATCAAAATCTCCTAGATTAAAGGAGAAACTGGCATGCTCTTCCAGAAAGCGACTGACTTCATCAAAATCATCTGTATGCTTTGGAAAGGCTGTCTCATGAAAGACCAGATCAGCTAGAAGAGCCTTGGGAGCATTGCTTTTGGGATTGCGCTCTGTCATCAACCAAGTATAAAATGATTTTCGCATAGGACTCCTTTTATTTTAATTCTGTACCAAAGGCATCCTGTGTGATTTTCCCTGCTTTCATCAAGCCTCCCAGAGCTTTTTTGAACTGCCCCTTGGAAATGCCAAAGGTTGCCTTAATTTCTTCTGGGGAGGACTTATCATTCAAGGTCATAAAGCCTCCATTGTTTTCTAAATATGCCAAAATCATCTGTGCATCGTTTTCCAGCATTTCAAACGAGCGTGGCTTCAAGGATAAATTCAAGGTCCGATCCACCTCTCGGAAACCAATAACCCGGGCATCTAGGACTTGTCCCAAACGAGGTTCGGCAAAGCGCTCACTTGGATGGATAAAGCCTAACATATTGTTCTCAGGTAAGTAAACAAAGGTCCCTGAAAGTTTTAAGCGATAGACGATAGCCGGCCAGTTCTGATTCTGCATATTGTTGTAGGCTGGACGAGCAATCCGTTGGAAGTCTTCTTGGTAGGCCAAGACACCCCAGATTCGATCTTTTTTATCGACTTCCAGGCGAACAAAGAGTTTATCTCCTTTTTTAGGCCATAGTTCCTTGATCTCTGGCAGAATATCCAGAGATACGACAATCTCCTTGTCTGGTAGACCAGTATCGACAAAAACACCCAGGTCCTTACGAACTTCTGTCACTGTCCCCCAACCAAATTGGTCCTGACGAGCTGTGACTTCAAGTGTGGTCAGGCGCAAACGTTGCTTCATATCCGTATAGGCAAAGCCCTTGACGGACTCTCCAAGAGCATGCTCTCCTTCAGACTTGTCCAAGGCATAGGTTTGCCCATCCTTTTGGACAAAGTAAAAACGGTCATTCTCATCCGTAACAAGGCCCACGATATCATGTGCGAGATTGGTATTCATTTCTTCCTTCTTTCTAGCTAATGATGATCAATAGCCCCTTAATGGAAATAAAACCCAGCCAGCAGTGCCAACTGAGTTCATTTCCTCTGTAAACTGCTGGAAATGATTAGACTTCAAGCAATTCTTTTTCTTTGTGAGCTGTCATTTCATCGATATGTTTCACAGCATCATCCGTTACTTTTTGTATTTCTTTTTCAAGACCCTTCAATTCATCTTCAGTGATTTCTTTTGCTTTTTCTTGTTTCTTAGCTTCATCCATAGCATCACGACGGATGTTACGGATCGCTACCTTAGCATTTTCACCAACTTTTTTCACTTCTTTGGCCAAGTCACGACGGGTTTCTTCTGTCAAAGCTGGGATGACCAAGCGAATGACCGAACCATCGTTAGCCGGAGTAATACCAAGGTCAGAAGCATTCAAAGCGTGCTCAATATCTTTCAATGAAGACTTGTCAAAAGGCGTGATCAACATCACACGGGCTTCTGGAATCGTGATAGATGCGATTTGATTCAATGGAGTATCAACTCCGTAATATTGAACATAGATACGGTCCAAGAGACTTGCGTTTGCACGACCTGCCCGGATACTTCCAAATTCACGTCCCAAACTTTGGTGAGACTGAGACATTCTTTCTTTAGCTTTTTCTACGATTGGATTTGCCATTTTATTCCTCTAACTTCCTTATTTTTCTACATTATTAGAAACGGTAGTACCGATATTTTCTCCAAAGACAACGCGTTTGATGTTACCTGGCTCATTCATGTTGAAAACGACTAAGTCAATATCATTGTCCATTGAGATGGTCGATGCTGTCGAATCCATGATACGAAGGCCTTTATTGATGACATCACGGTGAGTTAATTCTTCAAACTTCACAGCTGTCTTGTCTTTCTTTGGATCAGCATTATAAACGCCGTCAACACCATTCTTAGCCATCAAGATTGCGTCTGCTTCAATTTCAGCGGCACGAAGAGCAGCCGTTGTATCCGTTGAGAAGTATGGAGAACCAATGCCTGCACCAAAGATAACAATACGCTCTTTTTCCAAGTGACGAAGGGCGCGGCCACGGATATAAGGCTCAGCGACTTGTTGCATAGCAATCGCTGTTTGGACACGCGTATCTACTCCAACCTGTTGAAGAGAATCCGCCATCACCAAGGCATTCATAACTGTTCCAAGCATTCCAGTGTAATCTGCTTGAACGCGATCCATACCTGCTTCCGCCGCAGGTTCTCCACGCCAGAGATTTCCTCCACCGATAACGAGAGCAATTTCAATTCCAAGGTCATGAACTTCTTTGATTTCAAGGGCCATCTTTTGAACCGTTTTGATATCAATTCCGACACCCCGTTCACCGGCTAACGCTTCACCTGATAACTTAATTAAAATACGTTTATACTTAGGTTCTACCATTTTGTCACTCCTTTTATGATCTGTATTATTTTACCACAAAAAGCGTTTTTTATATAGTGATATCTATCAAAAAAATTTTATCTTGTCGTCTTAAAATTGATTATTTTACCCCATACTTTTCTATTGACCATTTCTGAGTGTGCCAGCTCGTATGGATAGGTGATTCCTCCAAAGGAGAACTTTCTTTCAACGTTCCAAATTAATGAAGTTGTATGACTTTCTTACCTATTAAAAAGAGCCTCTTGAGACAAACAGGTTGTAGCTTTCAACCTGTTTAGAACTTGAGGCTCCTATTATAAAAATCTCATTGTGATAACAAAAATGATTGACTAGTCTAAAAAAGGGGATGCATCATCCCCTTTTTCAAGGCTATAAAACCTTTTCTAGTCATCGAGTAGACCTTGCTATTTGGAATTCAGCAAAATCAATCTTTCACCAAAGAAAGAAGAATTATTTTTCGTCTCCCTCTTTACGACGTCCAAGTGCTGCCAATCCTACAAGTCCTGCAACTAGTCCGAGTACAGTTGATCCTACAGATGTAGTTTCACCAGTATTTGGAAGTTGTTCTTTAGCTGGTGTTGGATCCACCGGTTTACCTGGTGTTGGATCCACTGGTTTACCTGGTGTTGGATTCACTGGTTTACCTGGTGTTGGATCCACCGGTTTACCTGGTGTTGGATTCACTGGTTTACCTGGTGTTGGATCCACCGGTTTACCTGGTGTTGGCTCTACAGGCTTATCTGGAGTTGGCTCTACAGGCTTGTTTGGAGTTGGCTCTACAGGCTTATCTGGAGTTGGCTCTACAGGCTTGTCTGGAGTTGGTTCTACAGGTTTGTCTGGAGTTGGCTCTACAGGCTTGTCTGGAGTTGGCTCTACAGGCTTGTCTGGAGTTGGTTCTACAGGTTTGTCTGGAGTTTCTTTCAGTTTGTAAACATACGTTACATTCTTATCGCCTTCGATCACTTTACCTGTGGTAGGATCAGTAGACTTGAGGTGACCTTGGTCATCTACTCCACCAACTGTATAGTTACCTGCAGGTACCAATTCATAAGTCTTGCCTTCAAATTCAATCTCTTGTGGACGGTTGTCTACAACTGTGTCGTAGTCTTTATCCACTGGTTGAGCTTTTTCGTCGGTCACATCTGACTTGATGGTCTTACCTTCTGTATCTACATAGTGTACGTAGACGTTACCCTTAGGCTCAGCTGGGGTTTCCTTCACTTCTTTATAAACGTAAGTGATGGTTGATTTTGGTTTGTCAACTTTACCTTTAACTGGATCAGATGATTCCAAATGTCCATCTTCGTCAACTTTACCTACTGGGTAGTCACCTTTTGGTACGATCTTATAGGTCTTACCATCTGGTGTCTTGATAGTATTCGGTTTTTCACCTTCCTCAGTGGTGTTATATGGTGTGTCATATGGTGAGTTTGGTGTATCTTGACGAGGTTTTTCGATTTCCTTACCATTTTCGTCTATGTAAGTGATGATAACTTCACCCTTCTTCGGCTCAGCTGGAGTTTCCTTCAGTTTGTATACATAGGTGACGTTCTTATCTTGTTCAGCTACTTTACCAGTTGTGTCATCTGATGATGTAAGGTGGCCTTGGTCATCAACTTCACCAACTGTGTAGTTACCCGCTGGTACCAATACATAAGTCTTACCGTCTTTTTCGATTTCTTCTGGACGGTTGTCTACTACTGTGTCGTAAGCTGAATCAACTGGTTGAGCTTTTTCATCGGTTACATCTGGCTTAATAGTCTTACCTTCTGTATCTTGATAATGCACGTAAACATTACCTGTAGCATCTGTTTTACGGTAATAGTGCGTTACATCGGTAGAAATTTCTTTAATGGATGGAAGAGAATAGTTATTAAAGAATGATGGATATCCAGACGCTTTATCTCCTGGTGTGTTCCCACCAATGATATTGGAAGTATTGTTTCGAACGGGATCGACATCTGCTGAAAACTGTGGTGAATCTGTAAAGGCATCCCCAGTGGCCTTGTTGAACCAACCACTCAAGCGCACATTCCCATTTCCACCATCCGTATAAGTTGCTACTTTAAGATGGTATTTTCCATCCTTACTGTCAACATATCCGACCTCTTTAGGTTCAGTTGCTGTTCCAGCAGGTGTTGGCTTAGCTCCTGGCTTAACCGGATCTGAGGTATACAATAGTGTATAGTTGGTTAAGTCAAGCGTATTTACATCTGTAGATGGATTATACGATGCCACTTTTGATGGGTCTAAAGCGTACAATTTGACAACTGATGTACCGTCTTTATCGACTTGCTCTACAATCCGTTTGACATAGTAGTGAGCACGTCCACCTTGGAGTTCTAGGTATTTAGCTCCGACACCACCTAGAGAACCTGCCATATCCTTTTCAGCATCCGTACGTACGAACTCGTAGCCTTCAAATGAACGCGGATTAGATGCCTTGTAGTCTTGGCTTTCAATACCTGTCTGGCTGTAGGAAGCTAATTCTTTATTCGTACCTTCTACTTTATAGTGGGTAGTATGGGTTACTTTTTCAATTGGGATAACTGTTTGAACATTTGGTTTTGTTTCTCCAACATTTCCTGGTTTAACCGTATCACGAATTTGAAGAATGTGGTGTTTATATTTATCATCAGAAGTTGGACCAGCTTCACGGTTATTGGTCCAAGTTCCTAGGATTTGCGAAGATTCCCCAGTAGTATAATCAAATTGTGGGGCATAAGTAGGATTTTCTTTCACCAAGGTGCTAAATTGGAACGTTGAATTGGCAGTCATATCCAATGTTTCTACTTCTTTGCCAGTAGCTTTTTCTACTAAACGAGCGTGAACAGTTGGCGTCTGTGTCGTTCCTACAGTAGAGCGATCTACTGAGAAGGTTACATAATAGCCACCATTGTTATAGGTAACACCACCTTGATTAGCTGCACCTTGCCAGTTTTGAAGATCCCAAATAGAATAAGTATAGCGATCTGCATTTGGATCCAATTGATAATTTGTATTGTTCCATGCTGGATCCTCAATTGAAGCTCCATTTGGTTCATCCATTATTGGAGAAACAGATGGTGCTGTCAGAGTAGTTGAAGTTGAAAGAGCATCCAACTGAGCAGAAATTGCAGGTGCACCATTAACGGTTGTGTTTCCATTGAAACCTGCCGCCTTCAAGGTTTCCATCATGTCATCTACTGACTTGTTCAAGCGTGATCGTTGCTCAGCATATGATGGAGCATTCTCACCAGAATTGGTCGAAGCTTCTTTTGCTGGCAATTCAGCTTGAACTTTTGCAACAGCCTCTTTGATAGCAGCTTTCTGTTCTGCATTTTGATGATTGGAAGCATATTTTTCTGCTATCTGATTCAATAATGCAGCCTCAGAAGCATTTTGTTCCAAAATAGCTTTATCATCCGATGCTACAGCACTTTCATTTTGAGGGGCTGAGACTTCTTTAGAAGCTGCTTCAGTTGAAACGGATGGAGCACTCACTGCTGTAGAGGAAGAAACTACTTCGTTTCCTACTTCATCCGCAAACGTAGTATTTGCAACTGTAGTAGCACTTAGAACTGCTGCTGCCACTACGATCCCTTTTAAGAGGTGACGGCTCTTAGCAGAAACAGCATCTTCACGAACCTCAGCAACAACAGTCTCTTCGACTTGACCTCGGATCACTTTGAGCAAACCAAAATTTGAAGTGGCTGCACGCAACCAGTTCTTACCCGACTTGATCAATTTGAAACGAGTCACTCGATCAGTTTCACGGAATTCTCCGTTTGAACGTTTAAAAATCATTTGATTCTCCTTTTTTTAGTTTTTCAACTATATTATACCCTTTTCCTGTACTTATGCAAGCGTTTTAATATCTATTGAATTTATCATCAAGGTAGAACCTTCTAAATCATTCAAAAAAAGAAAAAAAGCTACCCGAAGGTAGCTTTGATTTCTAATTAAAGTGAGTTAACATCCACTTTGATACCAGGACCTTGAGTTGTAGTCAAAGTCAAGCTAGTTACGTAAGTACCTTTAGCTGTAGCTGGTTTTGCTTTTTGGATAACATCGTTGAAAGCTTTGAAGTTTTCAACCAATTTATCAGCGTCAAATGACACTTTACCGATGATGGCTTGAACGATACCTGCACGGTCTGCACGGTAAGTGATTTTACCACCTTTAGACTCTTCAACTGCTTTAGCAACATCCATTGTTACAGTACCAGTTTTAGGGTTTGGCATCAAGTTACGTGGTCCAAGGACACGTCCAAGACGTCCAACAAGAGCCATCATGTCAGGTGTAGCGATAACTACGTCGAAGTCCAACCAACCATCGTTGATTTTCGCAACAAGGTCATCTTCACCTACGAAGTCTGCACCAGCAGCTTTTGCTTCTTCAGCTTTTGCACCACGTGCAAATACAAGAACGCGAGCAGTTTTACCAGTTCCGTTTGGCAATACCATTGCACCACGGATTTGTTGGTCAGCTTTTTTCACGTCGATGTTCAAGTTATAAGCAACTTCTACAGTTGCGTCAAATTTTGCAAAGTTAGTTTCTTTTGCAAGAGCTACAGCTTCTTCTACGCTGTATGCTTTTGTGCTGTCGATTTTTTCAAGTGCAGCACGAAGTTGTTTGCTTTTTTTAGCCATTTTATCTTTCTCCTTGTAATGTGGTCATATCGATTTTCATCTCCCACGTCACTCGTCTCATGATCAAGTGTATTGCGGGCAAATAGGATTGTTACAATTAGTCAGTAACAGTGAATCCCATAGAACGAGCAGTACCTTCGATCATACGCATTGCAGACTCAATGTTTGCAGCGTTCAAATCTGGCATCTTAGTTTCAGCAATTTCTTGTACTTGTGCACGAGTAACTGTTGCAACTTTCGTTTTGTTAGGTGTACCTGATCCTTTTTCAACACCTGCAGCTTTTTTCAAAAGAACAGCAGCTGGTGGTGTTTTTGTAACGAAATCAAATGATTTATCTTCATAAACAGTGATCACAACTGGGATAATCATACCAGCTTGGTCAGCTGTACGAGCGTTAAACTCTTTAGTGAATCCCATGATGTTGATACCTGCTTGACCAAGTGCTGGTCCAACCGGTGGAGCTGGAGTAGCTTTACCAGCAGGGATTTGCAATTTTACAAGTTTTTCGACTTTTTTAGCCATTTCTTAAATCCTCCTTTGTGGTTTTGGCGGTAATTACAGATTTTTACCTCCCACAAGTATGCTCTGCGCATACCTTTCTATTATACACTATTTTCTTCCGAATGCAAGAAAAAATTTCATTTCCATCACACTTTTTTTACTTTTGTGATAAAATGGAGGTATGTTAATAAAAGTTGCTTCCCTTGTATTTATTTTTTTGACCCTGATTCTCAGTGGGATTATTATTCGAGTCTTTAAACTGCGTCGATATGGTTGGAATTTTGCCGACCTGGCTTTTCCTCTTTTTGCGCTAGAATACTATTTAATTTCAGATGCGGCTTACTATCATAATTTGTTGCCACAATTGTTATTGGCCTTGTCCCTTTTAGCTATTGGCTTAACCATTTATTTTTTGAAAAAGAGACGTAGTTTTTACTATCCGAAATTTTTTAAGTACTTTTGGCGAGCAGGCTTCCTCATTACCTTCTTCCTTTACCTCATTATGACGATCAGTCTCTTCATCTGATCTATAGCAACAATAAAACGGTATGAACTAAAATCATAGTTCATACCGTTTTTCTATTTGTTTCTGGACTTATGCAGATGGGTCACTATGGAATAAATAAGACGATTCATCAACCATAAGACTCCTTCCATGACCAGTCCTAGGACAAGGGTCATGATCCAGCCAGTCAGATGAAGATGGCTGAGATTAAAAATGGAAGAAAATACAAAAACCGACAGGTAAAATCCAGCTATATTCAGAAGGATGATGCCCAATTTTACATGATTAAAGGGAAGGCTGAGTTGGTATACTTTTGTAAAGCCAATCAATGCCAGCAAGTAGATAGAGATGGTCGAAATTTCTCCCTGACTTAATGCAAGGAAAGGACCCAGAACCACAAGGAAAAGGACTGATATGAGATTGGTCAAGGCAGCTGGAAGAGCTTGCTCTATCACGGTTTCAATAAAGTCTCCTTCTATCCGGGCACGATTCTTCTCCAAGGCCAGCAAGAAACCTGGGATTCCAATGGTAAATCCACTGATCAAGGACATCTGAGAAGCCTGGATGGGATAGGTGAAACTAAAGAGAATGGCCAAAATAGCCAATAAAATTGAAAAAATATTCTTGACCAAAAAGAGACTCGCAGAACGTTGAATATTGTTGACCACTCGGCGACCTTCATCCACAATAGATGGCATGTGAGAAAAGTCCGAATCTAAAAGCACAACCTGGGCCACCTTTTTGGTCGCATCATGTCCCGTATTCATGGCAATACTACAATCAGCCTTTTTCATAGCGAGGATATCATTGACCCCATCTCCTGTCATGCCAACCTTATGACCATCCGCCTGCAAGCTCTCTACGAGGATTTGTTTTTGTTCTGGACTAACTCGTCCAAAGACGGTGTAGGTCCTGGCTGCCTCTACCATCTCCTCACGCGTCTTGAGCTGACTCGCATCTACGACCCGATCCGCATCTGGAATACCTGCTTTTTGAGCAACGGCAGCAACTGTAACAGGATGATCCCCTGAAATAACCTTGATGGTCACCCCTTGTTTTTGGAAATAGGCGAAGGTTTCAGGAGCAGTCGACCGAACAGGATTCTCCAAGACTATGGCTAGAAGGGGAAGGACTGGAGCTTCTAATACTTCCGTCAACTGCTCCCCCTGGTAATGCCCCAAAATAAGGACACGCGCTCCTCGTTCAATCTCTCGTTGCCACACTTCTTGGTAAGCATGGAGATCATCTCTGAGCAAGACATCCGGCGCCCCTAACAGGTAGATCCCTTCTTGGAACTGAAGTCCCCCGAATTTCTTCTTAGATGAAAAAGGAAGGCGGTCTTGAACGGGCCATACTTGGGCGGGTTGGACGGAGTGAGACTTGCGAATGGCCGTAATGGTATCATTTTGATCTTCACTTGCTTGGAGATAGTGACTTAATATTTCTTTGCCTTCTTTTTCAGCTAGTGCCAAGGGGAGGAGCTCACTTACCTGCATCCTGTGTTCGGTAATTGTTCCCGTCTTGTCTAGACAGAGGACGTCGATACGGGATAGGGTTTCAATCCCCTTCATACTATTGAGCAGGACCTTTTGAAGGGCTAAACGGGTTGCTCCTAGCACCAAGGCCAGAGTCATTAAGAGGTAGAGTCCCTCTGGGATCATCCCAATGATGGCACCGACCATAGAGGTGATGCTAACTTTGAGGGATTCTTGATTTCCTAGATAACTCTGCAAGAACAAGAGCAAGCCAATCGGGATGAGAATCATTCCGATCATTCGGACAAGGCCGTCCACTGCATGAACCATTTCAGATTCTTCGTGTCCCTTGACTCTTTTTGCGGAGATACTCAGCTGATTAATATAAGACGAATCTCCTACTTGTTCCAAGACAGCAACTGCCTGGCCTGAAATGACAAAACTTCCTGACATGAGTTTCTGATTCTCTCCTTTAGGGATTTCATCTGCTTCACCTGTTAATTGAGACTCATCGACCATGATCGAACCGTCTAGAACTTTGGCATCTGCATAGATCTGATCCCCTGCTTGGAACAAGACGACATCCCCCTCTACCACCTGGTCGACAGGAAGGTCCAGTCGTTCTCCCTCACGAATCACTCGAGCTTTCTCCACTTGAAGAAGGCGCATCTTATTCAAAATCCGACGGGACCGCAATTCTTGAACAATCCCGATCAAGGAGTTGACGACGACAATAGGAACAAATAACATATTGTTCCAAGACCGTACTAATACCAATAAGATAGCTAAAATACCAAAGACCAGGTTGAAATAAGTAAAGACATTTGAATAAACAATCTCTCTCGTCGACTTTTCAGCCGTGATGGTTACTCGATTTTGTTTGCCTTGTCTGATTCGGCTTTGGACTTGCTCATTCGTTAGCCCGCTATATCGCTTCTCTTCCATATATACTTCTTTCTTTTATCTATATCCAGTTTAGCAAAAAGGCTGTCTTCTTGCTTGGAACTAGAGACCGAAGATTTTTTATACCTACTCGTGGAGTTCCAGAGGCAAGCCATCTGGATCAAAGAAGAAGGCCATTTTGCGCCCATCAAAATCATCCACTCGTAGCTCTGTATGGGGGATTCCTAATTGGTCAAACTCTACTAAACAGGCTTGAACATCTTCTACTCGAAAAGCCAGATGACGAAGACCTGTATGCTCTGGATGAGGGAGAAAGGGTCTCTTTGGGGCATCTGGTTTGATAAATATTTCCAAGGTCAGATTTCCCTTTCGAATATTAAAGAGAATATCCTGCTTTTCTGGCCGATGGTGTTCGTCTAAAGGTTCAAAGCCCAATTTATCTACATAAAATTCTCTGGTTTTGTCATAATCGTGGCCAATAATGGCAATATGGTGAATGGTATCGAGATGCATCTGGCTATCCTTTCCTTTTTATCGTAAAGAAAACCTGCCCCTTGTACAGGCAGGTTTTTGCTATTGTCAAATATCTCATTCCTTCTTCGTTTAAAGAAAGATTAATTGGTCTGCAAGACCTTTCTTGGCTTGGTTCCTTCAGCTGGTCCGATGACACCTGCTGCTTCCAAGTCTTCCATGAGGCGAGTGGCCCGGTTGAAACCAACTGATAAGCGACGCTGAATCATCGACGCACTGGCTTTTTGGGTCTCGATCACGAGCGCTTTGGCCTCTTCAAAGAGAGGATCGCCTTCATCAGAGCCACCCATACCACCATCAAAGTCCGACTCGGATACTTCGCCTGGATCAAAGGCATCATCATAATCGGCTTCTGCCTGCTCCTTGACAAAGTTGACAATCCGTTCCACATCGTCATCTGAGATAAAGGACCCTTGTAGACGAATCGGGTGGTTTTCATCAATCGGTTTAAAGAGCATGTCTCCGCGACCGAGTAGTTTCTCTGCCCCATTTTCATCCAAGATGGTCCGTGAGTCGGTCCCAGATGAAACCGCAAAAGCGACACGGGAAGGTACATTGGCCTTGATCAAACCTGAAATAACATCAACCGATGGCCGTTGGGTCGCAAGGATCATGTGGATCCCTGCCGCACGCGCCTTCTGTCCAAGACGAATAATAGCATCTTCCACTTCTTTACTTGCCACCATCATCAAGTCTGCCAACTCATCGACAATGACCACAATCAATGGAAGTGGTACTTGCTTCATCTCAGACTGGGTATTGTACTCCGCAACCTTGGCATTAAAGCCAGCAATATTCCGAGCACCCACTTTCGAGAAGAGTTCGTAGCGATTTTCCATCTCATCGACAACCTTTTGTAGGGCCCGACTGGCCTTGCGTGGGTTAGTCACAACTGGAATCAAGAGGTGAGGAATATCATTATAGACAGAAAGCTCCACCATCTTTGGATCGACCATCATAAATTTGACTTCGTCCGGACGGGCCTTCATCAAGATACTCGAAATGATCCCATTAACCGCAACCGATTTACCAGATCCGGTAGAACCAGCTACCAAGAGGTGGGGCATCCGGGCCAAATCAAAGGTCCGAGCTGAACCATCTACAGCCTTCCCAAGAGGAATCTCAAGGAGTTTAGCTGGGTCTGTTTTGGACTGCTCCCACAATTCACGGAAGGAAACGGTCGCAATCTCTGAGTTGGGCACTTCAATCCCGACCAGAGACTTCCCTGGAATCGGTGCTTCGATCCGCACATCCTTGGCCGCAAGGGCTAAGGCCAAATCATCTGCTAGGTTGGAGATGCGGTTGACCCGCACACCGACAGCCGGCTTGACCTCATATTTGGTGACAGAAGGACCGATTTCCGCCCGTTCCACTGTCGCCTTGATGTTAAAGCTTGCAAAGGTTTCTTCCAAAATGCGGATATTTTTGCGAACGATGTTCTTCTCTTTGGATTGGTTTTTCGGTTTGTCAGGTGCGAAGAGATCAATCGTTGGAAGTTTGTACTGAAGGAGTTCCTTAGGTGTGAAGTCCACAGTGACTTCTTCATCCACATCCTCCTCAGGAAGTTCTTCCATTTCCTCTGGATTGTCTTCTGGCCAGTCTTCCGAATAACCTTCCTCTTCATTTGGTAGATAGATTTGAGGGTAGGACTCCTCTACAAGCTCTTCTGCTTCGATCACAGGTTCCATGACCTCACCTGTCTCAAGATCTACAGGATAGCCTTCTGTGCTCATGGGACTAGCTTCTGCAAGTTGCTCGATGCGGGCAGCTTCCTCTGCTTCTGCTTGAAGGGCCTTCTTCTCTTCACGCTCGACAAAGCGCTCTTGACGACGAATTTCCCGTTTTTCCATAAAGGAGTGAAAAGCTGCGACAGCCTGCTCATACAAGTCATAAACCGAATAAGAGCTCATCAAGAGAAGCCCTAGTACGATCAAGAGACCTCCAATAAAGTAAGTCCCAATGTTCGAAAGCAAGAAGGCAATCGGCGTGTACAGGATGGCACCAAGCAAACCTCCTCCTGCAAAAGAAGAGACGCGAAGATGTACAAGGTCCCCTAAGATACGTGATAAGGTTGGCCCCACAGAAGAGCCTTCAAGTTTCAAGAGGGAGACAAAGTAAGCTTGATAGATCAATAGTAAGCCTGCAAAAAGACTTAAAAAGCCAGACAAGGTTCCCTCATGCTTCTCAATCCATTTGAAAAAGAAGAGGTAGACAATAACAGCCGTCATTGCGACGTAAGCCAGACTACCTACCAAGAGCCGGATAAGGTTGTAGGTCACTAAGCCTAAGGCTCCTAATCGTAAAAAGGCGAAAATGAAGACGAGAGTTAAGACAATCGTCATGATCATTCGGCGAATTGCTTTTTTTCTTTCTATTTCTGCTTTAGACAGTCGTCTCGTCGACCGTGTTTTTTTTGATTGATTATTGTTTGCCATAACCCTTATTATACCACATTTCTAGACTAGTTCTCTAGTAAAATCCTTTTCTGCGATTTACGAAAGCAACAAGAAAACAGTACCACTCAGATACTGTTACTTATAGATTTTTCTTGGGATGGCGGTCGATGATGGCTTGATGCTCTTCCAACGCTTGCTTTCCTTTCTCCGTCAACTGATAGCCCCGAACCGAGAACTCTTGTGCCAACTCTTCTTCGGTAAAGTGATTAGCCAGAGCTTGGTTCAAATCGGCCGCTTTCATCTTGGACAAGCCAGCGACTCCTTTCTTTTTGAGAATGGCTTTTTTCATGGTCGCATTGATGTGGTCCAGCGAATCAAAAGCTGATTCGATATAAGCATACCCCTTATCCACCAAAACTTTCACATGTTCCGGCGCATGAATCCCATAGGTGTATTCAAAGTACTTGGGAAACCAAGTCTCAGTCGTAAATGTTCCAAAATGGATCCGCCACAAGAGAATGATATCCCCCGCAAGTAATCCGTCTTTGAGGAGCTCCATGTTTCTCTTCGAAACGGGCTTAGGGTCCAACAACCAAGCTCCCAAATCCCTATCAGGCGAAATATAGGGATTCACCTCATGATTTACATAATATTTTTCTAATATATCTGAAATAGTAGGCATCTGTTTCTCCATTTTAATCCTATCTCTCTTGAACTATTTATACCTTCATTTGGAAAAATTCTGTTTTGATTGGAGGATTTACAGATAATTCCCCTCATCCTTCAAGTATTGTTGAGCCTTTTGAACAATATAGAGCGACTCATCTTCTAAAATCAACTTGCGAAAAAGCTCCTTCACTCTATGCTTATCTCCTTTAAGATTAGCATTCAAGGCTTGGTAGTAAATAATTTCCAACTGCTGGTACTTGAAGTCATTGCTTAAGTCTTCAAAATAATCATTGCTTTGGTGGGCAATGGTTAAATCATAAAGAGCGAGACAGACCATTTTTGTTTTCTCAGCCAGTGTAGGGTCTGTAATGGTCAATCCATTTAACTGAGCCTCTAGCTCTTCTCTAGACAAATCAGGATCTGTCAGGACCGTTGATCGCATGAGATAACTCTCAAAAAAGTTCTTATATTTCTGCGGTAGTTCCTTCTGACTAAGTGCCTCCCTAGCTTCCTTTATGACAGTATCGAAATCTCCCACCATAAAAGAATAGGCGACCGATGTCAACTTAATATCTATCTGTGAAATGGCCTTTTTCACATTCTTGTTCAACTGAAGGTATTGCTGCCAAAAAGCTAAATCTAAGTCTACATGCAGCAAGGTGTTGCATTTGTTCGTGTAGCTCTTCTTGAGCCATTGGATAAATAAGAATAAGCCTGCAAGGACCAAAAAGAGGGCAGTAGTCTGAAGAAGAGTATATCTGACCACTAACGCAATGCAAACAATCAGAAGCATTGCCAAAAGGCCAGCAGATCTAATATAGAGTCTATAGTTTTTGCGTAGAGTTTTATACTCCAATTTGTAACCTCCATTCGTAGACTTTAATTTCACTTAAAAACAAATCAATTTCCAACAAGTAATTCACCACTCATGATACCTTATTTTCTATAGGTCCGCAAGTTGAACATAGGCCCCTCCTATGACTAGATTTGAATCAAATGAAAAATTAAGGTACAATAGAGGATAGACTAATGTGTTGAAAGGATTAATATGAAAAAATTAATTGCCCTACTTGTATTTTCCGGTTTAGCTTTGGCAGGATGTGGCTCTAATCAATCAGATACAAAGACATCCTCTAGCTCGGCTTCAGAAACTAAGCAAACAACTACTTCTAGCGTAGATGCTAGTGAACAAAAGAAATTAGATCAGCTTCGTAAGGATATCCAAGATGCGATGACCAATGAAAATGCGGTCTTTCCTCAGCTCTCCAAAGAAGTTGCTGAAGATGAAGCTGTCGTTAAAATCACGACCAACAAAGGGGACATTACCGTTAAGCTCTTTCCGAAATACGCACCTTTAGCCGTTGAGAATTTCTTGACCCACGCTAAGGAAGGTTATTATGACGGCCTCCTCTTCCACCGCGTCATTAATAACTTTATGATCCAAACAGGAGATCCTAAAGGAGACGGTACAGGTGGCGAATCTATTTGGAAAGGAAAAGATACCTCTAAAGATTCGGGAGCAGGCTTTGAAAATGAATACTCCCCTTACCTCTACAATCTTCGTGGTGCTTTAGCCATGGCCAATTCTGGACCAAATACAAATGGTAGCCAATTCTATATTAACCAAAATAAAGAAGACTGGTCCAGCAAGCTTCCAACTGAGCGCTTCCCTGCTAAAATCATCGAAGCCTATAAGAATGGTGGAAACCCTACTCTTGATGGTGGGAACTACACTGTCTTTGGACAAGTCATCGACGGCATGGATATTGTCGATAAAATTGCCGAAGCTGAAACGGACGATAAAGACAAACCAAAAGAAGATGTCAAAATTGAAAAGATGGAAGTCATAAAAGACTATGATTTCAAGAAATAATCAAAAGAGAACCGCCAGGTTCTCTTTTTAAGATATTGATAAACATTTTACATTATATTATCAAATAGATTCTTCGATACATAAAATGAATTCTAATTATTTGAGATATTCATCTACTGCAACTTTCCGCAGTGAGAAAAATGCTAGAAACATTAATGTTTCTAGCATTCGGGAGTTTTGGAACCTTAGGTCCAAAACTAAGTCATGGAACTTACTTCGAAGTTCGCTGACGTCCGTACTCACATAAGGAAAGTTTCTAAGAAGATTTCAACCTCAATCTAAAAAGAGAACCACACGGTTCTCTTTTTGTGTTTACGTCAATTCATTAAAGTCCCAGATTTGGTCCATCCAGCCTTCATAGAAATCTGGCTCGTGGCAAACCATGAGAATCGATCCCTTGTATTCTTTAAGGGCCCGTTTCAATTCATCTTTGGCATCCACATCCAAGTGGTTGGTCGGCTCGTCCAGTACCAAGACATTGTTTTCACGATTCATCAAAAGACAGAAACGCACCTTGGCTTGCTCCCCACCAGATAGTACCTGAATTTGACTCTCGATATGCTTGGTGGTCAAACCACAGCGGGCAAGGGCTGCACGGACTTCTGCTTGGTTGAGAGCTGGAAAGGCATTCCAAACTGCTTCAAGTGGTGTCTGACGATTGCCACCTTCAACCTCTTGCTCAAAGTAGCCAAGTTCAAGATAATCTCCACGCTCTACTTCTCCAGCAATCGGCGGGATGATTCCTAGCAAGCTCTTTAAGAGAGTGGTTTTCCCGATTCCGTTAGCTCCGATGATGGCCACCTTTTGATTGCGTTCAAAGGTTAGGTTCAAAGGCTTGGTTAAAGGACGGTCATACCCGATTTGAAGGTCCTTGGCTTGGAAAATGAAGCGTCCAGGAGTCCGGGCATTTTTAAATTCAAAGGATGGTTTTGGTTTCTCACTTTGCAACTCAATGAGTTCCATCTTGTCCAGCTTCTTCTGACGAGACATGGCCATATTCCGTGTAGCCACACGCGCTTTATTGCGGGCTACGAAATCCTTCAAATCAGCAATCTCTTTTTGCTGGCGCTCATAAGCCGCTTCCAATTGCGATTTCTTCATTTCATAGACTTCAAGGAATTGGTAGTAGTCTCCGGAATAGCGGGTCAACTGTTGATTTTCCACATGGTAGACGATGTTGATCACATCATTCAAGAAAGGAATATCGTGGGAAATAAGGATAAAGGCATTTTCATAATTCTGCAAGTAGCGTTTGAGCCAATCGATGTGCTCCGCATCCAAGTAGTTGGTCGGCTCGTCTAGTAGCAAGATATCAGGTTTTTCTAGCAAGAGTTTTGCCAAGAGGACCTTGGTCCGCTGCCCACCTGAAAGGGCCGTGACATCTGTCTCCATGCCAAAGTCCATGACCCCTAGAGCCCGTGCCACCTCATCAATCTTAGCATCCAAGGTATAGAAATCCCGACTCTCTAATCGATCCTGGAGCTCTCCGACTTCTTCCATGAGGGCATCCATATCTGCTCCATCTTCAGCCATTTCCATATAGAGGTCATTGATGCGAGCCTCTGCTTTAAAAAGTTCATCAAAGGCTGTCCGCAAAACATCACGCACAGTTTGTCCTTCTTTTAGAACAGCGTGCTGATCCAGATACCCAGCGGTCACATACTTAGACCACTCAACTTTTCCTTCGTCAGGCAACATCTTCCCAGTCACGATGCTCATGAAGGTCGATTTCCCTTCACCATTGGCTCCGACTAATCCGATATGCTCACCCTTTAACAAACGGAAGGACACATCCTCAAAAATAGCCCGGTCTCCAAAGCCGTGGCTTAAATTTTTCACCTCTAAAATACTCATGATTGACTCTCTTTCATTGATTTCACTCGTATGATTATATCATCTTCACAGCAAAAATTAAAGGGACTTCAACTTCCTTTAGAAATTTAAAAAAATAATTTTTAAGTAAAATATGTTAAACGATTTTGTAAAGAAATCAACATAAGATCTAACTTTTAAATTTGATTAAGAATATACCGAAATTTTCCGCCGTGAAAAAAATCAGAGTTTTTGCAGGTAGACGAGGATGGGGATAAGATCTTCAAATCTATGCCCTGTCCATTTTTAGGAGGTGACAATCCCTGATCTATCTATGATATCCGTTCCAAATCCTGTCATGTGTTCTCACATACAGATTGTTAAAAAATCTATCAAATTAATAATCTGATGATCAAAAACACTTTAACCTGTCCAGTAGCCTATCTCTTTGTTGAGAAATTAAAAGAAAATATTGAATAAAAGAGTCTTAATTCGGTTTTTTCTATATTTTATGATAGATTATTTGTGGTTTTTACGCGTTTTTTCAATAAAATATGAAAGAATTCTTAATTTGTTAGGAAATTGTTTGCAAACTAAACGCTTACATAGTACAATGTATGTGAAAATAATATCTATGAATAGGATTTTGCTTATGCATGATCCCTTTCATATAAGGAGAAAAAGTGTATGAAAAAACTCACTAAATTTGGCATCATTACAATGTCTGTCGTTGTTCTAAATTTGGTTTCACAGTCAGTAGTTCAAGCTGATGAAACTAATAGCGAACCAGCAAATGTGTCAGTGAAACTAGGTGTCACTAATTCAACTGATGCTGAGAACACGTCTTTAGGGGACAATAGGGTTGAAGCGGACACTACTAGTGACACTTCACCAAAATCAGACGAAGAGGATGCCAATGCTTCCTCACCTAAAGCTGAAGAAATCTCAACTAATATCGAAGCTACAACTGGCGGGAAAGAAGATTCAACCTGTCCTTCTGGGACTTCAACAGGCTCTGCCCCAGGCGCTAATTGCGAACCAGATGGTAGCAATATCATTGATGAAGGCGGTTACGTCAATGTTGAAGGACTTCCAGCACATTTTAGTGAGGACGGTAAAAGTGTAGTCTACAATTACACTGTAGCCTTCAAAGGAATGCACTCAAGCGATCGTGGGCAAACAGTCCGTGACATTCGTGTTCGTATACCAGAAATAGTTGGTTCTAAAGTTGATTTCACTTTAATCGGAACACGTGATGCTAATGAAAATCCTGTAGATGTCAATGTTCCAATGAAAGAGCTTTCGTACAATGAATATGCTGAGTCTACTGATGGAGAGGCGATTGTTCCAACTTCAGAAGAACTAGCAGCTGGTAAGAAACCTTCCGTTGTTAATATGAAGGAATATGAAGATTCTGCCTTTGTTCCAGGCTATTCTGACTATTATGAAGCTTATAATGATAGAGTTAGTACATATGCTGTTAGTTCACAAACATTGAGATCAACAGCTCTTCGAGTATCTGTGACCGTACCTTTGGAGGAAGCTAAGAAGATCAAGTACTTACCAATCGACGTGAGATTTGCTTGGAAATGCTCTCAAGAAGGTGGGATTGGCTCATATGAAGAAGGTTGCCAAAGTCTAGAAGAATATCATCAAATTCAACCATATTATCAAGACAGCAATGGGAAAGCGACTTATGGCGCCCTAGCTAATCCAAGTTTAGTAGATGATACTTATGTTCAGAATGACCATCTAATTAGGTCAGTTTCAAACCCAACTACTCATATCACACCAAATAACGGTGACTGGAAAACTATTCCTCATGATGTTAATATTAATCCTGAGACCTTCTTTAATTATGTTAAAATTTTTAATTTGAAATACAATCGTGCTGTTAAATATTATGCTTCAGAGTTTGAAGATATGGCTGACCAGGATGTTTCTACGCTTCACTATGGAGATGTAGTAGTAGATTATGTGATCAAGGGAACAAATCAGTCTATCAAGGAAACATATAAAGACACACCATTAACTTCTATTTACGGATCTGATGGAAATCTTGTGACCTATAATGCTGCTGAAAACGCAGATGAGCGTCCGTCTTCTATCACTGTAGATGGTAAAAAATACAATCTAGTTGGTGTTTCTTCAACATCTGCACCTGAAACAGGTCAGTTAAAAGAAGGTACAACTCATGTTATCTATGAGTATGAGAAAGAATCGGATCCAAAACCAACTCCGGATCCTAAACCTACTCCAGATCCTAATCCAACTCCAGATCCTAAACCTACTCCAGATCCTAAACCAACTCCAGATCCTAAACCAACTCCAAATCCAGAGCCAGCTCCAAAACCTGTTCAACAAGAAAACGTTCAATCTTCTGAGCAAAAATCAGCCCCGGAAAAAGCTCAGTTACCAAATACAGGAACTTCTGATTCGCCATTAGCTATGAATCTTCTTGCTATTTTAGCTGGAATCTTTGGTATTTCACTTTTCAAAAAAAGTAAAAAATCAGAGAGCTAAGTAAATAGTTTTATACAAGAATCTGGGATAATAATCTCTTGGCCCCCAAAAAAGCAACTGATTGTACTGCATCCCAAAAGTTAGACAGAAAAAATCAAACTTTGGCACTGCACCTATAAAACGAGACACAAGAAAACACTCCTGTTGAAATCTGGTAAACTAGAAACAGGAGTGTTTTGTTATGGTCAAAAAAGCATATTCAGTAGAAACTAAACTAACCTGTATCGAAATGACCAGTCTCCTGTAGAGTACAGAAAACTGGTCGCATAAGAGGGGGGCTCTTGTCCCATTATTGGGGTGCAGTGCCTCCAACTCCCTTTTCTCTTACAAACCTAAGTCTGAGTAGGGTTTCCGATAGCCCACTTGAACAACTTTTCCATCTTTCACTAAGAGAGGGCGTTTGATCAGCATGCCATCGCTAGCTAAAAGAGCCACTGCTTCTTCTATCGAAAGCTGGTCCACCTTGTCTTTCAAGCCCAATTCTCGATACTTCATCCCACTGGTGTTAAAGAAGGATTTGATCGGTAGGGAAGACTCCGTGATCCAGGTTTGCAGTTGCTCACTGGTCGGTGTGTCTACCACGATATCTTGGCTATCAAACTCACAGCCTAAGCTCGTTAATTCCGATTTCGCCTTGCGGCAGGTCGAGCATTTTGGGTATTCAATAAATGATAACATCTTTTCTCCTTATTCTTTCCAAGATATGGACTCATGTTGCAACAGCCAACGTTTGCGATTTAGACCAGCAGCATAGCCTGTCAACTTTTTCTCTGTCCCCAGTACTCGGTGACACGGGATGAGGATGAGTAAGGGATTCCGACCTACTGCTTGACCAACTGCTTGGGCCGATCTGCAAGACAGGGCTCGGGCAATCTCTCCATAAGTCCGACTCTCCCCATAGGGAATCTGAGTTAGGTAGGTCCAGACTCTTTGTTGAAAGTCTGTCCCTTTAGGAGATAGAGGAAAGGGCATGGAAGGATTTTCCCCTAAAAAGTATTGATCCAGCCATTCAAAGACAGCTTCATGAAGAGGCTGACAAGCTTCCTTGATATGATCAAGCCCTTGTTCACAATTTGCTTGGTCACAAAACCAGATCCCAACTAGGCTTTCCTCATCCACCACAACAGATAGAGATCCCAAAGGACTCTGATAGAGTTGCCGATAGAACCTAGTCATTTTGAGACTGTTCTGCACGGTAGTCCCAGCGATCGTCTTCACTGATCACTTGGAAGAGACTGGTTTCTGCCTTTCGCTTGATCTTCTGATAAGCGAGACGAACCCCATCGATGGGTACCTTTCCACAGTAATGGAAGCCTAACTTCTCTAAAAGATGTTGCATGACCTTGTTGTCAGGATGGGTATCACAGCGAAAATCTGGGCCTTTCTCTCCTTCGATCAAGCCTTGAAGGAAGGTTTGGGCTACCCCTCGACCAGTAGCTTCTTTGGCAACAGCGATCCGGTGGAAACTGATATAGAGATAGTTATCATGTTCCCATTTTCCATCATAAATGTCATTATAAGCAGCTTCATTTCCCTTATAGAGAGCAGCATAGGCAACGATTTCTTGATTCTCTACAGCTACATAACCACGGCTTTCTAGTATATCCTCAAAAATGATTTCTTGATCCGGATAACCATCCTGCCATTGATCCACGCCAGCTGCAGCTAAGCTGTCCTTGCCATCTTGGATGATTTCCATAATCCGATTGATTTCATTGGGATAGGCCATTCTAATTTCCATCAGACTCTCCTTTTTCTTCCTCTTGGTGGTAACGGGCATAGAGATCACTCTTTTGCAGCCCAAATTGTTTGGCAACCTGTTTAATTGCCTGGTTCTTTTTCATGCCAGACTGGACCAGTATATCAATCTCTCGGATCAGATCCACTTCTTCTAGATCTGGCTCCTGCTCACAGGCCCCCTCCACAATTAGAAGGCACTCCCCCTTGAGGGGATTTTCCTCTAGGTAAGGCACTAACTCTGCGATGGTCCCTCGCGTGTACTCTTCATAGATCTTGGTCAGTTCTCGGACCAGCACAACCGGACGGTCTCCATAGACTGTCAGCATATTTTGAAGCGTCGCACGAACCCGGTGCGGGGACTCATAAAAAATCTGAGTCTCAGGATAGTCTCGTTTCTCCTGGAAAAAGGACTTTTGCTGCCCTTCTTTTCGCGGGAGAAATCCATAAAAGATATGTGGCTGGGGAGCCAAGCCACTCGCAATTAGACCCGTAATCCCGGCGCTCGGACCAGGAACTGCCACAACAGGGATCTCTCGCTCAATAGCCGCCTTGACCAGGTCGTGACCTGGATCCGAAATACTAGGCAGTCCTGCATCCGATACCTGGGCCAGGTCCTTTCCAGACTCTAAATGAGCTAGCAAATCAGGGATTTTCTCCATGGCATTGTGCTCGTGAAAGCTGGTTTGTGGCGTCCTAATCTCAAAATGCTTGAGCAAGAGTCCTGTATTGCGTGTATCTTCCGCTGCTATCAGATCCACCTCTTTTAGAGTTTGGATCATGCGGTAGCTCATGTCATCCCGATTGCCAATTGGAGTTGGCACTAAAAAGAGAGTCCCTGTCGCTTTATCCCCTTTAAAACTTCGTTGAATCTGCATGTTTACTCCCTAAATAACAATTCATCACAGAAAATACACTCTTCATCATTTTCACGACGTTGACCATAGGAGTCTGTACAAACATGAAATCCATCATTGTAAATTCTTTGTAAATTTTCACGACCATTGCGATGGAATTTAGGGGAGCTGGTTTTCTCCACTTCTCCTAAGCGCTCTCTCAATTTATCATTTTCAAGACGCAGAGCAGTATTTTCCTCGACAATGAGCTTGAGATTTTTCTTTATGGCTTCAACCTCTGCTAAGGTGATTAATAATTCCTGGGAGAAGCCATCCAAAGCATCAAATAATTCTTTTTTATTCATCTCTTTACCTTCTATTTTTCAACTGCAAAACCATATACTCAAGAGAATTTTGGAAACTTACATTGCGTTCCCACATTTGTTTAGCCAAGACCAAATGTTCTAGATAATCTCTTCCTAGAGCAAGACTGATGGAGCGGGCAAAGAGCAACTCCAACAAGCGGAAGGCCTGGGCCTGTTTTTCTTTATCATCTGTCTCTTGTACTAAGCGAGATACAAGTAGGTAAACATGAGGATCCACTTTTAGACAGGCCGTGACAAAGTGCTCACACTCCCTTGCCAAATCGAAAAAGGCTGAACTCTGAGCAAGGGTTTGTGCTTCTTGAAAACCTTGACTAAAGTCGGCTAACAGATTTGCCTGTTGAAGGAGCAGACCTTCCTGAAGGAGATACTCTTTTAGGAAATCCTGGTTTTTCGGAAAATGGACCTGCTGCGCCCGACTTTTTATGGTCGGGAGAACCAATTGCTCATCTGCTGTCAGCAGAAAGATATGAACTTCACTCTGAGGTTCTTCAATGACCTTGAGAAGAGAGTTGGCCGCATTGACATGCATCCGGTCTGCATCGCAAACGATAAAGACTTGCTTGGATCCTTCGTAGCCTGACTGAGAAAAATGCTGAATCAAATCCCGGATCCGATCCGTTTTGATGATTTGATTGACCGGTCGGATAACCGTTACATCTGAGAATTCATCCTCTTCAATCAAGCGACAAGCACGACAAGTCCCACAGGGCCAAACACCCTTCTTATCTGTACAAAAGAGACTTTGGGACAAAAGCTGGGCCATCTCAAAACTGCCAAAATCTCCTGTAAAGAGATAGGCATGGCTCAAGCGGTCTTGTTCTAAAATAGCTTGGAAGCGATCGACTAACTGAGGTTGAAGTTTTTGCACTTGTTCTACCTTCATTCACTGATCTCCAAGACTTCTTTGACTAGAATCCAAGTATCCTCGACCACCTTATCAAAAGGTTGACTGGCATCAATTTTCACCACCCGTTGTGGTTCTTTTTCGAGGATGACCAGATAACCTTGGCGAACTTTCTGATGGAGACTGAGTCCTTCTAGATCCAGGCGATTGACTTCGCGGCTAGCACTCTTAGCAATTCGAGCCAATCCTTCTTCTACATCGATGTCAAAATAGAAAGTCCGGTTTGGCTTGAGACCATCAGTCGCAAACTGGTTCAACCATTCAATATCCGTTACTGCTAATCCACGGCCAAAGCCTTGGTAAGCTACCGAACTATCGATAAAGCGATCCATGATGACGAGCTTCCCAGCTTCCAAAGCTGGAAGGACACGTTCTGCCAAGTGTTGGCGACGACTGGCGATGTAAAGAAGCAACTCTGTCTTTGGATCCATTTCTGTATGGGAGGGATCTAAGATGACTTCTCGTATTTTTTCTGCAATTGTGACCCCTCCCGGTTCCCGCGTAGTGATATAGGCGATTCCTGCCTTTTCCAAGCGTGGTAACAAGGCTTCTAAAACGGAGGATTTTCCTGCGCCTTCTGGTCCTTCAATTGAAATTAATGTTCCTTGCTTCATTCTCTCTTCTTAACTTTCTATGATTATTTCTCTTGCTTGTTTTACTTCCTCCTATTTTACCAAAAATAGGGGTAAAAATCCTGTCCCAATCAGTGAAAATTGATGAAAATAATTTCCTATTTTTCATTTTTTTTGGTAAAATGTATGGTGAAAAACGATTAGGAGAACGAGCATGTTTAAGGTAAAAAATATTCTAACCATTATTTTTGGGGCTGGCATTTTTTCTTTTGGAATCTTTTTCCTCGTGATTCCATTCCACTTTTATGAGGGAGGGGCTACAGGGATTACCCTGATCACCTACTACCTCTTTAAAATTCCCGTTTCAGTCATGAACTTGGCCATTAATATTCCCCTCTTTTTCCTGGCCTGGAAACTACTGGGTCTCCGATCCCTCTATCTCAGTTTGATTGGAACTTTTTCGGTCTCTACTTGGATGGCCATCTTCGAGCTGATTCCTGGAAGTCATCATCTTCAAAATGCAGTCTTCACTGCTCTTGACGGAGACATCCTCCTAGCCTGTATCGGATCAGGGGTTATCCTTGGAACTGGGCTGGGGATTATCTTCAACGCTGGAGGAACAACAGGTGGAACCGATATTGTCGCACGTATCTTTAACAAGTACACGACACTTTCTATGGGACGCCTTATGTTGATTGTGGATGCCATCGTCTTGGCAACTGTTTTGATCGTCTTTAAGGACTTCCGAATTGCGGCCTACACCCTCCTCTTTATCCTGATTGACACCGTCGTCATTGATATCGTTGGTGAAGGAGGCTTTGCAGGGAAAGGATTCCTCGTGGTGACTTCTAAACCGGATGAAATTGCCAAACAAATCACGACTGATTTGGGCCGAGGGGTCACATTCATGAACGGCATGGGCTATTATAGCCAACAAGAAATGAAGATTATCTACTGCGTAGTCTCTCGGAATGAAATGAAACAAATGAAAGACTTGATTAATAAAATTGATCCATTTGCCTTCATTACCATTACAGAAGCCCACGAAATCCTAGGAGAAGGATTTACATTGGATACCAACAAGCAACCCATTGCTCGCTAAAACAAAGAGAGAGTGGGACAGAAATCGGTAATTCGATAGAATTCGATTTCGTCGTCCCACCTCCGCACAGTTGAGTAGGGCTGTAAAAGCTGATGAAATCAGCGTAGTAGAGCCCACTCAACCACTGCGTCTTACTCGACAATCAAAAAACAATTGAGAGGCTAGGACTTTTGTCCCAGCCTCTCTTTGTTTATTTAAAATGCTTTTGCAGATGTGCGACTAATTTCATCCACACCAATACCATTTTCTTCAAATTTCTTCTTGATGACTTCTGTATCGGTAATGCCGTCAATTTGAACTTCAATGACCACACGATCATCCTTGGTTGGGATATTGACCGTATTGGAGATATTCAACCCTTCTTCTACGATCAAATGGATGATTTTTTCAAGAACGCCCACCTTGTCTTCTGTCACAAAACGAACACGAACTCCTTCTTCTCCATAACCGGATACTTCGAGGAAGGCACGAAAAATATCACGGTCGGTAATCACACCAGAAACTTGTTCATTGTCTACAACCGGAAGAATCCCCACCTTGTTCTTATACATGAGATAGGTCGCATCTTCAAGGCTGGCAAATTTTGAGACAGTAATGACATCACGAAGCATGACGTCCTTAACTTTGGTTTTATTGAGCAGGTAGTTCATTTCAAAAATAGAAAGACTCGTTGCTTTTGATGGACTCGCTTCTGCAATCGTACCTTCTGTCACCAAACCGACCAATTTGTCATTTTCAATGACCGGCAAGCGGTGCAAGCCTTGTTCCCGCATCAAATCTGCCGCATGAGCAATTGTTGTATCTGGACTAATATAGACTACTTTACGGGTCATAAAATCTTTAACAGCCATAACCATTCTCCTATGCTTTTGTTAGTTTTATTATACTTGATTTTTAGTGCTATTTCAAACGCTTTCAGCAGTTTTCTCTTGTTTTCAAAATTCAGAATTGCCTAATAATCCTTGCATTCAGCCCTATGAAAACTAAATTCTCTAATTGCAGATAAACTATTTTTAAAAAAGAGCCCAAGGGCTCTTTTTTATCCGTTATCCACCAAGGTAGGCCTTGCGGACATCTTCTGAGGCTAAGAGTTCTTTTCCTGTTCCGGAAAGAACCACTTTTCCTGTTTCCAAAACATAACCGCGGTCTGCGATGGCAAGGGCCTTGTTGGCATTTTGCTCAATCAAGAGAACAGTTGTCCCTTGTTTTTGAATATCTTGGATGATATCAAAGATTTCTTGGATAAAGATTGGGGCCAATCCCATAGAAGGTTCATCCAACAGCAAGAGTTTTGGCGTCGACATGAGTGCACGACCCATTGCGAGCATTTGTTGTTCCCCACCAGATAGAGTAGCGGCATCTTGGTTCTTCCGTTCTTCCAAACGTGGGAAACGTGAGAAGACTTTCTTCAAGTTAGCTTGATTTTCTTCTCGATCTTTCTTCAAGAAAGCTCCCATTTCCAAGTTTTCCATAACGGTCAAGCCTGGAAAGACGTGGCGACCTTCTGGAACTTGAGAGAGTCCAGCAGCTACAATTTTTTGAGCCGGAACCTTTTGAATCTCCTGACCCAAAAACTCGATTTTCCCAGCACTTGGACGCACCAAACCTGAAATGGTACGAAGAATAGATGTTTTCCCAGCACCATTGGCACCGATAAGAGAAACAACTTCTCCTTCATTGACTTCGAAACTGACATCACGGACAGCCTGGATCATGCCATAGTGTACAGAAAGATTTTCAACTTTTAACATAGACATTAGGCTTCACCTCCTAGATATGCTTCGATTACGCGTTTGTTATTCTTAATTTCTTCTGGCGTACCATGGGCAATCAAACGACCATATTCCAATACATAAATCCGTTCGGTTACTTCCATGACCAAGCTCATATCGTGTTCGATCAGCATGATCGTAATATTAAATTCTTTTTGAATGCGACGGATAAGTTGGGTTAATTCTGCAGTTTCTTGAGGATTCATCCCTGCAGCAGGCTCATCCAAGAAGAGGATCTTTGGCTCTGTAGCGAGGGCACGAACGATCTCTAAGTGGCGTTGTTGTCCGTAAGCTAAGTTCTTAGCCAAGGTTTCTGCTTCTTTTTCCAAACCAAATATCGCTAACAATTCAAGGGCTTTTGCTTTCAACGCTTCTTCATTTTTGTAATAGCTTGGCAAACGGAACAGACTAGCAAAGACATGTGGTTTGTGGTGATTGGCAAATGCAATTAAGACATTGTCCAAAACGCTCAAGTCTTTAAAGAGACGGATATTTTGGAAGGTCCGTCCAAGACCACCAGAAGCGATTTTATAAGGTGCTTTACCGTTTAATAGGTGCCCATCTAAAGTAATGGTTCCTTCACTTGGTTCATATACCCCTGTTAGGAGGTTGAAGAGAGTTGTTTTACCGGCACCGTTGGGTCCGATCAAACCAACTAATTCCCCTTCATTGAGTTCCATGGTCACATCCCCAACGGCTGTCAAACCACCAAAGTTTTTTGTTAAATTTTTTACTTCAAGAAGTGCCATTAGTTAGCCTCCTTTTTTGAGAGTAGTTTTTTCAAGCTAAATTCCCATGTTCCTAGAAGACCACCTGGACGGAAGATCATGACGAGAATCAAGGCAAGAGAGTAAATGATCATACGTACGCTTGAGAAGTCTTGAAGCACCATGTTCAAGATCCCCAAGACGATGGCTGCCACAACTGTTCCTGACATCGATCCCAAACCACCGAAAACGACAATGATCAAGACATTAATGGTATTGGTGAAAGAGTAATCTTTAGGAACAACGGAACCGATAAAGCCAGCTTGAAGAGATCCAGCAATCGCTGCTGTGATCGCACCAAATACAAAGGCAATGACTTTGACTTTTGTCGTATTGATCCCAACAGATTCTGCTGCGATTTCATCTTCACGAACAGAAAGGGTAGAACGCCCAATTGGACTGCGTAAGAAGTTAATCGTAAAGATCGTTGTAATCACGACAAAGAGGTAAACCAATTGCCAGGTTGTAAAGGCTGGCAAACCAAGGATACCTGCGGCACCATTTGTTAGAGTACCACCATTGACAATCAAGATCCGGATAATTTCTGAAACCCCAAGTGTTGCAATCGCCAGGTAGTCTCCTTTCAACCGAAGGGTTGGAACCCCAACGATCAAGGCAACGAGACCTGCAATCAAGGCTCCTAAAACCATAGCGCCAAAGAAAGCTCCGTAGGTTGGCGATTTAGAACCGAGAATAGCTGCAGAGTAGGCACCAATGGCCATAAATCCGGCATGACCGAGTGAGAATTGACCTGAAAAACCAACGATGAGGTTCAAACCAACTGCAAGGATGATATTAATCCCGATTTGTTCCAAAATTTGGATATAGAAGAGGTTGAGGACACCTGCTGCAACCAAGACTTGGATCAAGGCAAAACCTGCAATCAAAAGACCAAGCCAGACTAAATTCACTTTTAAATTTTGTTTCATGGCTTACACCTTCTCTTTCACATTTTTACCGAGGATACCTGCAGGACGGATAAGCAAGATCACAATCAAGATGGCATATACAATAGCATCACGGAAGTCTGAAAGACCAATCGCTGTAGCGAAAGTTTCCAATAAACCGATGACAAAGCCACCTAGGGCCGCGCCTGGAATGATTCCGATTCCTCCAAGAACGGCTGCGACAAAGGCTTTGATCCCTGGTGTCATCCCCATCAAAGGTTCGATTGAGTTGTAATACAAACCGATTAAAACCCCACCAGCACCCGCTAAGGCTGATCCCAAAGCAAAGGTAAAGCTGATGGTCCGGTTTACGTTAATCCCCATCAATTGAGCGGCATCGCTATCAACAGAAACGGCACGCATGGCTTTCCCCATCTTTGTCTTTTGGATAATAAATTGAAGAGCGACCATCAAGAAAATAGACACTCCTAAGATCATCAACTGAATGTTAGAGATCGAAATGGGACCAAAATTGTAACGAACAGTTTCAATGACTTGTGGGAAGGAACGGGTATTGGCCCCTACAAAGAAGACCATCCCGTATTCGAGCAAGAAGGAAACCCCGATGGCTGTAATCAAGGCTGCAATCCGAGTTGAATGGCGAAGCGGACGATAAGCCAGATATTCAATCACAACCCCTAAAATAGCTGTCCCGACCATAGCCAGAAGCAAGGCTACAAAGAAGTTAACCTTCAATGAGTTTAATAAGAAATATCCCATAAAGGCACCTACCATGTAGATATCCCCATGGGCAAAGTTGATCAATTTGATAATTCCATACACCATAGTATAACCAAGGGCCAAGAGTGCATAGACACTTCCCAAGATTAGACCGTTCACTAATTGCTGGAGCATTTGAACCATCCTTTCTAATAATAAAGAGCGAGGCTAGGAATTTTCATTCTCCCAGCCTCTTGTACAAACAACAAATGATAATTAAGGTTTAACCGACTCAACTGACTCAACTTTACCATCTTTTAAGCCAATCATAAGTGCAGATTTAACCGGATTATGGTCTTTGTCAATAGACATTGTACCAGTAACACCTTCCAAGTCTTTCAACTTCGCAAGGTTGTCTTTCAATTCGACAGAGTTCTTAGCACCTTTAGATGCTTCTGCAACCATGTAAACTGAATCATACGCCAAAGCTGCAAACATTGAAGGTTCTTCGTTGTATTTTGCTTTATAAGCTTCTACGAATTTCTTGGCTTTATCAGTCATTTCACCTTCAGTAGAGAATCCAGCTACGTAGTAGATGTCTGTAGCTGCAGCAGGTGTTGCTTGTTCAACGAATTTAGCATCGCTAAATCCATCACCACCAATGATTGGTTGTTTGATTCCCATACCACGTGCTTGGTTTACGATTTTACCAGTTTCAGTGTAGTACCCTGGAAGGACAATCGCATCGAAGTCTTTGTCTTTGATTTTTGTAAGAGCAGCTTGGAAGTCTGTATCCTTAGATTGGAAAGTTTCTGTTGCTACGATTTCACCTTTATAAGATTTCTTAAAGGCTTCAGCAATCCCTTTAGCATAGTCAGATGAATTATCGTAATAAAGAACAACTTTCTTCGCTTTCAAGTTATCCGTTGTATATTTAGCAATGATTTGTCCTTGGAAGCTATCGATGAAGGTTGCACGGAAAAGGTAATCTTGACCTTTTGTCAAATTATCTTGTGTTGCTGATGGTGTTACCAATGGAACACCTGCTTTACCAGCATTCGCAACAGCTGCGGCAGTGGCACCTGAAGTAGCAGGCCCTACAAGAGCGTTCACTTTTGATTGAGTGACAAGGTTTGTAGTGATTGTAGCTGCTTCAGCTGTTTCAGATTTGTTATCTTTGTCTGTGACAACAATCTTCTTACCATCAGCTCCACCATTAGCATTGATTTCATCAACGGCTAATTGAGCACCTTTTTGTTCAGCACTACCATATGCTGCTACTTCACCAGTTTTTTCAAAGTTAAAACCGATTTTTAGTTCTTTGCCGATTTCGTTACCAGTTGTGTTTGAACCTGAAGTTGAAACTTCTCCACAGGCCGCAAGAAGAGCGACACTTGCAATTGTTAAAAATGAAAGAGCAAATTTTTTCTTCATTTGTAATAATCTCCTTAAATAAATCTAAAAATTAAATATATATTAAGAATATACCGAATTATCTGAAAATTGTCAACATAAAAAACGCAATCCTCTAAATGATTGCGTTTTCTACTCGTATTTCATCCTGTTGACGATGCAAACTTCCTACAAAATCACGATCCAATTCTTGAATATGGCAAATTTGAACCTTCTTCACGAAGCGTTCCTTTTTTAATTGCTGCACGATTTCAAGGACTTGAGAACTATCGATATAGACTTGTACATAGCGCATTTTTTTGGAATGATAAATCACATCCCCAATTGCCTGTAATTTTTTTGCATCACGATTATAGTACAACTTAACAATTAAACCTGTTCTTGCTTGTTTCTCAAACATACATTGTCCCTTTCTGGTTCTTCTACCAGTATAGCAAATTTCAAGTAAAAATACTATATTTTTCAAAAAACTCTCTTGAAATAAGAAAATCTCCTCTATATTATTTTAGAGGAGATTTTTGCTCTGCAAAAGCTTGATTAGCCTAAATTGTTATTGGACATGATTTCATCGATAAAACCATAGGCCAATGTTTCTTCAGCAGTCATCCAGTTATCGCGTTCCGCATCTGCGTGGATTTTCTTGAGGGTTTGCCCAGAATTTTCCGCCAAGATTTTTTCCAATCTGTGACGTGTTTTCAAGAGGTGTTCTGCTGCAATCGCCATATCTGTTTGTTGGGTACCACCGCCAGTTCCACCCATTGGTTGGTGAATCATGTACTCCGCGTTTGGCAACATGAAGCGTTTGCCTTTAGCACCACTTGACGCAATCACAGTCCCCATGGAAGCCGCCATTCCCATAACAATGGTTTGGACATCTGATTTGATAAAGTTCATGGTATCTACAATGGCCAGCCCTGCTGAAACAGACCCACCCGGTGTATTAACATACATGTAGATATCTTTGGTATTATCTTGAGCATCCAAGAAAAGCAATTGGGCAATAATGGAATTGGCCATTTGATCTTCTACTGGTCCTGTTACCATGATAATCCGGTCTTTTAAGAGGCGAGAATAAATGTCGTATGAGCGTTCCCCACGACTAGTTTGTTCAATTACTACTGGAATCATTGATTCATCTCCTTTTATCCAATTTCACCAGTCCCCTTCTTCTTTGGGGACCGGCTTTCTTTCGAGAGGTTCTTCACCTTCGATCTTTTCTAAAAGCTATTATATCCCATTGGTCAACAAAGGTCAAATTTTTACTTTCTTTCAAAGACTTTCAGGAGATGTAATTATTTTGTACCAAAGAGACGGTCCCCTGCATCTCCCAAACCTGGAACGATATAGCCGTTTTCGTTCAGGCGTTCATCCAAGGCTGCTGCAAAGATTTCGACATCTGGATGAGAGTCTTGGAAAGCTTTCACTCCTTCTGGAGCTGCAACCAAGCAGACAAATGTAATATGGCTGGCACCACGTTTCTTCAAGGAATCAACAGCCAAGATAGCTGAACCACCTGTAGCCAACATTGGATCCACGACAAAGATATGGCGTTGGTCGATATCTTCTGGCAATTTCACCAAGTATTCGACCGGTTTCAAGGTTTCTTCATCGCGATACATTCCGATATGCCCAACTTTGGCAGCTGGTACTAAACTCAAGAGTCCGTCTACCATCCCGATTCCCGCACGAAGGATTGGGACAATCGCTAGTTTTTTACCAGCAATTTGTTTTTGAATTGTTTTGGTAATCGGTGTTTCGATTTCTACATCTTCTAGTGGAAGATCACGCAACACTTCATACCCCATCAACATGGCAATTTCATCTACTAATTCACGAAAAGCCTTTGTAGAGGTATCAGTCCGACGCAAAATAGACAATTTATGCTGAATCAGTGGATGTTTAATAACTTCAAGTTTTCCCATTGTGGTTCCTTCTTTCTCTATATTCATCTTATTATATCAAAAAGGAAGAAAAAGGCCTACAAATATGCAAACCTTTTCTTTTCTTATTTTAATGTCTATCTTATAGCCACTCTTTGTACTTGCCAATATAATAGTGTTTGACCAGGGTGACACTTGCCATATAAAGGAAAAGGATTCCCGCAAGTAATAGGAAGTAAAGACTATTTAGTGGCGCTACTTTCAACAAGGAAGCCAATGGGCCATATGGTAGGAAGGTCACAAAGAGGGCGCCCAATAAGGTCGTTGCCATGACAGCAAGGGCTGGCCGACTTTGAACAAAGGGCAATTTTGGAGACCGCAGCATATAGATGACCATGGTTTGGGACCACATGGACTCGATAAACCAGCCGGTTTGAAAGAGCATGATGAAGAGTCCTGCACTACCAGCACCATGGACATAGCCATAGCCTGTAATCATGGGTACAATGACAAAGTAGAGAATGATGAAGGTCAGGATGTCAAAGATAGAGGAAATAGGACCGAACCAGGCCATAAAGCGGGTAATGGATTTGGCTTCCCAGATTCGTGGTTTCTTCAAGAAGTCCTTATCCACTCGGTCAAAAGGCAAGGCAATACAGGAAAGATCGTAAACCAAGTTCAAGACGATGAGATGGATAGGGGCCATTGGAAGGAAAGGAAGAAAAATACTGGCAAAGAGAAGGGAGAAGATATTCCCGAAATTAGAAGAAACGGTCATCTTGATGTATTTGGTCATATTGGCATAAACCTTGCGTCCTTCTACCAAGCCTTTTTCGAGGACCATCAAGTCCTTATCCAGAAGGATAACATCTGCTGTTTCTTTGGCAATATCGACAGCTGTATCAACCGAAATACCCACATCTGCTACTTTCATAGAAGGTGCATCATTGATGCCATCTCCCATATACCCCACCTTGTGCCCATTCGCTTTGAGCTGCAAGATAATGCGTGCTTTTTGGTCTGGAGATAATTTTGCAAAAACGGTGGTTGTTTCGACTGCTTGAGCCAACTCTGAATCAGAGAGACTGTCGATATCGCTACCCAGCAAAATGCGGTCAACATCCAGTCCCACCTTTTCACAAACCGCTTGGGTCACTTTCTCATTATCACCCGTAAGAATTTTAGTAGCAACTCCGTATTCCGCAAGGGTATTGATGGCTGGTGCTGCGGATGGTTTTGGTGGATCCAAGAAGGCTAGATAGCCCGTCAAGATCATGTCTGCTTCATCCCCTACTTCAAAGGCATAGCCTTCCTCAAGATTTGATTTGTAACTAACCCCTAGCACGCGCAAACCTTGTTCATTCAGTTGAGCCACTTCTGCCAAGACGTCTTCCCGCACTTGGTCTGTTAGGGGGATAATCTCATCCTTGTATTCCACATAGTTAGAGACTGTTAGCATTTCTTCCAAGGCTCCCTTGGTGACCATGCTCACGATTCCCAGCTCATCCTTGACAATGACACTCATCCGACGGCGTTCAAAGTCAAAAGGCAATTCATCAATTTTTTGGAAGCTTTGGTCCAAGCCTCTGACAATTTCGTGTTTCTTAGCTTCTCTTTCTGTCCGACTGATAATGGCGCGGTCCATCAAGTTTTTGAGGCCGGTTTGGAAGTAAGAGTTGAGATATGCCCGACGTAGGACGGATAAATCCAAGTCCCCACGAATGTCGAGTGGGTATTCGAGTACAATTTCATCTTGGGTCAAGGTTCCTGTCTTGTCCGTACAGAGGATATCAATAGCGCCTAGATCTTGAATAGCGTTGAGCTTTTTGATAACCACTTTTTCTTTGGCCATGATAATGGAACCCTTAGCCAAGCTAGCTGTGATAATCATTGGAAGCATTTCCGGAGTCAAACCCACTCCTACACTGAGGGCAAAGACGCCTGCTTCCAGCCAGTCCCCGTCTGTCAAACCATTGATAAAGAAGACGATGGGCACCATCACCATCATGAGTCGGATCAACAACCAAGAGATGGTGTTCATTTCTCGTTCAAAAGAGGTTGGTTCATCATAAGTATTGATGGTTTGCTCAATCGCTCCCATCATGGTTTCATCCCCGACTACTAAGACCAAGGCAGTTGCTCGGCCTGAGATGACGTTGGTCCCCATGAAAGCTAGACTCTCACTCTCCAGGAGACTATCCAGATTTTGGCCACTTGCTTTTTTTAAACAAACTTTTTCGACAGCATCACTCTCACCAGTCAAACCGGATTGTTGGACGAAGAAGTCTCGAGAATCTAACAAGACCACATCCGCTGGAATCATGTCGCCTGCACTCAGTTTGATCAAGTCTCCCACAACGATCTCATCAATGGGAATTTCTTCTTCCTTGCCTTCTCGAATCACTGTTGCTGTATTAACAATCATGCGAGAAAGGTTACTAGCAGCCTTGTCACTGCGTAATTCTTGGATAAAGCGAATCCCCCCTGAGAGAAGAACGAGGACGACGATAATAAGAGAGGTCGTTGGATCTTCCTCACCCGGCTTGGCTAACCAAACATTGGTCACCAAAGAAACAAGGGCAATGAGAAGCAGGATGACTGTGAAGGGATTGATGATCGATTCAACAATCCGTTTCCAGATAGAGCTTTCTTGTCCTTTGGTAAGGACATTTTCTCCATAACTTTCCCGGTTTTCTTCTACTTGGTCTTCCGTCAATCCAGACCAGCTAGATTGATAGTTGGATAAGGTTCTTGTTTCTGCATCTTGCAATGCAGCAATGAGTCTTTCTTTTGTTGTTTGCATTGAAATCTCCTTTTTTATCAGGAGCCAAACGCTTATAGAGTCCCGATGACACAAATCAGCGATTGGCTGGCTATGTGCGGTTCGGGATGATCGTCGATTTGTATCATAGTGTTCTCCTTTTCTACTTGATAGGTGAAAGGCTTCTTAAGCATAAGAAAAGAGCCCTCCCTCTAACAGGTAGGACTCATTAAACTCGTCGTTTATTTTTTAATGAAAATTCTCAAAAAATAGACCGTCCAAGCTTTAGCTCCGCAAGGCAATGAAATGAGCTTAGTCTTGACCTTTGCGATCAGGACTGTTGACCAACGAGTAGTGTCTCCACTGCTTTGCGGTAGTCATCCGTATCCTTGTGGTAGCCTCACCTACCGTTATTCCCCTTGAGTATACTCCTCCCCTATAGAAAAGTCAACCCTCACATTAAACTTTTTTAGGAAAGGCAGTTACGATCCGAGCAACAATCTCTTGGACTAGGGTTTTCGGAGCCGCCACATTTAGACGAGCATGTTGCTTCCCTTCTACTCCAAAGTCTGTTCCTTTATTGAGGATGACCTTGGCCTGATCATGAAGACGAGCATGGAGTTCTTCCTCAGACAATCCGTAGTCAGAAAAATCTAGCCAAAGAAGGTAGGTCCCCTGAGGCTTCATCACCTGGATATCGGTCCGCTCTCGTATAGTATCCACAGCATAATCGATATTTTCTTCCAAGACAGTTTTTAAGTCTTCCAACCAATCCTTTCCCTTCTGATAGGCAACTTCTGTTGCCATATAACCAAGGGCAGAGATTTCATGCTGGTTGTTTCGCAATTGCTGGGCTAAGAAGGACTTCCGCAAGCCTTCATTCTCAATGATGGCATAGGAATTTTTTGTCCCTGCAATATTGAAAGTTTTTGTCGCACTAGATAAGACAAGTGTGAATTCTTTAAAGCTGGGATCTACTGTATTAAAAGACACATGTTTGTGCCCAAACAGCGCCAAGTCTTGGTGAATTTCATCTGAAATAAGTAAGACTCCATATTTTTGGCAAAGTCGACCGATTTTTTCTAAGACTTCCTTCTCCCAAACTCTCCCACCCGGGTTATGAGGATTGCACAAGATATAGAGTTTTACCTGATGTTGGACTAGATCTTTTTCCAATTGCTCAAAATCAATTTGGAAGAGTCCCTCCTCTTCAAGAAGAGAATTGGTCACTAATTTGCGTTGATTGAGACGAACACTACGAGCAAAAGGTGGATAGACTGGTGTATTGATGAGGACAGAGTCCCCTTCCTTGGTGAAAGCTTGAATAGCCGTTGAAATGGAAGGAACAACCCCTCCCATAAAGACAATGGCTTCCTTAGCAAACTCATAGCCATGCTCGGTTTTTTCCCAATTCTGAATGGCTTGGTAGAGCTCCTCGCTTGGATAGGTATAGCCGTAGACCAATTGATCCGCATAGTCTCGAATGGCTTGTCGAACAGCAGGTAAGGATTCAAAATCCATATCGGCAATCCAAGCAGGAAGAAGCTCAGGATCTTGTTCTGACTCCTTCCACTTACTAGTGTGGTGCCCCAAACGATCAGGGGCGGTCAAAAATTGTTCTTTTCCCATGATGGACTCCTATCTAGTCAATGCTTGTTCTAAATCCTCTATCAAATCCCTTGCGTCTTCAATTCCGATGGAGAGGCGAAGCAAGTCGTCCGTTAACCCATAGGAATGACGAACCTCTGCAGGAATATCTGCATGAGTCTGGGTCGTTGGATAAGTAATCAAACTTTCCACACCACCTAAACTCTCTGCAAAGGTAAAGACTTGCAAGTGGTTCAAAATGGTTGGAATTTTTTCTTCCTTCCTTACTTTAAAGGAAACCATGCCTCCCTTGCCGGTATACAAGACTTCCTTAACAGCTGGATGCCCCTTCAAGAATTCCACTACCTTCTGCGCATTTTCTGTAGAGCGCTCCATACGAAGAGCCAAGGTTTTTAAACCACGAATCAATTGGTAGCTGTCAAAAGGTGAAAGAACAGCTCCAGTTGTGTTAAGGTTATAAAAAAGTTGCTCATAGAGACCTTCGTCATCTGTGACAACAACACCCGCTAAGACATCATTGTGCCCCGCTAGATACTTGGTCGCTGAGTGGAGGACAATATCTGCTCCTTCTTCAATTGGACGTTGGTAGATAGGGCTATAGAAGGTATTGTCTACAATCACTTTTGCCCCTTTTTCATGAGCTAAGGTAGCCAGTTTCTGGATATCAAACTCCAGCATGAGAGGATTGGTTGGCGTTTCAATATAGAGAATATCCACTTCTTCCTTCAGACCCTCTATCAATTCTTCCTCTGAATTCGCATAGGTAAAGAAGAAGCGGCCTTCTTTTTCCATCTGGTTGAACCAGCGAAAAGAGCCTCCATAAAGGTCCCGTACTGCTAAGACCTTGCTTCCCACTGGAAAAATACTAAAGGCTAAGACAATGGCAGACATACCTGAACTCGTCACCAATGCATGCTTTGCGCTCTCAATAGCTGCTAAAGTCTTCTCAGCATTTACCCGAGTTGGATTCTTTGTACGGATATAGTCGTATCCAGTAGATTGACCAAACTCTGGATGCTGGTAAGTAGTTGAAAAATGAAGCGGAGTAATCAAAGCCCCCGTTGCTTGATCCGATTTAATTCCAGCTTGCGCTAGGATAGTATTAATATTCTTTTTGCGACTCATACAAACCTCCAATGGACGTAAATTCAGTTGTCTCTATTGTATCACTTCTTCGGATGATACGGTTTTTCCTTTTTCAAGAGCTAGATATAGCTTCAAACTATAATGAAAAAGAGGTGGGCGCTAAACCCAACCTCCATAGTTTATGAGATGTGAAATTTATTTCGAAGACTAGCTGCTTTGTTCCCAATAAAACGATCTAAGAAACGAAGACGAAGACCAAGACCACCATAAACGATGATTCCCACACCACCAATCAGAGCTACATAAATCATACTCATCACTCGACCATTTGGTTTGATGACAAAGCCGAGGATAAAGACTGAAAGTAAAACCACTAATAGCATAATTAAGGTTAAAATAGCTGTTAATAAGCTCCGTTTGAAGACTATTTTGCGATTAAAATGAGTCACTCGATGAATTTCTTTGTACATGAGGACGATTGGAATCATGAGACCAATAGTAGTAGAAAGAAGAGGGCCATAGGCTCTAAAGAGATAAATAAAAGGCACTTGTAGAATCAGTTTCACCAATACCCCATAACCAAAGTAAAGAATCGCCTTCCTATTTTGGAAAAGAGCCTGAATCATTGGGGATAGGACTGTATACAAGCCTAGAATGACCGTTTGCAACATCGCTAGGATAAAGAGCCCCAAAGCAAGGGAATCTGGTTTCCCGTAAAAGACGGTATAGAGAGGCTCTGCAATGGCTACTGCACCAATCGTAGCTGGAAGCAAGAAGGCTACTAGCATGGTCAGGTTATCCTGAACTAGCTTACCAGCAGCTCGAAAATCCCCCTTGACATAGTTTTCTGTTAAAAGCGGAATCCCCACTCCTCCAATCGAGGTCGCTACCGCAATCAAAATCATGGTGATTTTATTTGGATTTGCTGAGAAGTAGCTGAATTGAACCAAGAGCTCAGAGCGAGTATAGTTTGTAAACCAAGACATGACATTGCTATAGGTCATCTGGTCGATAATCTGGAAGAGCTGAATGGCTGATCCTGTTACAATGAACGGAATCGCTTCACGAATGGTATCCCACAAGAGAGCCTTGGTATCAATCTCATTGTCAGACTCTGGTCGATGAATAATATGTTTCAAAAGGCCTGTCTTCCAAAGATAATAGAAGAGGACCAGAAGACTTGCCCCCATCCCAATAAAGGCTGCAAAGGTCGACTGGGTCACCGCCTCCACATAATTACCCGAACCCACCTTCATAATAAAGTAGGCCGTTAAGAGCATCCAGATAACCCGAATCACCTGCTCAGCGATTTGGCTAATGGCATATGGTTTTAAATTGTTATGTCCTTGGAAGAAGCCTCGAATGACACTCATGGAAGGGAAAATGAGGACCGCCCAAGACAGGCTCTGCATGACAGGGATTAAGTCCTTCCCACCTCCAGACAGCTTTGCAAAGACTGGAGAAAGCAAATACATGATAATGGCAAAAATTAGTCCCAACAAGGACATGAACTTGAGAAAACCTCGAATCATGGCATAGCTATGTTCTTCTTGCCTCTTAGTATTGTATTTAGCCACCTGCTTAGCGACTGCTACCGGGACGCCCGCTGTTGAAATCAGCAAAAACCAGGCGTATATATTATACCCCATAGTAAAGAGGCCATTTGCTTCTGCCCCATGTTTCCCCATCCAGATATACCAAGGGATGATATAGGCCGCTCCTAAGAGACGACTAATGAAATTACTGGCTGTTAACCAGACTGTTCCTCGAAGCATCTGGGCCTGTTGATTACTTGTTTCGTTACTCATATCTTTCCTCTACTTTATAGTCTTCTTTCATTATAAACTTTTCCTTTACACTTGTAAAATAAGGTCTTTCAGTTTAAAATAGGATTATGATGAAGATAGAAACTGTACTAAACATTTTAAAAGAGGATCACAACTTTCGTGAGATCCTACAAGACGGAGAATACCACTATTCTGCAAGTGGTGTTTCTTTTAATCAAATTAGCTACGATAGTCGAAAGGTCAACGCTGAGACCCTCTTTTTTGTGAAGGGGGCAAATTTCAAGAAGGAATTTTTGGAACAAGCGATCGAACAAGGCCTTCAGTGGTATGTCGCTGAGCAAGACTTTGAGGTTAGCATCCCAGCCATTATCGTTACGGATATCAAGCAAGCCATGAGCTTAATTGCCATGGAATTCTATGGCCACCCTGAGCGCCAGCTAAAACTCTTAGCTTTTACAGGGACCAAGGGCAAAACCACTTCTGCTTACTATGCCTACAAGATTCTTGAACAAGGCCACCGTCCAGCTATGCTATCGACCATGAACACAACACTGGATGGCAAGACCTTCTTCAAATCAACCTTGACGACCCCAGAAAGTATTGACCTTTTTGAGATGATGGCCCAGGCAGTTGCCAATGATCGGACCCACCTGATTATGGAAGTTTCTAGCCAAGCTTATTTGGTGAAACGGGTTTACGGTCTGATCTTTGATGTCGGTGTCTTCCTCAACATCAGCCCTGACCATATTGGACCGATTGAGCATCCAACCTTTGAGGACTACTTCTACCATAAACGTCTCTTGATGGAAAATAGTCGTGCTGTTGTCGTCAATAGCGATATGGATCATTTTGACATTCTTGCAGAAGAGGTCGCTGAGCAAGACCACGACTTCTACGGTAGTCAATCAGGCAACCAAGTCCAAAATTCAAAAGCCTTTAGCTTTTCTGTCACTGGCAAGTTAGCCGGCGACTACCAGACCCAACTGATTGGTCGCTTCAACCAAGAAAATGCTGTGGCTGCAGGTCTTGCCTGCCTTCGTCTAGGGGCGAGTCTCGAAGACATCCAAAAAGGAATTGCCAAGACGCGCGTCCCTGGCCGAATGGAAGTCTTGACTCAAAAGAATGGGGCCAAGGTCTTCATCGACTATGCCCATAATGGAGATAGCTTGAAAAAACTGCTCTCAGTTGTCGAAACCCATCAAACCGGAACCATTTCGCTGGTCCTTGGATCAACTGGGAATAAAGGAGAGAGCCGCCGCAAGGACTTTGGCTTGCTCTTAGAAGACCATCCTGAGATCCAAGTCTTCCTCACAGCGGATGACCCTAACTATGAAGATCCTTTGGCCATCGCTGAAGAGATTAGCAGTTTCATCACGCGCCCTGTCGAAAAAATCGCAGACCGCGAACAAGCCATTCAACAGGCTATGGCAACTACCAGCAAGCCTGAGGATACTGTTATTATCGCCGGAAAAGGAGCTGACTGTTACCAAATCGTCAATGGCGTAAAAGAAGAGTATCCAGGTGATGCCGCCATTGCTGAACGTTACCTATAATCAAACGAAAGAAGGCTAGGAAATTTTCCTAGCCTTTTATTGTTTGATAAACATCAATCTTTCCTTGTCCAACTCCACTACTAATTCATATTTGCCTTCATCATTTTTTCGGATATAGCCTAAGATTTCTAAACTGTCTACAAAGATGTCTCTGCGCTTTTGCTGGACTTCTTCTTTCTTGAGGAACTTGAGCAAAAAGCTAGTCATATACTTGAGAGCATACTCTGGATTGACGTCTCCCAAAATAGCATAGAGCTTCTCTTGCTCCTCTGTCAATGGATATTGCTGAGCCACCTTGTAGAAGTAATTGGAAAGAGTCTGTGCATTTCGCTCGAAGTCAGTCTCCTCTACGAGAATCGCTGCATTGGTCGTGTTGCGAAGTTCCGTTTGGAAAACTTTGTTTTTTAGTTCCTGATAAAATTCACTATCCTCTCGGACAAAGACTTCTTGATCCAAATCAACAAGATCAGCTGACTCCAAAAAAGGAAGGTTGAGGGTGTAGCGTTTATTTTCTCGAAGGACCAAGCCCGCTTTGATATACTCCTCCATCAGTTTATCCACTGGTTGATCTGGAAATTGGGCCTTGATTTGCCGCAGGATGACATCATCCTGCTGGTCCAGATAGTTGATCAAGTCCTTAAAAAATGGCTGACGCGTCAAACGTGTGGGATTAATGATTGTAATCATCCAAATACCTTTCTTTAAACTGTAGATGGGGTGATTGGGCTAGTTGACTCGGGTTGGTCCCAGGCTGATCTAGAGGAACGACTAGACCTAGCTCCTTATAGTAATCTATCCAGAACGGACTAATCTCCTCTTCCTCATCTCCAAACTTCATGGGAATGGTTTCAAAAATAGGGAGAATGTCTGCGATATATTGGGAACAATAGAGACCCTCCCCATCAGGATAAAAGGACGCATTGTAGGGAGCTCCTAAATGACTCTCTGCTCGCTTTTTGACCTCTGTACAATCAATCTGCTCATAGCGATAAATGTCATAGACTTTTCCAGCTTCAAAGAAGTCCTCAGGGACCTGGGCAAGGACGCCACCTTCCACCGTAGCATGATAGACATGTCCGTCCAAAAAGATAGCCACGTGGCTATAGTTACCAGTAGATTCCTGGATGGCCTGTCCTATATCCGAATCATCTTTCACAAAAATCAAATCGCCATTTTCTAACATACTTCTCTCCTAGCAAAAAAGGAGCCGAAACTCCTTTTTAACAATGGGCTTCCCCATCTATGATTATGCATTAAAGCTTTCAGTCAGTTGAGGTACCACTTGTTTCTTACGTGAAACAGCACCTGGAAGGAAAGCGTGGTTGTTTTCAAGTTTGAAGTTGAAAGCTGCCTCTACCTTGTCCATATTAGCACCAAGAGCCAAAATTTCTGAGTTTGAGTTGACGATGTCTGTAATCATCAAGACAAAGTCAGAGTAGCCGTTAGCTGCATTTGTGGCTTGGATAGCTGCTTCGATTTCAGCTTGGCGTTCCAAGACTTCAGCAATATCAACTGTGTTCACTTGAGCCACACGAACATTGTTTCCGTTGAGTTCAAATGTCTTAGCATCGATATCAATCAATTCTTCAGCAGATTTGCTTGCCAAGTTTGTACCAGCCTTAAGCATGGAAAGACCGTATTCTTCCAAGTTTACACCAGCCAATTCAGCCAATTCAGGAGCAATGACTTTATCTGATGGATGAGTGGTTGGTGATTTCAAAAGAAGAGTATCTGAAATCAAACCTGAAAGCATCAAACCTGCAATTTCTTTTGGCACTGCTACACCGTGCTCTTTGAACATGCGGTAAACGATAGAGGATGATGACCCAACTGGTTCCAAACGCATGTAAAGTGGGCTGGCAGTTTCAAAGTTAGCCACACGGTGGTGGTCCACCACACCGTAAACTTCTACTTCAGCGATATCTGATACAGACTGTTGGAATTCATTGTGGTCTGTTAAGATGACTTGCTCTGCACCTTCTGCTTTAGCAGATGTGATCACACGTGGCGCTTCCACACCAAAATAATCCAATACAAAGGCTGTTTCTTCATTTGGCGTTCCAAGGGCCACCGCCTCTGTATCCAAACCATATGCTTCTTTTGCAAGATAAGCAAAGGCTACAGATGATCCGATGGCATCTGAGTCAGGGTTTTGGTGACCAAAAACAAGAATTTTTGACATGTTTCTACCTCTTCATTTTCATTTGTCTATTGACTCTATTTTAGCACGTTTTTCCGTTTAAAGAAAGGGAATAGTTGTGCATTTCATCAGAAAAGACAGCTGGAAGAATCAACTGTCTCGATTTATTTTATCCTTTAACCCGTTTCAGGTAATCTTGATAACTTTCAGTTTCCATCAAGTTCTTAGCATTTTGAACCCGTTCTTTTGTTGGAGGTTTCACTCCTTCTAAAGAATAAGGAATCCCTAATTCTCGCCACTTGAACTCACCCATGGTATGATAGGGCAGAATTTCAAATTTATCAACATTTTTAAGGGTTTTGACGAATTTCCCAAGTTCGATCAAGTCGTCGTCTCGGTCTGTCAGACCTGGCACCAAGACGTGGCGAATCCAAACGGGCTTGCCAATATCAGACAAATACTTGGCACAAGCCAAAATATTCTTATTCGTTTGACTAGTTACAAATCTGTGCCGTTCATCGTTAATTTCCTTGATATCAAGAAGCACCAAATCGGTTACTGCCATCAGTTTGTCAAATTTTTCCAGGTAGCGAGGGGTATTGCGGAAAGGTAAAGCACAGGTATCGAGCGTGCAGTGAATGCCCAACTCTTGAGCCTTGGTGAAGAGGGCAATCAAGAAATCTATCTGTAAGAGAGCTTCTCCCCCACTGACAGTGATCCCACCTTTTTGACCCCAAAATCCACGATAGCGGAGGGCTTCTTCTAGGACATCATCCACTGTTCGTTCTCTAGACATGTTGGTTTCCATAGCCCAAGTATCCGGGTTATGGCAATACTGACACCTCATTTGACAGCCTTGAAGGAAGACAATAAAACGGATCCCTGGTCCATCCACTGCACCGAAGCTTTCCGTAGAGTGTACCATTCCTGTTACTTTTCCATAGTCAACTGTTTCATTTTCCATGTCTTATCCTTCTCTCTTGAAAACGTTTTATGACTTTATTATAACACGATTCCTTGTGAATAAAAGGATTTTAATGATTTTTTAGAAAATAAACTGTTTTTCAATTTCATTCCATTGTATTAGTACAGGCCATTCCAGTAGCTGTTACTCTTACCTATTCTCTATGGCAAAAAAAAGAAAACGAAGAGCCGTTTTCTTTTTTTTTAATATCTTAAGAAATCTTGATTTCACCAATCGATAATCGCGATAAGATCTTACTGGATCTTGGAAAAGACCAACACGTTGTAACGGTCCGCTCCCAAGTTTACTTAGCAGACGGTCGGCAATTCCAGTTCACCGAAAGCCGTCACAAATTAGACAAGTTTCATTTTGTCGACTATGCAAAAAGAAATCAAAAATAGAGTACTCCGCTGACAGTTGAGAATGGACTCAACTGTTTTTTTACGATATCCGAAAATGAAAACTGTTTTCAGCCCAAAATAATAGCTTATTCATCTCTTATTTCTCTACTATTTCAAGAAATAACACTCTCAAATATGCATCTTACCTAAAAGCTATTGACATTTTTCTGTTTGCCTATTAAATTGGATATGATAGAAATAAATATGAAGGGACTGTCTTTAACTAAAAATGTAAGCGGTCTCAAAAAACTAGAGGAGAGTTCTATGGACCATAGATTTTTGGAAAAATCCTGCCGTTATAGTATCCGCAAACTAACAGTCGGTACGGCTTCTGTTTTACTAGGTGCATTTTTTCTCAGCTCACATCAGGTATTGGCTGATAGTATTACGGGAAGTCAAAATGAAAGCAACCTTACTGAATCTGCCCCAACAATAGGGAGTCCGACTGACGGAACTGGAGGATCCAAGCCAGAAAATCCACCTATTGCTCCTATTTCTGAAGAAAGAGACTCAACTCCTGATAGAACTGTTGAAAGTAATCATACAGACGGTTCGACTAGTTCGATTGAGCCGAATAAAGATAAGGAAACTAGGAAAGTTGAGACTCCCGTGGCCAAACAAACTGATTATCAATTGACCTACAATCAACCAGCTACTCCTTCCTATGATGGTTGGGAAAAACAAGCCCTTCCAGTCGGAAACGGTGAAATGGGAGCCAAGGTTTTCGGACTCATCGGTGAGGAAAGAATTCAATACAATGAAAAAACTCTTTGGTCTGGTGGACCACAACCGGATAGCACCGACTATAACGGGGGAAACTACGAAGACCGCCACAAAGTCTTAGCAGAAATCCGTAAGGCCCTTGAAGCTGGAGACCGCCAAAAAGCGAAACAGTTAGCTGAAGAAAATCTAGTAGGACCAAACAATGCTCAGTATGGTCGTTATTTATCTTTTGGTGATATCTTTATGGTCTTTAACAACCAAAAGAAAGGCTTGGAAAATGTTACCGACTATCATCGTGCCTTAGATATTACCCAAGCTATTACGACTACTGCTTATAGCCAAGATGGAACCACTTTTAAACGCGAAACCTTCTCTAGCTATCCTGACGATGTTACTGTAACCCATTTGAGTAAAAAAGGGGATAAGACCCTCGATTTTACCCTTTGGAATAGCTTAACAGAAGATTTACTTGCTAATGGCGATTACTCTTGGGAATATTCGAATTATAAACAAGGGGCGGTTACGACTGATTCGAATGGTATTTTACTCAAGGGAACTGTCAAAGACAATGGTCTACAATTTGCCTCTTATCTTGGAATCAAGACAGACGGACAAGTCACTGCCCAAGATGGCTATTTGACTGTCACTGGAGCTAGCTATGCGACCCTTTTACTCAGTGCCAAGACCAACTTTGCTCAAAATCCAAAAACCAATTATCGCAAGGATATTGACGTAGAAAATACTGTTAAGTCTATCGTTGAAGCTGCTAAGGCCAAAGATTATGAAACTCTAAAACATGACCACATCGAGGACTATCAAAGTCTCTTCAACCGTGTTCAACTAAATCTTGGCGGTAGCAAGTCTACTCAAACGACAAAAGAAGCTCTCCAAACCTATAATCCGGAAAAAGGACAACAACTAGAAGAACTCTTCTTCCAATACGGACGTTACCTCATCATCAGTTCGTCTCGTGATCGTACTGATGCACTTCCTGCTAACTTGCAAGGAGTCTGGAACGCTGTAGACAATCCACCTTGGAACTCAGATTACCACCTCAATGTCAACCTTCAGATGAACTACTGGCCTGCCTATATGAGCAATCTCGCAGAAACTGCTAGGCCAATGGTCAATTATATTGATGACCTGCGCTACTATGGTCGTATCGCAGCTAAAGAATATGCCGGTATCGAATCCAAAGAAGGCCAAGAAAATGGTTGGCTGGTCCACACCCAAGCGACACCGTTTGGCTGGACCACTCCAGGTTGGGACTATTATTGGGGTTGGTCTCCGGCTGCCAATGCCTGGATGATGCAGAATGTCTATGACTACTACAAATTCACCAAGGATGAGACCTATCTCAAAGAAAAGATTTATCCAATGCTCAAGGAAACTGCTAAGTTCTGGAACTCCTTCTTGCACTACGACCAGACAAGTGACCGTTGGGTATCTTCTCCATCTTACTCGCCAGAGCATGGAACCATCACAATCGGGAATACCTTTGACCAATCCCTAGTTTGGCAGTTATTCCACGACTATATGGAAGCAGCCAATCATCTAAATGTCGACCAAGACTTGGTTACCGAAGTGAAGACTAAATTTGACAAGCTTAAACCACTTCATATCAACCAAGAGGGCCGAATCAAGGAATGGTACGAAGAAGACAGTCCTCAATTCACTAATGAAGGAATTGAAAACCATCACCGTCACGTCTCCCATCTAGTTGGGCTCTTCCCAGGAACTCTATTTAGCAAGGATCAGCCGGAATACCTGGAGGCTGCACGCGCAACCTTAAACCATCGTGGAGATGGGGGGACTGGTTGGTCCAAGGCCAATAAAATCAACCTCTGGGCTCGTCTACTTGATGGAAATCGTGCCCATCGTTTGTTAGCTGAACAGCTTAAATCTTCAACTCTAGAAAACCTCTGGGATACACACGCGCCTTTCCAAATCGATGGGAACTTTGGTGCAACCAGTGGGATGGCAGAAATGCTCCTTCAATCTCACACAGGCTACATTGCTCCATTACCAGCTCTTCCGGATGCCTGGAAAGATGGGCAAATTTCAGGTCTAGTCGCTCGTGGCAACTTCGAAGTCAGCATGAAATGGAAAGAAAAAAATCTTGAGTCATTAGCTTTCCTTTCCCATGCTGGGGGAGATTTAGTGGTCGATTATCCAGACATCGAATCGAGTATTGTCAAGATTAACGGGAAAGAAATCAAGCCAACTCTTCTGAAGGGCAATCGAATTCAGATTGCCACTCAAAAAGGGGATCAGATTACCTTTGAGAAGTTGCCAGAGCAGGTTACTCGCCTATCTGCTGTGAGAAAAGATGCTGTAACAGCTGAACTCGATTTCAATCCGGTTACAGATGCGACCCACTATGTCATCCGTCGAGAAAGCAAAGATGAAAGCAATGACGCTTCTTCTGTCAAGGAATTCCTAACCAATGTCACTCATTTCATCGACCGCTCCATTGATTCTCTTCACAGCTATAGCTATACTGTTAGAGCCATGATTGGGGAGCGCTCAAGGCAATCATCAGAAGCTGCGTCAATCCAGCCAGTTGTCGAATTGATGGACGACAGAGATCCCCGTGTTCAATACGGTCCTGCCTTCCATAACTGGGAGGATGCTGACCTATTTGCAGGAACTGAAAAATACGCTGACCTAACTGTCGATAGCTATTCTGACAAAGATGCTACTGCTAGGATCTCTTTCAAGGGGAGAGGAATTGAAATCTATGGTCTCAAATCATCTAAATTAGGCCTGGCAGAAGTCCAAATCGATGGCAAAAAAATAGGAGACCTAGATTTCCACACATCTGGAGAGACGGAGAAAAGTGCTCTAATCGGTCGTTTTACAGGACTTCCTGATGGAGATCACCTCCTAACTCTAACCGTGAAGAAGGAGCACTTGAACCGAGGGGATGAACGCTCAAAAATTTCCATAGATTACTTTAAAATCTATCCGGGTCAAGGTGCGACTGTTGAAAAGATGGATGATAGAGATTCTCGTATCCACTATGGCTCCTTGTTCAAGGACTGGAGCGAATCAGGCTTATATCAAACGACAGAAAAATACGCGACTCTCCAAGACGTGGATCCATCTCAGTATTCAGAGGCCAAAGCAACCATTCCCTTCACTGGTACAGGTATTCGTATTTACGGCTTAAAATCTTCTGATTATGGAAAAGCCTTAGTCACCATAGATGGAAAAGAAATGCCAAGTTTGGACTTCTACTCAAGTGCTGACTATGAAAAAAATGTGTTGATTGGCGAGTATACAAACTTAAGCAATGGAGATCATATCCTCACCCTGACAGTGGATCCTAACTCTCCTGATGACAGAAAGATGATTTCTCTGGATTCATTTGACATCTTGAAGCCACCAACAGTATCCCTGGATACTCCAAGCCTAGCCCCAATAAAAGCAGGCGATCAGACGATTACCCTCACACTTCCGTCTGGGGAGTGGGATGCCATTGCCCTTCATTTCCCTGGCGAAAAAGATCCTATTTTCCTCAAAAAAAGGGACGAACAGCACGTTACTCTATCAGATGGAAATCGAGTGTTAGCGATTAAGGACCAGCAGATTGAACTACCGATCCCAGAAACTTCTCACCAAAAACAAAATCAGATCATCTCAGCCTATGCCATCCGAGGAAAGACCATCACTAGTCCGGTCGTCTCTCTCTTACCTGCTATAGTGACAAGTTTGGGAAACCAAAAACCACCTGTAGTGACCCTTCCTGAGTATACAGAGCCAATCGGCACTGCTGGGCAGGAGGCAGCTATCCACTCTCTACCTGAATATGTCCTTCGAGTACTGAAAGACCAAGCAAGCAAGGTAGAGGTCATTAGCGGAGAGAATGAGATTGGTAGTGACAGTCATTTAGAGATTCAAAAGGTCCTTGACCAAGGTCTCTTTGGCAAAACCTACGATGCTTTCAACCTTCAACTCAAGGATAAAGAAGGGAATCCAGTTCCAGTGAAAGGAAGTGTACTGGTACGACTTCCACTATCAAAAGAAGTGAAGCAACTCTATGTCCTGACTCCTAATCAAGGACTCCAATCATTAGAATTCACACTCCGAGAGGGCATGATTGAATTCATGGCACAAGAGTTAGGAACCTATGCCATTGTCTACCAGTCAGACTCCAGTGAAAAAGTTGAGCCGACTGCATCAGAAAGAAGGGAGCCATACAAGCCAATTTCAGAGAGCACGAGTCCAAGGAAGGCTGGTGATGCTTTGATGAGTGTTCCCAACTCTAAACAAGACCAGGCTTCGCAAAGACAACTTCCAAAAACGAATACTGGACACAGTTCATACCTACTCTTCTTAGCAGGACTCAGCCTTGTTCTCGCAGCTAGCTTCCTAGAGAAAAAGGAACAGGATTAGCTTGATGTTGTTAGCTACATCAATAAAAGAACATTAGTGATTCTTCAATAAAAAAATAAATTTCATCTTTTTAGCATTAAGCTAAGCATTGAAACTTTCCGCAGTGAGAAAAATGCTTGAAACACTGTTTTTTTCAAGCATTCGGGAGTTTTGAAACCTTAGATTCAAAACTAAGTCATGGAACTTCCTGGATTGCTGAAATCATCCACTGGATAATTTCACCTAACGTCCGCACTCACCTAAGGAAAGTTACTAGGATTACTTTTTCTTCAATATAAAAGAGGCTGGGACAAAAGTCCTAGCCTCTCAATTGTCTTTGGATTATCGAGCAAGACGCAGTGGTTGAGTGGGCTCTACTACGCTGATTTCATCAGCTTTTACAGCCTTACTCAACTGTTCTGTCCCAATCTCTTTTTCGTTTATCCTAAAACCAATTCGTCACTCACCAATGTTTCACCACTGTTCTGATGGAAAAGGCGTATCAAGTCTTCAACTGTCAGGTTCTTCTTTTCTTCCCCTTTAACATCGACTACAATCTTGCCTTGGTAGAGCATGATCAAGCGATTGCCATATGCGATGGCATGGTTCATATCATGCGTAATCATCAAGGTTGTCAAATCATGGCTTTCGACGATCTTTTGCGTTAGTTCCATGACCATTTCACTGGTCTTGGGGTCGAGCGCCGCGGTATGTTCATCCAGTAGCAAGAGTTTTGGTTTGACCAAGGCAGCCATGACCAAGGTAAGGGCTTGCCGTTGTCCCCCTGATAAGTATTGCGTATCCACTTTGAGGCGATTTTCCAAACCAATATTGAGTTCCTTCAAAGCCGTTTTAAATTCCGCACGGTCTTTTTCTCTGACCCCCCAACTGAGGCCCCGTCTTGCTCCACGTTTTTTAGCAATGGCCATGTTTTCTTCAATGGTCAAGCGGGAAGCCGTCCCCATCTTAGGATCCTGGAAAACACGCGCAATATCTTTAGCACGCTTCCGAACACTGGTCTGCTTAATGGATTTCCCTTCCAAGAGGATATCTCCTTGATCCACTTGCAATCCACCTGCCAGAATATTCATCAATGTCGATTTACCAGCTCCATTTCCTCCGATGACGGAGATGAAATCCCCTTCTTCTACTGTTAGGTCCAAGCCTTTGAGAACATGGTTTTCATTGACCGTGCCTGCTTCGAATGTCTTATGGATGTCTTCAATTTTCAACAATGTTGCCATTTATCTTCTCCTTCTAGTTGCTGCTTAATTTTAATCCACGAATCTTGAGACGTTTCTGTACTTCTGGTGCGAACAAGACCAAAGCCAAGAGAATGGCGTTAAACAAACGGACTAAGTTTTGGTCTAGGTTTGGAATTTCGTAAATATTGAGGATAATGAGGCGGTAGACAATTGCCCCCACTCCAATCGAAAGCAAGCGTCCTCCAATGGTCAAATCATGGATTAAGACTTCTGCTAAAATAACAGCACTGAGACCTACGACGATGGTCCCTGTACCAGAAGTCACATCGGAGAAGCCGTCTGTCTGAGCGAAAAGAGCCCCACACAATGCAACCAGTCCATTGGAAATCATGTAACCAAAAATCTTCATGGTGTCCACATTCACCCCATTGGCCTCACTCATCGGGATATTGTCCCCAGTCGAACGAAGAACCAAACCAATCTGGGTTTTCATCAAGAGGGTCAAAATCAGACAAACCAATAACAAACAAGAAATACTAACAGCAAAGACAGCTGCCTCATTGGATAAACCAAGCCCCATCACAGACTTGAAAATGGTACTAGAATCACCAATGGATAAATTAGGGACGCCCCCCATGATTTTAATATTGATCGAATAGAGACCTGTCAGAGTCACAATCCCTGTTAAGAGGGCGGGGATCTTCATCTTAGTATGAAGTAGGCCAGAAACTAGACCTGCTAGCATCCCTGCTAAAATCGAAAAGAGAGTCGCTAGCCAAGGGTTTTGCCCTGCTTGAATTTGGGACGCAACGACTGCAGCCCCAAGCGGGAAAGCCCCTTCTGCTGTCATATCCGCTATATCTAAAATGCGGAATGTTAAGAAAATACCAATGGCCATAATCGACCACAATAAACCTTCAGATAAACTTGATAATACTAAATCCATCATCCATCTCCTATTTCTTTTCGTTCATACCAGAGAGATCAATTCCTAATTTCTTAGCCATCTCTTTGTTAACATACAATTCTAGATTCTTAGGGGCCTCCACTGGCAGTTCGGCTGCCTTTTCCCCTTTCAGGATACGAATCGCCATCCGGGCAGATTGACGCCCTAACTCGGTGTAGTCTGTCCCATAGGTATAGAGCCCTCCTACTTGGGCCATTTCAATCGAGCCTCCAATAACTGGAACTTTATGTTTCAAAGACACTTGCTTAATGGTTTCCATTGTGGAAGAAATGATGTTGTCTGTTGGAATAAAGACCAGATCGACCTCTGACATCAAACTGTCCGCTGCTGCTTTCACATTATTGCTATCCAAAATAGTCTTCTCTACGACACGGTAGCCTTTGGCCTCAAGGACCTTCCTGGCTTCATCTTTTTGAACGACTGAGTTGGGCTCACTTTGCGTATAGAGAATCCCGACTGTCTTAGCTGTTGGCAAAACCTTTTGAATCAGGTCGACTTGCGTAGCAATGGCATCTGAAGATTGGTCACTCGTTCCTGTCACATTGCCACCAGGCTGATCCAAGTTCTTGACCAACTTAGCAGCCAGAGGGTCTGTCACTGCAGAAAAGACTACAGGGGTCCTTTTGCTTGTATTAGAGATACTTTGTGCTGATGGAGTCGCAATGGCAAATACAAGATCACTTTCCTGTGACAATTGATTTGAAATATTTTTCAAATTTCGCTGCTCCCCTTGGGCATTTTGATAATCAATTTCAATCTCTTCTCCATCCACATAACCTTGTTTGGCTAACTCTTCCACAAAGCCTTTACGAGTCGCATCTAAAGACTTATGGGTAATATACTGGGAAATCCCAATCTTGATCTTTTCATGCTTAGAGGTCTTCAAGTGGTGGAGGGTCAAGAGGGAGGTCATCAGTAGACCAACTACCAGAACCGGGGCAATTAACTTCTTTACAATTTTCATGAAACATGTCTCCTTCTCTAAAACATTCAAACAGAATACAAAAAACCGTTTAGATGATTCTAAACGGTTGGTATCATTCCTCACAAACTTAAAAGTATGCCAGCATTGCCGTCCATTTAGATATCATCTATATGGACCACAATCAAAAATCTTAGCCACATAGATACAAACAAATTGCTCGTTTCGTTTGCATCCATGAGTTCATGTCTACAAACACTATCTAAAGTAGCTAAAGTAAAAGTTTTGATTCAACAATGTGGAGTTCGTGTTTTTCATAAGATTCTGCTTTCGTTTTTTTATGTTGACTATCTTACCGAAAATATTTCAAGCTGTCAAGCCTAAATTCAGAATTTTTTTAATTATCTTATTTTTTCTACGTATAGTAACAAAAAAAGCGCCCGATTAGGGCACTAAATAAGCGAATATCTTATTTTTTAAAGGTGTATTTAAAATCATCCTCTTCATTCTGATAAACCGTTAACGTTCCGTTTACCAATTTATATTTGAGATTGTATTGCATTACAAAGTTTCCACCACTATCTACAAGAAATTCATGAGTTTTTTCAGATAACTCGCCTTCAAATAGCACCATATCAATGGTTCCTTTTCTAACATCAATTTCAACTCCTATTTCCTTCAAGTAACCCCATTTGCTTCGTTCCTCAATGTACTCCAAGGCATTTTCCATAGAATATAAATAACTTTTATCGCCTTCAAGGAGTTTTTTTGCTGCTCCTTTAAAATCAACTTTTCCTGATGTAGAAATTTTTACTTTGTTACCCTCTACTTCCACAATCATTTCGACATCTTTAAAAAATTCACTAGAGATATCTAAAGTCGAGGTGAAACTTTCTTTAAAACCAGCTGTCATTTCTTTCTTCAGTTCAGGAGTAGCTGACCATTTCCCTTGAATACTATTAGGATTTTTAGTAAATAAGAAAAAGGCAAGCACAGCTAAAACTGCAACGGCGACAAGACTACATAATCCAATAATCAGTCCTTTCTTAGACTTCTTACCGGGGATTGGGGCTTGTCCCATATATTGGGGATTAGTCTGGTAATTCAGTTGCCCATTGTTTGGATAACCTCCCTGCATCTGAGCATTGTTATAGGATGTGAAGGGCGCTCCTGCTTGAGCCGACTCCTGAACAGGAGCTTGTGGCTGAGTTCCACCTTGGCCAAAAGCTTGTCCTTGATGTTGAAACGGACTTGTTCCACCTTGGTATTGATTTGGAGCTGGGCTTGCACCTCCAAACGGAGATTGAATTGGATTTACCAGCGTATCCTGTATCGCTTGTGTTTCTGGACTTTCAAACTGGCCAAAAACCTGTTGGATTTCCTCCTGATTGGCCGGTCGACCATGGACTCTCTCGAACTCTGCTAACCATTCTTCTTGTTTCATTACTATATCCTTCTAACCTTTACTTATTTTATTATAAAAGAAATTCATAGGAGAAGCAAATCCGACTAAAATGAGCATAAAAAATCAGGGAAAATCCCTGATTTCATGGCTATATGATTTCTGTAGTGGGTAAAATCACCATAGGAATTATGGAGCCTATTTTGTTGTAGAAAACAAGAACATCAAAAAGAGGCTGGCACAAAAGTCCTAGCCTCTCAATTGTCTTTGGATTTTCGAGCAAGACGCAGTGGTTGAGTGGGCTCTACTACGCTGATTTCATCAGCTTTTACAGCCCTACTCAACTGTGCGGAGGTGGGACGACGAAATCGAATTCTAACGAATTACCGATTTCTGTCCCACTCTCAGGGTATAACTTTTCATCAACCCACTACAGTTGACAAAGAGCCTAAAATAATGTACTGACCCCAAAAAGTTAGACAATTAATTTAAGCAAAGGATTTAATTCTGTATTGTACAGGACTAAGTCCTTTTAGTTTTACCTTAATTCGTTTGTTATTGTAGTAATCAATATAGTCGACAATAGCTTGTTCCAAGTGCTCAAGCGACTGAAAAGTATTCTCATAACCATAAAACATTTCC
>NZ_GL636091.1:887953-969498 GCF_000186465.1 Streptococcus australis ATCC 700641 | reverse complement strand
TAAGCGAATATCTTATTTTTTAAAGGAGTATTCAATTCCATAATCATTTCCATCCACGGAAACTTTCAGCGTTCCATTTTCAATTTTATACTTGAGATCGTATCGAAGGAAATGACTCTTATCTTCATCCTGAATGAATCGGTGATCTTTTTCATCCACCTCACCTTCAAAGGCTACCATTTTAAGAGTACCTTTCTTCACATCGATTTCAAGTCCCATATCCTCTAAATAGGAATTCTCACTGTTTTCCTGGATATAGTCTAAGGCATCCTCAACAGAGTAAAAATCATTGTCCCCATCATCATAGAGTTCCTTTGCAGCTCCCTTGAAATCAATCTTACCAATCACACTGATGGTTACTTTTTTCCCCTTTACCTCTACGATCATATCCATATCTTTTACAAATTCACTAGAAATATCTGATGTAGTAGAGAAAGTGCCTGAAAAAGCAGACTTCATTGTCTTTTTCATCTCAGGAGTAGCTGACCATTTCCCTTGAATACTATTAGGATTTTTAGCAAATAAGAAAAAGGCAAGCACAGCTAAAACTGCAACGGCGACAAGACTACATAATCCAATAATCAGCCCTTTCTTAGACTTCTTACCGGGTATTGGGGCTTGTCCCATATATGGGGAATTAGTCTGGGAATTAGTCTGGTAATTCAGTTGCCCATTGTTTGGATAACCTCCCTGCATCTGAGCATTGTTATAGGATGCGAAGGGCGCTCCTGCTTGAGCCGAATCCTGAACAGGAGCTTGTGGCTGAGTTCCACCTTGGCCAAAAGCTTGTCCTTGATGTTGAAACGGACTTGTTCCACCTTGGTATTGATTTGGAGCTGGGCTTGCACCTCCAAATGAGGCTTGGGCCGGAGCTGGACCTCCGAACTGTGCTTGTTCTGGTGACGGCGTCGAACCTCCAAATGGTGCTTGTCCTGGTGATGGCGTCGCACCTCCAAATGGTGTTTGCTCTGGAGTTGGCGCCGCACCTCCAAATGTGGCTTGTTCTGGAAACGGTAAGGGTCCTCCAAATTGTCCTTGATTGGAAACAGGTGCTGCACCTTCAAATGGAGATTGAATTGGATTTACCGGCGTATCCTGTGTCGCTTGTGTTTCTGGACTTCCAAACTGACCAAAAACCTGTTGGATTTCCTCCTGATTGGCCGGTCGACCATTTACTCTCTCGAACTCTGCTAACCATTCTTCTTGTTTCATTGCTATCTCCTTCTAACACTTAGTTATTTTATTATAAAGGAAATTCATGGGAGATGCAAATCCGACTAAAATGAGCATAAAAAAATCAGGGAGAATCCCTGATTTGATGTTCTTATTCTTGACCTTTTGTCGCTTGCTCATCTTCATCGACTAGGTCACTGACCTCAACCTTCACCTTGGTAACACGACCATTTTTCACCTTATCGTTTGTAAGGATCAAGTGTTTCTTCATGCTGTCTACTTCAAAACTCAAGCGTTCTTTATGACCTGGAATGCGACCAACCCCAGTTAGGTAGTAGCCTGCAATGGTATCCACATCATCGCTTTCTAACTTCACATCGAAATACTCATTGAAATCATTTAGGGTCACAATCCCCTGAACAATATAGAGGTTAGGCTCAATTTCAAAAACATCATTCTCAGCCTTATCGGTTTCATCATCGATTTCCCCGACGATTTCCTCAAGAAGATCTTCCAAGGTTACTAGACCAGCCATTCCTCCATACTCATCGAGCAAAATGGCCATCTGATTCTGTGTATTCCGAAGCTCCTTTAGGAGATCATCAACAAAGATCGTTTCCGGTACAAAGAGTGGTTCCTGAAGAATCTTGCGAAGAAATATGTTCTCAAAGCCATTCACAAAACCTTCATTAAGCAAGCGTTTGGTATGGATGAGACCAATGACATTGTCCTTGTCGTCATCATAGACAGGGATACGAGAAAAGTTCTGTTTTAAGATACTTTCGATGATTTCTCTGGTATCATCTTGGATATCCACCATAAAGGCATCCGTACGAGGAACCATTAGCTCACGCGCCATCAGCTCATCTAGCGAAAAGACTCCTTGCAACATTTCAATCTCGTCAGCATCCAGACTCGTTTCACTCTTAGCCAGCATATAGGCAATCTCATCTCGTGACATCTCTTCGTCTGCATCATCGAATTGCATTGGTGTCAGACGACTTACCAGATTGGTTGATGCCGATAAGAGCCAGACAAAGGGGCTAACGATTTTCCCTAGTAAAATAACAATTGGAGCCGTCCGAATAGCCAAACTATCTTTTAGATTCATGGCAATACGCTTCGGGTATAACTCACCAAATACAATCGAAATATAAGTCAGAAAAGCCAGTGAGAGGAAACTACCCATCGCACGCGCTGTCTCCGTATTTCCCATCCAAGAAGCTATGACTTTCCCAAGATCATCGGCTAGGCTTGCCCCAGACAAGATGGTAATCAAAGTAATGCCGACTTGAATCGTAGACAAAAAGTGGTTTGGATTTTCCAATACCTTTAAGAGGCGAATATATTTTTTATCACCCTCTTCAGCCTTCTGTTCCACCCGAGAGCGATTCAGCGATACCATCGACATCTCAGTTGCAGAGAAAAAAGCATTTAATAAGGTCAATACAAATAGTAAAACAAATTGCAGTATTAAATCCTGACTGCCAGGGTCTTCCATGGATATTCTCCTCAATGTATAGTAATAATGCCCATTATATCATATTTTTTAAAATGGTGCATAGTCGCAAAAATTTCCCTCCTATAAGAGGAGGGAAGGCTCAGTTATACTCCATAACGTGTAAAATCATAAAAGAGTACATTCAGTTTTTCTACAAGTTCTAAAAGGGTCAAACTACTTGTACAAATAAATTTTTTACCTTTTATATCCGGAATCATAAAGTTGGCAACAATGACATCATATTCGGTGTGCTCTAGTTCATGAAGATTAAAGTCATGCTTGATGACCTGTGAAAACTCAAAGTTATCCGTACAATAGAATTTTAAGAAATCAATCATGGACTTGGCATGGTGGTCATCGTATCGGCTAATGATTAAGACCTTGACAGCTGTCCGTCTCCTTAATAGTTGAGGCAATAGATTTTCCCAATGTGAAAATACGGTATAAATCTGATGCTTGAGGTTTTCAGGATTTTCATGAAAGCCCATCTCTTTGAGATAGTGATACAAACCTGTTTCAACATCCTGATAAAATTTAGGGAAGAGGGTTCGATAATCCTCATTGGTATAGCTCTTGGTATCATAGAGAAGAAATTCACCAAAGATTTCACGCCGCTCCAAATAGGCGGTGTTGTGAATATGCATAATCATCTCTTCATAATTCTCAAGTTCTAAACCATAAGATTCACTCAGGTGATCAAGAAATTGAGAGGCTAAAATATAGGATTTTTTTGTAACAGCATCTTCCTCAGTGGAGTCAATCAGATCCTGTGGGGTAAAATAGAAGCGTTTCTGTAGGAAGATAATAAAGAGCTGTTCTATGATTTCTTCGTTAAATTCTACACCCAGCTGCAAACCAAAATAACGAAGCATCTCATTGATTTTTGGGAGCTCTTGATAGAGATAGGCGTATTGTTCAAAATTATTGGCCCCTTCAATTCGATACCCTTGCTTAATCCGGTAAAGGTAGACCGTCAGCATAATTTTATAAGAATGGAAGATCGAATAAGTCAGTGGGATTTCTGTCAGTTTATAGAAGAAGGTGATGAAATCAATAATGACTTGCTCTCTAATATCTGGAAATGGCCACTCTAAATAATAATACCGCTCTGCAAAATACTGGGAATAGAAAAAGCGAATATCGACTTCGTCCCCCACGACATTTAAAGGATTCAAGGTGATTCGTATATTGTACTTTTCCTGAATAATTTGGTTGATATTTCGAATCAAGCGATAAAATGACTGTTGGCTGAGATCATACCGTCTACAAATTAAGTCACTGGAAACGTCCTTATGGAAGAACAAGTATTCCAAGAGGGAGAAAGCTGTAGATTCTTTAAAGAAGTGATGGTAGACCACCTCAATCCCAATCGAATCGTCATAGCTGATCTTAATGCCATTTGTCGAAGACTCAATCAAAAACTCATTAAAGACCGTTCGTAAATTTGAAAGATCCTCCTTCAATGACCGTTCTGTACAATCTAACATTTCAGCGAGTTCCTTCAAATGAAACCAGCGCTTCTCTCGAATTAATGTTTCTAGCAAACGCATTTGGCGTCGCTGCTTTTTGGCAAGCAATTCTATCATCTTATAGAAACTCCTTGATTTTGTATCATCACTAATTCATTATAACATATTTTCTAAAGAAAAGGTAAAAGTTCACGATACAAAAACATAGCCTACCCTTTCTCAATCTATATTCAAAAAGGAATGGTTGCCCATTCCCTTCTAGGTTATTCTGTTAGGATTTATTGATAATCCCAAATTCTTCCTGCTTGCGCTGCTTCTGTGTCTTTTTATGATTTTCATACAAGGCTGCAAGGAATTTTACAATCTCTTTACCAATCGAATAGACCGGGATCGCCACAATCATTCCAATGACCCCGTAGATGTTACTAGACAAGAGCAAGAGAACCATAATCGTAATAGGATGCACCTTCATTACGCCTCCCACAATCCGTGGATAAAGGATGTTTCCATCGATTTGTTGAACAATCAACATGAAGATGACTGCTTTAACCATCATATTGAAATCGGTAAAAGCATAAGTGACCACCATGGGAATCAAGCCGATCGTCGGTCCAATATAAGGAATGAGGTTGGCCAAGGCTGAGAAAATCGCAAAGACCAAGGCATACTTCAAACCGATAAAACTGTATCCAATAAAGGCTAGAGTTCCAATAATCAAGGCATCAATAGAAATTCCACTAATATAGCGAGAAACCGTTTGGTTGAGGCTCACTAAGAGAGAGGTAATATTCCGTCGGTCATTCTTCAGGATAGTCCGCTCCAACATCGGTAGCAATTTTTTCCCATCTATCAAGAAATAAACCAAGAAAATTGGGGTCATGACGAGAATAAAGAGCGTATTGACAATTGTCGATACCACACTACCCAGACTATTGGTCACACTATTCAAGATATTCTGTAGAATATCTACATAAGATAGGTTTAGTTGCTGAATGGTCGATTGTATATTGATACTCTGAAAGGCTGGATTCTTAGATAACTTCGTTACAAAACTTTGCACTTCCCAATACAAACCTTGGGTTGAATTAATCAAGCTTGTCAACTGGTTGATCAAAATAGGCAAGATATAAACAATCCCATAAATAATCAATCCAAAAAGGGTTACCAAGGTTAATAGAATGCCCAAAATTCGATTCAGATGAAATTTCTTTTCCAAAAATTCTACGATTGGGTTGGTGATATAATACAAGAAACCAGCAATCAAAAATGGAAGAATAATGGTATTCAGAACAGATACAAATGGAGAAATGAGGCTTCCCATACTTCCCCAAATATAGAATATAATCGTTAATAATAGGACTTCACAGGTCCAGAAAAATAATTTACTTTTATGAAACATCCCTTTCCTCCTATCTGCTATTTTATCATATTTATGGTAAAATAGAGAATATTTTTATGAAGGTTAAAAAGATGAAAGATAGCTTAATTGAACTGAAAGACGTCACTCTCAGAAAAGAAGGAAAAAACCTCCTTTCCCGTTTGAATTGGACCGTCAATAAGGGGGAAACCTGGGCCATCCTTGGACTAAATGGTGCTGGCAAATCAACCCTACTTCGTCTCTTAATGGCGGAATATTGGAAAACGGAAGGAGAGGTTTCCGTTCTCGGGACACAATTTGGACAAGGGGGCATTCCTGAGCTCCGCAAGCGAATCGGAGTGGTCAGCTCCTTTATTTCTGAGCGTATTCCCGAATCTCTTTCTCCGGAAGAAATCGTCCTCACTGGGAAATACAAGAGTAGCATTCTCTATACAACTTATGGAGAGAAAGAACTCGATGAAGCACGATCCATGTTGCGTCGCATCAGTGTTGCTTCTTTAATCGGGCGAAAATACCGGACTCTCTCTCAAGGGGAAAAACAGACGATTCTTATCGCCCGCAGTCTCATGGAAGAACCCGATCTTCTTATCTTTGACGAAGCCTCAAGTGGGCTCGACTTGTTTGCTCGGGAAGCGATTTTTCAACTGATCCACCAGATCAAACAGATGGAAAAGGCACCGACCATTCTCTTTGTCACCCACCATGCAGAGGAAATCACCAAGTCCTTTAGCCATGTCCTTCTCCTCAAAGACGGACAAAGTTTTGCTCAAGGACCTAAGAAGGAAATCCTCACCCAAGCAACTCTATCAGACTTTTATGGAGGACAAGTCCAGCTAATTCCAATCGGAGAGGACCGCTATTACATTCAACCAGACCAGTAATCAATAGTCTGCTAAGATACAAAACAAAGAGATTGGGACAAGCGTCACCAATCTCTTTTCTTCTATTTAGCTGAAAATCATTTTTATCGATTTCGAGCGTAATTGATCATATCATAAGGAAGAGTGTTGGCACTTTCTCTTAAGGAATAGTTTTCCAATTCATTGACATTTTGCCGCATGCGACGCGCATACTTGGCCGAAATCAAATGCTGTTCCTCATATTCAAAAATGAGTTTTCTCTCCAGGTAATAACCTCTTAGCATCTCATCAATATTATTGGGCTTGATCCGATTGATAACCCGCTCTACAAAGGCTCCACTGGTAATCAAAGACGTTTCACGCAAGCGTGATTCTTGAAGGAAAGAAACCAAGCTACTGCGATAAACCCCTTTTAGGTTTTCCAAACTCTCGATAATAATTTCTGTATTGGCCAAATACAAGGCAGCAATCTGGTCATAGTCAATGGCTTCGAGCTTGTAATTCTCTCCGTTTTTCCATGCCCGAATACCTGATCCAAAGGTCACAAGCTCGTGCAAAAGCAGTCGGAGCAAGCGAAAGAGTACCAAGAAATAATAGGTCAGGCGGGATGACAGATTGCGGTTGACCTTCTGCTCCATGGATCGAAGATAACGTTGATAGACATGGTAACTTCTATCTCGAATCTTTCCTTCTTCATAAGCCTGTTCCAAACCATCATTCTCGATACTAAGAATAAGGAGTTTCAGTTGTTCCCAGTCTCTTTGAGTCGCCTTATCCTCCTGACTGAGAATCATATTTTCTATCCGCCCATGATAATTATCAATCGCCGCATACAAAGGACCCTTCTGCTTGGTCACCGTCAACTCTTTTTCCAATAGCATGACGACATCGTTCAAGATTGCAATGTGCATCAAATGATCATTGGATTCCTCTTTGTCTTCGGATAGTTTTGGTAGGATGAGAAGGCCGAGTAAGAAACTACACAAAGTGACCCCTGCTACTAAAAACAAAAGAACAGGATACTCTGCTTCTAAATGCGTCGGTATCAAGAGGATGGTCGCAATAGACACCGTTCCTTTGACTCCTGAAAAGGTCAATAAGAGGGCATCTTTCAGATACTTGTCAATGGATTTTTTCAATTGGAAACCCCTGTACCAGTAAAATCCATACACCATCAAAAAGCGAATCAGGAACAAGAGTCCCGTCAATAAGAGAACAGTCACAATCAAGAGCAGATTGTTGTAAAAGGGAGTCCTAAGAATTGGCTCAGAGATCATCTCTAGCTCCATCCCCAAGAGGACAAAGACAGAACCGTTGAGGACAAAATTGACTGTATTCCAAACCGTATGCGTGACCGTATCGACTTTGGCTTCTAGTAGGGTAATTTTCTTAAACCGACTAGCCTTTAGAATTCCAGCCACAACCACCGCAATAATCCCCGACACATGGATCTCTTCTGCGATAAAGAAGGTTAACAAAGGAAGACTCAATTCTAAAATGAGTTCACTGGCAATATCTGTTGCCCGAACACTGAGCAGTAATTTTTGAAGCCCACGGTTGATAGCTGCTGTCACTATCCCTACCGCAAAACCGCCTAAAATGGAGATAGCCAAGTCCCAACTAGCTTGGCCCAAGGAAAATACTCCAGTGGTCCATGCAGCCAGTGCCACACGAAAGGCGACCAAGCCTGAAGCATCGTTGAGCAAGCCCTCTCCTTTTAGAATGTTGGAGATTCGTTTTGGAAAGGAAAAGCGTTCCGATAGAGAGGCAAAGGCCACTAAATCTGTCGGACCGAGCGCTGCCCCAACTGCCATACAAGCAGCCAAAGGAATTCCCATCCACATGACATGAGCCATCCAGCCCAAGCTAAGGGTCGAAATAAAAATGACTGGGAAGATTAAAAAGGCAATAATGCGCCAGTGCTTGAGAATCGAGGTAATGTCTGCTTCTTCTGCTTCTCGAAAGAGTAATGGTCCAATAACCAAGGCCAAAAAGAGTTCGGTATCTAAGTGATACTCCGAATTGGGTAAGAGAAAGCCAATCCCAATCCCAAGGACGATCTGGATCAAGGGGAGGGGCAAGGTAGGAATCAACTTATTGGTCGCATTGGAGACAATCAGGATCAGGGAAAAGACAATGGCATATACAAGAATCTCCATCCCTTATCCTCCTGATCGTTGGTTACAACAGTCCTCAAAGAGTTGCTTCTGTTCTTGGATCTTTTGATCAATCTTTGTCAGATCCTTGTGCTCAATTTTCTTCTGGCAACGTTCCATTTCAAGGGAGACCAGCTTCTTCTTGATTTTGATCATCTTTTTGCTCATCCGTGCTTCATCCAAAAAACCGACTGCACGTTCATGAGAGGTGGATTCCACAAAATCGTGACGAAGAGCATCAATTTTATTTTTTAAAAATTCTTTATCCATGACGGTAACTTTCTAATTTTTCGATCATGACCAAAAATGGGGGATGATTGATCTGGTTCAGGGTCCGGTAACTAGTGACCGTAAATTCTTGTTGAGGAAGTTGGGAGACAAACTCCAAGACTGCATCTTTTTCTAGTTCCCCACCCTCATGACCATAATAGATCATGATGGCCATTCGCCCTCCCTTGATCAAGCGGTGACAGAGTTTATCAATGGCTTGGATCGTTGTTTTAGGCTGGGTAATAATCGACTTGTCTGCTGAAGGAAGATATCCTAAGTTGAAGATAGCGGCCTTGACCTGGTTTACATAGTGATCTGCTTCTTCATGCCCCTTTAAAAGAAGGCGGGCATTGGAAAGTCCTGCTTCTTCCAAGCGCTTCTGCGTATGGACCAAGGCCTGCTCTTGAATATCAAATGCATAAACTTCTTTGGCTAGTTTAGCCAAGAAAAGGGTATCATGGCCATTGCCCATGGTCGCATCAACGACGGTATCTTGATCTGTAATGACCTCCCTAAGAAAATCATGGGCCATCTCTAATGGTCGCAACATGCTACTCCTCCAATTTTCCTACTTTACAGCCTTGAACACTTCCTCGACGACGCATTTCTGTTTCAATGGCATTCAGTACTTCCCACTTATTGAGACTCCACATCGGTCCTATCAACATTTCGCGTGGAGCATCTCCTGTAATCCGGTGGATGACGATCTCCTTAGGAATGATCTCTAGTTGGTCACAGATGACCGACACGTATTCCTCCTGACTCATCAATTGCAATCGCCCTTCATGGTAGTCTCGCTGCATCCGGGTATTGGTCATGAGATGGAGCAGGTGCAATTTAATGCCCTGGATATCGTTGTCCGTTACACAACGACGGACATTTTCTACCATCATCTCATGCGTCTCCCCAGGAAGACCGTTGATTAAATGTGAAACAATCTCTGCCTTAGGGACCTGTTGGCGAATCCGCTTCACCGTTTCTACATAGAGCTCGTAACTATGAGCCCGGTTGATCAGTTCAGAAGTTGCTTCATAAGTCGTCTGCAAGCCTAGCTCAATGGTCACATGCATGCGCTTTGTCAATTCTGCTAGGTAGGCCAACGTTTCATCCGGCAAGCAGTCTGGTCGTGTCCCGATGTTCATCCCTACGACACCCGGCTCATTGATGGCTTGCTCATAGCGCTCCCGAATGACATCAACGGATTCATGCGTATTAGTGAAATTTTGAAAATAGACCAAATACTTTTTGACGTCGGGCCATTTGCGGTGCATAAAATCAATTTCTTTGTAAAACTGATCCCGAATAGGGGCATCTGGTGCTACGATGGCGTCCCCAGAACCAGAAACTGTACAAAAAGTACAGCCCCCACGAGCAACAGTTCCATCACGATTGGGACAATCAAAGCCCGCATCGATCGGGACTTTGAAGGTCTTTTCTCCAAATAAAGTTCGATAATAATCATTTAAGGTCGAATAGGATTTCATACCCCTCATTATAGCAAAAAAGCAGAGTGAACTCAAAGTTGAGTCTCCTCTGCTTTCCATTTGTATTTCTTAAGATCGACACAGCCATTCTTTTTCCGTTCTACCCCTTCTGCCCAGAGAAGCGTGCCTTGCTCTTCCCAATCAGGAGCCAAGCGACCAGTAGACGTTACGACTCGATGACAAGGATAGGCTACATCTTTTGTAGAAGTTGCCAAGACCTTGCCGACCTGACGGGCATGGCGAGGATAGCCGATGAGTTGAGCGATTTGACCATAGGTGGCCACACGTCCCAGGGGAACCTGAGCAACGACCTTTAGGACCTTTTCTTCAAATAAATCATTCATGCTTTACTTCTGCTTACTCTTAAAGCGCCATTCAAAACGCAAACGGTCGTAATAAGGAAAGACCATTTGTAAAAGGCCGAATCCCAAAAGCATACTTCCTGTGACGTCTGTCGGGTAATGAACCCCAACGTAGACACGAGATACAACAATGGTCACCATACAAAGGAAGAGGACAATCTGAGCTAGGACTTTTCCGACTTGAGAGGTCATGCGTTGTCCTACAATAATAATCAAACCACCAAATACGAGGGTGGCTGCTAAAGAGTGACCACTCGGAAAAGAATAGCCACCCTCTTGTACCAAGTGTTGAAGTGCTGGACGTGGGCGCAGATAGATGTGTTTCAGAATCACCACGAGTAATCCAGTTGTAACTAAACTCCCAGTGAGGAGGACGGCCTCCGTATACCATTTCTTCCAGACAAAGAAGAGGACAATGACGCCAACCCAGGATACGACAACTGGTGTGTTCATCAGCACTGTCACACGGGTAAAGAAGGCAGTCAAATAGGCTGGTAAGGCCCCGCGAATAGCCGATTGAATCGGTTGATCGATTCCGACTACATTTTCCGGATAAAATTTGACTACATAGCCCAGAATCATAAATAACAAAAGGGCAAAAGAGCCCTTTAGAAAATGAGATTGTTTATTTTTCATAGATTTTAAGTAGGGGCTGTACGACGGTGTATACCATCCAGAAGGTAACAGCCCAAATCAGTCCTTCTATTAGATTAAAGGGAACAACCATACTGAGAAGATACTTTTCAACTCCGACCATCTTCGCTATGTCAAATCCAACAAATTTAGCATAGAGAGGGATGGCATAATAATAATTAACTAGGAGCATGGAAAGGGTTAAACCAATGGTCCCAACCAGACTAGCTATCACAAACCGTGCTAGAGTTTTTTTCTTATTCCAAATGACTGCAAATGCTAAGACAAAGACTAAAACAGCAATTATGTTAACTGGTAAGCCAACCAAGGTCTCAGCTCCTCGACCATTCAAAACCAACTTGAGAACCGATCGAATCAAAATCACCACAACTGAGCTCTTTAGATCTAATAGAACTAAGGCGAGTAAGATTGGAATCGTACTAAAGTCAACCTTTAAAAAATCAATTCCTATTGATAGTTGATAAAACATCAATAGAAAAGAAAGTGCAGATAAAACAGCCACTAGGGTCAGTTTACGAGTATTTGTCATCACAGGTTCCTCCAATTTTTACTAAAATTAGAAGAAGTTGGAAAGATTCCCTTAACCTTATTCTATTTCAATCGTTTTAAAGAAAACTTAAACAGTTCCTTAATACTTGACGAAAAAAGCCCTGATGCTACAAGAAAAAAGCGCAAAGACTGATTTCTTATAGAATCAACAAAATTTCCATCAAGTCCATCGTCAAAAAGAACAGGTTTGTTCCTCTCTCGTCTTCTCCCATCCAGACTATACTGTCGGTTGTGGAATCACACCACATCAGCTTGCGCTCGCGGACTTCTTTTAGAGTATGGAAAAGGAAAAGACCATTTCCTAGTAAAAGTCACCGCCGGTCGGGAATTACACCCTGCCCTGAAGACCCCTTAATCATAACAAAAAACACCTGCTATTGCAAGTGTTTTGTAATATCAAAAGTTACAACAAGTGGACTTTTGTAAAGAGCATTTGCCCTACTTCAACTTATCTCCATCATACTGATGGACCAGCTCTAAGCCTGCAAACTCCTGTTGTCTGAGGGCTTCATAGACAATCATACAAACGGTATTGGAGACATTCAAGCTTCGAACATGTTCATCATTCATCGGAATCCGAATTGCCTTTTCAGCATGGAGCCGCATAAAATCCTCTGGTAAGCCTTTGTCCTCACGACCAAAGATGAAATAATGTTCTAAATTATCATTATAATTTACATTCGAATAGGTCTGATCAGCAAATTTTGAAACCAGGTGGACCTTTCCTCCAGTTGTAGCCTCCATAAACTCATCCAAGCTGTCGTAAAAACGAACATCTAACTTATCCCAATAATCCAGTCCCGCACGTTTCATCTTTCGATCATCAATAGGAAAAGCCATGGGACGGATGATATGGAGAGGAGCATTGGTAGCTGCACAAGTGCGAGCGATGTTCCCAGTATTTTGGGGAATTTGAGGTTGGTAAAGAACTACATGGTTTTTTGATTTGGTTTCTGTGTAAGCTAATTCTTCAATATTCATCACGATCTCATTTCTGGCAAAAAAATAGCCACACTGCCCGGAGTCAAGCTCAGCAAACAGCGTGGTTACAACTTCATTAACTTAACTCACAACAGGTTTGAGGTAAATCAATGAGGTTACTGTATCAGTATACCACTTTCATGCCTCCTGTCAACTATTTCGACAAAAAAATTTCACTTTTTTGCATTCTCTTTCATGTATTGAAGAGAATCTGGCTCTTTATGCTCTATTTCCACTATTAAGAGGTGATTTTTTTTTGAAAATAGAGTAAGATAGAATCATACTTTGGAGGAAATATTCATGAAAATTATTGTAGTTGGAGGCGGTAAGGTCGGAACAGCACTCTGTCGTTCCCTCGTCGCGGAAAATCACGATGTCATCTTGATTGAACAAGATGAGGCCGTTGTTAATCATATTACCAAACGCTACGATATCATTGGTATTGTTGGTAATGGTGCCAACTTTAAGATTCTCGAACAAGCAGATGTGGCCGACTGTGACATCTTTGTCGCCCTGACAGAGCAAGACGAAGTCAACATGGTTTCTGCCGTCCTGGCCAAGAAAATGGGAGCTAAAGAGACCGTTGTCCGCGTCCGCAATCCCGAATATTCAAATTCTTATTTTAAAGAAAAAAATATTCTCGGCTTCTCCCTAGTCGTCAATCCTGAACTTCTAGCCGCTCGCTACATTGCTAATAGCATTGACTTCCCAAATGCCTTGTCTGTTGAGCACTTTGCTGGTGGACGAGTCGCTTTTATGGAATTTAAGATCAAAGAGGAAAGCCCACTCTGCCAGATGACCCTTTCTCAATTCAGAAAGAAATATGGAAACATTATTATCTGTGCCATCGAACGACAAGGTCAGTTAACGATTCCAGATGGGGACTTCACTTTACAAGCCTTTGATAAGATTTTTATGACGGGAAATCGAGTGGAAATTGTGAATTTCCACAATAGCATTCGTCCTCAGGTTGTTAAAAGTCTCCTCCTAATCGGAGCTGGTAAAATTTCCTACTATCTCCTAAATATTTTGGAAAATAGCAAACGGAAGATCGACTTAAAAGTCATTGAAATCGATCAAAAACGAGCAGAATGGTTTAGTCAAGAATTCCCTGATCTCTATGTTATCCAAGGAGATGGGACATCAAAAGATATTCTAATGGAAGAGCGCGCAGGTAACTTTGATGCCGTAGCGACACTAACAGGGGTCGATGAAGAAAACATTATCGCTTCTATGTTCCTAAATAGCGTAGGTGTTCAAAAGAATATTACCAAGGTCAACCGAACTAGCCTGCTGGAAATTATTGATCGGCAAGATTTTTCAAGTATTGTGACACCGAAGGGCATTGCGGTGGATACCATCATGCATTTCATCCGTGGACGTTATAATGCCCGCTATTCAAATCTTGAAGCCTTGCACCACGTTGCCAACGGTCAAATCGAGACCCTTCAATTCCAGATTCGCGAAGAAAATAAAATGACGGGCAAACCTTTGGCACAACTGAAATTGAAAAAAGGTGTTCTCATCGCAGCCATTATCCGAAACGGGAAAGCTATTTTCCCAACTGGAGATGATCATCTTTTGATAGGGGATCGCATAATCGTTACTACCCTAATCAGCAACATCACGAAAATCTATGATTTGTTAGAGGGGTAAGCCATGAACAAAAGTATGATTCGCTACCTTTTAGCAAAACTCCTTCTGATTGAAGCCATGCTACTCTGTGTTCCAATTGTAGTTGCACTTCTCAATCTAAAGAACGATTTTGTTGTCAAGGATAGTCCGACTGTCTTTATCTCCCTATTTGCAACCATTGCCATCCTCCTTCTATTGGGAGGCATTGGTTCCTTTTTCAAACCAAAAGATTTTCACATCTATGCTAAAGAAGGCGTTCTGATTGTGGCTTTGTGTTGGATCCTCTGGTCCTTCTTTGGTGCTCTTCCCTTTGTCTTCTCAGGACAAATCCCAAACATCATTGATGCATTTTTCGAAGTTAGTTCTGGTTTTACGACTACAGGAGCAACCATTTTGAATGATGTCTCCGTCCTCAGTCCTTCCCTTCTTTTCTGGCGTAGTTTCACCCACTTAATTGGAGGGATGGGGGTGCTGGTCTTTGCCCTAGCTATTATGGACAATAACAAGAACAGCCACCTCGAAGTAATGAAGGCAGAAGTTCCTGGTCCCGTATTTGGTAAAATTGTATCCAAATTGAAGAACACAGCTCAAATCCTTTATTACCTCTATTTGGCCCTCTTCTTCCTCTTTGTGATTATCTACTTCTGTGCTGGCATGCCTCTTTATGATAGCTTTATTATTGCTATGGGGACTGCTGGTACCGGTGGCTTCACCGTCTTCAACGACGGGATTGCCCACTACCATTCAACTCTCATCACTTATTTGGTCAGTTTCGGAGTCTTGGTCTTTGGGGTTAACTTTAACCTATACTACTACATTATGCTTCGCAAGTTCAAAGCCTTCTTCGGCGATGAAGAACTTCGTACTTATTTGATGATTGTCGGGGTTTCTTCCCTTCTGATTGCCTGCAACATTTTCCATCTCTATCACAATTTTGCAGATAGTTTTGAAATGTCCTTTTTCCAAGTCTCCAATGTCATTACTACAACTGGATTTGGTTTTGGCAACACTGTTGATTGGCCGCTCTTTTCTCAGTTCCTCCTCCTCATGCTCATGGTGGTTGGTGGATCGGCTGGGTCTACTGCTGGGGGACTAAAAGTGATTCGTTGCTTAATTCTAGCTCGGATTGGAAAAAATCAAATCCGTTCCATGCTATCACCCAATCGGGTGATGACCCTTCATATCAATGGTTCATCTTTAGACAAGGATACCCAGCATAAAATCTTAAAATATTTCGTGGTCTATACCTTGATTATGATCGCCCTCATTGCGGTTGTCAGCTTTGATAGCAATAATTTTATGACGGTCGTCAGCGCTGTCTTTAGTTGCTTCAACAATATTGGGCCAATGATTGGGACAACGGATACCTTTGCTATCTTTAGTCCAATTTCTAAGCTCTTACTATCGATTGCCATGATTGCAGGACGGTTGGAAATCTACCCGATGTTACTTCTCTTTATGCCTCGTACCTGGTCAAATCGATAAAAAATAAAAAGTTTTGGAAAAACCAAAACTTTTTTCTTTGCTCTGAGTGAGACTTCTTATGGAAGCTTGTTCTATCTTAATGGTTACCTTTCTCTTCTTCTAGCTGGCTTCTCAGACTGAAATGATCTGGAACTGGATCCACTCCAGTCTTGCTCCAGGGATGGCAACGAAGAATCCGAGCAAGCCCCATCAAAATTCCTTTTAAACCATGCCGTTCAATGGCCTGAATCATATAGTTTGAACAGGTAGGGCTATAGCGACAGGAAGGTGGAAAGAGGGGTGAAAGAAGGCGTTGATAGAGACGAACAAGGCCGATCGCACATTTCTTCATTATTTTTTCGTCTTTGTCACTGCAAGAGTATGCAATTGGCTAATTTCTTTTTTATTGAGACGTCGGTATTCTCCAGGACGAAGTCCAGAAACGTCTAAATTTCCAAATTGCGTCCGGGACAATTTATCCACCAAGAGGCCAACAGCTTCAAACATCTTTTTAACCTGGTGATTGCGGCCTTCATGGATGGTCAATTGAACAACCGACCGGTTCTTTTCTGGATCAACCTTTAAAATTTCATAGGTTGCTGGCTTGGTCTTTTTGCCATCAATGGTCACACCACGAGTTAAAGGGCGCAAGTTTTCTTTGTTGGCCAATCCCTTCACACGCGCAACATAAACCTTATCAATCTCATTACGCGGATGGATCATTTCATCCGTAAAATCACCATCATTGGTCAAAATCAGGACACCAGAAGTATCCCAGTCCAAACGACCGACAGGATAAATACGTTCCTTGACTTGCGGTAACAAATCAATAACAGTTGGTCTCCCTTTATCGTCTGATACACTGGAAATGACTCCTCTTGGTTTATTTAAGAGGTAGTAAACCTTCTCTTCATTGTATATCGGTTGACCTTCTACTTCCACCTTGTCTCCAGACTTGATCGTCGTCGCCAATTCACGGACCACTTTGCCATTTACAGTGACAAGGCCTTGTTTAATCAATTCCTCTGCTTTACGACGGCTTGCAACACCAGCATGAGCAATATATTTGTTAATTCTCATCAATTTCCTCCGTTCTTTCTGTAAATAATTGGCTTTCTTGACCGATTAACTCAGTCTCTTCAACAATTGGTAACTCGTCTAGATGGTTAATCCCCATATAATCCAAAAAGTAATCTGTCGTCACATAGAGATTGGGTCTCCCAATGACTTCCTTCTTCCCATCTTCTCGAATCAACTCAAAAGAAAGTAATTTTGAAATGGCCCCACTAGAGTTCACTCCACGAATATCATCGACTTCAATCCGAGTAATCGGCTGTTTATAGGCAATGATGGAGAGAGTTTCCAAGGCGGCACGAGAGAGACTTTGATTCATTGGTGACTTTGAAAACTCACGTAACAGCTCTGCATATTGGGACTTGGTCACTAATTTATAGGTTGACGCTGTCTCCAATAAGGCCATACTAGAATCCTGATCCTGCTCGTACTTCTGGGCCAATTTTTCTAAACTTTGAATTACTCCTGTGTGAGGAAGGGATAAGAGATCGGCTATCTGCCTCACCGTCAAACCATCTTCTCCTGCAACAAACAAGAGGGCCTCCATCTCTGCAATTTTACTCATTCTTTAATCCTACTAAAATAATATCTCCAAATGGTTCTTCCTGAAGAGCCCCAACTTCTTGTACTTTAATTAATTCCAAAGTCGCCAAAAAGACTGTAATCAGTTCGTTGACATCCTTGGCTTCCTCAAAAATATCTTGTAGCAAGATTCTCTTACCAGGCTGACACAAGTGACGAACAACATTCATCAGGTCTTCAATTTTATACTCGTCTCTAACAATGGTCGTATGATTTTGTCGAAATTCTTCTTTCTTTTTCATTAACAATTTTGAAAAGGCCAAGAAAAGATCAATCGTGGTCTTGTCATGGACCAATTCTGCATCATCATAGACTAATTCCGTTTTGGGTTTTGAAAAATATTGGGCTCTCTCCTCGTGTTGAAGGGCCATCTTTTCACCCAATAGTTTAAACTTCCGATACTCTTCGATTTGAGACAGGAGGTCTTGCTCTAAATCTTCTTCATCCGTTGCTTGCTCCGCAATTTTTGGAAGGAGACGCCGACTCTTAATCAAGGTCAACTGACTGGCCATCAGCATGTATTCACCAGCAACCTCTAAGCGCATGGCTTGGAGGGTCGTCAGATAGGCCAAGTACTGCTCGATCACCTCAATTAGAGGAACCTCATAAATATCCATCTGATATTTTGAAACGAGGTGTAAGAGAAGATCCAAGGGACCTTCAAAATCCTTTATTTTAATATCCATTACTTATACTTTTCTAGGGTTACTAGGGTTTTTAAACCGAGCTCTCGGGCGATGCTAAACAGATCCATCCCCTGTTCTCTTTGTTTTAAAATGTATTGTTCCCGTAAGGATTGCGCCGAAAGATTTTCAAAACCTTTTTCCAATAGGAAGGACTCTAATTGACGGAAGCCCCACTGACGTGAATAGGCCTTGCCCTTGTTATCAAATAAATAAGTCCCTGTCATCAAATCTGTCAACTCTCCCAGAAGTGCATCCGGGATACGCAAAACCCGTTTCTGTCCTTCTTTCCCTACTCGTAAAACCTGAAAATCCAGTTCAATATCAACGATTTTCAACTGAAGAATTTCACTAGGCAACAAGCCCATCTCGACAATCAAGAGGGCAATCAAGCGCCCTTGGGATAAGTCTGATCCTTCCCACAAGAGGGATAAGTCCAATAGTTCTTGATCGTGGCTTTTCGGCACAGAGACTTTTGGAAGGACCAAACGATGGTAATCCTCAATAACCTGGTGCTGATAAAGATAAAACAGAAATTGGTTGACGGCTGATAGCTTCCGTTTTTGAACAGCTGGTTTAAAATCCTTAATCGAAGCTTGATAAATTCGAAGATTGGTATCTGAGACATGGTTATGAACAGTATCCACGAACTGATCCAAATCATAAGAATAGGCCGTCTGTGAATTTTCACTTAAGTCTTTTTCTTTGATAAAACTAGCTATGTATTCTTTCATTTTTTCCTCATCTCATATTCAATTGAGAAATTGTGCATGAGGGAGTTGATGGCTTTTAAAATGGATTTTCGAGTGATGATCCCTTCAAAGACTCCATCCTCTGAAACAACCGGTAGAAAGGATTCCTCTACCAACTTATGCAAGACTTCTGTCAAATTATACTCTTTTCCTAAGTACTCTCCATCCTTTTTCGTCATATGAACGATATCCATGGATGAAAAGACTTCATCAGAATAATCATGTTTCATTTGGTAAGAAAGAATGTCTGTTAAAGAGATCGTCCCTACGTACTTCATCTGATCGGTCACAACAGGAACACGAGTGTAGCTGATTTGACTCAGCACCAAGATGGCATGATCCACATTGTGGGTATCAATTAAAACAGCCAAATTCCGCGCCGGTGTCAAAAAAGTCTTTTCTTCTTGAAGAATAAATTCTTCAAATTCCTTGGCGATCATCGATCAAACTCCTTTGTAAGAGGTTCATAGACCTCATGCTTCCGATTTAAAAATTCAACTCGATAGGAATCTGCATCAATTTCTACTTTAGCATAAAGGCACTCTTGAATGGGCCCCCGCGGTAAACTGATTGACCCAGGGTTTAGAAAAAGGGTACGCCCTTCTTTCCAAGCATCCGGAATATGCAGATGGCCATAGAGGCAGATATCTGCATCTTCTTCTTGGGCCCACAAATCTAACTTTTGAAAACTAAAATTAATCTGGAAAAGATGACCATGGGTTTGAATAATTCGGGTAGGACCCAATTGCGTCACCAACCGTTCTGGGTATTCCCCATAAAAGTCCATGTTCCCTTTAACAACATGAATGCCTTCCCATACAGGGTCGGTACTTTCTAACTCAGAATCCCCATTATGAAAAATGGCATCGACCTTACCTTTATAGTGGTTTTTGATCTCTTCTACGATCTGACGATCTCCATGAGAATCGCTCATGACGATGATTACTTGTTCTGCCATGTTGGGAATACCTCCACTAATTTCTTCACGGCTAAAGCACGATGCGATTGTTGATTTTTTTCCTCTAGAGTTAGTTGAGCAGATGTCTTACCTGTTTCTCCTACTAGAAAGAGGGGATCATAGCCAAACCCGTTCTCACCTTTTGATTCAAAGTTGATATAGCCTGGCCAATCCGCCTCGACAACAAGGCTTTCCTTACCAGGACTGGCAACCACTAAGGTTGTGTGGAATTTTGCTGACCGATCCTTCAATTCAAAGACCATCGCCAACTCATGTAAGAGCTTGGCATTGTTCTCTAGATCGGTCGCTCCCACACCGGCAAAGCGAGCAGACCAGACACCTGGTAAGCCCCCAAGAATATCGACCATAAGTCCTGAATCATCCGCCAAGACCATTTTCCCTGTTAGCTGTGAAATTGTCTCAGCTTTTAAGCGAGCATTTTCTTCAAATGTCATTCCTGTTTCAGCGACTTCTGGAAGATCTGGATAGTCATTGAGATTCTCGACTTCAAAGCCCATTTGCTCAAAAATCTGACGAAACTCTTTGGTTTTTCCTTCATTACGAGTAGCGATTAGCAAGCGATCCTTAAGCCCTTCCTGGCCCAAAAAATCTGCAAGTGGAAGACCATTTTTTGGCAGATAAACAGCGAGCAATTGCTCTCCTTCTACAATGAGAAGAGCTCCTTGACGTTGCACGATTTCAATTTTCCGACCTACTGTTTCCTCTACGATTTGAAAGAGGAAGGTCAAAAACTGTAAGCTAGAGGCGTAACGAACAACCGTTACATTTAGGGGGAAGCCCAAGTCTGTGTCTCCAACTAGTGATTCTACTAAGTCAACAAGCTCAGAAGCTTCTGAAGAGACTTCACTATATTCGTTATAGTCACTCCGATCTCCCCATTCAGCTAGAAACCAATTTAAGGCATCTTTGTATTCATATATCTTTTGGTTCATAATTCTACATGCTCCACATGAACGACTTGATGCAACCAAGTCTTAGCAATCGCTGCAAAACTGGCTGCATTGGCCGTTGTATAAAACTGATGGTGGCAATCCTCCAGTTGGCGACTGCGATTAATCTCAAAATAATTGAGCAAGACTGAGATGTCCCGGACACACTCAGCACCGCTATCAATTAATTGAACCTCTGGCCCCATGACATTTTGAATAATAGGGCGAAGGAGAGGATAATGGGTGCATCCCAAAACCAGCGTATCCACTTTCCCAGCCAAAGGTTTCAATGTTTCATAGACGACTTTTTTTGTAACACTGGACTGCAACTCATTGGATTCCACCAGAGGGACAAACTTCGGACAAGCTAAACTCTCTACTGCCATTTCTGGTGAAAGGCTTTGAATTTTTTTCCGATAAATATCTGAGGCAACCGTCATTGGAGTCCCAATCACCCCAATTCGTTTGCTTTTTGTCGCCTTGATCGCTGCGGAAGCTCCTGGCAAAATCACTCCTAAAACAGGGATGTCCAAGGCTTCTTTCACCTCTTCCCATACAACGGCTGTCGCCGTATTACAGGCCAAAACAATCATCTTCACATTTTTCGTTAGGAGAAAACGAACCATCTCCCAAGTATAGTCACGAATTTGATCTGCTGGTCTCGGACCATAAGGTGCTCTGGCAGAATCACCAATATAGACCACCTCTTCATGGGGAAGTTGCCGCATTAATTCGCGTACAACGGTCAACCCTCCGACACCCGAATCCAAAAAACCAATTGGTCGATTGTCCATCTGCCTTCCTTTCAAAACAAGGGACCAAGAAAAATCTTAAAGTCCCCTACTTATTTTATTGTGTCATCTGTTTTGCTTTTATTTCTTCTTCGTATTCAAAGATGCTTTTTGTTGATTCAGAATTTGACGGTAAACTTGTTGTACCTTCGCTTCACTTGGACGTTGACCACTAGCTCCCAATAATGTACGAACCGCTTCAACATTCAAACGTGGGTTTGATGCAAATTCTTTTTCAAACTGCTTGCGAAGTAGGTACATACCTGCCAACATTCCACCAAAGAAAGCAAGGATAATCAATAAAATTGTCAAAAATGTAGACATAAGTGTTTTTCTCCTAAATTCAATATTTACACATTTTCTATTATACCAAAAAGGCCCTATTTTTCAAAGTCAAAGCCATACAATGTTGCAAAGTAATCCTCTGGTTTTTCGGCCCGTCGGATGAGACGAGTTTGGCCCGATTCTTCTAATAAAATCTCGGCAGAGCGAAGCTTGGCATTGTACTGATAACCCATAGAATAACCATGCGCTCCTGTATCATGGATGACCAAAAGATCTCCAATCTCAGAGACAGGAAATTCCCGATTCTTGGCAAACTTGTCATTGTTTTCACACAAACTACCAACGATGTCTACTACTTCGGTCTCTCCATCTGGACGATCCAGATTGGTGATATGGTGGTAGGCACCGTACATAGCGGGACGGAGGAGATTGACAGCCGAAGCATCTACTCCTAGATAGGTTCGATAAGTCTGTTTCTTATGGGTGACATGGGTGACCAATAGGCCATGGGATGCTAGCATAAAGCGACCTAATTCTGTATAGATTTTCACTTGATCTAAGCCGGCCGGAACTAAAATGTCCTCGTAAGCCCGACGAACACCCTCCCCAATCACGGCAATATCATTTGGTTGGTCTTCTGGTTTGTAGTTCACTCCAACCCCACCGGAGAGGTTGACAAAGTCCAAGGTCACCCCTGTCTTTTCAACCACTTCTACTGCCAACTGGAATAATTGCTTGGCCAATTCTGGATAATAATCATTGGAGACGGTATTTGAAGCCAAAAGGGCATGGATCCCAAAGCGTTTGACTCCTAAGATTTTCAACTCAATAAATGCTTGGATCAATTGTTCCTTGGTCATGCCGAACTTTGCCTCTTCAGGGTGATCCATGATATCCGTTCCCAGTTCAAACACCCCTCCTGGATTATAACGGCAAGAGATGACCTCTGGTAGTGTCGCAACAGATTGTAGGAAGGCTACATCTTCGTAGGCATCCAAGTTGATAGTCGCTCCTAGTTGACGAGCAAAAAACATCTCTTCAGCCGGCGTATTGTTGGAAGAAAACATGATCTCTTGACCTGTAAATCCTAATTTTTGTGCCATCAGCAACTCCACATAGCTAGCACAGTCCACGCCACAGCCTTCTTCTTTGAGGATTTTTAGGATGGCTGGATTCGGGGTCGCTTTGATAGCGAAATACTCCTTAAATCCTGGATTCCAAGAAAAAGCTTGATGGAGCGCACGGGCTGTCTGCCGGATCCCAGCTTCATCATATAGGTGAAAGGGAGTTGGATAGGTTTCCGTAATTTGTTTTAATTTCTCCCTGCTAATAAATGGGCGTTTCATTGGAAGCTTCTCTTTTCTATCAATTTTCTTTAGTATATCACAAGTTTTCCAACAAAAAAAGCCGGTTCCCCGGCTCTTTTTCTTAATCGTTGCGTCCAAAAATACGTAAGATATTGATGAACAAGTTGATGAAATCAAGATAGAGTTCCAAAGCTAAAGCAACAACCCATCCATTGGTTGGCTGACCATTGGATTGTTCATAGACATAACGAATCTTTTGGTTATCCCAAGCAGTCAAACCTGCAAAGATAATCACACAAAGAATGCTAAGGACATAATCCATACCAGAGCTTTGTAAGAAAATGTTCGCAATCGAAGCAATGATAATTCCAATCAAGGCTCCCATAAATGCTCGGCCCATTCCAGACAAGTCTTTTTTGGTCACACGACCAATGGCTGACATGATAAAGAACATCAAGGCACTAACGACGAAGGCTTTATAAACTGTCGCTTGAGCATAGCGTGCAATGATAAAACTCAAGGTAAACCCATTCAAAGCTGAATAAGTTAAAAAGAGAGGCAAGGCCATGGGATTGTTTTTCACCGATTGTCTAGAAGCGACAAGGACCAAAATCAATTCAACGGCAATAGCAATATAGTAGACCCATGGAGCCTGAGTTAGAATATATATGAAGGTTTCTTGGAAAAGGGTCATCATCAAAGCTGATACAACAGCTGAGATTCCAACTCCAACTCCAACTAGAGAATAAATTTTGCTATAAAAGCTATTAAGGCCACTTTGTTCGTGGATAACGGTTTGTTGATTCATAATCAATCATTCCTTTCAAACTTAAATTATTATGATTTTAACATTTTTCGATGGAAAAGTCTCCTCTTTGACCACTTTTTTCTCATTGGTTCTGAGGCTTCTTTGATAGCCCAGTACTTATCGACCATGGTCACGAGGAAAGATTCTTTGTAGCGTGGTGGAGCAAGCGTCAAGCCCCACATATGTTTGAGGATGATATCCTCTTCTTTTTTATTGAGGCTTGTTATCTTTTTTGCGTTTCGGACAGCTATCCGAGGATGTACCCAGGCATGGCTCTTGTTAAATTTGACCTGTCGCCAATCGTAGTAAAAAAGATCGTGTAAGAGTACTTCCCTTGCTGTACTTTTGGTATCCCAGCCCATCTTCTTAGAAATGCGGTAGCTGGTGTAGCTAACATGAATGGAATGCTCCAAGCGGTTGGAATGAATATGGTGGGGAATTTCCTTTAATTTTTGAAGTTTGGGATGCTGGATCAAATGTCCGACCTCAGCCATATATTCTTTGTCTTGTCGATACATGCGTCTCACCTCCTAACATCTGACTAGCGCACTATTCTTCAATCATAGAAAAGATCAAAATCCCAGCAGCAACAGCGACATTCAGGCTCTCTGCCTGACCTGGCATGGTGATATGAACCAGCTGATCTGCACTCTCAGCCATCTTGGAACTAATTCCTTGTCCTTCATTGCCCATGACCAGTACAAAAGCAGGGACTTTCTCCACTTGCTTATAGTCAACGGAGTTTTGGGACAGGGTGGTCGCATAGATAGGTAGCTGACTTTCTTCAATGGCTGTTAAGAGTTGCTCCTTAGGTAAACGAATAACAGGAAGATGAAAATGACTCCCCTGCATAGAGCGCAAGGTTTTCATATTATACAAATCTGCCGATTGATCGGTTAAAAGCACCCCGTCAAAGCCTGCTGCATCGGCAGTCCGAATCATGGTGCCGACGTTGCCTGGATCTTGAACATCCTCTAACAATAAATACCGCCCTTGAGTCAGCTGAAGATGCTGGATGGGCTGTATCTTAATTTCTGCCACGATTCCTTGAGGGCTTTTGGAATCAGTAATTTCTGATAAAACCTCCGGAGTTACGATGGTTACCTTCGTATCGACCTTGATTTTATCAACAAAGTCTTCCAGAACAAAGACATGTTCAATCGGAGCCTGATGATTGACAGCTTCTTCATAAAGATGCCAGCCTTCAATCAGGTAAGAGTCTGTTCGGTATTTTTTTTGATGAAGTTTTTTAACTTTTTTAATCCCATTATTGGACTTAGAGGTTATAATATTCATAAGACTATTATACCACATTCACAGGAGGAGCTTCTCCGTCCTGAGTAGGAATTCCATCACAAGGAGAACAAGTATGCAAAAAGTTAAAATGACAGCCCAAGGTCGGGTTCAAGGTGTTGGCTTCCGTTGGGGAGTTTATAGCTTAGCACTAGAAATTGGAGGCATTACAGGTCGGGTCTGGAACAATGATGACGGAACGGTCACTATCCTTGCCGCCTGTGAAGACAATGCCCGCATGGCCAAATTTATCCAAGAAATACGAAAAGGTCCTACTCCTTTTTCAAAGGTTTCTTATTTAGATGTTCATCTGGCAAACTTCGAACCCTATAAAGATTTTAAAATTTCAAATTAAGTCCAGAGAACTATTGTTAATTTGATAAAAAAACAGTAGAATAGAAAGGTATTATTTAAATTAAAGGATTAAAACTCGTGAAAAAATATAAACGTTATTTACTTGCAGCCCTCAGCTTGTCTGCCCTTCTCCTCTTAACGGGGTGTGTCAGCATCGACAAGACAACTAAACAACCAACCGGTTTCATCTGGAATCTGATTGGAAAACCGATGGGGGAAGCCATCAATTTCTTTGCGACAGATCTTGGCCTTGGCTTTGGTCTAGGGATTATCCTCGTAACAGTGATCGTTCGAGTCATCATCTTCCCTCTAGGTATTTATCAATCATGGAAGGCAACTTACCAGTCTGAAAAGATGAACTACCTCAAACCGATCTTTGCACCGATTCAAGAACGTATCAAAAACGCAGAGACTCAAGAAGAAAAGCTTCTTGCCAACTCCGAATTAATGAATGCCCAAAAAGAAAACGGCGTCAGCCCATTCGGTGGTATTGGATGCCTGCCTTTGTTGATTCAAATGCCTTTCTTCTCTGCCCTTTATTTTGCAGCTCAATATACTCCGGGTATTAGCAAGGACTCTTTCCTTGGAATTGGTCTCGGTTCAAAAAGTCTGGCTTTAACCTTAGTTGTTGCTGTTCTTTACTACATTCAAAGCATGCTCTCTCTCCATGGTATCGAAGATGAAAACCAAAGAGAAACCATGAAGAAAACAGCTCTTGTAAGCCCAATTATGATTGCCGTCTTCTCTTTGATGGCACCAGCTGGTGTCACTCTCTACTGGGTAGTCGGTGGTTTCGTACAGATTATTCAACAATTTGTCATCAACTACCTCATCCGTCCAAGATTGCGGAAACAAGTTGCTGAGGAATATAAAAACAATCCTCCAAAAGCTCCAGCATCCAATGGACGTCGCGTTAAAAAAGATATCACACCTACCAATCCAGCCAACGCTAGTCGTTCCCTTCCAACTAACGGAAACAAAAAACGAAACGCTGGAAAACAACGCAACCGTAACTAATACTAGCAAAAAGGCCGAGAAGTCATCTCGGCCTTTTCTATTTCTACAAAAAAATGAGAGTGGTTCACTCTCATTTTTTTATTCTGTTTTTTCAACATTTAAGATTTTCACTTGGTAGCTTCCTGCTGGAGTTTCAATCGTCACAGTGTCCCCTGTTTTCTTACCAATTAAGGCATGACCGATTGGACTTTCATTTGAGATCTTACCAGCAAAAGCATCCGCTCCAGCTGAACCAACAATGATGTAGACATCTTCTTCGTCTTCGCCAATTTCTTGCACGGTGACTGTTTTTCCGATTGCTACTTCATCAACAGCGACAGCATCGCTATCAACAATTTCAGCATAGCGAATCTTTGTTTCTAGGCTGGAGATTTGTCCTTCAACAAAAGCCTGTTCGTCCTTAGCTGCTTCGTATTCACTGTTTTCTGAAAGGTCTCCGTATGAACGAGCAATTTTAATCCGCTCTACAACTTCTGGACGACGGACTAATTTCAATTCTTCTAATTCAAGTTCTAACTTTTGCTTTTCAGCAAGGGTCATTGGATAGGTTTTTTCTGCCATAATTCTTTCTCTTTTCTATTATTTTTTTCGAACTAAAAAGGTGTGGCATGCCACATCCTCCTTAGTTTGAGCTGCTTTCTGCTAATTTGCTATTCACGTGTTCTTCCACGTTTTTAGTGTGTTCCTCATAAGTTTTCGCAAAATAGACTTCCCCTGTCTCTACATTTGCGACAAAGTAGAGGTAGTCTGTCTTGCTTGGGTTAACGGCTGCTTCAATTGCAGATAGTCCAGGACTATCTACTGGACCAGGCATCAAACCAGTATTCTTGTAGATATTATAAGGTGATTCAATATTGGTATCAATTGTTGCGTCCTCTTTAAGAGTCGTCTTCTTACCTAACTGGCCTTGTGCGTACAAGATGGCAATATTACTTTGAAGAGGCATGTCTTGATTCAAACGGTTATAAAAGACACTTGCAATATCCTTGCGATCTTTATCAGTTGCGCCTTCTTTTTCAATCAAAGAAGCCAAAGTCAATGCCTCATTGACATCAATATTTTTAGCTTCCATAGTGTCATAGTAGGCTGAAAGATTTTGGTCCATCGCAGCTAACATTTGGTCAACAAGATCTTCCATTTTACTATCTTTTCCATAGCCGTAAGTAGCAGGAAAGAGATAGCCTTCTAGGCGGTAGCGTACGCCACTTTCTTTAGACGGCAAAGTTGCTAGTAACTTAGGATATTTGGCTACCATCTTTTCAATAAAAGCATCATCTTGGATGACTTTTAAGAATTCTTCTTGCGTATATGGAGTCTTGGCACCAGATTTGGAACTCGCATCCACAGAAACCACTTCCGCGATTTGATCAATCGTGTAGCCCTCAGGAATGGTAATTTTTCCTAAGACTGGTGGTTCCGGAGTTTTAGTCCCTTGCTCTTGCAATTTTTGAATAATGGTATCTAGATCCATACTCTTTTGAAGATTGAAATAACCGGATTGGAAGTTCCCATAATTCTTGAACTTGGTGTAATAGTTGAAGAACTGACCATTCTTAATCAAGCCTTTTTTCTCCAAAATAGTCCCAATTTCACGATTGCTAGAACCAGCAGGAATTTCAACGGTTACAAACTCTGTAGCCTTGGCATCCATGGCATTTAAGTTCGATTGAACATAGGTCACTGCAAAAATTCCAGTTGCAACCATTAAGACGAAAAGAATTCCTAGAACTGTCAAGACAATCCGCTTCGCAATGGTATTCTGTTTTTTCTTTTTCTGAACGCGTTGATCCCGATCCTTGCGCGAAACACTAGATATCGGTTTTTCTTTTCTCGAAACAGCTACAGGCTGACTTGAACTTTCTGGTTCACGAGTTGGCTCTTCGATTGGTAGAGGTGTTTCTTCTTGGTTCTCTTCGGCTACTTCCTGAATTGCAGAGACCTCTGTAGCCTCTGGCACTTCTACTCTTTCTACTTCCTCTGGAATCTCTACTTTTTCCTGAACCTCGGGCTCTTCTGATACAAGCTCAGAATGCGACCCTTCCGTCTCGTCTTCTTTGTTTTCTGGAGTAGAGATTTCTTGAACAGGTAAGTCATATTCTTTTTCAACCTGTACAATCTGTTTATTGGCTTCTTCAAGATCACGGAGAATCCGCTCTTTAAAGCTTAATAATTTTTCATTCTCTTGTTGGTTATCAGTCAAATACTTGACCCCCCTTGTCATAATCCTTAATATTATATCTTAAAAGGAATAGAAAAGCAATAGGAACGAGGCTTGAGGGACTCAAATCCTATTGATCACTTACTTGATGGGACTTCCCATACTAAATCGTACCATATTTCCCCAGCATAGTTAGAGGCCGAGCGACCTTCGTTTACAAAGCCGTTCCTTTCATAATACTCAATCAAGTAATCATGACAGGTCAAGCTAACCCCTTTGCGTCCTTCCTCTAAAGCAAGATTCTTCATGGCCTCAAGCAGGGCTTTCCCAACCCCTGAGCCTTGGGCAGACTGAGAAATCGAAAGACTCGTAAGGGTAATAAAACCACCTGGTAGATGGGACTCATCTTTTACTTCTGTTGTAAAAGAGCGGTCCTCAACATATCTAGTTTGTGTTACTGGGCCTTCTAGATAGCCTAGAAGTTGGCCATCCTTTTCAGCGACTAAAAAGCTATTATGAAACGTTTCGATATGTTTTGCAAGCACTGTCTCATCTATTGCCTCTTCTGGACTAAAATTTTCCAGTTCAATGGCAAGAATGGCTTCTAAATCATCAATAGTTGCACGACGAATGTTCATTTTTCTTCCTTTCTATAGGGATAAGTACCACATTAGGTGATAGCCCTCAACTCCTTCTTCCTTATCCCCTATCTCTAGTTGGAAATCATTCATTTCAAAATACGGAATCAACTCTTCCTGGCAGGTCACATGAATCCCTAACAAGGACTCTTGAGCTACAAGAGACTTGAGTGTGGCGAGTAGCAAGGTACCAAACCCTTGTTTTCTAAAGTCTGGAAGAATTTCCAACCACAATAGTTTTAAAGAGGATTTTTCGAACTGCTCCTCTATCTGAATTAGGCAACTTCCAATCACTTGCTCTTCAAATTCCAAGACCAGGGCCCTGAATCCATTCAGTTCTTGCTGCTTGTCTCTTTGAAAAGAAAAATTTTGGGACGTGATCTGTTCGATCTCATCCCAATCATTTTCTTTAGCAAACCGAATTCTAACGCTTGGTTGCATGGTATCTCCTTATTGAACGTTATTGGTCAAGTTCCCAAGTAAACGTTCAAAAGAATATTCATAGGTCTGGATATCTCCCGCTCCCATGAAGACATAGACGGCATTGTCATGATCTAAAAGTGGAGAAACATTTTCAGCTGTAATCACACCTGATTTCTTAATAATTTTCGCTTCTAGATCTTCCACTTTGACATCGCCATGGTCCACTTCACGAGCTGATCCATAAATCTGAGCCAAGTACACCGCATCTGCCTGGTTCAAAGCATCCGCAAACTCATCCAAGAGGGCAATCGTCCGAGTAAAGGTATGAGGTTGGAAAACGGCTACGATTTCCTTACTTGGGTATTTTTGACGGGCTGCATCCAAAGTGGCAATAATTTCAGTTGGATGGTGGGCAAAGTCATCAATGATGACGGTATCGTTGACAATCTTTTCTGTAAAGCGACGCTTCACCCCGCCAAATGTTTTTAAGTGTTCCCGAACCAAATCAAGATCAAAGCCAGCGATATAAAGCAAACCAACGACCGCTGTAGCATTCATGATATTGTGACGTCCAAAGGATGGGATTTGGAATTGTCCCAAATCTTCTCCACGGAAATGAACAGTAAAGGTTGATCCCGTAGTAGAACGCAAGAGATCACTTGCTACAAAATCATTGCCCTCTTCTTCAAATCCATAGTAATAGATTGGAGCATTAGCTGTTATCCGACGAAGCTCAGGATCTTCACCATAGATAAACAGTGCTTTGGAGATTTGTTTGGCATAATCATTGAAGGCATTGAAGACATCTTCTAGGCCAGTAAAGTAGTCAGGATGGTCAAAGTCAATATTAGTGATAATCGAATACTCTGGGTGGTAAGGCATAAAGTGACGTTCGTACTCATCTGATTCAAAGACAAAGTACTTAGCCCCTTTCGAACCACGCCCAGTTCCATCACCAATCAAATAGCTGGTATCTGTGATATTAGACAGAACATGAGACAAAATTCCTGTAGTAGAAGTTTTCCCGTGAGCTCCTGCCACTCCCATGCTGACAAAATCACGCATAAATTCACCCAAGAATTCATGGTAGCGTTGATAGGTATAGCCTTGTGCATCTGCATAAGCAATCTCCACATTATTCTCAGGTTTAAAGGCATTCCCAGCGATCAAGATTTGATCTCCAGTAAGATTCTCTTCGCTGAATGGTAAAATGGTAATCCCTGCTTGCTCCAGACCTCTTTGTGTAAAATAGTATTTCTCTACATCAGATCCTTGTACAGTGTGTCCCATCTGATGGAGCATGAGAGCCAAGGCACTCATACCAGCTCCTTTTATTCCGATAAAATGAAATGTTTTTGACATAGTTTCTCCTCCTACTGGTCCAGATTGGTCACATTGAGTTCTTGTTTAATGGGTCTTTGTTGACTATTTTGTTGATGTTTATTATAGATTTGACTCTTCTTCAAGAAATCATAATTATTTTTCTTTGGTTTTTCTTCTTGAGGGGACTCCTGAACTGGACGTTCTTCCGCAGTTTCTAAAAGAATCAATTGGTCTTGTTTCAGTCGTTCGCCATATTGGATTAATTCACCAGGATTCTCCTTTTGAAAAGGTGCTGTTGGCTTCACTTTTGCCATGAAAGAAGGGGTGATTTTTTTACGATTTGACTTAGACGCAATATCCGCTGTCAAATACGGAGCCGTCCGCTTCTTTTTCAAATCAGCACGCGCTGCTTCACGAGCTTCTTCTGCGTAGCGATTCGCCGGGCTCTTTTTATCAACAGGCTCCTTGAAATCAGGAGTCATTGGTTGCCTTCTTGACTTAGGCACTTCAAATGGTTTTTGAGGGGATTTTTGTAGATTTTTTTGATAAGGTTGCTCTGCTACTTTTCCGGTAGCAATTGGCTCCCATTCTAAATAGTTTTTATCTGTATACTCCCCAAGAATATTACTAATGAAGTCCCCATCATCATATAAATTCATATGGGGCATTTGAGTTAGCATCAATTCATCATCTGCTACTTGAGGGAAATGCTTATCCGTCATCCTATTTCTTCCTTTCGACACTTCATTAATTATAAACTATTCATTTTATTTTTCAAGTTATTCTACCGAAATACCCAAAATTTCCCGAATTTCTTCAATAGAAAGACTGGAGCGCGTTTCGGTACCATCTAATATGGTAGAAACTAAATGACGTTTGCTGGTCTGGAGCTCTTGAATTTTTTCTTCGATGGTCCCTCGGGTAATCATCCGGTAGACCTCAACATTCTTATCTTGTCCCATTCGATGGGCACGGCCAATGGCTTGATCTTCTACCGCAGGGTTCCACCATAGGTCAACTAAAATAACCGTATCTGCACCTGTCAAATTCAAACCAACCCCACCTGCTTTCAAGGAAATGAGAAAGGCATCTCCTTGACCGGAGTTAAAGGCATTGGTCATGTCCTGACGTTCATTAGCTGGCGTAGATCCCGTGATTTTAAACGAAGTCATCCTCAGAGCGTCCAACTCTTTTTCAATGATATCCAACATGCCCCTAAATTGTGAGAAGATCAACACCCGTTGGTTGCCGTCTTTGATCTGCTCTAACAGTTCTCGAAGGCTATCCAACTTCCCGCTTTCCCCAGTATAATCCTCTAAAAAGAGGGATGGCGTATCACAAATTTGACGAAGACGCATCAAGCCAGATAAGATTTCAATCTTACTGCGATTGAGTTCCTCTTCAGAAGAGCTTAGAATGCGATCTTGCATTTGCTTTAACTGAGCCAAATAGATCGTTTTTTGATCGTCAGCCAATTCATTTTTATAGGTCATCTCAATCAAATCTGGAAGTTCTTGCAAGACTTCACTTTTTTTCCGTCTCATGATAAAAGGCTTGACGTATTGAGAAATTGTCTCTGGACTCAATTGTTTAAATTCTTTTTTACCCGGAAACAAACCAGGAAGAACTATTTGGAAAATAGACCAGAGTTCCTCTACATGGTTTTCTATTGGTGTTCCCGACAATGCAAAGGTATGAGGAACATCGAATTTCCGTAAGTATTGAGCAATCTTGGTTTGAGAATTTTTCATGACCTGGGCTTCATCCAAGATGAGGTATTGGTACTGATTTTTTTCGTATTGCTCTACGTCCTGACGGAAGGAAGCGTAACTGGTAATAGCTACCTGAGGATTGCTTGCAATAATCTCGTCGCGACTTGCTTTGAGGCCATAAATGACCTCCACTTCCATTTGTGGAGCAAACTTTTCGAACTCCTCTTTCCAATTATAGATTAGACTAGATGGAGCCAAGATCAAAATCTTAGAATCTGCTGTCGCAACACTCGAGAGAAAAGCGATGGTCTGGAGTGTCTTTCCAAGTCCCATATCATCTGCCAAAATCCCCCCAAAACCGTAGTGATTGAGCATGGATAACCAGCGGACTCCTACTTCCTGATAATCTCGAAGTTTAGCAGTTACTTGTAGCTTACCTAATGGAAATTGCTCTGGATGAATCAAATCATGAGCCAAATGACAAAACTCTTCAGAAAATTGGGCATTGTCAGCTGTCTCAAATATCTGCGAGAGCTGAAAAGCTGCAATGCGATTGGTTTGCAACTGACCTGTTTTTGTCTTCTTTGCGCGAAGATTCAATAAGGTTTGACTGATCCGCTTGGTTTCTTCATCAAAGATAAGGACCTTTCCTGTTTGACTCACATAATAGTCATTCTTCTCGATTAAGGCAGTCATGACTTGGTCAACTTCAGAGGGATCAATTGAGTCAAATTCAAATCCAATCTCAAGGAGGCGACCACTGGTTTGAATAGCAATCTTAGGCTTTTCAACCTGATACAGGTTTAACAACTTGTCTGAAACTTCCACCTCTCCTAGTTGTTCAAATAATGGAAGGGTCTGCTGAAAGAAAGGATAGATTTGTTTAGGAAGAAGTGGAGACCGTTTGGTTTGAAATTGATTGGTAAAACCAGCTGCCAAAATAGTTTCAAAAACCAAACGTTCCTTATCAAAATTACTGGAATAAGGCAGATCCTTGAGTTCTTGGTCGGAACGAACGATACGGTCCTCATAGACAAAAATTACATCCAGCACGACTTCTCCTTGTTCAGACAAATCGAAAGTAAAGTGAGGTTGAAAATCATGAATATAGAAGTTACTTGGTGCTTTCACCTCACCAATTTTCTTAAATTGCTCTAAGCTATAGGTCAATTTGGTCTGATCTGACAAATCAAATTGAACATGTCTCTTCTGATCACTGGATAGGGGTAAACTCTGAACAGCCTCAATCAAAATCTTTTGAAGTGGTGAGATTTGGTGAAAATGGCCATTTGCCAAAAGAAAGCGACCTTCCACCATTTTATAGGAAGCCACTTGGACCTGTAGTTCGATAAACTCCTTCATTTCCACTACTTGGAAAGAAAACAAGCCTGAATCTTCTTGGAGTTCTTGAAAGAAAACTTCCTGATAGGTATCCATCCCGACTTCAAGGGTAAAGGACGGTAGATCCATTAATAATTGTACAGCTTCTTCAAAGAAGCTCATTGGAAAGTAAAGGTGACGGCCTCCATTTGGAAAGAAGAGGGCATCATGTACCGGATCCCCCGATAATAAGCCTTCTAAAAATCGTATCAAGGCACGACTTTCAGGGTCAAAGGCTGCGTAGGAAATCGGCTCATAATAACTTTTCCCAATTGCAAAATGGGACTGTTTTCTGATAGCTTGCAAAAATGCCACAACATCCCGCACTACATAAGTTCTCTCATCCGGTCTGCGATAGATACGAAGGGTCCACAAAAACTGACCAGAATAGTCGTCTACATGACCGGTCGCTGAGAGCCCAAAACGGACTTCTTTGCTTTCAATCTTTGGCAGGACCTGATCTAAAAACAAACTTCCAAAAGATACTTTTTCCTTTGTTTCTTGACTTTCTGTTGCATCTTGCTCCAAACCAAGTAAGAGTTCCTTCCCTTCTTCATCATTTTTTAAAAAGGCTTCTCCCGCAGCTAAATGCACACAGAATTTCTTCTTTTGAAAAAAATCACAACTACAAAAAATTGCTTGATCATCAAGACTATACCGGAGGGAGTCATTGTCAATTCTGAAATAGAGGTACTGATTCTTCATTTCCTGTAGGGATACTTTCCCGTTTTCATAGAGAAGGATTCCTTCCGAACGGATTTTCCCAGGAATTAATTTTGCCATATTTACCACCTTATGTTTATCCCTTTATTATATCATATCCCCTCTAAAATAGAAAAAAAGACAAGGAATTGCAAAAGATTCAATGCCTCATTTTACGATCATCTAAGTCCTCTTTTCTTTTTCCATTTAAAAAGAGGCTGGGACAAAAGTCCGGCCTCTCAATTGTCTTTGGATTGTCGAGCAAGACGCAGTGGTTGAGTGGGCTCTACTACGCTGATTTCATCAGCTTTTACAGCCCTACTCAACTGTGCGGAGGTGGGACGACGAAATCGAATTCTAACGAATTACCGATTTCTGTCCCACTCTCTTTTATTTTATTCTCTTATAACCCTCTTTTTTGAAATTTTTGATATGTTCTGAATAGTTGGCCAGTTCTCCAAACGTTTTTTTCTCATCGTTGGCTTTATTTAAGGCTTCAACATCTAAGTCTTGGTAGACGATCTTGGTATGAATCATCAGTCCACCTTCTTTCGTCCGACTCACATCTGTTGTATAGCCCGAAATTCCTTTTTTAGGTTCAACAATTTCTTTTTTAATATATTCGAATTCAGAGTCATCTTCAATATTTACATTAAAATTATCAGCCCAAAACTCTTCAGAGATCATTTGGTTGGATCTATGTCGAATCGTCACTCGAAGAAGAATGTCTTTATCTTTTTTCTCATAGGTTTCTTCTCTTTCAACACTGCAAGCTGTCAGTCCCAGAAATACTATGAATGTGACTACAAGCAGGAGTCCTTGTTTCAAAGTTTTCATAAACACCTACTTCCGTTTCCGAGCAATCAAATGGATCGGAGTCCCTTCAAAGACAAAGGCTTTCCGAATTTGATTTTCCAAGAAACGAAGGTAAGAGAAGTGCATGAGCTCCTCTTCATTGACAAAGACCACAAAGGTTGGTGGCTTGGTAGCGACCTGAGTCGCATAGAAGATTTTCAGACGTTTTCCTTTATCTGTCGGTGTCGGATTAATGGCAATGGCATCCATGATGACATCGTTCAGGACAGCTGAAGGAATGCGTGTATTTTGGCTCTCACTGATTTGCTTGATCATGTCTGGTAGCTTGTGCAAGCGTTGTTTGGTCAAAGCAGAGACAAAGATGATAGGTGCATAAGAAAGGTATTGGAACTGATCTCGAATATCATCTTCCCATTGCTTCATGGTGTGGTTATCCTTTTCAAGGGTATCCCACTTATTGACCACGATAATCATCCCTTTTCCAGCTTCATGGGCAAATCCAGCAATCCGCTTATCGTACTCGCGAATTCCTTCTTCTGCGTTCAAGACCATCAAGACCACATCCGAGCGATCAATAGCCCGCATAGCCCGCATGACAGAATATTTCTCTGTATTTTCATAAACCTTACCTGATTTTCGCATTCCGGCTGTATCAATCATGGTGTATTCTTGGCCTTCTGCATCCGTGAAATGGGTGTCAATCGCATCCCGGGTAGTCCCTGCTACAGGACTCGCAATGACGCGGTCTTCCCCAAGGATGGCATTGATCAGACTAGATTTTCCGACATTTGGGCGGCCAATCAAGCTGAACTTAATGACATCTGGATTTTCTGGCTCCCGATCCGTCGGAAGGTTTTCAACGATGGCATCCAAGACATCCCCTGTACCAATCCCGTGCACAGATGACACTGGCAAGGGTTCGCCCAGGCCAAGAGCGTAGAAATCATAGATGTCAGTTCGCATCTCTGGATTATCCACTTTATTGACTGCTAAAATGACTGGTTTGTGGGTCTTGTAGAGCATCCGAGCGACATACTCATCTGCATCGGTAATCCCTTCTTTTCCAGATACGACAAAGACAATGACGTCTGCTTCATCCATGGCAATCTCAGCTTGGTGCTTGATTTGCTCCATGAAAGGTGCGTCCACGTCATCAATCCCGCCAGTATCAATAATACTAAATTGGTGGTTGAGCCACTCTGCCGTTGCATAAATACGGTCCCGAGTAACCCCTTCGACATCCTCGACAATGGAAATCCGCTCACCGGCAATCCGGTTAAAGAGCGTCGATTTCCCGACGTTGGGACGTCCTACAATGGCAACAGTAGGTAAAGCCATGGTGTCCTCTTTTCTCTTATTTTTCTAGTTGGTGTTTCTTTAATAATTCTGCCGTAGCAGCTGGTTCTTCCTGTCCAAATTGGGCAGCCAATCGTTGGCTCCAAGTATCCGTTGCCCGTGCTCCAGCATAGGCAGTCTGTACTCGATCAAAGGCCTCAATCACTTCAGGAGTTTGCTCCTGGTAACTTTCTTCGAAGACAACAGCTTCTAAAGGAAGGCGAGGCTTCACAGGATGGTTCTGGTTTGGCACTCCTAAAGCCATCCCAAAGACGGGATAGGTGTAGTCTGGTAAGTTAAATAGTTTAGCCACTTCAGCCGCTTCATACCGAACCAAGCCAATAATGACGCCTCCGTAGCCTAGACTTTCAGCAGCCAGCAAGGTATTCTGACCTGCCAAGGCCGCATCTACAGAAGTAATTAATAAATTATCTGGTCCTTCTGGATGGAATTGATCCGTATGCATCCGAACCCCTTTTTCAGCTCGGTTGAGATCTCCTACAAAAAGTAAGAAAACAGAGCATTGACGAATAGCTTCCTGAGGGACCAATTGATAGAGCGCCTCTTTCTTTTCCTGGCTTCTCACTAAGATAATGGAGTAAGACTGGAAGTTCTTCCAAGAGGAAGCCATTTGTCCAGCTGTTAGGATTGCTCGGAGGTCTTCTTCTTTGATGTCCTCCTCCTTAAAACGACGGACAGAAGAATGAGATTTCATCAAATCAATAACAGTATTCATCGGCGATTTTCTCCTTCTAGGCGGACTTCTTTAGCCAGGAACTTGATTCGCTCCATAACACGCTTGGCTTGCCAAGTCTCATCTCCATTCCGAGATGTAGCAAAATGACGTTCCAAATCTTCAAAGTTGAAATTGGAGGTAAAGAAGGTTGGAAGAATCTCCTGCATCCGGTGTTGCAAAATCACTTGCAAGACTTCATCCCGAACCCAAGGCGACATTTGCTCTGCTCCAATATCATCTAGAATCAAAATTTCAGCCTTCTTGACTTGATCCAGCATCTCTTTGACTTGGCCTGTGTTGATGGCATTTTTGACATCAATGACAAAACTTGGAAAATGCAGAATCGTTGAAGAAGCCTGCCGTTTTTCGGACAAGTCATGAGCAAGGGCTGCCATCATATAGCTTTTCCCTACTCCAAAATCTCCGTATAGAAAAATTCCTTTACGGGCTTGAGGATAGGAAGCAACAAAATTGGCTAACTCTTCAAAGGCTCCAAAACGTCCACGATCATCCAAGTCGACTTTGGCTAAGGAAGCTTCCTTCAAAGTGCTTGGCAAGTTGATTAGTTGCAAGCGTCTATTGATAGCGGCTTGTTTTTGTGCCTCAATCAACTCAGGTGTCTCCTCGTAGGAAACATCCGCATAGCCCTCATTCATGACCAATACAGGCTTATACCCTCTTGCAATATAATCCTCATCCCCGAGGACAAAGCGATTCCGTTCACTGATGTATTGGTTAAACTTGGAAATACTGCGACGGATTTCAGCATCCGACAAGGCTTCCTTTTGAATAAAGGTTGCAATCTCAGGTTCGGCGAGAATTTGAGCTACCAATTCTTCATAATTGAACTGCTGTGATCGATTCATCTGGGACATGGTTTTCCCTACGCTCTCCATTTACTCCCCTCCTTGATTTAATTTTTCGAGCAAGGCCCGTTTTTGTTGTTCCAGATCAGCCTGTTCTTCCTGGCTGGTCTGGTTGGTATAGTTAGGCTGACTCCACTTCGGAACATTGGTCTTTCCAGTCGCTGACCCACTCTTAGCTGCTTTCTCTTTTGCTTTTTGTGTATGGGAGTCTTGGCGCTGGCGGATCTTCAGGACGGCCTCCTCAGCCGTTTTAATCCCCTCATAAGCAAAATCATTCCCAACCTTTAAAGCGTATTTTTCATTAAGATTGGCAGAAGCAACCTTGTTAAAGGTCAACAACAAGATCACATTTATGACTTCATCTAAGAGGCCTAACTGCGCCAAGTCAGAAACTACTTGACGTTCTGATTGGGTCACGACAGCCTTACGCGCTTTTTTAATTCCTGCTAAAAATTGACGACTGGTCTTATTTTTAGCTTCTCGGATTATGGCTTTTTCCTGCGGAGTGAACTCATCCTTGCCTTTTTCTGGTGGTTGTTGGGTCAGTTTTTGTCTCATCCGTTTGGTCGAAATGATTAAATTAGCCGCTGTCTCCTTGGCCAATAGATAGGTCTCATACCAGGTCCAATTCTTCTCTTCAGTGATGGCATAGAGAACCAAGAGATCCTCCTGTTCGTTTTCAAAACGGAGACCATCCCGCGCCATTAATTGTTTAAAGTGCTCCAAACTGAAGGAAGATGTTTTCCTCTGAGGGGTCAAAACACCATCAATCCCAAAGACAGAGGCAAAGTTTACCTTCCGTTTCTCGCCCTCTGGATTTTCAGGTAGCAAGTCACGAACTGCTGCTTCTCCTATTTTTTTCTCTAGCAACTTCTGATAAGCAACATTGGCAAAAAATTGATCTGCTTCTAGTGGAGGCACAAATCGGAACTGAAGTCCTTCTTCTGTTTCATAAACCTCTAATAAATTCATGGCAATCAAGCGGTCTAGACTTTCAAGAAAATGAGCGAAACCTAGATCCAAATGATTTAAAATGACAGCAATCAGCCGTTTTTCTTTCCCCTGATCATAGAGACTCAGCAGAAACGTATATAATTGACTTGCTTGAACACCTAATATTGGTCCATACAGGTGCGTAAAGGAGGCTCCTGTAGGCGCTAAATAATTATTCTTCAAGAAAGAAAATGAAGTATTGGGCTTCATCTATTTTTCCTTTTTCTTCTTCGTTCCTTTGGTAATCTGTTTTAAGAGACTTTCCAATTCACCAACATCCTTGAAACTACGATAGACACTCGCAAACCGAACATAGGTAATTTCGTCCAACTCTGCTAACTCGTCCATGACCAGCGATCCGATATAGTCACTCTGAATCTCATTTTCACTCTGGCTACGAATCTTTTGTTCGATTCGACCCACAATTTCCTCAATTTCGTCACTCGACACGGGACGTTTCTGAGCAGATCGAATAATCCCATTAAATATTTTATCTCTAGAAAACTGTTCCCGGGTGCCATCTTTTTTCACCACAACAAGAGTCCGCTCTTCTACTCGTTCATAAGTGGTAAAGCGATGATGACATTCATCACATTCTCTTCTTCTACGAATCGTTTTCCCATCTTCTGCCTGGCGACTATCTACAACACTAGACTTGTTTCCGCCACATTTTGGACACCGCATGGACACCCTCCTTATCGTTTCTTAATACTTTATTCTATCATATTTAGGGCTAAAGTGAAAGCAAGGGAAATAAAGAAAATCCCTAGCCTCCTGAAGGCATAGGGATTTGAATCTTATGGTAAATACAAGTCAGCTGACAAACCATAATGGTCACTGACGAGCGGCTGACTAGAGCCATCAAACACAACTTCCAGCCGTTCGATAACCCATTCTTTTGAGGTGAAAACATAATCAATCCGCAAGGGTACCTGATTATCATCCCAACCATCAATTCCAGGACCTACAGTGTAAGTCCCCTTGGTCTGACGGGCTTCAATAAAGCTATCTTGAAGAGCTAGCGGGCTCGCTAAAATGGCTTCATAACCTTCTTGACCAGCTGGATTATTAAAATCTCCGGCTAAAATCAAGGGTTTCTGCAATTGGCTAAAGCGTTCTTCTAAACGCGCCCACTCTTGTTGGAAACCTTTGTCCCACCAGGACAGGTGGACACTGGCAACCGCAATTTCTTTCCCATCTACTTGAGTTTCTGCAATGGCAATCCGTCGTGTATGATAATCTGTTGGATCATTCGCATCTGAAACCAAGAGTTCGCTTGCCTGGATTGGGGTACGCGATAGAATCGCCACCCCTTCATGATAACGGTCGTAGCCGATATGGTTATAAGCCCAAGTCCAGTGATAGCTCAATCCTTCTTCTTCTAATTTTTCAACTAAACAACGAACATAGTGATCCTGATGGATCGGCTCCGCAGAAGGAGTTGGATGGTACAAGTCATTAACAGGAACAACTGGACTTTCGATGGCCTGGTTAATTTCTTGGAAACAAATCAGATCGTATTGCTTTTCAAGAATGTCTTTTAATAAGTCCTCAAATTTTTGTTGGGGATTTTCTTCCATCCAACTATGAGTGTTTAAAGTTAAAAATTTCATGATCCTACTCTCCTAATAGAGAATTCCCTGTATCCAATAGATACAAGGAATGACTCTCATAGATTATAATTCAACCTTGGCAACCACAGCATCTGCTGGAAGTTGACCAGTTTGTGTAAGAGTGACAGATTGAATAGCTGCCGCATTTGTGAAGACTACAACTGTTGAAGTTGCACGTTCAGCTTCACGAATAGCATCCAAATCTGCTTCTACCAATAGGTCTCCCACTGCTACTGTTTGTCCTTCTTCTACCTTCACTGTGAAAGGTTTACCTTCCAAACTTACAGTATCAAGACCGATATGAACGAGAACTTCAAGACCAGATTCTGTTACCAAACCAAGCGCATGTTTGGTAGGGAAGACGCTTGTCACCTTACCAGCTACTGGTGAAACAATCTGACCATTTGCTGGTTCAACTGCAAATCCATCACCCATCATTTTTTGTGAGAAGACTGGATCTTGAACTTTTTCTAATTCAATGACTTGTCCTTCAGCAACTGAGTGAACTTCTTCTGTCACCCCTTTAAAGGCAACTTCTGCTTGTTGAGCCGCTGTCTGTTGACTTGGAAGGGTTTCAGGAATTACTTCACCTGAGTCTAACAAATCTTGGATATCTGATTTCAATACGTCCGCTTTTGGACCGTAAATCGCTTGGACCCCTTGTCCTTTCATGACAAGTCCCATAGCTCCTTCAGCCTTCCATTGTTCTTCTGTACCAACTTTTTCAGCATCTTTAACAGTGACACGAAGACGAGTCATACATGCGTCCACATCGACGATGTTAGCACGTCCACCAAGAAGGTTGATGATGTTAACTGCTTGAGAAGCAGCAGCTACTTTACCTGAACCTGAAGTTTCAGACTCATCTGCTCCACCTTCAGCTTGTTCGTAGTTTCCGTTACGTCCAGGAGTTGCGTAGTTAAATTTCTTGATCATGAAGTTTGCAATGAAGTACATGATCACAGCAAAGAGAACAGTTACCCAGATGAAGTTAATGATATCCATACCAATACCGGCTTTAATGGTCATTGGTGTACGAGTCAAGAACTCAATAGATCCAAATGAATGGACACGGAGATTGACGATATCTGCCATCGCGAAGGCTGCACCTTGTACCACTGCATAAACGAGGTAAAGAGGCATCGCTACGAACATAAACATGTACTCGATTGGTTCTGTCACCCCTGTAAGGAAGGTTGCAAGAGCAGTCGCAATCATCATCCCTTTGTATTTGTGTTTCTTATCAGGGTCTACATTACGGTAAATAGCAAGGGCAACCCCCATCAAGATACCAAATGAACCAATCATTTGACCTACCTTGAAACGAGCAGGTGTGACGGTATCCAACAAGTGTTGGTAAGTAGCAGGGTCAGAAACTTTTGTATTTCCTAAGTCAGTCACCCAAGCCAACCAAAGTGGATCTTGACCAAATACAGTAGTTCCTTTTGAGATACCAGAAAGTACTTCATAGGTACCACCCAATTGTGTGTAGTTGATTGGGATAGTCAACATATGGTGAAGACCGAATGGAAGCAAGAGACGTTCCAAAGTACCAAAGGCAAATGGTGCTAAGATTGGAGCAGTCTCTTTTGAGTTAGCAATCCAAATACCAAAGTTGTTAATTCCTGTTTGGACTACTGGCCATAAGAATGACAAGACAAGAGCCATAATTACAGAACGAAGGATAACGACAAATGGTACAAAGCGTTTCCCGTTAAAGAATGATAGGGAATCTGGTAACTTGCGGTAGTTGTAGTATTTATTAAAGGCTGTCGCCCCTACAAAACCGGCAATAATCCCAACGAAAACTCCCATATTCAAGGCAGGTGATTCTAAAACACTCGTAAAGTAATCAGCAACCTTGATAGATCCGCCAAGAAGAGTATGAACTTGTGCCTTTGGATCTTTCAACATATCTCCTGTCACACCGAACATCACACCTGTGATCCGGTTGATCAAGATAAAGGATAGACCTGCCGCAAAGGCACCACCCGCACGTTCTTTTGCCCAGCTACCACCGATAGCCAATGCAAAGAGAATATGAATATTCCCAATGACTCCCCAACCGATCTGTTCAAGAACACCACCGGCCGTCACCAAGAAACCAAGTTCTGGATTAATCATTGCAACAGTTTTACCAAGACTGATCATCAGACCCGCCGCCGGCATAACTGCAACGACCACCATCAACGCTTTACCGAATTTTTGCCAAAATTCAAAGCTAAATAGACTTTTGAATGATTGTTTATTCATCATTCGACCTCCTTATAAAATTGAAATGCCCGTCATATAAGAAAACGTTTGCATATTTCACTTACTATTATACCACTTTTTTTTCTTTTGTAAAGCCCTTACATCTACATTTTTAATTCACAAAGTTTAACACAAAAGCCTTTGAAAACCTATAATTTGAGCAAACGTTTGCTTCTTTCACAAATTTTTTTAAAAAAAATTTTTTCTTTTTACAAAAAAATCCCTTTGAGATTTCTCATCAAAGGGAATGTTTTTATTCTTGCATTTGGTAGCCGACACCTCGGACAGTTTTGATATAGCTCTTTTGTCCTGGGAGATCTATTTTTCCACGAAGATAGCGAATATAGACATCAACAATATTGGTTTCTGCTGTGCTCTCATACTTCCAGACTCGCTCTAATAGTTGCTCCCGACTGAGGACATGCTTGCTTCCCATCAAAGTCGCTAACAAATCATACTCACGACGAGTCAGGTCAATCACCTCTTCTCCCCGATACACCATATGATTCTCGACATCGATTCGCAAATTCCGATAAGAGGTGGGAACTTTCATTTGATTACAATGTTGGTCAATAAAATCACGACCTCTAAAAATAGCGATGATTTTCTCAACTAAATCACTGATCACAAATGGTTTGATGACATAAGAAACTGCAAATCGCTGGATACTCTCCATATGCTCAGAAATTTTCTCACGACTATCTAAGACTATCAAGACTGCTGCAGGACGAATCTTACTCAGGCGTTGAGCAAAATCTTCCCCACTCATATCTTCTAGTTCGTAATTGAGAAGAATTAAATCATATTCTGTAGCCTGCAGGAGTTTCAAGGCCATTTCCCCTTGTTCTACCAAATCAACTACATAGCCTGCTTTTTGAAGTTCTAAATCAATAAAGCGCGCTAAATTCTTTTCATTTTCTACTAGTAATATCCGCTTTGTCATAACCTACAATTATTTTTCGTCGTACCAAGAATAGTGGAAGGTACCTTCTTTGTCCTTACGTTGGTATGTGTGAGCACCAAAGTAGTCACGTTGCGCTTGAATCAAGTTTGCTGGAAGGTCCGCTGAACGGTAGCTATCAAAGTAAGTGATGGCTGCTGAGAAGGTTGGTACTGGTACACCTGCTTGAACAGCAAGAGCTACGATATCACGAACTGATTGTTGGTACTTAGCAGTGACATCCAAGAAGTACTCATCCAAAAGAAGGTTAGCAAGATCTGCATCACGGTTGTAAGCATCTGTAATCTTTTGCAAGAAACGAGAACGGATGATACATCCATCGCGCCAGATAGATGCGATATCTGCAAATGGCAAATTCCAGTTATTTTCTTTAGAAGCTACACGCAATTGCGCAAAACCTTGTGCGTAAGAAATGATTTTTGAGAAGTAAAGGGCTTGACGGATCTTTTCAATCAACTCAGCCTTGTCTCCTTCAAATTTGAAAGCTGCTGGTTTTGGAAGCACCTTGCTAGCGTGTACACGTTCTTCTTTATAAGTTGAAATGTAGCGCGCAAATACTGACTCAGTAATCAGTGACAATGGCACACCAAGGTCAAGAGCTGATTGGCTAGTCCATTTACCTGTTCCCTTGTTTCCTGCAGCATCCAAGATGTAGTCTACGATTGGACCATCTTGACCTTCGTCGTCTTTGCGTCCAAGGATATCCGCAGTGATTTCGATCAAGTAGCTGTCCAATTCGCCCTTGTTCCACTCAGTAAAAATTTCAGCCATGTCTTGTGCTGAAAGGCCAAGCAAGTGTTGCATCAAGTCATAGCTTTCTGCAATCAATTGCATGTCCCCGTACTCGATCCCGTTGTGGACCATTTTCACGTAGTGACCCGCTCCATCAGGACCGATGTAAGTCACACATGGTTTGCCATCTTCTGGTGCTTTTGCAGAGATTTCTTCCAGAACATCTGCTACCAATTCATAAGCTTCTTTTTGTCCACCAGGCATGATAGAAGGACCTTCAAGGGCACCTTTTTCACCACCAGAGACACCAGTACCAATGAAGTTGATACCAGAGTTCGCTAACTCTTCGTTACGACGGATAGTATCTTTGTAGAACGTGTTTCCTCCGTCAATCAAGATATCGCCTTTATCCAAGTGTGGAAGAAGGGCTTGGATAGTTGCGTCTGTACCAGGTCCTGCTTGAACCATGAGCATGATCCGACGTGGTTTTTCAATTGATTTTACGAAGCTTTCGATATCATAGCTTGGCACAAAGTTCTTTTCAGGATGGCAAGCAACAACATCTTCTGTTTTTTCTTTACTACGGTTATAGATAGCAACTGTGTATCCACGAGATTCAATATTAAGGGCAAGGTTACGACCCATTACGGCCATACCAACAACACCAAAGTTTGCTTTTGTCATGTGACACTCCTCTTTATAGTTTGCCTATATTCTACCATTTTTTGGCATCAAATGAAAGTAGAAAATCATCCCCTGCCTCTTCATGTAGAAAGATAGCTCCTATCTACTTTGAATCCAAAAACAAAAAGCGCCTGAGTTACAGTTCTCAGACACTTCCTGTTGATCGTATTAATCTTCTTTAGAAGCTATTTCAGAGGCTTCAATGACAGGTTGTTCTCCTTCTTTGAGTTTATTGACTGTCATATTGACCCCAAGAGCTCCTGCTAACAATTGACGAATATCGAATCCAGCTCCTTGAGAGACTTGATCGATACTTTGCATGATATCACCCACCATCTTAGAGGCGTTTCCTTCACCATACATGGTGATTTTATCCACCTTGGTCAATGGTTCAGCCACTGCACGCGCAATTTCAGGCAACTTGTCCACCACCATTTCGGTAATGGCTGCTTCTTGCATTTTCTTCATCGCTTCTGCCTTTTGGTCCAAACCTTTGGCTTCGGCTTCTAGTTTCAAGCGAATGGCTTCAGCTTCCGCACGACCTTTGGCTTCGATGGCTTCTGCCTCTTGCAATTGGGCAAATTTCTCTGCTTCGGCTTGAGCTTTCCGAGCTTCCGCTTCTTTTTGTGTTTCGAAAAGTTCAGCTTCCGCCTTGCGTTGGCGTTCAATCAATTCAGCTTCGGCTGCTTGTTGACGAGCATACTTTTCAGCTTCGGCTTGCTTACGGATGTTGGCATCCAATTCTTGCTCACGAACCTTAACTTCTCGTTCTTTGACTTCCGCTTCTTTTTCTTGTTTCATGATATTGGCTTCAGCTGCCACGCGCTCTTGTTCACGACGTTGCACTTCTGCCTCAATCCCTTTAGCGGCATCTGCCTTGGCTTGAGCAATATCTGCTTCTTGTTTAAGGGCTGCTTGTTTGAGTTTCAACTCATTTTGTTTTTGCGCAATTTCAAGATCGGCTGCGACGCGTTTGTCGTTGGCCAGCTTATCTTGTTCCGCTTCAACTTCCTTGCGTTCGCGTTCTGCTTTGGCTTTGGCAATCAAGGCATCTTTCTTAATGGTTTCAACATTTTCGATACCAAGGTTATCGATGACTCCCCCTTCATCAGAGAAAGATTGAACCGTAAAGGCGATGACTTCAAGCCCCATTTTAGCCAAATCTGGCGCTACGTTGTCTTGCACCTTTGAAGCAAACTCTTGACGGTCGTTGACCATCTTACGGAGCTCCATCTGACCGATGACTTCCCGCAAGTTTCCTTCCAAGACATCTTGGACAGAATTGGAAATATCTGTCGTATTCCAGTTCAAAAAGTTTTCTGCAGCACGGGCAATCATCTCATCGGTTGTCCCGATTTTCAACTTAACAGCTGCATCGGCACGGACGTTAATGAAGTCCAGTGTTGGGACTGCTTCAGATGTCCGAACATCTGTAGAGAATTGCTCAATATCAAGGTAAGAACGTTGTTCTACGAAGGGAATCATAAAACCAGCTTTACCACGCAAATGGCGTTGCTTCCGAAGACCTGTAATAACAACAACTTCGTTTGGTTTAGCGTTCACGTAGCCTTTTACAAGCAAAACTACAATAATGGCAGCAACAATGAGACCTGTTATCAACCAGCCTGGAATAAATAATGTATCCATACTTTTCTCCTTTTTCAGAGGTCTCCCCTCTGTTGTTTATAAATCCTAGTATACCAAAAGAAGGCCTTTCCTCAAAGAAAAGACCTGTATTTATGTTTAGATTTTTAATATGTCATCTCTAGCCTATTCTTCCTCAAATAATCCTTGAAGACCAGCAAAAGGACTATTTTCTTCTTTCTTAAGAGCTTGAGCTTCCTGGTACTCTTCCTCTGTCATGATTTTCCAATCATTGCCCTCGATAAAGCCGTGTCCGGCCTCTTCATCCGGAGTGAGAACTTTGAGAGGAATATTGAGCAGGATATTGTCTGCCACACTCTCACTTAGGTCAATCTTTCCCCCTTCAATGGGAAGGATCAAATCTTCCTCAAGAGCTTCGATATCTGCCTCTGACTGTGCGTCCTCAGCAAACACCTCTGTCACAGGATAGCTCTCTTGAAGCTCAACGGGTTCCATGCTTCGGCTAGAGGCAAGGACGATGGTATAGGTCAATTGGTAATCCAAGATATAGAGGCCTGTATCGTAAACGACTCGACCTGTCGCTGTCACATCCTTTAAATCAAGAATTTCTGGATTGCGCTTTTGCAATTCTTTTAGCAAATCCAATTCTTGATCAAAAGCTAGTCCTTCAGGGTTTTTACGGATTTCTTGTGTGTATAAGTTCATTATTTTGTCCTCAAATCTTCTAGATACTATTAGTATATCATGAAGCTGTCCCTTCAACCAAGAAGTCTCCTCAAAAATTTGTTATAATCATGAAAAAAGATAAAGGAAATCGGATGGCAAGAGTTTACGATTTATCATTTTCAACTGTATATACAGCTTTAGTCAAAAAAGTCTTACGAAAGGGTGGAAAAGAGACTAGCCTTGACCAAATTACCTCGCGATTAACAGGCTATTCTCTGGCGGAACTGCAAGAATGGAAAAAGCGTGACGGAAGCTACGGAGATTTCTTTCGCAAAGCTCCCGCCTATCACCCCAATCGAACACTGATTACTGGGAAAGTTTGTGGCATTCAAATTGAAACAATTCAAGATCCTTTGATGCAGGAAATTCGTCGATTAGATCGTCTGGTCGATTGGTTAAGTAAGGGGAAGACCGTTGAGCAATTGGTTGAAAAATACCAGCTAAAAGAGGAGAAGGCATGAAAAAAATCGGAGCAGTTTTTCGACAAATACGTGAAAGTCGCCACATCTCTTTAGAGGATGCTACAGGTGGCGAATTTTCACGCTCCATGCTGTCCCGATTTGAGAGAGGGGAAAATGACCTCACTACGCAACGTTTTTTTCAGGCCCTTCAACAGATCAAAACCAGCCTCAGTGAGTTTTCCCATCTAGCAGAAATCGACCAGCACTCTTTTATTCCCAAATTGTTGAAAGAGCACTATGAAAACATGAGCTTGGAACATGATCAAGCCTTGTACCAACGCTACCAGCTAGCCTATCAGAAAGATCACAAAAAAGAAAACTTCATAGCTAGCATTATTCTCAAGGCCCAAATGCTTGGCAACTATCCTGAGGTAGAGTTGACTTCTAACCAAGAGGAACTAGATTTCCTCTATGACTACCTCTTCTCTGTCATGATCTGGGGAAATTTTGAATTAAGCCTATTTTCACTGACCTCTCCACTTTTTTCCAGTCAGCTCTATCGACAGTACACAGAGGAATTGGTCCAGCGGGAGGACTTCAAGCTTCTCCTAGACTCTTCTCTTCCTGCCCTCAACTCTATTTTTCTCAATGGCTTTTTTCTGGCCATTAGTTCAAATGAATTTGAAGATGCGACCTATTTTGATCAGCTGATCAAGGACCACTTTTACTCCGAAAACGAAGCCTACCTTCGGACGGTTTATCTCTATGCCAAAGGGGAATTCCTTTATCGAAAGGGAGAAAAAGAAACTGGTCTTGAAAAGATGGAACAGGCCATCCAGGTCCTCTCTATTCTGGATTGTAAGGTCAGTGCCAACTACTACAAACAGGGCATGCAAGAACTCATCAAGGAATCCTGAAAAGAGAGTGGGACAGAAATCGGTAATTCGTTAGAATTCGATTTCGTCGTCCCACCTCCGCACAGCTGAGTAGGGCTGTAAAAGCTGATGAAATCAGCGTAGTAGAGCCCACTCAACCACTGCGTCTTGCTCGACAATCCAAAGACAATTGAGAGGCTAGGACTTTTGTCCCAGCCTCTTTTTGTTGAAAATATGCAACTTTTTGTTTTCCATATTTTTGAAGTCTACAATAGGATCATCAAGAAAAGAAAGAAGGTCCCAGCATGATAAGCAGACTAAAGAATCATCTCCTTCATTATTTCCTTAAACAGACTAGTTTTTATGTTAAAGAGGAAAAATTAGAACTGACGGAAGAAGAGAAACTGTCTCTTCTCAAGCAGGCCTTGCAACATTTAAGAGAAGTTATTTTATCTGCTAAGCATAAGGAGGAAAGCTTATGAAACTCTTATTTCGCAATCACATCTTTGCCTTACTCAGTCTTTCTCGCTTTTTAAATAGCCTTGGTGCTGCGATTTACAACCTTGTCTTTGTGGTCTTCGCGGCTAGCATGCCTCACCCTAGTCTGGCAGTTGGGATCGCCAATCTCATTGTTTTCATCCCAAGTCTTTTCACCATTTTCATCGGAATGAAGGCCGATCACACCGCTAAAAAAGCTGACTGGCTGATCCGAATGGGCTTTCTGCAAGCTATCCTTTTCGTCATCATTGCACTGATGACGAAGATTCCAGGGTACCTGGCCTTTTCAATCGTTTGCTTTCTGAATATTGTGTCAGATTGTTTAAGTGATTATCGCGGGGGACTGCAACTTCCCATTATGCAGAAGAACATCCCTAGCGAGGATCTGATGGAAGCCTATTCCTTCAATCAACTGCTTAGTCTGGTTTGTTCCATTTCAGGTCAAGCGCTGGGAGTCTGGCTTTTAGCTATCAGTCACCAAAACTTTGCACTTGTTGCTTCGATCAATGCCCTGACATTTCTCCTGTCTTCCACTTGTCTTTTCATCCGACGACGTCAACTAACCCACGAACCGATTCAAGTGGATGCTCGTCAGAAAGTTTCTTTCCTTCAAGAATGTCGAGACATCTATCGCAATGTCACCACTATCTTTGCAGATGAAGAAGTTCACAACTTTGGGAAACTTCTCCTATCCTTAATTTTCATCAATGCTTTGGGCGGATCCATCTCCGGCATCTATAATTTGCAACTGCTTCACTCCCCCTTCTTTCATTTGAGCTTTAGCCAATCGCTCTTGATCTTAGAAGCAGTAACTATTTTAAGCATGGTCTGGGCTAGCCTGACACCTCACGATTATTTTTCCAAACAAACCCTCCACCATACTCTACTGTGGATTGCAGGTGGTCTGACCATGCTTGGCATCACAAATACTCTGGTCCACTGGGATATCCTTTCCCTTCTACTCATCACTTTCCTCGGTTATCTTGTTGCAAAAATCAACCCAAAAGTTTCCAGTCTTTTAATGAGCAAACTGCCAGCTGAGAAATTAGCCTCTACCTCTAGCTTTTTGGGTCTGATGGTAAGCTTTGCCATGCCTCTTGGAACAGCCCTTTTTTCTGGCCTCGCTATCTGGAACCTCGCTCTAGCTTGGGGAATCTTTGCCATCCTTGGTTTCACTACCATCCTCTTATCTAGCAAATAAAGAGGCTGGGACAAAAGTCCTAGCCTCTAAATTGTCTTTTGATTGTCGAGCAAGGCGCAGTGGTTGAGTGGGCTCTACTACGCTGATTTCATCAGCTTTTATAGCCCTACTCAACTGTGCGGAGGTGGGACGACGAAATCGAATTCTAACGAATTACCGATTTCTGTCCCACTCTCACTTTACATTCTTCTTAGTCTTTCCACCCGCTCGGCAATGGGTGGGTGGGTATAAAAGAGCTTTTGAAAGCCGGATTCCTTTTTGGGATCGTTGATAAAGAGAGCACTACTTGCACTATCAACTTCTCGCTGCATGGGTGCACTATGATCCAGTTTCAAAAGAGCATTGATCATTCCTTGAGGATTCCGTGTCAATTCGACACTGGAGGCATCCGCCAGAAACTCCCGTTGGCGAGAAATAGCTAACTGTACCAAGGTCGCTGCTAATGGAGCTAATACGATGGCAATCAAGGAAAGGATCAGAATAATAATTTCTAAACCACTGCCTCCTTCTCGATCATCATCCCGTCTACGGCCACCGCCCCACCACATCATCCGTCCTCCAATACTAGAGAGCATGGTGATGGCACTAGCAAGGGCAACTGCAATCGTAGAGATGCGGATATCGTAATTGCGAATATGGCTGACTTCGTGTCCGATGACTCCTTCCAATTCCTCACGGTTCATCACAGCCAGAAGACCTGTCGTTGCTGCAACAGCAGCATTTTGAGGATTAGACCCCGTCGCAAATGCATTCATGGACGGATCATCTACAATATAAACTCGAGGCATAGGAATCTGAGCCACCATGGCCATGTCTTGGACAACATGGTAAAGTTGAGGAGCTTGATTTTCTGTCACCTCGCGTGCACCATTCATCCGCATTACAACTTCCGTTGATTGAAAAATCATGCTAAAGGCATAGATGCCACCAATGATCAAAGCAAGGATGACGCCACCAAGAGAGGATCCTAACCAGAGGTAGCCAACGGCTGCTCCGATAAGAGCCAAGAGTATGAAAAAAGCAATAAGGAGAATCCAGGTTCTCCTTTTATTGCTTGCAATTTGGTCAAACAGCATATTAGTCTCCTAATCCGCTAAAGTCCACCTTTGGTACTGCTTTTTCTTCTTCAGGTACTTGAAGGAATTCGGCTTGTTTGAAGCCAAACATTCCAGCAATCACGTTTGTTGGGAAAGTTTCCAACTTGACATTGTAGTTGCTAGTTACACTGTTGTACAATTGACGGGCATAAGAAATTTTATTTTCTGTATTGGTCAATTCTTCTTGCAATTGCATGAAGTTGGTGTTAGCCTTCAAGTCTGGGTAGTTTTCAGCAACCGCAAAGATGCCTGCTACTTGACGTGAAAGAGCATCACTGGCTGCCATTGCTTCTGCAGGTGAAGATGCTTGAGCTACTTGTTGGCGAAGTTGAGTGACCTTAGCAAGTGTATCTCCTTCGTACTTGGCATACCCTTTAACCGTTTCGATCAAGTTTGGAATCAAGTCATTCCGCCGTTTCAATTGTACATCGATTTGACTCCAAGCTTCGCGAGTTTGCATCCGACTTTTTACCAAACCGTTGTAAACTGCTACTACCATCAATACAAGGACCACTAAGATCCCAAGAATAATCCAAATCATTTTATTGAATTCCTTTCATTTCTTTCTACCAGTATATCAAATTTCTCTTATTTTGTGGTAAAATTATCTTATGAAACCAGAAGAATTTTATACCCATTTAGCCGATCTCGGCTTCCCATTAACTAATCGACAAAAAGAACAATACGAACGCTATTTTGAGTTATTGGTTGAGTGGAATGAAAAGATCAATCTCACTGCTATCACCGAAAAAGACGAGGTCTATCTCAAGCATTTCTATGATTCAATCGCCCCCATCTTGCAGGGGTTGATCGAAAACAAACCCATCCGTCTTTTGGATATCGGAGCTGGTGCTGGCTTTCCAAGCCTTCCAATGAAAATCCTTTTCCCTGAGTTGGATGTGACCATCATTGATTCCCTCAATAAGCGGATCAACTTTCTCCACCTACTAGCTGAAGAGTTAGGCTTGAGCGGGGTTCATTTCTACCATGGACGAGCTGAAGACTTTGCGCAAGACAAGGTCTTTCGTGCCCAATTTGACCTCGTAACTGCGCGCGCCGTTGCTCGGATGCAGGTCCTTTCTGAGCTGACCATTCCTTTTTTGAAAGTAGGGGGGCGCCTTCTCGCACTTAAAGCTAGCAATGCTCCAGAAGAGCTGGAGGAAGCCAAAAACGCCCTGAATCTGCTATTTAGCAAGGTTGAAGACAATTTACAGTATGAATTGCCAAATGGGGATCCTCGCTACGTTACTGTTGTGGAGAAGAAAAAAGAAACCCCCAATAAATACCCAAGAAAAGCAGGCTTGCCCAATAAGCGACCATTATAAGACCAACTCAAAAGAAGCTGACAGTTTGTCAGCTTCTTTTTGACTGGACTAATTGGTTCAACTCTTGCTGTAAGGTATGGTAGTGATGACGCTCAACATGAACTCCCTTGGTCGCCACAACCTTGCTTGCTAGACGGTTAGCAAAGCTTAAAGCATCCTCCATATCTAGCCCTTGCAAGGATGCTGCTAAAAAGGCTCCCAGATGACTGTCTCCCGCCCCTACGGTATCAAGAACTTTTGTCGGAAATCCGGCCACCTCGTAGAACTTACCATCGTAGGCAAGTGCTCCATTTTCTCCCAAGGTGACGATGACTAACTGCCCCGTTCTTTGGTAGAGCTTCTTAGCCGCGTCAGCAATCTCTTCACAAGCTGAAAAAGCCTTGGCTTCTGCCTCATTAAGATGGAGGATGGGGTGGAGATCATAAATCGCTTCTAGTCGATCCTTGGGAATCAAGAGGCCTCGAGGTCCTGGTGCAAAGATAACTTGGCCTTCAAGTTTTGACACGGATTGAATGAGTTCCATTCCGGTCAGCTCTTCTACTTCAAGGCCACAGAGATAAATAAAGTCATAGCGTTTCTGCTCCAGAGACTGCAACCATTCCTTCTGAAAACCATATTCTACTCCATGATCTGATAAAAAAGTTCGTTCCCCATCCGACTCAATGAAACAATAGCAACAACCATTCGCTCCTGCTACGGAGATTGGGGATTGGATGCCTAACTTCTCTAGTTCTGCCCTGACAAAGTCCCCGTAGACACCTGTCCCCACTGGCGAGATGAAGTCAGCCTTTTGACCTAAAGCATGAAGAACGGAGACGACATTAAAGGCACACCCTCCAAGTGACCAAGTCTGCTCATGAATATGGGCATCCCCTTCCCGACTTGGTAGACGATCCAGATAGACCATAACATCACAAACAGTGGATCCAATCACTAAGGCTTTTGACATGGGTTTTCCCTCCTATTCTCTATCTATAATTAAGAAATAACCAGCACCGGATAGAGCTGGTTAGTAAAACTAGTCGCCCCGATAGACCGGCTGAGGGCCAAAGGTTTGGGAAACCGGCATGATTTCGATACGATTGACATTGACATGCTTGGGCTGTTGAATGAGCCAAGACACCGTGTTGGCTATATCTTCAGGCTGAATGGCATGGGCATCTCGATAGAGAGCTTCTACTCGTTTTTCATCTCCTTTAAAGCGAACCGCTGAGAATTCAGTCCCTTCACAGAGACCTGGTTCAATATTGGTCACCCGAATCTGCTTTCCAGCTAGGTCAGCGCGCAGATTTAATGAGAACTGTTTGACGAAGGCCTTGGAGGCACCATAAACATTGGCACCTGGATAGGGCACTGTTCCAGCAGTTGACCCCATATTGATGACATAACCGTCATTTCTTTCCACCATCTGGGGGAGGATTTTCCGGGTCAAATAGGTCAGACCGATAATGTTGGTCTGAATCATGGTCAACCAATCTACGATCTCTGCTTCATGAGCTGGAGCGAGGCCTAGGGCCAAGCCAGCATTATTGACCAAGACATCAATTCTCTCCCAAGTTTTTGGCAAACTAGCAAGTGCATGATCCACCTGAGAAAGATCCGTCACATCCATTTGAAGGGGATAAAAAGCTTCTCCCAGCTCTTCTTGAAGAGACTGTAGTTTTTCAATGCGTCTAGCTGCACCAATCACCCGATGCCCATCGGCAACTAAGCGGTGACAAATGGCTTGCCCAAAGCCAGCAGATGCTCCTGTTACTAAAATTGTTTCTGCCATTTTCTTACCTCCAAGGATTATAGAAGCGACCTTGGTTTACCCAAATCAAGACTATACTTAAGACTACCATAAAGATTGACCCCAGGATAATCAAGTGATCACGAGTCGTCATCTCCTGATAGGTGTACCAGGTTCGTTTTTATTTTTTCCAAAGCGTCGCAATTCCATCGCCGTAGAAATCGTTTCAATCCGCTCTAGAGAACTAAAAATCAAGGGAGAAATCATCTGAAGATTTCCCTTCACCCGCTGGACAAAGTTGGCTTTTTTGGACAACTCCAATCCTCTTGCTTCTTGGGAGAGCTTGATAATCTGGTATTCCTCCTGCACATCTGGAATATAGCGCAGGGTCAAGCTGACTGAATAAGCAATCTTGTAGGACACCCCTATCTGATTGAGACTCGAAGCAAATTGACTAGGATGGGTGGTCATCAAGAAAATAAGAGCCAAAGGAATGGTACAGACATATTTCAAAGTAAGGTTGAAAAGATAAAACAACTCTTGGGCTGTAATACTATATGCCCCTAAACCATCTAGAAGAACTGTCTTTGCTCCATAGATTTCTACCCCATATTGAGGGGCAAAAAGATAGACCATCAAGACATTGAGAAGGGCAAAAGCTAAGGCAAAACTCAGAACAAAGGAGATGTCTTTCCAACGAATGCCTGAGGTTGCAAATAAGGCGAGGGCACCCAGACCAATGACCAACAACAAGCGGGTATCGTAACTCAACATGGCAGCTAATGATACCAACAATAAGAAAAGAAGCTTGCTAGCGCCTGAAAGGCGATGCAGAAAACTGGTTCCGGCATGGTAGCCGACTAAGCGATTATTCATGACCTTCCCCTTTCTGATTCATATAAAACTGGGTCAAGGCAAGAGGATCGACACCAAGTCGATTTGCCAAGGCGAAAATAGACGTTTCTTTCAAATTAGCCCGTCTTAAAATTTCTGGTTGAGTCAAGAGCTCTGCCGGCGTCAAATCTGCTAAAATCTGCCCATCCATGACCACAATTGCCCGGTCGGAATAATCCAGCATCAGTTGCATATCATGGGTAATCATGACAATGGTATGCCCCTTTTGCTGGAGTTCATCAAGGAAATCCATAATTTCTGTATAGTTTCGTTGATCCTGGCCTGCCGTCGGTTCATCCAGTACCAAAACCTCAGGCCCCAATACTAAAATCGAAGCGATGGTCACCCGCTTTTTCTGACCATAGGATAGAGCAGAAATCGGCCACTTACGAAACTCATAGAGACCACAAGTTTTCAAGGCTTGATGGACACGACTTTCAATCTGGTCCTCTGGGACATTTCTCAAGCGAAGACCGAGAGCTACCTCATCAAACACCATGGTCGATGAAATCATCTGGTTAGGATTTTGCAGGACATAACCTACTCTCTCTGCCCGCTCCTTGACACTATCACCCTTGATATCCTCTCCCTTTGAGAAATAGGTTCCTTCCGTCTGGATGAAGCCACAAATCGCCTTAGCAAGGGTTGATTTTCCAGCCCCATTTTTACCAACAATCGCTAGCCGTTGGCCTTTTGGAACGGTTAAAGAAAGATCTTTAAGAATAGGCTGGCTTTCTCGATAGGCAAAGTTCAAATGACCAAGCTCTAAAATTGCTTCTGCCTCTGCACCTTTTTCAAAATGTGGAGTTGGAATTTCCACTGATAAATCTTCAAGTGGTATTTTTTCTACGTTATCCAAATTCGGTAGCTTGCTGATATCCTGGCCTAACTGGCGAAGAGTTGTTAAATAGAGGGGCTCCCGAATCCCATTTTCAGCTAGCAGTGTCGTTCTCAACAACTCATCTGGCTCCCCATTAAAGAGGACTTGTCCTTGATTGATCAAGATGACCCGATCAATGGGACGATAGAGCACATCCTCCAAACGGTGTTCGATGATAATAGTTGTTGTCCCTTGCTCTTCATGAATTTGATCGATTAGATCAATGATATCCTGACCCGACTTGGGATCTAGATTAGCCAGTGGCTCATCAAAGAGCAGGATCGGACTTTCGTCGATCAGGACGCCTGCCAAGCTGACCCGCTGTTTTTGCCCACCGGATAAATCTTGAGGCCGATGGTCCAAGAGCTTACTCAAATCTAAGCGCTCCGCCCAGGTGTGAACCCGAGATTTCATACTTTCCGGTTCCACCATATCGTTTTCAAGAGCAAAAGCCAAGTCTTCTGCTACACTAAGACCGATAAACTGGCCATCCGTATCCTGTAAAACCGTACTGACCAAGTGAGATTTTTCATAAATACTATGATCAAAGGCTTCTGTCCCCTGAATGAGAAATTGCCCACTACTGGTTCCCTTATAGATATTGGGAATAATCCCATTTAGACACTGACCAATGGTTGACTTACCAGAGCCAGATGGTCCCACAATCAGGACCTTTTCCCCCTCGTAGATGGTCAGGTTAATCCCCTTTAAGGTCCGCTCAGACTGAGCCTTATACTGGAAGGAAAAATCCTTCAATTCGATGATTGCTTCTTTCATTTAGTTTGCCTTTTCCCATAAGAGCGCAAATTGCATTGCCAACTCCGCGATTCGGTCCTTACCATCTAAGTCCTCATGACTAGATAAGGTTCGGATATCCCATTTTTCTTCAGAGAGGTGGTCCGCTGCGTAGAAAAAATGGCAGAGTTCAAAGCCCCTAAAAGCTGCTAAGGCCGCAACGGCAGAGCACTCCATATCGACGCAGATGGCTCCTGCTTCCTTTCGACGCTTCATCTTGTCGATGGTTTCCCGATAGGGAGCATCGGTTGTCCACACTTTTCCTGACTGATAAGAAACCTTGTGACTGTCCAGAAAAGCTTGGAAGAGAGGACGGCTTTCCTTATTTACTTCCACTTCATCACTAGCCGGAAGATAGTGATAGCTGGTCCCTTCGTCTCTAAGAGCTGCTGTTGGAATGATGATGGAGGTCGCCTCAATATCTTGGTCCAAAACCCCACAGGTCCCAAAGAGCACTAGTTTTTCCATCCCAAATTGAATCAAATCCTCTATAATCCCCACACAGGAAGCAGCCCCAACTGGTGCATTAAAGACAGCAATCTGTTGGTCTTCAATCGTAATCCCATAGACAATGACTTCAAAGTTAGCCATGGAAGTTCTTGCAATCACCTCATGTTCATAATTTTCAAGGAGGCGCGCAAAAGTTACTCTGGAAAAGCAAGAGATGACTACTTTGGGAAATCCTTCAATTGGTTTGTGTAAGTCTTGTGGATTGATAATCGCCTGTCGATTGGCATCAAATTCTTCTAACAGCATCTCTTGCTCCTCTTTCATATATTCTACTTCTAGTCCTCTATTATACCATAAAATCGGCTTCTTTCCTTCTAACAAAGGAGCGAGAAGCCCCACTTGTTCGCCTTTTGTGCTAGGAAACAACACAGCTGTCCTCCCAAAAAAATAAAGAGGGAGCACACACCCACTTCGTCAATCGCTGACCTCTTTTCTGATGCAAAAATGAAAACCTTAATGACTCCCTCCTCGCTTTCTCATTTTCTGGCTCGGGAAAAGGGAGAGGGACAGAAATCGGTTACCATTTAAAATGACGGTTTCGTCGTCCCTCCTCCGCAAAGTTGAGTAGGGCCATCCAAGCGAGAATTAGAGCGGGGGATTGGCCACTCAACCACTGCGTCTATCGCAGACCTCTTTCTTGATGATAATAGATAACACTTACTAACTCCTACCTCGCTTTCTAATTTTCGGGCTCAGGAAAAATTCGTTTACAAAACGAATTTTTTCTGCTATACTTCTTAGAAGCAAAGGTTTTTAATGTCATCCCGTGAGGTGACAAAGACACAGAATATGAATAATCTGAGGGCCCTTGCTATGCAAAAAAATCATGGGCTCTTTTTTGGTGCCCAAAAGTGAGGTTATTATGGAAGAAGAATCAACTGTTGATTTGCTCCTGGATGTCGACCAAAGTCCGGCACCCCTAAAAGGAATCTTATTAAGTTTCCAACACGTATTTGCCATGTTTGGGGCAACCATCCTGGTACCACTCATCTTAGGCATGCCCGTATCTGTTGCGCTCTTTGCATCAGGCGTTGGGACGCTAATCTATATGACTTGTACCGGATTTAAAGTCCCTGTCTATCTCGGCTCTTCCTTCGCCTTTATCACCGCTATGGCTTTGGCGATGAAGGAAATGGGCGGAAAAGTCGATGCAGCACAAACTGGGGTTATTCTGACTGGTCTGATCTACGTGCTTGTTGCTGCAGGTGTTAAAGTTGCTGGCACTCGCTGGATTGACAAATTACTTCCTGCCGTTGTCATTGGACCTATGATCATCGTCATCGGTCTAGGACTTGCAGGATCAGCTGTTAAAAACGCCGGTTTTGTCGAAGGGGGAGACTGGAAAAATGCCCTTGTCGCTGTCTTGACCTTCCTGATCGCTGCCTTCATCAATACCAAAGGAAAAGGCTTCTTCAAAATTATTCCTTTCCTCTTTGCCATTATCGGTGGCTATGTCTTCGCAGTCTGCTTGGGCTTGGTTAACTTCGATCCAGTCCTCAAAGCCAACTGGTTTGAGATTCCTGGCTTCTATCTTCCTTTCAATACAGGTGGTGCCTTCAAACAATACAACTTGTATTTTGGACCTGAAACCATTGCCATCTTGCCAATCGCTATCGTAACTATTTCAGAACATATCGGTGACCATACAGTGCTTAGCCAAATCTGTGGCCGTCAATTCTTGAAACAACCAGGACTTCATCGTACCCTTCTTGGTGACGGGATTGCAACTTCTGTATCGGCCTTCCTTGGTGGTCCAGCCAATACCACTTATGGAGAAAACACCGGTGTAATCGGAATGACCCGTATCGCTTCTGTTTCTGTTATCCGAAATGCAGCCTTGATCGCTCTTTCTTTGAGCTTCTTTGGTAAGTTTACTGCCCTCATTTCTACCATTCCAAACTCTGTTCTCGGTGGAATGTCCATCCTTCTCTACGGAGTTATCGCAAGTAACGGTTTGAAAGTCTTGATTAAAGAACGCGTCGACTTCAGCTTAATGCGCAACTTGATTATTGCAAGTGCTATGTTGGTTCTTGGACTTGGTGGGGCTACTCTGAAACTTGGTCCAGTGACCCTCGCAGGAACAGCTCTCTCAGCTATGACAGGAATCATCCTTAACTTAATCTTGCCACATGAATCAAATTAAAAGAAAAAGTTCTCAGAATTGAGAACTTTTTTTATTAGAGTTGGGCTAATTGCAACAAGCGTTCCTTAGACAATTTTTTGATTTCAATTTGATTGGCATCCAACAATTCAAATTCACTTGAGTCCAAAGAACTCAGTAAGGCTTCTAAATTCACAGCTGCCACTGGCTTATAACTCTCTGGCATATCGGGATTTCCAGTAATTTCCACTAAATTCACTTTCCAGTCGATGATTTCATCCATATTCACCTTCTCTACAAACTCAGCAGGTACAAAAGTCACTCGTGGCAAAACAGTATCCGTATCTTCTGTTAGACTGTAACTGCCAATAATACCTCCCGTTTCGTTCTGACGGTAGAAACGAACTTGACTAAAGAAGGCGGAGCTGTATTGAACCTTTTTAACCACTTGACTGAACTCCTCTAAAGGTTGAGCGGAGTCTAGGATTTTACGAAGGAGCTCACGATCTAAAATTACAGGATGAGCAAATCCCTGAAGCTGATATTGATGAAGGTCTGGATCTTTTTCTAGATTCTGTAGATTCTTCAGCAAATAGTTCTCATAGTCAAAAGAGAAAATAGAATCTGCGTCATAGCTGGTTCCTAAATTATCGTGAATCTCATTCCCCAACTGGCGAGCTAGGGCACTGAGCCATTCCAAGATGAGTCGCCAATCTTCAAGGGTGGCAAAATCTGCAAGGATGAACTGATAAGCATGCTCTTGATCCAGGTAACGAAGGATGATGGGCAAGCAGCTCTTGCCATAGCGGATACACATCATGGCTGGAAAATCTTTGAGAGAGCGACCAAGCATGGCTTCCTCAAAACTGTAGGTAAGAACTCCTTCCACCAAATTCAATACATCTTTAGCTGGCATCACTTTTTGATAGCCAAACATACTCTTTTTATTTCGAATTGAAAACACAACTGACATTTGTTTTCTCCTTTTTGTAATCGCTTACCAAATTATAGCACAAATTTTCATGACTTTCCATAGAAAAAAACAGCCGAAAGGCTGTTTTTAACTTATGCAAGAGTTCCATCAAGCGTCTCACCGATAACGGCCAAACGTTCAGCAACCTCTGCTTGTGACAAGTTGTGTTCTTCTACATAGCGATTGCGTGGATGAACACGGCACTCATGTGAGCAACCACGGAGGTACTTGTCTTCGTTCTCTTCTGAAGTCAAGATGCGACGGTTACAGAAAGGATTTCCACAGTTGACATAGCGTTCACATGGTGTTCCATCAAACCAATCTTTTCCGACAACACTTGGATCAACATGGTTAACATCGACAGCAATCCGCTCGTCAAAGACGTACATTTTACCATCCCACAGCTCTCCTTGAACTTCTGGGTCTTTTCCGTAGGTTGCAATTCCGCCGTGCAATTGACCGACATCTTTGTAGCCTTCACGCACCATCCAGCCTGAGAATTTCTCACAACGAACGCCACCTGTACAGTAAACTACGACACGCTTGTCCATGAATTTTTCCTTGTTATCACGGACCCATTGTGGCAACTCACGGAAATTGCGGATATCTGGACGAATAGCGCCACGGAAGTGTCCAAGATCGTACTCATAGTCGTTCCGAGTATCAAGAACAACTGTATCTTCATCTAGGAGAGCTTCTTTAAATTCTTTTGGAGACAAGTAAGCACCTGTCGTTTCAAGGGGGTTGATGTCGTTATCGAAGTTATCATCCTCTAATCCAAGGTGGACAATCTCTTTCTTATAGCGGACGAACATCTTCTTGAAGGCTTGCTCTTCTTCCTCATCCATCTTGAACCAGAGGTCTTCCATACCCGGAAGGCTGTGAACGTAGTCCATGTATTTTTGCGTCGTTTCGTAATCACCAGAAACGGTACCGTTGATTCCTTCGTCAGCGACTAGGATACGGCCCTTGAGGCCGATTGATTTACAAAAAGCCAAGTGATCAGCCGCAAATTGTTCTGCGTTTTCGATGGGAACATATTTATAGTAAAGTAAAACACGAATAGGTTTTGCCATAAGATTCTCTTTTCTAAGATTAAATTATCAGAATTTTTCATTCAACTATACCAGTATACTCTCCCCAGAAAACGAATGCAATTTATTTGACTGAAAAATAAAAGCCTGGGGTTCCAGACTTTTATTCAAATTCTTAAATAACTTTATGAGCTCCCCCCTTAGTCCTCCAACTCTGCCTCGATCTTCTTCTGTTTTTTCCGATTGATAAGGGCTAGTGGTTTCTCTAACAGATAAGTCAAAAGGGCAAAGACTAAAATAGCAAGAACGATTTTGAGCAGATACTTGGGACTGAACATAAAGCTCATCGTTTCTCGCTTCCCAATCACATCTGCTGCAATCACAAATAAGGCAAATAGGATGCCTGACCCAATGCGGCTGAACCAGCTATCTTTTTCTAACATATCTCGAACATCAATCCCTGAACTGATCCTTCTCACAAAGGCATAAGCTCCCATGGCAATCAACAAAAAGAGCTCTGGAATATAGGCTATTAGGTCCAAGTCCAGGATACTAGCTTTCACAAAGGCAGAGACTGCAATAAAGCAGGTCATTCCTAGAACAAGTTCCCCTGCAATTTTTCCATCAAGCAGCATGGTCCGCTCATCTTTTACAATTGGTTCTTTCTTTTGTTTCATATATTTCCTCTTTCTATTGTTAAAACTGTTACTCCCAGAACAGTTGATCCAGCGTCTTATCCAAGGTCTTACAAATTGCTAGGCAGAGGCTGAGGGTCGGATTGTACTTCCCTGCCTCGATCAGGCCAATGGTCTGACGTGTCACCCCGATGGCATCTGCAAGATCCCCCTGGGTCATATCATGCTCGACCCGGGCCATTTTTAATTTGAGATTTTTCGCCACATGCTTTTCCTTTCTTGTTTTTATAACTCTATTATACACTATATTTTCTATTTTGCAACATATATCTTGCATTTTGTAAAAAATATTTTTTACTCACAAAAAGAGGCGGGGACAAAAGTCCTAGCCTCTCAATTGTCTTTGGATTGTCGAGTAAGACGCAGTGGTTGAGTGGGCTTTACTACGCTGATTACATCAGTTTTTACAGCCCTACTCAACTGTGCGGAGGTGGGACGACGAAATCGAATTCTAACGAATTACCGATTTCTGTCCCACTCTCTCTTCTTATTTACGATTAATCTTTAGACAAACTTCCATCTTTTGTTTGGGTACGAGCATAGGCAATCAAGAGAAGAGAACCTGCAATAGCTACCACTAAAGCATTGACAGAACCTGCTACAACACCTTGTAGGAAGACTTTATTTGGATTATCGTGGTAGATCAAGACATCCCCAACCGGAGCAATCAATCCCCAAATAAGCAAATTGGCAATGACTTGCACAACGTTAAAGACGATCAATTCTTTCTTGGTCACTTCTCCTTTTAGGTCACCGATTTGTTTGCGGAAGATACCAACAAAGAGACCAAACAAGCCACTAGAAATGATCCAAGTCCACCAAAGACCACCTGACATAGCGTCCTTAATAGCATGACCGATTAAGCCCATCAAGAAACCAACAATCGGACCAAAGATCACACTAAAGAGGGCTTGAAGAGCAAATTGCAACTGAATGTTGGTATTTGGAGCTGGCGCTGGAATTGGAATCATCGCAATGACCACAAAGAGGGCTGCTCCAACCCCGATAGCTACAACATCCTTAATTGAAAAAGCTTGTTTTTGTTTCATATTTTATCTCCTATTAATTTTCCATTTTTCTAATTTCGATATGCCAAGAAGCCCCAACTCCTACGTTATAGGCCTTAGCAAAGGATCCCTGGTTGATGGCAAGGCCAACACGGTAGAGGGAATTGATATAAAGGATTGGCTGTCCAATCCGCACATCGGCGAAAGACTTGCCGTAAGTTACTTGGTTTTGATAAACCAGCATGTCATTGTTATAGATGGTCACTTCAAAGCGTTCCCCAAATTCAGGTTCCAAATGATTGAACTCTTCCCGAGTAATCGAAGTCCAGAGAGAACCAAAGCGTACATCCAAGATGTCAACGGCTCCTTTGACAAGATTGTCCTCCATAACAGTTTCCACCACAGGGATTTCTACAATGTGTTCAACACTGAGTTCTGGTCCCACTTCCTCAAAGCTGATATGGCCACTGGCTAACTTAGCTCCTGTATAGGCATAGACATCACGCCCATGGAAGGTATAAGAAAACTCTGTATTGGCCCGGCGGTTCTTCACCTCTGAAATCTCACGAATGGCAACGATTCCTACATGTTTCTTGATGAAAGAGAGGGTCCCATTATCCGGTGTAACAATGTATTGATTCTTGGCCGTTTTGGCTACAACACTTTTACGTTTGGAGCCGACACCCGGATCGACGACCGATACAAAGGTTGTCCCTTCTGGCCAGTAATCCACCGTCTGAAAGAGGCGGTAACTTCCTTCAAAGATATTATAAGGTGTAATATCATGAGTCAAGTGGTGAATCTTGAGGGTTGGTGATTCCTCTAAGGCAACCCCAATCATAGCAGAGACAGCCCCATCCACCAGACCAAAGTCTGACTGAAGGACTAGTAAATTATTGTGCATGTTTCTTCTCCATTATGTTATTTTCTATTTAGTTTTTGACAGACCAAGTATCCAAGAAGATAACCTAGCAGAGCTCCAAGAAGAAGGGTCAGTAAAAACCAGCTCACCGTTCCCATATTCGACGGTACCATAACGCGTTCGATATAATCCATCGACTTCCCACGGGCTAGTAAAGAAGCACGATAACTAGCTGGTTGGAACCACATCATAAGGATAGGCCCTGTCGTCGTAAAGGAAAAGAGGAGGAAAGACACCGCATTGCCTAACTTCGACTGGTAGTGGCCACGGCTTGCGACCAATTCTGCCAAAAGCCCTCCAACAAGAGCAGGCAGAAAAGCTCCAGCTCCATGACGAGTGAAAAGGAAAAAAGCACCAATCACAAGAGCAACGACTAGAATGGCTCCTGTTCGTTGAATTTTCTCAATATAGACCTGATAGATTCCTCCACCAACCAGGGCAGAGAAGGCTGGAGCATAGAACATGTTGCCTTGATGATCAACCAAATTTCCAAGTAGGACACCTAAGCCAATGGCAAGAAAATACAAGCCTGCAAAGGTCGCAACCTGCTTAAACTGATGTTTCTGTATTATTTTCATGTATCTATCCCATCCTTACCGGTGACTAATTTTCTTGGTCAAGAAATCACCGATAAACTGAATAAAGAAAATCAAAAGCAGAATCAAGAAGGTTGCTAGCAAGGTAACGTCATTATTAAAGCGTTGGTAACCATATGAAATAGCGACGTTTCCGAGACCACCTGCTCCAATCGCACCCGCCATGGCTGTTTCACCAACCAAGGAAATGAGGGTAACGGTTGTGACACGAATCAAATCAGGAAGTCCTTCACGAAGGTAGACACCAACAATATCCCAAAAGGTTGCCCCACTAGCTTGAGCTGCTTCAATCACCCCACGGTCCAATTCAGACAAAACGACTTGAACTTGGCGAGCAAAGAAAGGAAAGACAGCTAAAGATAGGGGGACTAAAGCCGCCGTAGGACCAATCCCAGTTCCGACAATCATACGAGTAAAGGGATTGATCAAGGCTAGCAAGATGATAAAAGGAATGGCACGGAAGATGGACGTGATTTTATCCAAGATATGGAAAACCAATTTATTCTCGATAATCCCACCAGGTGCTGTCAAGACTAATAATAATCCTGCAATGAGTCCCAATAAACCACCAATCACAAAAGAGATAAAGGTCATGTAAAGGGTCAGATAAATCGCTGTTCCCCATCCAGCTTGGCCACTCCAGCCCATCCGGTAAACATTTGGTAGATAGGTTTGAATAAAGTCAATCATGCATTACTCCCTTCTTTTAAGACACGCACAGAAACACCTGCTGCTTGTAGATCCCGCTGTGCTGCAGTTAGATTCGCTGCTTCCCCAGTAAGGATAACAACCAACTCCCCAACAGGGGTATGATCCAAAATTTCAATATTTCCGTGTAGAATATTAGCAGACACTTGGTACTGTTTATAAATATCGTTGATAATCGCAGTGTCTGTCACCGAACCAGAATATTTCAAATGGGCCAAAACAGAATCAGCCGGCAATTTCTTAACAATTTGTTGCTTGTTGATTTTCACCATAGCTTCCTCGATTCCTGTTGCAGTTGTGATGAAGTCTTGTGTCAATTCGTTTTTAGGATTAGAGAAGATGTCTAAAACAGAGCCTTCTTCAATCAATTCACCATTTTGCATGACAGCCACTCGGTTGGCAATGTCTTTAACGATCTGCATTTCATGGGTAATCAAGACCACTGTCAAGCCCAACTTCTGATTCAGCTCTTGCAGAAGAGCAAGGATTTGTTTGGTCGTTTTTGGATCTAGTGCGGATGTTGATTCGTCAGAAATCAAAATCTTTGGATCGTTGGCGAGCGCACGCGCAATCGCCACCCGTTGTTTTTGTCCACCTGACAATTGAGCAGGATAGTTGTCCGCCCGATCTGACAGACCAACTAGTTCCAACAACTTGGCTACTTTTTCAGCCTTTTGCTCTTTAGATAAGTCTGAATGTTTAAGGGCAAAGGCCACATTTTCAGCAGCGGTCATTTGGGCCATTAGATTGAAATGTTGGAAAATCATACCAATGTCTCGGCGTTTTTGGCGTAAAGCCGCAGCATTCAAGGTCACCTGGTCTTGATAGATGACATCGCCATCTACGGTAATAGTACCTGCTGATGGTACTTGCAAGAGATTGATGACCCGTACAAGAGTTGATTTCCCTGCTCCAGAATAACCGACAATCCCGTAAATATCCCCTTCATTGATATGAATGGTCACATCCTTCACGGCTGTAATTTCCCGTTTTTTCTGATGAAAGGTAACATCGATATGGTCCAGTTTGATAATTTCTTTACTCATAACTTGTGATTAACTCCTTAATTAATTCAATATGGGTATAGTAGTCTGCAATTTTCACATTCTCATCCCCACCATGATCTCGACTATTGGCATTTCCAATACCAAAGGCAGCCATTGGAACTTGCAAGGCCTCAAAGACCGTATGCATGGGACCAGTGCCTGCAGTTGTCGGAAGGACACAGACCCCTTCTGGATAAAAGCGTTTGGCCAGATCAATCACATTGAGGATGGACGGCGCACTCATATCACTCCGATAGCTCATTTCTCCTAGTGTGAAAACAAGTTCAATCTTCTCAAAGCCATTTTTATTCAACTGAGCACGAATCAATTCTAAGACTTGTTTGGGTTCCAGGCCTGGTACCAAACGAACTTCCATCTTGGCTCGAGCTTCTGCAGGGAGAATCGTCTTGACGCCTTGTCCCTGATAGCCTGTCCCCAAACCTTCAATGTTCATGGCTGGCTCAAAATAAAAACGTTTCAAGAACTCACTTCGTTCCTCTTTCAAGATAGGCAATTGGAGATTATAGATTTCTGTCACATCGTCTGCCGTTTTATTGGCATAACGATTAATCAAGGCCAGTTCCCGCTCGTTAGGCTCCTCAATCAATTCATAGAGGCCATCCACCAGGATCCGACCGTCTTTATCTCGTAGACTCGACAAAGCATTGAGCAGATACCAGGATGCTGAATCCACTACTCCACCATAGCTGGAATGGATATCCACATCTGCACTTTTGACCACCATGTCAAAGGTCACAATCCCCTTGTTTCCACCTGAGATTTCCAGCTCTCCTTGTTGGTTGCGGGTCCCTTGTTCCCAAACTAAGAGATCTGCTCCACGCAAGTGTTTTTTGTGCTTGGATAGATACTTGTCCAGATCCGTTGAGGCAGATTCTTCTGCCCCTTCGATAATGAAGGTAATGTTAACCGGAAGGTCGCCATTTTCACGGATATATTTTCGAATAGCCGTCAAGCGTGCAGTAATATGACCCTTGTCGTCATCTACCCCTCGACCATACATGGTCCCGTAATGGACCGAAAGCGTAAAGGGATCACTCGTCCAAGGTTGGTCACCATCTGCTGGAACTGTATCGTAATGGTTGTAGAAAATGATGGTCTTCGCATCCGGATTGGGTGAAACAAATTTAGCAATAACAAATGGAGCTGTGTAGCTGTCATCCACAGTTACCTTAGCTCCTGCAGCTGTGAAGATTTCTCCCAGGTAGGTTGCTACTTCTTTTAAACCAATCTGCTGGGCAAAGATAGACCGCTTGGAGATGAGAGTCCTTAGGACTTCAAAATAATGCTGAGCCACCTCATCATTTTCAAATTTGCGTATTTGTTCTGTCTCTCTTGGATTGGACATCATTTCCTCCTACTATACACGATAAGAGGTAGAGAAAACCTTCTCCACCTCTCTATTCATCCTCTTGATTACCAAACTGGTTGGTCCATACCGTCTGAAGATTCTTCAATGACTTTCTTCACGTTATCAGTATGGTAGGCTTTAATAATGGCTTCGATTGCTTTCGCTTTATCAGATGATTTCCAATCTTTCTTAGCTGCAATCAAGTTGTACCATTGTTTAGAGTTGCTGTTTGCTTTTTCTACAAAGAGAGCTTTCTTGTAATCAATACCTGCTTCACGAACAAAGGTGTTATTGATGATTGCTGCATCAACTGATGGAAGTGAAGAAGCTGTTTGAGAAGCGTCCAACTCAGAAATTGTCAAGTTCTTTGGATTGTCTTTGATGTTGCTGATGGTAGCCAATTCCCCATCTTTTGTATCCAACTTGATCAAACCAGCTGATTCCAATACATACAAGGCACGGCTTTCGTTTGTTGGGTCGTTTGGTACTGCAATGGTACCTTTTTCAGGAATGTCTTTCACATCTGTGTATTTGTTCTTTCCATCTTTTGTACCAGAGTAAAGACGGATTGGCGCAATGTAAGTATCTGCTACAGAAACTAGGTCTGCGCTGTTTTCTTTGTTCCAGTTTTCAAGGTAGTTGTAATGTTGGAAAGCGTTGATATCCACATCCCCATCGCGAACAGCTTGGTTTGGTTGAGAATAGTCTGTAAACTGAGTGAATTCCAATTTGATGTTCGCTTTTGCATCATCTAAGTTCTTTTGCACTTCTTTCCAACGTGCTTCTTCTGTATCACTTAAGTTCATCACCCCAACTTTAACAGTTGTCACACCATCTTTATCAGATGAGTTTGATGAGTTTGATGAGTTTGAAGAACCGCATGCTGCTAAGGCAAAGGTTGCAACGGTAGCAAGAGCTGCTACACCAAAAAGTTTTGTTAATTTCATATTCTTTTCTCCTTATGATGTTTTTAAATAACCTTATTTAATATCAGAAGCTTCTGGAAGGTAAGTTCCACCGAAGTACTTCTTAGACAATTTTTCCAGTGTCCCATCTTCGTACAACTCTTTGATCCGTTTGTTGACGAAAGTTTCCAATTCTTTCTCACCTTTGGCAAGGATTGGGTATACGTATGGTTGTTGATCGCTTGGTAGTTCGATGACCTCCAAGTTATCCAAGCCTTGGTCCTTGATGATGGCCTCAACTGTCAAGCGTTCAAAAATCTTATAATCCGAACGGCCATCGCTCAAATTAGACAGAATGGATTGGATGGTCCCCTCTGTATATTTGAGCTCTGTTGGATTGTCCTTATGCTCTTTATTGTAGGCTTCCAATTGTTTCGCTGTAGAAGTTCCTTGGATGACCTCTGTAGACTTGCCACCGATATCATCTAATGACTTGATGCCTGAATCTTTACGGACTACTAAGACCACTGGGTTCTTAGCGTAAGGATTTGGGTACAAGTATTTCTCCGCACGTTTTTTATCGTAGCTAAGGTTGCTGACACCGATTTGGTAACGATCACCGTCTAAGCCCGCAAAGATTGAAGACCACTCTGTCTTATTAAAGTTGACTTCGTATTTATCTGAACCTTTGAAGATTTCACGCATGACTTCGATTTCGTAGCCAGTCAATTCCCCATCCTTATCATAGGTGAAGGGTTTGGTTGTCCCAACTGTTGCGACTTCAATGGTCCGTTTTCCACTTGATTTACTTGATGACTTGGATGAGCAAGCAACCAAAGTCCCAACTGCAGCTAAGCCCACAAGGCTTAGAGCAACATATTTGATGAATTTATTCAATTTCATTTGTTCTCCTTTTTCACTAAAATTGTTTATTCCTCTGTAAAAAAACAGCTTTTTCCATCATATCAAAATTCCCAACTCTTGGGTATTATATTTTCTTTATAGAGGTGATAGGTTTTATCTATCACCTCTCATTTGGTTGAGAATTTTTCCAGCAAAGCGAGGGCATTTTCAACGTAATATGGAACCGATACCGCAAAAGCCGCGTCATCTATCACCATGCTATCATGGTGGAGATCCGGTGCATCCGCTGCACCATTGGATCCTATAAAAGCAAAGACTCCCGGGATCTTCTCTTGATAGAAGGCAAAATCTTCACCCGCTGTCGACGGCTGAGCCTCCACAACTTCTGCGAAAGACTTGGACCAGCGAAAGACTTTTTTAGCCAAGGTCTTATCATTATAGGTAACCGGTGGCGTCTTGCCCCAATCAAATTGGACCATGACTCCGGTACTGTTAGAGATCTGTTCGATCACGCGAATGAAATCCGCCTTGAGACGTTTCTGAAGATCCGGATTAAAGGTTCGAATAGTTCCTTCAAAGAAACCAGACTTGGGAAGAACATTCCAGGTTGAACCAGCTTCGATATGCGTCACTGATAGGACGGCTGTCTCAAATGGCGAAACCGTACGTGAGACTAAGGTCTGTAACTGCTGTACCATACTAGTAATCGCTACAACAGTATCCAAACCAAGATCCGGTCGAGCCGCATGACTGCTCACCCCAGTGACAGTCACCTTGAACTTTTCAACTCCTGCCATCATGGCGCCTGGACGCAGGGCCAACTGACCCGCAGGCAATGACGGCATGTTGTGAAATCCAAGGATGGCTTGGACATCCTCGAGGAGTCCGGTCGCTAATACCGCAGATGCTCCCTCAGAAGTCTCTTCAGCCGGCTGAAAAATTAACCGAACCGTTCCCTTTAAGTCCGCTTCCATACCTTTTAGGACTTCTGCAGCCCCTAAGAGGCTCACCTGGTGGAAATCATGGCCACAGGCGTGCATGACACCAGGGGTTTGGCTTTGGTAGTCGAGATCCGTGTTCTCCTGAATCGGGAGGGCATCAATATCTGCGCGCAGGGCAATGACCGGTTTGCCGCTTCCGATTTCAGCAATCAGACCAGTTTTTAATCCACTGTTTAAAATGCGTACACCTAGCTTTTCCAAATAGGCTTTGAGATAAGCTGTGGTTTGGTATTCTTGTCCAGACAACTCTGGATGCTGATGCACATAATGCCGAATGGGCACTAGATGTTCATAGGATAATGATTCCATTTCTCGTCCCCTTTCTAGCATAGTTCTATTCTATCACTGCCTCCCCTATTCGTCTAATTCCTATTTTTTTCTCTCAGTTATAGCCAGGAGCTATATCACTTTTTATTATTACTTCATACTCGTTCCTTAAAAAGCCGCGCTACAAGAAAAAAACCTTTGAAGAAATTATCTTCAAAGGTCTATTTCTATTAGAATCCATCTACGTTGGTGTAGATTTTTTGCACGTCCTCATCGTCTTCAAGAACGCTGTAAAGTTTTTCAAAGGTTTCCAAATCTTCACCCGACAACTCAACTTCTGATTGAGGAATCATTTCCAATTCAGTTACTTGGAATTCTTCGATACCAGATTCACGCAAAGCAACAATCGCTTTGTGAAGGTCAGTTGGAGCAGTGTAAACAGTGATGCTTCCTTCTTCTGCTTCCACATCGTCTACATCCACATCTGCTTCAAGCAAGAGTTCAAAGATAGCATCCGCATCGTCACCTGCAAAGACGATGACTCCCTTGTTGTCAAAGAGGTAAGATACAGAACCTGAAGCTCCCATGTTACCGCCGTTTTTACCAAAAGCCGCACGGACATTGGCAGCTGTACGGTTGACGTTTGACGTCAAGGTATCAACGATCAACATAGAACCATTTGGTCCAAATCCTTCATAACGCCCTTCTGTAAAGGTTTCGTCTGTATTTCCTTTTGCCTTATCGATCGCTTTATCAATCACGTGTTTTGGCACTTGCGCTTGTTTAGCACGGTCGATAACGAATTTCAAAGCAGTATTCAATTCTGGATCTGGCTCACCTTTTTTTGCGGCTACATAGATTTCTACACCGAATTTCGCATATACTTTTGAGTTAGCACCATCTTTGGCAGTTTTCTTGGCTACAATATTGGCCCATTTACGTCCCATGAGGATTCTCCTTGTGTTTGGTTCATATTATTTTCAATCTTTAACATTATATCACAAATCGTCATCATTAGACTAGATTTTTCTATTTTTAACGGGGAAATTCATGGGAATTTTCTATGAGGTGGAAACTTTAAATAGCTCGTTTAACTATAAAAAAGACTCTCTATTAGAAACTTAGTAATGGTCTTTAAAAGAGAGGAAAGCGACACCTGACTCATCTAGCATATAAATCAGGCGATTTTCTGCATCAATCCGCCTTGACCATGCTCCTTGAAAGTCATATTTCAAGGGTTCAGGTTTACCAATCCCTGCAAATGGATCCCTTTGAATCTCCTTAATCAGGCTATTAATCCGCTTCAGTGTTTTTTTGTCCTGACTTTGCCAGTAACAATAATCCTTCCAGGCATCTTCTGTAAACTTGAGTAACATCCGTTACCCCTCAATCTCATGGAGTTGAACCTGACCAGCTCGGACTTCTGCCATGCCCCGCAAGACCTTATCTGACAATTCTTTGTTCTGAGCTAGTCTTAGGGTTTCTTGTAGGCTGTCCCACTCGCTCTTAGAAATAACCACAATATCTTCGTCTGGATTCTTATTCACGACTGTCAAAGGCTCCAACTCATCATTCACCTTCTTCATATAATCCTTCAAATGATTGCGGAATGTTGAATAAACAACTGCTTCCATTACCATACCTCATTCTACTGCTTTTCTATTATTATACATGAAAAAGAAAAACTTGTCAGGAACTTGTACAAGTTTTCCCTCTCCACTTAATTATTCGTAAAAGCTTCTAAATTTGGTAAAAAAAATCCATTGTCTAAAAAGATTTTTTAGACAATGGATAAACACTGTTTCCGTGCATCATCACTTTCTTGCTTTACGTGAATAAGGGCAGAGAAAATTTTATGTAAGACCGTTTATTCTTCCACTCTCACCGGCACCCGACCCCAGGTTTGTTCCGGTAGTTGGGGATGGCCCAATTGATAGACTTGGTCTGCTTGCTGGGTCAAGGCATCCCAAGCTTCCTTACCAATTCGCGTTACCAAGTCCACTTGACCTTTTAGTGACTTGAGGTGGGCCTGGCCCTTTTCAGTGAAACCCAAGACATGGATAGCGGTCGGCAAGATTTCTTCTCTCGCACCTACTAAAATATAAGTCAAAATGCGGCGGACACGCGCCTTGGTATAGCGCTTGGTTGCCACTTTCTCCACCAAGTATTCCACAGAACTCGCGCTTCGAATGGCATCCCTTATCCGATTAGCCAACTCTTCATTGACCTGAAAAATATGTGTCAGATCCGGATGGGTTAGGATTTGATAACGGAGCAATTGATAGTAATCCTCCCAAGATACCTTTGGAGCCGACTGAAAGAGTTGGCTATTGGGCATGAACTGATCCACAAAAGCGTGGTCCTCTTTATGAAGACGAAGGCTGGTGGCAGAAGCATAGGCCACCTCTTTTTCTTCTGAATGGTAGCCCGCACCTTGACGTTGGATAGGTTTGAGCGCAATCCCCTTCCCAGCACAAGCCTTGGCATAAGCCAAGCCCAGGATATGGTTGGGAGTAGCTCCTGTGAACTCCACTCCAGCAAAGGTTTCCCACATTTTTTGGGTCTTCTGTGGATAGGATAAATCGTCAGGAAGGCTTCGCAAGAAAACTTCCATTTCCGATGATTTCTCCGAGTAAACTGCTGCAATCGCTTGATAATCTATGACCTCTTCTGTCCCAAAGGTCAATTGGTCGATTCCCAGACGGGACAAGATTTCTACCGCTCCCTTGGCAAAATGATCAGCCGACTGAACAGCCACGAGAAAGGGGAGCTCGACCACCAGATCCGCTCCATTTTCCAAAGCCATCTGGGCCCGTGTCCATTTGTCTACAATGGCAGGTTCACCACGTTGGACAAAATTCCCAGACATGGCAACGATTTTCAGCCCTTCTGCCTGTTCCAGCAGGTACTTGTGCCCATTGTGAAAGGGATTAAATTCTGCAATAATACCTGTAACTGTCATGCAGGCCTACTTCTGTGCTACAAAAAACCATCGTTTACTGGTCTTTGTTGGGGCCTTATCTTCAAAGTCTGCATACAATTTGAAAGATTTAAAGCCAGCCTGCTCCAATAAGATGTCATAGGTTAAAACTTCATAAGTGCGTTCCTCATGAACTTCATCGTGACGACTAAAGGAGCCATCCTCCTCTTGGACAAAGAAGGTCAGCTCATGGACAATCGAGTGAGGAGCTTCATCCTCATAGGTATCCCAGAGCATGGCAAAATCTTCCGCATTTTCATGGTAAGAATAGCCCGGGAAAACCTCATCCGTCTGGTAGGTCGAATGGACATCAAAAATAAAGATACCATCTTCATTAAGAGCGTTATAGACTTCTTTGAAGACATCTCCCACTTCCACCTCGTCCTGCATATAGCAGATGGAATCAGAGTAGCAGGTCACAAAATCGTAGGTACCCGCTTGCGACAGGTCCAGCATATTGCCCTCGATAAAATCAATCTTTTGCTTGGCTGAAGCCGATCTTTTTTCAGCAATTTTCAGCATATCAGCACTCAAGTCTAATCCTGTTACGTCAAAGCCAGCTTGGGAAAAGCGGACAGACTGAATCCCTGTCCCACAAGCCAATTCCAGTAATTTTTTCCGATCCTTGCTTTTAGGGAGATGCCGGAGAGAAAAATCCGTCCACAAATCATACAGACTGTCATCCATGACCGCATCATAGACCGCTGCAAACGTTTCATAAGTCGCCATAAATCAAGATACAAAGAGCGTTAAAAGCAAAGAGAAAATAGGAAACTTTCTGCCGTATCGTCAGATACAAAGGAAGTTTATCTTTTTCTCACAGCTTTTAGCTCGTGTTCAGTTGACAAATTAACTAAACACGACACCCTATCCTTTCTATTCTAAAATTAGTCCGCCCGTAATCCGATAGAAAATTAGGGGAGTGAGACAGAACGAGTTTTTTAAAAAATTCGTTCGTTGTCTCACCCCCGCAAGGCTGATTAGGTACTCTTCCGAGCTAAAAAAGCGAATGAAGAATCCAATCAGCTACTGCGTCAAACAATAATTTTTATAGTTAACAATTTGACATAACCCTATCTATTTTCCGAGGATTACAGGACGGGTTCAAATCCTTTCTAAGATACAAAGAGCGTTAAAAGCATAGAGGAAATAGGAAACTTTCCGCCGTATCGCCAGATACAAAGGAAGTTAGGCTCTTTCTCTCAGCTTTTGGCTCGTGTTCCGTTACCAACCTAACTAAACACAAGGCCCTATCCTTTCTTTCCATAGAATTTCAATTTAACCAACAAAACTCAGTTGCTACCAACTGAGTTCACCTGCTTATGCTAAGGTTGCTGAAAGATCGACAGCACTTGCTTCGTGCCATAGCTTTTCTAAATTATAGTGGGCACGCATTTCTTCTGAGAAGACATGGACCACTACACCACCTAAGTCAAGAAGGACCCAACCTCCAGCTGAATTCCCTTCGACATGGCTAGCATTAAAGCCAGCTTCGATGACCTTCTCACGAATATTTTCAGCGATCGCCTCCAATTGGCGGCTGTTCATAGAGCTTGCGATAACAAAGTAATCCGTCACACTGGTCAAGCTTTGAACATCCAAAGCCACAATATCTTCTGCACGTTTTTCATCGGCAGCTTTAACAACAAGTTCAAGTAATTCTTTTTCTTTCATTTAATCCTCTTTCTTTAAAAAATTGTTTTGTAGTCTAAAACATCCGCAAAACGTTCTTCCCAAATATTTTCATAAAATTCATTGAGCGTTTCTGCTGGGATATCCTCTCCATCAAAGGTTGTGACAGCTCCTTCTGGAATGACCAGCTTATAGCCGTATTCGAATCCCACTTTGATGGATGTATCGACACAATATTCTGTCTGCATGCCACACAGGACCAAATGTTCAATCCCTTGTTGATCCAAGTATTCTTTTAATCCTGTCTCTTTAAACATGCTATTGTATCGCTTCTGAAATACCTTTTCATTCTCCTGTCTATTCAACAGGGGCGATAACTGCCAATCTTCTGAAGTTAAAGCCTCTGGCGTTTCAATATGCTGCATGTAGATGATTTCAATCTGCTGTTTTCTAGCCCGATCTTGCAAATAAGCAATCTTCTCTAAGAGTTTTTCTGTCTCAAAACCTGTTTCCACGAGAATATTTTGAACATCAATAATGATTAAAGCTGTTTTCACTCACTGCTCCTCTTTCAAATACTTCACAAAGGCATTGTAGGTTTCAAGGGTTTGGGGATAAATGGGCAATCCTTGGTGGGCTAGATGTTCGACTGTGCGAGCCGTCTCATAGGCCACCGCACGATCTAAGGAGACTTGGGCGATTTCACGAGCTTGATCTACCCCTGGAAAGGCCCGGTTATGCTCAATATAATCTGCTACATAGACAATCTTGTCTAAAGTTGACATCTGTCCACTCCCAACCGTATGAATCTCAATACTGCGAAGAATGGCTGGATCTGTCAGTCCTAGATCTTCTTGGATCTTATAAATCCCGACCATCCCATGCCAGACATTGTTGCCCCAGTTTTTTAATGCTGGATCCAGCTCATAGCGATCGATCAAGTCCAGAAATTCCTGATCCGATAATTTCTTGGCGTAGTCATGTAATAGACCGGCTAGGCCAGCCTGCTCTTCATCTGCCCCATAGCGCTTAGCTAAGTCACGAGCGGCCTTCTCAACCCCTAAACAATGGGTTAGGCGTTTTTCCGGAAGGATTTGGCCCATTTTTTCGAGCAAGCCCTCTCGAGAAAAGCCGAGATAGTTTTCATAGGTCATTAATACAAACCTTCTTTCTTGATGTAGTCCAAAACTGGTTTTGGCAACATAAAGTTGGGCGTCCGACCTTGAGCGATAAACTCTCGCACCATGCTTGAAGAGATATCCATCAGGGGAACATCGACCCAAATCACTGGATAAGAAGTTCCCGCTTTGTAACGGGGACGTTGAACACCGACAAACTGGACCATCTCCACTAACTCGTCAATCCGATACCATTTTGGCAGGTAGTCCACCATATCAGCTCCAATGATAAAGTAATAGTCTGTATCTGGGTCTCGCTCATTGAGCAACTTCATCGTATCGTAGGTATAAGAGATCCCTTTACGCTCTAGCTCAATCGTCTCGATTTCTAGCCCTTCAATCCCTTCGATGGCTAGTTCTAGCATTTTTAAGCGATGACGCTCATCAATGGTTTCTTTTTTATCCACATGCGGAGGCTCATATTCTGGCATGAGAAGGACCTGGTCCAAGCCCAATTGTTGTCGGACCTGGTCTGCAACCACGAGATGGGCATTATGGACCGGATTGAAATTCCCACCCAAAATACCAACTTGTTTGCGTTTCTTGTCTTTGATCTCTGGCTCTATCTCTACCTTGGTAAAGGGAGTCAATAGTTCAATTGCCATAGGTTTGCTCTCCTCGATGTCTTAGATTTCTTTTACTTTGACTGAAATCTTCCGGTTTTCTTTTTTGCTTGATTGTTTATACAAGATGAGGATGCGTCCAATTTTTTGAACCGTATCCACACCGATTTCTTCTTCCAAGATTTCCGCTACTTCATGGATATTCTCGTCCGTATTTTGAAGGAGGGTGACCTTGATCAGTTCGCGAGCGTCTAGCGCTTGGCGAACACTGGTTTTGATTTGATCGTTAAGCCCGTTTTTCCCGATTTGGATAATAGGTTTGAGGCTGTGGGCTTGGCTATTGAGGAAAGCCCGTTGTTTGGATGTTAATGTCATGTTTTTTTCATTGTTTCTTTTTTGATACTTTTCTGATGTTGCGGCGGTCGTCAGCGACCTCCTAGTGGAGTTCCATGACTAAAATTTGAGCCTAAGGTCTCAAATTTCCCGCGCCTAAGTAGTCAAACACCTACTTAGGCTTTCACCACAGCGAAAAGTATCCTTTCTAGGCTTGTTACACTCGCCCTGTCTATAAAGAAACTATTTCCTTTCAAATTTTTAAATAATAGCTTTGCGACTTACGACGGCGACGCCTTCTGGTGCCCACACAGCTACTCTTGCTTCCCCATTGACGCGGATCCAGCCGAGTCCTGAGATGACGAGGTCTGTCTTGTCCTTGATGGTAAACTCATGGGAAACCAAGGGTGGAAATTCTTCTTTTTCCTTGCTGTTAGGGGGTGTTAGTAAGCCACCGACATGCTTGTCATAAAAGGCAGTCGCTCCTTCGAGTTTGGTCCGATGAAGCTTGAGTTCGTTATCAAAGAAGGCGGTGAAACCTTGCTTTTCTCCCTTGATAAAGTCAAAGCGTCCCAGACCACCCAAGAAGAGGGTTTGCTCTGGGTTGAGCTGATAAGTCTTGGGCTTGATTTCCTTTTTAGGGCTGACATACTTGAGGTTTTTAGCCGTCAAATAGTGAGCCATCTGGTGGCGATGGATAATCCCTGGTGTATCGTAGATGTAGGATCCATCGTCCAGTGGGATTTCAATCTTGTCCAGTGTTGTTCCTGGGAAGCGAGAGGTTGTAATGATATCCTTGTCTCCAGTGATTTCTTGGATGATCGCATTGATGAGGGTCGATTTCCCTACGTTGGTCACACCCACCACATAGACATCACGTCCCTTGCGGTGCTGCTCGATCTTTTCCATCAAGTCCTTGATGGCACTCTTGTTTTGGGCAGAGGTGAGGACCACATCGACAGGACGCATGCCTTCTTCGTGGGCTCGCTCCATCAACCAATGGGTCACCTTGCTATCCTTGACAGACTTGGGTAAGATATCCTTTTTATTACCGACCAAAAGCACATCATTTCCTGCTACAAAACGGGGTAAGCCGGGGATGACGGAGCCATTAAAGTCAAAAATATCGACTACATTGACCACGAGGGCATCACTATCTCCTACCTCGTGTAGCAATTTCAGGAAATCATCATCTGTCAGATGTACATCTGTGATTTCATTGTAGTGACGGAGACGGAAACAGCGTTGGCAATAGACTTCGCCTATTTCTAAGCCCTTTTCAAGAGCTGATTGGGGAGTATAGCCTAGTCCCTCTTTGTTTTCTGTCTGAATGGGGGCTCCACAGCCAATACAGAATAATTCTTCCATTCTTAAATTCCTTTTTTATATACAATCGGACCATATTTTTCGGCCATTTGCTTCATGACACGGCGTTCACGCGCCCGGTTGATCTGGGTCTTGATGGAATCATGCTCGACCAAAGGTTTAACCAAAATCGAACGAATTCCCGCCCGATGAGCTGCCCGAATGTCGGTCATCAATTGATCCCCTACCATGACCACTTCATTTTTTTCATAGTGGAAACGTTTGAGAGCCCGATCAATCCCAAAGGTAAAGGGCTTGAGTGACCAAGCTTCAAAGTCAATATCAAATTTCTCAACCGCACGTTTTACCCGTTTAGGACTATTATTGGACACCACGATGACCCGAATCCCACCATCACGAAGGTCATGCAACCACTGGCGCATCTCTGGGGTGCCGTCCGGATTATTCCAAGCAATCAAGGTATTATCCAAATCCACGAGAACGGCCTTGATGCCCTGTTTTTTCAAGTCTGCAACGGTGAGATCATAGGCTGCTTCCACCGCAAAATCTGGTTTGTAATTTTCGATTGACACGTTTTTCTCCATTTTTTATATTCTCTTCATTGTAGCATAAATGGACGTATTTTGCACTTGCTTCGCTGTCTCCTCTTTGTAAGAGGCCCCAATCTATCTCTTTGATATTCCCTAAAATAGACAAAATCGTTACAAAGTTCCAAAAACGTGGTATAGTAGAAGAAAAACTACACGGAAGAGTTATGATAGCAAAAGAAAAAAATTGAGGGAGGTCTCACCTCTCCTCCAAAAAATCATCAATTGGTCCTCCATCATTGGAGCCCTCGCAACCCTTGTTTTCTGTATCTGGGCCTACTTTGCTGGCATTCTTCAATCCAAGGAGACCTTGTCGGCTTTTATTCTCCAAGCAGGTATCTTTGGACCCCCTCTCTTTATCTTTCTTCAGATCCTTCAGACAGTGGTCCCTATTATCCCTGGTGCTCTGACCTCTGTCGCTGGGGTCTTTATCTATGGCCACATCATTGGGACCATCTACAACTACATTGGAATTGTCATTGGCTGTGCCATTATCTTTCACCTGGCGAGAATGTACGGACCTAAGTTTGTCCAGTCAATGGTCAGTCAGAAGACTTACGACAAGTATATTAACTGGCTCAACGAAGACAAGCGTTTTGATCGTTTCTTCATCTTCATGATGATCTGGCCCATCAGTCCTGCAGACTTCATCTGTATGCTAGCTGGTTTGACAAATATGACCTTCAAACGCTACATGACGATTATTATTTTGTGCAAGCCGATTACCTTGGTCATCTACACCTACGGTCTCACCTATATCATCGACTATTTCTGGCAAATGATGTAAAAAAGATGTTGGGCAAC
>NZ_GL636091.1:773280-886848 GCF_000186465.1 Streptococcus australis ATCC 700641 | reverse complement strand
CAACAGCCCAGCATCTTTTTTATAGAATTCCTTTTTCTTTTTGAATAATGAAGTCCTTTAGAGTGATCAAGAGGACCGCTAACAGAATCATGCCCATACCCAAGAAGTCAATAATAAAGAAATGCTCCTTCATAATGACAAAGGCAAAGAAAACTGCCGAAATAGGCTCAAAGGAAGCCAGCAAACTTCCTTTAACGGCTCCGACCAAAGAGGTGCCTTTCAGAAAGGCTGTATAGGCAAAAATCGTTCCAATAACCACCAAGCCAAAAAGGGCCATCCAGGTATCGAGTCTGTAGTTTCCAGAAGAAGAGAGAAGGCCACTAAAAGGGATCATTAGGATTCCTGGAATAGCCATCCCAACTCCAATAACCAACATACTTCCCCATTTTTGAATCAAGTTCAGAGGTAGAATGATATAAAGGGCATAGGCAAAGGCAGACACCACTCCCCAAGCCAAACCTTTTGGATTGATGGCCAGGTGGTTGAGCTGACCATGTGTTGCAATTAAGAATGTGCCTCCAATCGCTAAAAGCATCGAAACTACTTCCGCTAGTGTAGGGGCCACCCTATCCTTGACACAGGTATAGGCTAAAATTCCCACTGGACAGAGATACTGTAACACCGTAGCTGTCCCAGCATTTGTTTCAGCAATCGCCTCTAAATAAGTCAGCTGAGTCAGTAACAATCCTAAAAAGGAAAAAGTAAAAGGGGAATGTAGGAAGATTTATCATTGACAAAGGCTAAAGCCTTCTCCTTATCCGCTACGTAGGAAAATATAATAAGGACAATACCTGAAAAAAGTAGACGAAGATTTGTTAACCCGATAGCCGAAAATCCATGAGCCATTAAATATTGCCCGCTAACTCCGGATAGTCCCCAAGCAATCCCTGCTATTAAAGTGATCAAAGTCCCTTTTAGAGTTGTAGACATACTGCCTCCAAAAATATTATTTACATCCTCATTGTAACACAAAAACCAGCCCAAATGGGCTGATTTTATGCAGGATTTAAAAAGTATTTTTAAGGTCCTATCTAGAAGAGCTTAGTCTTCTTCTCTCCCTTTCTTAGCCATTCCTAACCCGAGACTTCCTAAGAGAAGAAGTCCAGCCAGACTGGTGAGGTTGGAGCTCGCTTCTCCTGTTTCAGGAAGCGCGCGAGCTGTACTTGCTTCTTCTCCATGTTCAACTGACTCGGAGTCATGATGAGGAGCCAAATCTTGAACCTCTGGCTCTTCGTTCTTTTGAGCAAGGAGTTGTGGCGTCGGTTTAGCAGTTTGCGAAGGAAGGACTTTCTCTGGAGATGGAGATACCGGTGTATGGTATTCAGGTCGATCCGGAAGTGCTGGATTTTCAGCTTCTTCCTTAGCAGACAAACGCAAAACAGTTGCAGTCAAAGCATCCAGTCGAAGTCCTCTTTCTGTCCAGCTAAGACCTTTTGGATCCGTTAAATTGATAACACCTGCGCGTTCCCCATCCACTAGAACATCTGCATTTCTAAAGCGTTCTAGGTCAGTTCCTAGAGCAAAGTCACGCGCCTTGGTATCTGCATTTACCAATACCAAGTATACTTCCCCATTGCTTGCAGTGATTTGGTAGCCAATCACCTGATCCTCTTCTTCCACACCATTCTCACCTGGAATCGTCAAGGGCTTGACACGACTCTTCACTTCATCCATATTATCCATCCGGAAGGCATCTGTCGACTTACGAAGGGCAATTAACCCTTTGGTGAAGGCCCGAGAGCGCGTATTCTCTGGATAGAGGTCTTCATTGGTTGCTTTTTCCCAATCAAAGTGGTTGATGGCATCACTTGAGTCATAGGAATCATGGATAAAGTAAGGGTAGTCGAATGGTTTTCCGTTTTCATCGACCAACAAATGAGATTTGTTTGGAATCTTGTCATCGGAAACAGGCGTGCGGTAAGCTGGATCCTTGAACTGCTTGGTCCGACCATATTCTTGACCAGAATGAAGGAAAGGTGTCCCTTGAGCTGTCAAGACAAGCAGATTTCCGAGACGCAAGCGACGATGGATCTCTGCATTATTTGCTGGAATGTTTGGATCCTTCTTGATAGACAGAGCGATAATATCAAAGAGGGTCAAGTTATCATGGGCTGCAATGTATTGGATAACATCACCTGGACTATCTGCCTCAAAGTTGGTTGGTTGTGCGATGAGATTCTTAAAGATAGTCGCAATTTTCCGTTTTCCATTGGTGATAAAGGCAGGTTGCCCCTCATTTGGATAGCCAGATTTTAGATTGTTTCGAACATCATCTGAGAATACTGCAACAGTATCTGTTTTCTTCATCCAAGATTGGTCAGCTGGTTGTACTGGGCTGTTTTCATCACCTGCATAGGTCACCCAGCCTTCTCCCAACATGATGAGATTTGGATTCAGAGCCCGGGCTGCCTTGTAGGCTTCTTCGATAGAGGCTGCATCATGGTCTCCCATCATGTCAAATCGGAAACCATCCACCTTATATGTATCCACTAAATACTTGATTGAATCAACCAAGACCCGTTTGGACATGTAGTGGGTTGTTCCCAAGCGTCCACCACCAAAGCTTGTCCGAGGCGTACCGTCCGCATCCATGAAATGATAGTAATTCGGCTCGATATACTCAAAGATATCCACATTAGCTGTGTGGTTATAGACAACGTCTAGTACCACTCCCATTCCACGTTTGTGGATTTCATTGACCAAATTCTTGAATTCTTCAATCCGTTTTTGAGGATTGCTTGGATCTGTTGAATACATCCCTGACAAGGCGAAGTAGTTCTGTGGATCATAGCCCCAGTTGTAGTTGCTATTGCTTGATGCATACTCTAACAAGCGCTCGCTATTTTTTAATTCATTGACATGGTAATAAGACAGAACTGGTAAGAGTTGAACGTGCGTTACACCAAGATCTTTGAGGTAATCCAATTTTTCAACAAAGGAAGCAAAGGTCCCAAACTGGCTCTTAAGCTCTGACGCCAAAGCCGGATCAGAAGTGAAGTCGCGGACATGGGCTTCATAGATGATGGCATCTTCCCTTTTCTTGAAGTTTGGAATGGACGCATAGGTTAAGTCACTCGGACCTAATTTACTTGGATCTACAAAGGCTGCTTTTGCTACCTTATGGACATCATCTGTCTTGGCCAATTCACTGTTCCAAGCGGCTAACGATTTGGCATAAGGATCAAGGACTGTGAAGGTTTTCCCTTGGCGTTCAATTTCATACTGGTAGAAATAGCCCGTATAATCTTGGATATCCAGTCCTGAATCAGCAGAAAGGGTCTGCTTCCAAGTACCTCTCTCCCCTTTTTCTAAAGCCACACGACCAACTAGTTTTTCAGAATCATTCTTATCATAGACGACAACGGATACTTTATCCGCACTTGGTGACCAGAGGGTAAGATCCACTTTTTTCCCAGCTTCATGAAGATGAGCTCCGAGAGTTCCATCATAGCTATAAGCTTCATCCTTGAGGCGCCAGTTCATTTTGGTTGTGAAGCGATCATTGTCGTATTGAACCGTATAGGATTGATCAACCTGAGAGAAATCCCCTGTATAGGTTACTTTCTTCCCTGCTTCATCTAGAAGAAGGTCCGAGATGGTGACAGGATTTCCCTGAGCATCTGTGATCTTGGTCCGCTTGAGCAACTCCTCTTTCTGTGCTCCTGCCAAGGTCGAGAAGCTGGCTTCAATCTTTTCCTTACCAACATGCTGGGCACCTGTCATACGGATATCGTTGACATAGTATGGGTTAGTATAAACGGTCGGATCATCGTCCCGTAAGAAAATCTGGCTGTGGTTCTTCAAATCAGCAAATTTATAATCTTCTTGTCGAATCTTCACATCGTCTCCAGACTTGCTTTCATCCAATAATAAGAAACCAAATTCTTTTGCAGCTTCCTTTAGGGGGATATCGATGTAACGACCGTATTTCCCTGTCGCTACAAAATCTGTCCCATCCGGCCAAGCAGCACTGCTCGGATTTTCTACATCTCCCCAATACCAGAGAGATTTTTTGTCATAGTTGCCATCTGTCCGGTAATAATTCACTCTGACAGTCCCCTCTGCTTGAGGCTGATAAGAATAGACCTTAAATTTGTCGTCCAACCAAGCTTCATTCATTTTTGGAGAGAGCAATTCAATGGACTTGTCGCCTGTGATATTGTCCCCTTTAACATTGTTGATAAGGAAGCTAATCTTCTTAGCCTGGTCATTTTTGAGCTTGACATCTAGATAATAGCCGTAGTCATCCGTCTTAGCGTCCTTAAAGGATTGGGCACCTGTCGGCCAGTTTTCCGATGGTTTTTCAACATCATCCCAGGTCCAGAGACCATGCGTTTCCTTGTTTTCTTCTGGTAGCTTTTTCACGTGAATCCGGATAGTCTGATCAGCAATCGGCTCTTCTGCCTTCTCAGCCTTAGGGGATACCACCTCTTCAGTGAGTGCGCTTACATTTTCGGGCGATGTGACACTTTCATCCGCCACTTTTGGGGTTTCACTTGTCTCAGTGGTCGTAGCTGGTTTCGCATCAGATGAAGAACTAACCTCTTCATTAGAAGGGGCTGTCACCACTTCTGAGGCTTGTGCAGGGGTGTTGATCCCTTCATCCGCACTGACCGGACCAGCAAAGGCTGTTAATAAAGCCAAGCTCGTCGCAATCGCCACCGAACCAACGCCATTTTTCAATCGACGAATCGCATAGACGACTTGTTTATCGCCTGTCACAGAAGGTTTCTGTTTCATATCTGTCTCCTTAAAATAATCAGTGTTCAACCAGTATAGCATGTAAAAATTATTTATGCAAGCGTTTTCGTAATTTATACTATCTTTTTATATTGTTCTCTCTCATTAAAAAAAACCAGCCCATATGGACTGGTTTCATACTATAAGTTTGGTACATTACGGCTCAACTAAAATCTTGATTTGAGATTTATCTTGCGTCAATTCGATAAAGCCATCTTGAACAATATTTTCCAATTTGATTTTCTTGGTAACCAATTTTTCAGCAGAGAAGTAGCCTTGTTCCATTAATTCCAATACTTTAGGGAAGATGTGGCGATAAGCGATAATCCCTTTGAGGGTCTTTTCTTGAATAGCGAATTCATTTGGATTGATGCTCGCTTCACGTTCCCAAATGGATACGACCATACATTCACCAGCCTTATGAACAGCTGCCAAAGCTTGTCCAAGAACAACAGGAACCCCTGTTACTTCATAAGACACATCGACGCCACCACCTGTTAAACGATGGATCGCTTCAACGATTGATTCACCTTCTTCTGGACGAACCACAATGGCACCCAATTCTTCAGCCTTAGCTTGGCGTTCCGGAGACAATTCAACTGCATAAATTTTTGAAGCACCAGCCGCACGAAGGGCTTCCACAATCAAGAGACCGATTGGCCCCAAACCAAAGATAACGGCTGTATCCCCAGTTTTCAATGCAGATTGACGAACGGCATAAACAGCAACGGCAGCAGGTTCTGTAAGCGCTGCTTGTTCATAGCTCAAGCTATCTGGAATCACATGCACAAGATCACCATCAAGCACACAATACTTCGCAAAACCACCATCTGCCGCAAGGCCGACGAAGTTCAAGTTTGGATCAAGGTTGTAGTCACCGATTAGGTTATGTTTTGCCAAAATTGGTTCAATCGTCACGCGATCCCCAACTTTGACACGAGTCACATCGCTTCCAACCTCAACAATTTCTCCAGCAAACTCGTGACCGAGGGTAACGGGTGCTTTTTGACCAGAATAAACATGCTCTTCTGTTGGAATGAAGATTGGCCCATCCAAGTATTCATGCAAGTCTGTTCCACAGATTCCTGTGAATTTAACCGCAACCTTTACTTGATGAGGTTGTACTTTAGGGACTTCCACTTCCTCGATACGAACGTCCTTCTTGCCATGCCAGCGGGCAGCTTTCATTGTTTCCATGTGTTTCTCCTTTGTATTTCCATGAATTGCATTTCCCTTTCAGGAAACCCGACAACTATATTGTAAGCCTTTTCACAAACTTTGTCAAGAAGAAACAGATAGTTAATATCTTAATTATCGGTCCGAGATGACTCTAATTTCCAACCGACAATCCAGCCCAGAACAAGAAGATAATTTTCAAAAGCTCCAATTGCATTTACTGGCAAATGATAGTTGAGATAAGCAAATAAATGATTGGTCCCAATCCCAAGCCCACCAATGATCAAGGCCAATAGTACTGTTCGAAGATAGAACCAATCATATTTGAGATTGACAGCAATGAGAATCACAAGAACTGCCACATTCCAAATCCCAATCTCTCGCTGTCAACCGACAGAAACACCATATCCCGAATGACTTCCCATATAGGATGGAAAGAAGAGCTGAAAAATAATGGCTCCAGACATGGCGATGATAACTAGGACAAATAAGGCTCTTAAAAATTTGTTCATGTAACTTCTCCTAATGCTAGTTGATATGTAATGGTCTTTCCTATTCTAACACAATTTTATGGATAGAAAAAACCAACCTCTCGGCTAGTTTTTCTCTATTACTCTTCTTTCAACTTCGCCAATTCTTGGGCAAGTAACTTGAGGGCTACTTGTGGATTGGCTTGGCCTTTGGTTGCTTTCATAAGGAAGCCGGTGAAGGCCTTGTCCGCATTCCGCTTCCCGGACTTGAAGTCGGCTACGGCTGCTTCGTTGTCTACAAAGACTTGGTGGATGATAGGGATCAAGACTTCCGGATCTGAAATCTGTACCAATCCAGCTTTTTCGACGTAGTCACGAGCACCGCCACCGTTTTTCGCTAAGTGAACGAAGACTTTCTTAGCAATCTTAGATGAGATGGTTCCATCTTCGATGATGGCAATCATTTCGACCAAGTTTTCTGGTGTCAATTGGATTTCTTCCAGTGTTTTTCCTTCAGCATTCAAGAATTGTGCCACTTCACCTTGGAGCCAGTTTGACACTTGTTTGGCATCGCCTCCAAGGGCTACCGCTGCTTCAAAGAAGTCAGAAGTAACTTTCGTCGCTGTCAATTGGTTGGCATCATAGTCAGATAAGCCAAGCTCCGCCACGTAGCGAGCACGGCGATCTTTTGGAAACTCTGGCAACTCTGTACGCATTTCCTCGATCCACTCATCTGAGATTTCAAACAAGGGAAGGTCTGGTTCTGGGAAGTAACGGTAATCTGCCGCTCCTTCTTTGACACGCATTAGAATCGTGCTCTTGTTAGCTTCATCATAACGACGTGTTTCTTGACGAATGACCCCACCTGAGCGCAAGATTTTCGCTTGACGCTCCACTTCGTATTCAAGCCCCTTACGGACATTTGAGAAAGAGTTCAAGTTTTTCAACTCCGTCTTGGTACCAAATTCCTCTTGACCATATGGGCGAAGGGAAATGTTGGCATCGACCCGCATCGATCCTTCTTCCATCTTGACGTCTGAAATACCTGTGTATTGGATGACTTCTTTGAGAGCTGTCAAATAAGCATAAGCTTCTTCTGGAGAACGCATATCTGCTTCAGATACAATCTCAATCAGTGGTACCCCTTGACGGTTGAGGTCTACATAAGAGAAGCCGTCTGTACCATGCGTGTTCTTACCAGCATCTTCTTCCAAGTGGGCCCGTTCAATCCCGATTTTCTTAGTTGAGCCGTCTTCTAGTTGCACTTCAATCCACCCATTGTAACCGATAGGCTCATCAAATTGCGAAATTTGGTAAGCTTTTGGATTATCAGGGTAGAAATAGTTCTTACGGTCAAAGTGCATGTGCTGGTGGATATCCATATTTAAGGCCAAGGCAGCCTTGATTCCAGCGTCCACAACACCCTTGTTCAAGACAGGAAGTACCCCTGGGAAAGACCAGTCGATCACATTGGTATTGGCATTTTGCTCGTTCCCAAAGTGGGCAGAGGTTGGTGAGAAAATTTTTGAGTTTGTATTCAATTCAACGTGGACTTCAAGTCCGATGACTGTTTCAAAGTTCATTAATTGTCACCTCCGAAAATAAGGGGTTGTTGCTTGTGGTAATCCGTCGTTGCTTCAAAGGCAGCTGCGGCTTGGTAGATGGTCTCTTCCGAATACTTAGGACCAATCAACTGCAAACCAACTGGAAGACCTTGAGCAAATCCTGCAGGAATCGAAATCCCTGGAAGACCCGCCAAGTTAACTGGAATGGTCAACAAGTCCGCCAAGTACATGGCAACAGGATCATGGTTGAGCGAATCCAAATCAAAGGCCACGCTTGGAGCTGTAGGACCAAGGATGAGGTCGTAATCCGCAAAGACTTTTTCGAAGTCTTGGATAATAAGTGTCCGGACCTGACCAGCTTTCTTGTAGTAAGCATCGTAGTAACCAGATGACAAACTAAAAGTACCCAGCATGATACGGCGTTTGACTTCGTCACCAAAACCTTGGCTACGAGTGTTCACGTAGATATCATCCAAGTTCTTGGCATCTTCCGCACGGAAACCATAACGAATCCCGTCAAAACGTTGCAAGTTTGAAGAAGCTTCAGATGAAGCGATGATGTAGTAGACAGCAACCCCGTATTTAGAATGAGGCAGGCTGACTTCTTCGACAGTTGCTCCCAATTTTTCAAAGTGCTTAGCAGCGTTGAGGATGGTTTCTTTGACTTCTGGGTCAATCCCTTCCCCAAGGTATTCTTTCGGAAGGGCAATCTTCATGCCTTTGATATCTTGACCGATCTTAGAAGTAAAGTCTGCTACGCGGACGGGCGCTGAAGTTGAATCTTTGACATCTTCACTGGCAATGACATTGAGCAAGAGGGCATTTTCCTTAACGGTTGGTGCAAAAGGACCAATTTGGTCGAGTGAGCTACCAAAGGCAATGAGACCGAAACGAGAAACTGTTCCATAAGTTGGTTTGAGACCGACGATTCCGTTGAAGGCAGCCGGTTGACGGATAGAACCACCGGTATCTGAACCAAGGGACAAACGGACTTGTCCTGAAGCTACAGCAGCTGCTGAACCACTAGAAGATCCACCGGGCACTTTGCTGTGATCCCAAGCATTCTTGGTTGGCCCATAGTAAGAAGTCTCACCAGATCCACCCATGGCAAATTCATCCATGTTGGTCTTACCAACGACAATCATACCTTTAGATTTGGCGTTAGCAACCGCTGTCGCATCAAAGATAGGTTCGTAGTTGTAAAGCATTTTTGAAGCTGCAGTTGTCAAGATGCCATCTGTTGAGATATTGTCTTTGACGGCGAGTGGAATCCCTGATAAGAGGTTATCTGCATCGATCCCTTTTTCATCAATGACCTTAGCTTGCGCAAGAGCTACTTCTTCTGCCACCGTTACAAAGGCATTGACGGCTTCTTCACGCGCCTTGATATCATCAAGCGTCGCTTGGGTCAATTCGGTTGCTGAAATTTCCTTAGAGACAAGGAGGTCGTGCAACTCTTCAATGGTTTTATGGTTGAATGACATTAGGCATCTCCTCCATCTTCTAGGATAGCTGGCACCTTGATGTAGTAGTTATCTTTTTCAGGTACATTTTTAAACAAACGGTCGCGGTCAGTGCCTTTTTCAGCGACATCCGGACGCAATACGGTCTTACGATCCGCCATGGTTGTTGTTGGGGCCACATCGGTTGTGTCCACTTCTTCCAACAATTCCACCATATCAACAATCTTCGATAAGGTTGTCGCAAACTCAGCTGTCTCTTCTGGAGAGAATTTCAATTTTGAAAGATTGGCAACGTGGGTTACCTCTTCTTGCGTAATTTTCATCTTGCTTCCTTTCGTGAAATGATGATTTTTCAATACCCTCTATTTTACCATATTTTTAGTATTTATGCGGTAGTTTGGCAAGAAAATAGAGTCCGAGGAATGGGAGGCACTAGGCCTTTCTCCTCGAACTCTAATCTTACAATTCTTCTAATTGTTCATTCACCAGTTTTGCTCCTAAAACATGTTTGAAATGATTTAAAGCAAACTGGTGATTTTCAGGAGTAAGCGACGCCACTGCAGGCGCTACCACTTCAATCTGATAGCCCAGATTATAGGCATCCACTGCTGTATGGAGGACACAAATGTCCGTTAAGACTCCCGTTAAAATAACGGTATCTACGCCACGTTCCCGGAGGCGGATATCCAAGTCCGTTCCTGAAAAAGCAGAATAATGACGCTTGTCCATCCAAAAGACGCGTGGATCCGCTTTGTGCTCCCGATAAAAATCAGCTAAGGGACCGTACAAATCCCGTCCACTAGTCCCAATAATATTATGGGGTGGGAAGAGCTTGCTTTCTGGATGAAAGGGGTCGTCTATATCATGTGCATCAATAGCAAAAAAGACATAGGCTCCTTGATCAAAGGTTAATTGGGTCACCTGGGCAATGCTCTCAGAAATAGCTTGGGCGGGAGCTCCTGCCGTTAGCTTACCTTCATCCGCTACAAAATCAACGGTGTAGTCAATCGAAATTAATGCTTTGCTCATTAGTAGTCTCTTTTCTTAATTTCTTCAAAAATATCTGGGATCAAAACTTTGAGATAAGTTCCCTTCATCCCGAGTGAACGACTTTCAATAATACCAGCTGATTCCAATTTCCGAAGCGCATTGACAATCACAGAGCGGGTAATACCGATTCGATCCGCAATCACAGAGGCAGTTAACTGTCCTTCATTCCCCTTCAATTCCCCAAGGATGGCAGAAACCGCCCGCAGTTCAGAGTAAGATAAGGTATTAACAGCCATATTGACCGCTGTCCGGCGACGAATGTTTTTCTCGTCTTCCTCTCGTTGGAAGTTCAACATTTGAATCCCAACAACGGTACTAGCAATCTCAACCAAAATCAAATCATCATCCGCAAATTCCTTATCATTGCGCCAAATAATCAAAGACCCCAAACGAATCCCAGATACATGGATGGGAGCAATGGTCGTCAAGCCTTCTGGAAAATCAGACTTTGTCTCTACTGGAAAGATACTTAAATCGTGATCTACATCTAAATTCGCCTCTGTATCATAGACTAAACTGGCCGCTTTCGCATAATCTTCAGGTAATTTTTTATTGTCAAAAAAAGCCTCAACCCGGTCATTATTGGTTTTATAGCGCATGAAATAACCTAGAAGAGTTCCCTTGCTATTAATAATACAAGCGTTACAATGAATGATATCAGCCAGTTGACGGGCAATTGCATTATAAGGCATTTCATCTTGCAACTGTTCTTCAGAACGCTTCAAGATAGACGTAATTTTTCTTGTTTTTTCTAATAATTTAGCCATAATAAACCTCGCATATAGTCAGCTAAAGTATATCATATAAGAGGGGGAATTTCAATCGAATTATCTGAAAATTATTTATTTTTTCTACAATTATATGCAATTCAGAAAAATTAGCCTTACGTAACAAAATATTCGCTGGATCCATTCAAAAAAGAAACCGCCTATTAGCGATTTCTCTTCTATTATCGTTTGTATTGTTTTAAGAAACGGGTCATCTTCTCTTGAATTTGAGCCAATTCTTCCACTCGTGGAAGGTAAACAATCCGGAAATGATCTGGCTCTTTCCAGTTGAATCCACGTCCGTGAACCAAGAGAACCTTTTCTTGTTTTAAGAAATTCAAGACAAACTGCTCATCATCATCCACTCGGTACATTTCGCGATCAATCTTAGGGAAGATATAGAGACCAGCTTTTGGTTTGACAGCTGAAAGTCCTGGAATATCATTGATGGCCTTGTAGATAAAGTTCCGTTGTTCGTAAATTCGACCACCTGGGAGCAAGAGCTCATCCACTGACTGGTAGCCTCCCAAAGAAGTCTGTACCACTTGTTGGGCCAAGACGTTTGAACACAGGCGCATATTAGAAAGCATGTTCAAACCTTCGATATAGCCCTTCACGTGGTGTTTTGGTCCAGACAAGACCATCCAGCCGACACGGAAGCCCGCGATGCGGTGTGATTTGGACAAACCGTTCATGCTGACACAGAATAAATCTGGCGCGAGACTAGCAATGGCTGTGTGTTTGGCACCATCCATGACCAAGCGATCATAGATTTCATCTGCAAAGATAATCAAGCCATGTTGGCGAGCAATCTCGACAATTTCCAACAACACCTCATCTGGATAAAGCGCTCCGGTCGGGTTGTTAGGGTTGATCACGACGATAGCCTTAGTGTTCGATGTGATTTTTGACTTGATATCATCAATATCAGGAAACCACTCAGCCTCTTCATCACAGACATAATGCACTGCATTACCACCTGCTAGGCTGACCGCTGCTGTCCAAAGAGGATAGTCTGGCATTGGTACAAGTACTTCATCCCCATTATCCAGCAAGCCTTGCATAGACATCACAATTAGCTCACTAACACCATTTCCGATATAGATATCATCAATCTCAACATTCGGAATCTTTTTCAATTGGCTATACTGCATAATGGCCTTACGAGCAGAAAAAATTCCTTTTGAATCCGAATACCCTTCACTATCCCGAGCATTCATAATCAAATCATGAATGACTTCGTCGGGAGCTGTAAACCCAAATTCAGCCGGATTTCCTGTATTTAAGCGAAGGATTTTCTCCCCGTTTGCCCGCATGCGCATCGCTTCTTCTAAGACTGGACCACGAATATCGTAAGCGACGTGCTCCAGTTTGACGGACTTATTGTATTCTTTCATGATTTTTTCCTCACTTTATCAAACTGCTTCCATTATACCACTAGTTAATCTCGAGTACAACTAAGCAACCTCTTTCATTCTCGATGAAATCCTATAGATATCTGATTTGACCTTTACTTTCTATGGTAAAAGGTTTAAAATATAATTATAGGTAACATAAATGGGTTCATCCATTTCATTTTCACGTTTTTCAAGCAGTAAAGGAGGACGGAACATGTCTCAAAAATACGAAAACATCATGGTTGCAGTTGATGGATCTCGCGAAGCTGAACTCGCTTTTGAGAAAGGGGTCAATGTTGCGTTGCGAAACGGTTCTAAACTTACCCTTGCTCATGTCGTTGATACACGTGCTTTACAAAGTGTCTCTAGCTTTGATGCCGAGGTGTATGAAGGATTCCAAACAGAAGCCAATGAACTATTAGAAGGGTATATCAAGCGTGCAAAAGAAGCTGGCGTCCAAGATATTGCTTCGGTGGTTGAAATGGGAAATCCAAAAGTTCTCTTAGCAACTGATATCCCAGAAGCAGAAGGTGTTGACCTCATCATGGTTGGGGCGACTGGTCTAAATGCTTTTGAACGTTTACTAGTTGGTTCTTCTTCTGAATATATCCTCCGCCATGCCAAAGTCGATTTGTTAGTGGTTCGTGAGTCAGAAAAGACCTTATAAACTTTATAAAAAACAAAAAGGTGTGAAGGAAAATGAATTTCCTCACACCTTTTTAGTTTCTTCAGATTCTACTATTTTTTCAGAGCAATGTTTTTGATAAGCTTTGATTTGCCGTTCCAGCTCTTTTTGAATGGCTGGCTCAGGTGCATACTTTTCTTCCCAGTCGTCTGGTTTTAAAATTTTATGCGTGACTTCATCAAAGTGTGCCTGACCATCTGGGAAAATTTTCCCCATATTGGCGCGGTGAACAATCTCAAAGACCTCTTCAGGATCAACCCCCATTAGAACAAAACTACCATAAGTCAGATACAGCGTATCAATCAAGGCATCAACCTGCCCCACCACGGAGATCTCAGCTGGATGCTTGCTACGAACCTTATTAGCTGCCTCATCTAGGGCTTGATGCAAGCTTTCAATTGAACGATCAAAGGTTGCTTCGTCTTTGCTAGCCGCGCGGATAAATTCAACCAGTTCTTCCTGCTTAAACATGGTTCGGTAAAGAGCCTCTTGATTGTCCCAGGCCTTTGGTTCTTCCTGGGTTTGACCATCCATGAGTTGATGAAAGGCTTTGACCTTATTAAAGTGGTCATCGCGACTAACAAAAAGTGACTGATCCGTGATAATACCAAAATGTTCCAGCGCTTTTTGGATCCCATCTTTGGTATTACTGGTCGTCGTATGCTGAGCTACTTCTTTAACCTTGCTTGTCCCATTCCCCATCGCAATCGACAGACCGACACCCGAAAGCATCTCTAAGTCATTATCCGAATCTCCAAAGGCCATAACTTGGTCCATCGAGAAGCCAAATTCTTCTCCTACAATCCGAATCCCCTCCATTTTTGAGTTACCAGGGTTGATAACATCTGCCGCAAAGGGACTGGAACGCGTAAATTTTAAATCAGGAAAAGCTTGCTCAACTTTTTGAGTATCTTTAGGACTAGCTAATAAGAGAACCTGATAAACTGGTCCTTGAGCAATTTGTTGCAGTTGCTTTTGGTCCTGAGGAACAACCTTGCTGACCACTTTGTTGAAGCCTTGACTAACTGCCTTCGAAAAGCCTTTTGGTACAAATCGTGCAGACCATAGAGAAATCGGACTCAGACCAAAACTCATAATGCGCGAACCTTCAACTCCATCTTCTGTTCCTAAGGCGATTTCGATGCGATGATTCTTTGCATAGTCAATCAAGTCATGCAGATTCTTCTTATCAATTGGAGAAGCAGATAAGACCTTGTCCTTGGTGAAAATATACTGACCATTATAGGTGACCGCAAAATCAAAGTCATAACGCTCGATAAAAGGACGGACAAAGAAGGGTCCTCTCCCTGTTGCCAAACCAACAAAAATTCCTTGTTCCTTTAAGGCGCGAATGGCTTTTTCGGTCGACTTTAAAACCATTCGACTATCGTTGACTAAGGTTCCGTCAATGTCAAAAAAGACCGCTTTTATTTCCATGATAACTGCTTTCTTTCCGTTTTATGATACAATAAATTATAACACACATTCTAAGGAGACACACATGATTAAGAAAATTTTGGCCCTTCATACAGGAGGGACCATCTCCATGCAGGCGGATGCCACTGGAGCTGTCGTGACCAATTCATCCAACCCCATGAACCATATTGATTTGCCACTGGCAGGGATTGAGCTTACTTCAGAAGATTTTTTAAATTTACCTAGCCCTCATGTAACTCCTCAGCACATGTTGCAACTCTATCATAAGATTCAGAAAGAGGCTTCCCAGTATGATGGAATTGTCATCACCCACGGCACCGATACTCTTGAAGAAACAGCCTACTTTCTAGATACCATGGACTTGCCAATTATTTCGGTAGTCCTGACAGGAGCCATGAGGAGCTCCAACGAATTAGGGAGTGATGGCGTCTATAACTATCTGACTGCCATCCGGGTCGCGGCAGATCCCAAATCACAAGACAAGGGTGTTTTGGTCGTGATGAATGACGAAGTCCATGCAGCCAAGTACGTGACCAAAACCCATACAACCAATGTCAGTACTTTTCAAACACCAACTCACGGTCCTCTAGGCTTGGTCATGAAAAAAGAAGTTCTCTATTTCAAAACAGCTGAACCTCGTGTTCGATTTGATTTGCAAGAGATTAAGGGAGTCGTCCCCATTGTTTCTGCCTATGCTGGCATGAAGACAGACCTTCTTGATATGCTCGATGTCCGACAAATGGATGGCTTAATTATCGAAGCTTTTGGTGCAGGAAATCTTCCTAGGGAGGTTGCGGAAAAACTATTTGTGTTTCAAGAGTCTGGCCTCCCCATTGCTTTAGTTTCTCGTTGCTTCAATGGGATTGCGGAACCAGTTTATGCCTACGACGGTGGCGGAGTTCAACTTCACGAGCACGGCATCTTCTTTGTCAAAGAGCTCAATGCCGCCAAGGCTCGGCTAAAACTCTTGATCGCAATCAATGCTGGCTTAAAAGATAAAGAATTAAGAGATTATATGGAAGGTTAAAATAAGAATAGAAGGCGTGAAGATTGATACATCCGCCTTTTGAATTTAAAAATAGCTTTGATGGACTGAGATAATGACTGACAAAATAAATTTCAACATGGTTCGCATAGCTAGGACCTCTTTTCTGTTTTTTACGATTATAGGTCCACAAACTTAAAAAAAGATAAAAAGAGAGTGGGACAGAAATCAGTAATTCGTTAGAATTCGATTTCGTCGTCCCACCTCCGCACAGTTGAGTAAGGCTGTAAAAGCTGATGAAATCAGCGTAGTAGAGCCCGCTCAACCACTGCAGCTTGCTCGACAATCCAAAGATAATTGAGAGGCCGGACTTTTGTCCTAGCCTCTTTTTCTTATCACTTCTTAATCCAGGTGTTCTTTCTGTTCCAAATGGAGAGACAGACAGTGCCAATCTGGATGCTCTCGCCAATTAGGAGTTGTCACCACTTGAACAGCTACCTTTCGCGCTTCCTCTAAAATCGGATAATCTTCAATGAGGTTGGCCACTTGAAATTCTGGTATACCTGATTGACGCGTTCCAAAGATTTCCCCAGAGCCTCGTAGCTTGAGGTCTTCTTCTGCCAAGACAAACCCATTGGTTGTTTCGGTCATGATTTTCATCCGACACTTACCTGATTCTGTTTTGGGATTGGCAACTAATACTGCGTAAGACTGCTTATCACCACGCCCTACCCGACCTCTCAGCTGGTGCAATTGGCTCAAACCAAAGCGGTCTGCATCCATGATAATCATGACGGTGGCATTGGGAACATTGACGCCGACCTCGATTACAGTTGTAGAAACTAGTAAGTCAATTTCTCCCTGCTTAAAGGCCTGCATAATGGCCTCTTTTTCTTCTCCCTTCATCTTACCATGAAGGAGAGCAATACGGGCTCGGTCTCCAAAATAAGCAATCAATTCTTCCTCTAAGGCAATAGCGTTTTTGAGGTCCAAGGCTTCAGATTCTTCAATCAAGGGAGAAATAACGTAGGCTTGGGAACCTTTTTCAATTTCTTTAACTAGCCAATCCAAGACTAAATTTAACTGTTGGTGCTTGACCCAGCGGGTGATAATCTCTTTTCGACCTGCTGGCATTTGGTCGATAATCGAAACATCCATATCTCCAAAAGCAGTGATTGCCAGGGTCCGGGGGATTGGGGTCGCTGTCATCATCAAGACATCCGGATTTTGGCCCTTTTCACGCAGGATCCGTCTTTGGGCCACACCAAAACGGTGCTGCTCATCAATAATGACCAAGCCTAAATCATGAAAATGAACCCCCTCCTGAATCAAGGCATGGGTTCCCACAACAAGGTCTACTTGCCCTGTCTGAATCAATTCCAACCGTTCTCGTCTCTCCGCAGCTTTTAGGCTTCCTGTCAAAAGAAGGATTCTAAGATTAGAAAAAAGAGAGGTCAAACTTTGTAAATGTTGCTCGGCCAAAATTTCTGTCGGTACCATCAAAGCTGCTTGCTTGCCAGCTGTCACAGCAGCATACATGGCTAATCCAGCAACGACGGTTTTTCCACTTCCAACATCCCCTTGCAAGAGACGATTCATGTGGTAAGGAGAACGCATATCTGCTAGAATTTCGCTCAGACTTTTCTCCTGGGCTTCTGTCAAAGCAAAGGGAAGACTAGCTTGAAGAGCTTTTAGCTTCTTCTCATCCCAATCCAGCACGATTCCCTGTCCGACGGAACGATTTTCTTCCTTCAAGACCTGCAGTTGCAATTGGAAAAAGAGCAGTTCTTCAAATTTTACTCGTCTCAGAGCCTGCTTGTATTCCTCAAGATCCTTTGGAAAATGCATGGCTCTGACTGCTTGTCTGCGAGAAAGCAGATGATACTTGTCCATTAAGATTTGGGGGAGATTTTCTTCCAATAGTTGATCCAATCCGGCTTCAAAAGCCGTTTTAATGACCTTTACCAGGGCAGACTGACTCACCCCTTGAGACAAGCGGTAGACCGGTTGGAGGTCATCTTCGACTTGCGCTAACAGTTTCATTCCTGTCAAGGCCCCCTTGGCTTTGTCCCATTTACCAAAGACAGCCACCGTTTGCCCCAGTTCAATCTTGTCCGCTAGATAGGGCTGGTTAAAGAAACTAACTGCTAGGACCAGCTCCCCTTGTTTAATAGTGAAGCGAAGACGGTTACGCTTGTAACCATAGTATTGGACATTGGCTGGAGTAGCGACAAGTCCAGAAACAACTGCTTTTTCTCCATCTTCCAGGTCTAAAACATTTTTTGATTTAAAATCTTCATACCGAAATGGGAAGTAAAGTAAGAGATCTTCAACCGTTTCGATACCCAATTTCTTGTATTTCTCTGCTGATTTTGGTCCAATTCCTGGTAGGACAGATAGTGATTGGTGTAAGTTCATTCATTCCTCCTAGATAAGAAAGGAGGCTGGGACATTCGTCTTCAACCTCTTTCATCTCGAACTTTTTATGAAAGGAAGCTAGGAAAAGACAAACAGCTTACTTCCCACTATCTTCCTTTGTTGGACGATAAACTCTTGGGACGCGATCGCTCAAGACACAAACAACCTCATAGTTGATCGTGCCTCTATAATCTGCTACGTCCGTTATCGTTATAGCTAAATCACCATCCACTCCGATCAATACTACCTTAGTCCCAATCGGGTAGGCCTTCGGTAGACGAATGGTGATTTGGTCCATGGATACGCGACCGACAATCGGGCAGAATTGCCCATCAACAAGGACATGAAAACCTTGCATATCTCTGGTCCAGCCATCTGCATAGCCAATCGGAATGGTCCCAATCCACTCTTCATCACTAGTCTGATAGGTCGCTCCATAGCCAACTGTCTGCCCCACTTCTAGTGGCTTGACATGCACCAATTCTGTTTCCAAACTCAAAGCAGGACGGATGTCATAGGGAAGTTCTAACTCTCTTCCACTTGGATTGAGGCCATACATGACATCGCCAAGTCGGACCGCATTAAATATGGTATCAGCATGCCATAAAGTTGTTGCTGAATTGCTAGCATGAACGATTTTCGGAGTAAAGGGCAAGAGCTCCAACAAGCACTTAAATCGTTGCAATTGGTTTTGAAAATGGCGGTCATCTTTCTCATCAGCTGTTGCAAAATGAGTAAAGATCCCTTCCACTTCTGCTCCATGGTCTCTTAATAAAATCATGGCTTCTTGCAAGTCTTCTGCTGAACGGAAACCAATTCGTCCCATTCCTGAATCCACTTTTATATGAACCTTCAACCCACTCAAATCAGTCTTTTTAGCTAACAAAGCTTTCAACCACTCGAGACTAGCCACTGTATAGCGAATTCCCTCTTTGATGGCGATCGCAACGTGTTCCACTGGTGCAACACCCAAAATTAAAATCGGCTTTTCACCTGCTACTTGGCGAACTTCCAAGGCTTCATCTAGGTTGGAGACACAAAAAGCATCTACTAGTGGCAATAAACGTTCTACCACTGGCACAACCCCATGGCCGTAGGCATTAGCCTTGACAACTGCAAAAGTCAAGGTCTCTTTCGGAATATGGGCTTGTATTTGTTGAACATTATAGGCAATAGCCTCTACATCCACATATGCTCGCGTTGGTCTATGTATACTAGCTTTCATTTCTTTCCTCCAAAATGACACTGGTCGAAACTAAATCGCCTGAGTGACTAATCGAAACCCAAATCTTTCCACTAAAAGGAGCTTTTGAAAAATAAGGAGCTCCTTTTTGATTGGTTAAAATTTCCAAATCCTGAAATCCTACTGGACCAATTCCTGTTCCCCAAGCCTTGGAAAAGGCTTCTTTGGCAGACCATCGACCTGCCAGGTATTCCATTTTCCGTTTTCCAGATAATTGGTCGAACCGTTCTCGTTCCGTCTCTGTCAATACCTTGGAAGCAAATCTCGGATGTCTCTGGTAGGCTTGTTCAATGGATTGGATCGATTCGATATCTATCCCATGTCCAACAATCATATCTTTTCCTCTTTAATGATTCTCTATCAGCCACTCTATTTAAGAAGGAAAGGGCTGAGAATGTTTTCTCCAGCCCTCTCCTCTTATTCAGCTACATACTGATAAATTTCTCGTACTAAGCTTTCTGTCTTTTCCCAACCCAAGCATGGGTCTGTGATCGATTGACCAAATACTTCTGGTTGATCTTGACGACCGTCCTCTAGATAAGATTCAATCATAAATCCACGGACTACATCATGGATAATTGGATTCCAGCTACGATTTGTAAGGGTTTCTCTGACAATGCGAATCTGCTCAGCAAATTTTTTCCCTGAATTATCATGATTGGTATCAACCAGGATAAATGGATGTTGCAATCCCAAGGCTTGGTAGCGATGCGCAGCTTCTAACAGATCTTCATAGTGGTAGTTTGGAATATTTTTCCCATTCGCATCTAAGGCCCCACGCAGAATAGCGTGTCCAAATGGATTTCCGCTTGTCTCCACAGAACGACCATTATAGAAGAAATGATGCCCATGCTGTGCAGCATAAATCGCATTAAACATGACAGACAGATTTCCAGATGTCGGATTTTTCAATCCAGTTGGGACTGAAATTCCACTCGCTACAAATCGATGGCCTTGATCTTCTACAGAACGTGCTCCAATAGCAACATAGGAAAGTAAATCCTCAACAAATGGGTAGGTCTCTGGATACAACAATTCGTCTGCTGTTGTCAATCCGGTTTCTGTAATCACTCGATGATGCAAGCGACGAACAGCCTTTAAACCAGCTACAAAACTTGGTTCTGAAGCAGTATCTGGCTGATGCATCATGCCTTTATAGCCATCTCCATTGGTCCGAGGTTTAGCAGTATATACCCGCATCACAATGAAGACCCGATCTTTGACTTCTTCTTGAAGGGCTGCAAGTCGACGAGCATATTCCATCACCGCTTCCTCATTATCTGATGAACACGGTCCCATCACAAGCAAGATCCGCTTGTCTTCCCCCTTTAAAATAGAGGCTAGTTCACGATCACGCGCTTCTTTGCGAGCCAAATGTTCCCCTTCTAAGCGGTAAAGAGAAGTCACCGTTGTTTCATCAATGATTGGGCTAGTAGCTGTAAAAGACATAGGCAAATCCTTTCATACGATTAGAGTTTTTTACCGTGACAGTTTTTAAATTTCTTACCAGATCCACATGGACAAATGTCATTGCGTTTGATTTGACTCAAATCAAGATCTTCTGGTAAATCAGTTTTTTGAGCGGCAATGTTGCGAGTCGCAGTCGTTGAAATACTGTGTTCTGTACGTGGACGCTCTTGTTCATGAATTTGAGCTTTCATCATCAAACGAGTCACATCAAACTCGATAGAACCAATCATATCGTTGAACATACGGAATCCTTCAGATTGGTATTCAACTACAGGATTGTTTTGTGCATAGCCACGAAGACCGACAGCATTACGCAATTGATCTAAAGCATCGATATGATCGGTCCATTTGCTATCCACAACACGAAGGATCAAGACCTTTTGGAATTCTCTGACTGCTTCTTCATCACGTAGTTTCGCTACTTGGTTTTCATAAACCTCTTCAGCGCGTTTATACAAGTAATCAATCACATCTTTATCCGATTTGCCTTCAATATCGCTCTCTGAAATCGTATCTTCAGGGACCAAATTGTATTTGGCAAAGTTCAGAATAGCTTCGATCCGTTCTTCCTTGCTTGAGTGGCTTGCTCCTTCAACGATCCGTTTAATGGTCCGTTTGATCATGGCCTTGATTTCTGGAGCTAAATCACGATCTGCTGTAATAACATCATAGCGTTGAGAGTAGATAATCTCGCGTTGTTCCCGCATAACATCATCATACTGAAGGACTTGCTTACGAGTGTCATAGTTGTTCCCTTCCACTCGTTTTTGAGCTGCTTCAACTTGGCGTGTAAACATGTTGGATCTGATGACAGATTCTTCTTCGCTTAGTTTGAAACGGTCTAGCAAGGCCTTGATGCGCTCTGAACCGAAACGACGCATCAACTCATCTTCAAGAGAAAGGTAGAATTGAGATTCACCTGGATCCCCTTGACGTCCAGAACGTCCACGCAACTGGTTATCAATACGACGGCTTTCATGACGCTCTGTACCAATGACACAAAGTCCACCGAGTTCACGAACTCCTTCGCCGAGCTTGATATCGGTACCACGTCCGGCCATGTTGGTCGCGATAGTAACGGCACCACGTTGACCAGCGTTCATGATGATTTGTGCTTCTTTGTAGTGGTTTTTCGCATTCAAGACTTCGTGAGGAACGCCTGCTTCGACCAAAAGGCGAGATAGGTAGTCACTGGTTTCAACAGCAACAGTACCCACCAAGACTGGTTGGCCTTTTTCATAGCGAGCCTTTACATCTTCTACTACAGCTTTAAACTTCGATTTCAAGCTTGGATAGAGAAGGTCTGGATGGTCAATACGTGCAATCGGACGGTTGGTTGGAATTGGAATGACGCGAATGTTGTAGATTTCACGGAATTCTTCTTCTTCTGTTTTACCAGTACCTGTCATCCCTGAAAGTTTCTTGTACATACGGAACAAGTTTTGGTAGGTAATAGAAGCTGATGTTTTGGTTTCTTCTTGAACCGGCACACCTTCTTTGGCCTCAATCGCTTGGTGCAAGCCGTCTGAATAACGACGACCTTCCATGGTCCGACCTGTAAATTGGTCGACGATCAAGATTTCTTGATCCTCACTGACCACATAGTCAATATCCAAAATCATGATGTAGTTGGCACGGAGAGCATTGTCAATGTAGTGCGTTAAAGCAACATTTTCAATGTCATACAAGTTTTCAAGCTTAAAGTAGCTTTCAGCCTTATCAATTCCAGAATCTGACAAACCAATCGTTTTTGAAGGGACATCAATAATGTAGTCTTCTTCTTCCAAAGATTTCACAAAGGCATCCGCCATGTGATAAAGTTGGCTAGTTTCTGTAGAAGTCTGACCTGAAACAATCAATGGAGTACGGGCTTCATCTATTAAGATGGAGTCTACCTCATCGACCAATGCGTAGTTCAAAGGACGTTGTACCATGTTTTCGGCACGAACAACCATGTTATCACGCAAGTAGTCGAAACCGATTTCCGCGTTGGTTGAATAGGTGATATCACAGGCGTAAGCTTCTTGTTTTTCAGAAGGTGATTTTGCAGCTAGGTTGATCCCAACTGAAAGACCTAGCCATGAGTACAATTCCCCCATCTCTGTCGCGTCACGTTCTGTCAAGTATTCGTTGACAGTAACAACGTGAACTCCTTTACCAGATAGGGCATTCAAATACACCGGCATGGTCGCGGTCAAGGTTTTCCCTTCCCCTGTACGCATTTCTGGAACGTCACCATGGTGAAGAACAATTCCCCCCATGACCTGTACTTTATAAGGGAACAAGCCCAAGACACGTTTAGCACCTTCACGAACTACTGCGAAAGCTTCATAGAGGAGATCATCCAATGATTCACCATCTTGGTAGCGTTGCTTGAACTCTTCTGTTTTCGCTTTCAGTTCATCATCTGACAAGGCAGCCATTTGATCTTCATACGAGAAGACCTTATCTGCCATCTTTTCCAATCGTCTTAATTCACCTTTATCATTTTCGATAATTGTTTTTAATAAATTAGCCATTAGTTTCCTTACTTTTCAAATTTCTTAAATTTTAAACGTTCTTTTTATTATAGCACACTGTAGCTTATCCATCAAGAAATTCCATTGATTAGAAGATGGTTTCTCCCTCTTTTTCTCTTATCAATTTCACCTCCCAACCATCCATTAGAAAATTCCTAAAAACAACAAAAGGCTGAGCACTTGATGACTCAACCTTCTTTCTTCTTTATGGATGACTGACAATTAATTCCATCTCTTCTCCTGACAAGGTCCAATTCTGGATATCACTCGTTAAGATAAAGTGGTCCCCTTTTCCAATCGGATAATTCTCCCCATCTACCTGAAGACTTCCTTGCCCTGAGAGAACGCTCACCAAGCTATAATCATGGGTCTTTTCAAATCGAACTTCCCCATTAACTACCCACTTGTGAACACCAAAGAAGTCATTGGCCACTAACAAAGTCGATGACAAGTGATCAACTTTTTCCTCAACTGGTCGGCTATTTGCCGGAGCACCTAAGTTCAGTACATCAATGGACTGTTCAATATGCAACTCACGTAGATTCCCTTGATCGTCTTTACGATCAAAGTCGTAAACCCGATAGGTCGTGTCGCTCGATTGCTGGGTTTCTAAAATCAAGATACCTGAACCGATCGCATGCATGGTTCCACTTGGTACATAGAAGAAATCTCCCGCTTTCACAGGAACCCGTGCTAAAAGATCATCCCATTCTTTGGCTTCGATCATTTGGCGCAATTCTTCCTTGGACTGGGCGTGATGACCATAGATAATCTCTGCCCCCTCATCAGCAGCAATAATATACCAACATTCGGTTTTTCCAAGTTCTCCTTCATGCTCCATTCCATAGGCATCATCTGGGTGAACCTGAACACTGAGCCAGTCATTTGCATCTAGAATCTTTGTCAACAAAGGAAAAACCGGTTCTGTTCGATCTCCAAATAATTCGCGATGCTCTGCATATAGTTGGTCTAAGCCCATTCCAGCATAAGGTCCATTCTTAACAACAGAAACACCATGTGGATGGGCCGAAATAGCCCAGTATTCACCAACATGGTCGCTCGGGATTTCATAGCCAAACTCATCTCGTAATCTAGTTCCACCCCAAATCTTTTCCTGCATAACGGATTGTAAAAATAACGGTTGTGACATACCTGCCTCCATATATCCTTGTATTCAATACCTTATTATACCAAATTCTACTCATTTTTGAAAGCCATGCTGAGCTGTTTAGACCCTTTTTAATTTTTTGCACGTTTTTCGCATTTTTACCAGCTTTCCGCTATAATAGGTATATGAATCTCAAAGAATCTATTATTGAATTGGCTCACTCCATTGGTATTTCAAAAATTGGCTTTACCACGGCAGATGATTTTTCCTATTTAGAAAAATCCCTCCGTCTAGCTGTGGAAGAAGGCCGAAATTCTGGTTTTGAGCACAAAAATATTGAAGAGCGAATCCAACCACGCTTAAGTTTAGCTTCTGCTAAAACGATTATTTCCATTGCCGTTGCCTATCCCCACAAGTTAAAACAACAACCTCAGAAGACGGCCTATAAACGCGGAAAATTCACCCCCAACAGCTGGGGCCTTGATTATCACTATGTCTTGCAGGATAAATTAGACCGGCTAGCACGAGGAATTGAAGAATTAACCGCCGACTTCGAATACAAGGGCATGGTGGATACCGGTGCCTTAGTAGATACCGCGGTTGCTCAACGAGCTGGGATTGGCTTTATCGGAAAGAACGGCCTCGTCATCTCAAAAGAATACGGTTCTTATATGTTTCTAGGGGAGCTGATCACCAACCTAGAAATTGAACCCGATCAAGCAGTCAACTATGGTTGTGGAGATTGCAACCGCTGTGTAGAAGCCTGCCCGACTTCTTGCTTAATCGGAGATGGCACCATGAATGCCCGACGTTGTCTATCCTTTCAGACCCAAGACAAGGGCATGATGGATATGGAATTCCGTAAAAAGATTAAAACGGTCATCTACGGCTGTGATATCTGTCAAATCTGTTGTCCCTACAACCGTGGTTTGGATAATCCACTAGCCACTGATATTGATCCGGAACTCGCTCACCCAGAATTAATCCCCTTTATCGAGCTATCCAATGGACAATTCAAAGAAAAATTCGGAATGGTCGCTGGTAGTTGGCGGGGGAAAAATATCCTTCAGCGCAATGCCATCATTGCATTGGCCAATGCTAACGACCGGTCTGCCATCCCTAAACTTTTAGAAATTATCGAAACCTCGCAAAACCAGATTCATATTGCAACCGCCATTTGGTCACTGGGAGAGCTGATTCGAGAAGTCACACCTGACTTGGTTGATTTATTAACTTCCCTCAAAAACCCTAGTCCAGCTATTATAGAAGAACGCGAACGATTTTTCCAAAAATTCCAACACCAAATCTCACATAATTAAAACTGCCTAACTAAGTTAGGCAGTTTCAGATTTAAGATAAAGTCTTCAGAAAAACTTTCCTTAGGTGAGTACGGACGTTAGGTGAAATTATCCAGTGGATGATTTCAGCAATCTAGGAAGTTCCATGACTAATTATTGAGCCTAAGGTCTCAATAATTCCGAATGCCTGAAACAATTATGTTTCAGGCATTTTCTCACAGCGGAAAGTTTTTATCTTCTTAAATAACTAAACAATAAAAGTCATTTTTTGGTAATCATCTAACTGTTTTATGTAAAACACTAGTTTGTCTACATTCAAAAACTTCTCTCATACAGCCTCTATCAGAAAATTCCTAATAGAGAAAAACTGACGATCCCCCATAGGAGTGCAACGACAAATCCGACTACGACATCACGGACAAAATGGAGTCCCGCCAGAACACGAACTCCTGCCAATAGCAGAGCCAAGAAGAGACCTAGGCTCGATAGAAGAGGATTCACACCCCAAGCTACCGTCGAAATGATTGCCGCCGAAAAAACATGCCGACTAGGCATGGAACTCCCCTTGCCTTCTCTCTCTAAAAGAGGGGGTAACGCGCCAAGCTCATAGGGACGGGGCCAATTGATTGCTTTTCGAATGACACTCAATAACATAAAGCCAGAGGCTGGAACCAACAGATAGGCAAGAACAACCCAAATCTCGGAAGCTTTCAGATAGGCTACCCAAAGAACATAAACATAAAGTAGTGGCATCAGGAGGGTGACGAGGCGGTTAGCCCACTTTAATAAAGAAAGATAATAGGGATGGGACACAAAAAATGGTCTAACCCGTTCATAGAACAAATATTCTTTTTTCATCAACAATTTCTCTTCGATCGATTCCTTAACAAGCAGCAACTGGACCTAGATCAAAATCCCTTCCAGGTGATCTAGCTCATGCTGGCAAATCTGGGCCGCAAAACCTTCTAAGCTTATGAGCTGAGGCTTCCAATTCATGTCGCGATAGGAGACTTGAATCTTTTCAAAGCGGCTCGTTTTTCGGCTCCCTGCCAAAGAAAGGCACCCCTCTTCTGTCTCATAAACTCCTTCTTTCTTGACTAGAACAGGGTTAAAGAGAACCAAGGGCATCAAACCAAATTGGATAATGATCACTCGCTTGCGTACCCCAATCATATTAGCCGCCATGCCAACACAGGAATCCTGGTGAGCTCGTAAGGTATCTTGTAAATCTTGCGCCAGATACAAATCCTCTTTTGTCGCTTCTTCAGATATTTGACTCAAAAAGAAGGGATCCTTCATAATGGCTTTTTCCATCATTTCTCCTCTCTTGCTTAAAAAAGAGAAGGTCATTCATCCATCTTCCCGACGAAGAACTCCCTCCCCTAGCATTCCATGCTTTCTGTTGTTTCAGCCTTAACTGATTAGTCTTTTTTGCTGACTTGTTTTGCTAAGACAAAGTTACCCAAGGTTGCTGAACCATTTCCAGCTACCGCAGGAGTCACGATGTAGTCACGAACATCTGGAACTGGTAAGTAGCCGTTCAATAATACTGTGAATTTTTCACGAACGCGATCCAACATGTGCTGTTGTGCCATCACTCCTCCACCAAATACAATCACATCTGGGCGGAAGGTTACAGTCGCATTGACAGCAGCTTGAGCAATATAGTAGGCTTGGATATCCCATACAGAGCTATTGAGTTCGATATTTTCCCCACGAATACCAGTACGAGCTTCCAAGCTTGGACCAGCCGCAAGACCTTCTAAACAGCCTCTGTGGAATGGGCACACACCATTAAATTCTTTTTCAACATCCATTGGGTGTTTGGCAACATAGTAATGGCCCATCTCAGGATGTCCTACTCCACCAATGAATTCACCACGCTGGATGACACCTGCACCAATCCCTGTACCAATTGTGTAGTAAACTAAGTTTTCAATCCGTGCACCCGCATTATTACGAGCGACAACCTCACCATATGCTGAGCTATTTACGTCCGTTGTAAAGTAAATCGGTACATTTAATGCACGACGAAAAGCACCGACCACATCAATATTCGCCCAATGTGGTTTGGGAGTTGTTGTAATAAAACCATATGTTTTTGAATTTTTATCAATGTCAATCGGTCCAAATGAACCAATCGCTAAACCAGCAAGAGTTTCAAATTTAGAGAAAAACTCAATACATTTATCAAGGGTTTCAATAGGGGTTGTTGTTGGAAACTGTGTCTTTTCAATGACATTATTATTTTCGTCACCTACAGCACAAACAAACTTTGTTCCACCAGCTTCAAGACTTCCATATAATTTAGTCATATCAATCCTCTTCTTCAATTCTCTTTTTTTCTATTATATCATAAAGGAAAACGGTTCACTTCTATTCCTTAAAGAAAAAACTACTCTTATTTATGTTTCAACATTAGGTGAGAAACTTTTTTATTCCAAACCTCATCTCCAAACAAAATTCAAGGACTGGAGGATACCCTAACCAGTCCTTGAGCAATCATATTTTAAATTATGCTTTTACTTCAATAATCGCATCGCCTTTAGCAACTGCACCAGTAGCTACTGGAGTTACTGAAGCATAGTCAGCTGTGTTTGTGACGATGACCATTGTTGTATCATCAAGACCAGCTGCTGCAATTTTAGCAGAATCAAATGTTCCAAGAACATCACCAGCTTTAACCTTGTCACCTTGTGCAACTTTTTGCTCAAAACCGTCACCATTCATTGAAACAGTGTCAATCCCAACGTGGATCAAGATTTCAGCACCATTCACTGTCTTCAAACCGAAGGCATGTCCAGTCGCAAAAGCAATCGTTACTTCAGCATCTGCAGGAGCATAAACGACACCTTCAGATGGCTTCACTGCAATCCCTTGACCCATAGCACCGCTTGAGAACACTGGATCATCCACTTTAGACAAAGCAACAGCTTGACCAACGATTGGTGAAATAATGGTTTCGTCTTGAAGAGATGCTGGAACAGTTCCAGTCACAGCTTCCTCAACAAAACGATCTGTTGTAGCACTTTCAGCAGCAACTACTGGTTCTTCATCTTTAAAACCAAACAAGTAAGTGAGTACAAAACCGAGAGCAGTTGTAACCAATACCATGAAGACATACTTCAAGAGTTGTCCGTTGATGTAAAGAAGCGTTCCAGGAATGATAGTGATTCCATAGCTAGTACCAGCCAATCCTAGAATGTTTGCTAACCAACCACCTGCTCCACCAGCGATAAGTCCCATAATAAATGGTTTACCATAACGAAGGTTGATACCAAAAATAGCTGGTTCAGTAATACCTAAACCTGCAGAAAGAGCTGCTGGGAAGGCAAGTGCTTTAATTTTTGGATTCTTTGTTTTAATACCAACAGCAAGAGTTGCTCCAAGCTGGGCAGTCATTGCTGCTGTAATGATCGCATTCAGCGGATTTGATCCTGTAGAAGTTACCAAGTTAGACTCTAAAAGGTTGAAGATATGGTGAACACCAGTAACGACGATGACTTGGTGAACACCACCAAGAATCAAACCACCTAGACCAACTGGTAGGCTGAGCAACCAAAGAGTAGCAATTTTTACGTATCCTTCAACTTCGTGGAAAATAGGACCAATAATAAACAAAGCCAAAATAGACATAATCAAGAATGTCAAGAATGGTACAACTAGTAGGTCCAATACATCTGGAATACGCTTACGAAGCCATTTTTCAAGTTTGGCACCAGTTAATCCGACGAAGAAGGCTGGTAATACAGAGTTCTGATAACCGACAACTTTGATAAATCCAAAGAAGAGGATTGGTTGCGCATCGCCAGAAGCTACTGCCCAAGCATTTGGTAAGGATGAGTTTACCATCATCAATCCTAGAACCAAACCAAGCAATGGATTTCCACCGAAGACACGGAATGCTGACCAACAGATCAAGGCTGGGAAGAAGGCAAATGCTGTATCTGTCAATACAACTGAATAAGTATAGAAGTTTGTTGCTTTAAAAGCTTCTGCGGTTGTTCCAAACAAGGCTAAAACTTGGTCTTGAACAATCGCACCACGAATCCCCATAAAGAGACCTGTCGCTACAATCGCTGGCAAAAGCGGTACAAAAACATCCCCGAAGGTACGGATGGCACGTTGGAACCAATTTCCTTGTTTCGCTGCTTCAGCTTTCATTTCATCTTTTGATGAAGTTGGCAAACCTAGAGCTACTACTTCTTCATAAATCTTGTTCACAGTACCAGTACCAAAGATGATTTGGTATTGACCTGAGTTAAAGAAAGCACCTTGAACTTTTTCAATATTTTCGACAGCATCTTTGTCGACTTTCTCTTCATCTTTCACCATCACGCGAAGACGAGTCGCACAGTGAGCAACACTGTTGACGTTCTCAACTCCACCGATCGCATCGATGACTTTTTTTGCAATTTCTGTATTTGACATTTGCAAAAATCTCCTTATTTTTATTGTTTTGAAAACGGTTCACCCGTCTCTACGCATTTAATTGTACCACGTATTAAAAATATGTCAACCGTTTTGCAGAAAGTTTTTGGCATTTATTTGCAATTTTTGATGGTTTGAAAATAGTGATTTTTATTTTCATTCACACTAACGCCTGCCTAGTGTAGAAAATAGACTTTATTCGGTTTTTTAATTTTCAAAAACTTTCATTCTTTCATTTGTTTTCACAAATCAAATCTAGCCTCCACCTCGATATTTTATGATGAACGTTTGACATTTTTTCTCAATTCTTTGACCAAAGTCTTGCTTTTTTTTATAGAAATCGGTACTATGGAAGTAAGAAAAATTTTGGAGGAGTCAAATGGAATGGACAACAGAACTTCGGTACAAACGGTATGAAGACTGGACCGAAGAAGAAAAGAAACAAATTAAAGAAAACATGGCTAATTCTCCTTGGCATACTCATTACCATGTCGAACCCAAAACTGGCCTTTTAAATGACCCGAATGGTTTCTCCTATTTTAATGGTAAATGGATTCTCTTTTACCAGAATTTTCCCTTTGGAGCCGCTCACGGATTGAAGTCTTGGGTACAACTGGAAAGTGATGATTTAGTTCATTTTAAAGAAACTGGTCTTAAGGTTTTACCAGACACACCTTTGGATAGCCACGGAGCCTATTCTGGTTCGGCTATGCAATTCGATGACGAACTTTTCTTATTCTATACAGGAAATGTACGAGATGAGAACTGGATCCGTCATCCCTACCAAATCGGGGCCCTTTTAGACCAGGATGGAAATCTTAAAAAAATCGACCAAATCCTCATTGATCAGCCAGAGGATGCTACCGATCATTTCCGCGACCCACAAATTTTTAAATTCAAAGATCAATACTATGCCATCGTCGGTGGTCAAGACCTTGAGAAAAAAGGATTCGTTCGCCTTTACAAAGCGGTGAATAACGATTATACCAACTGGGTTGAGGTAGGCGATCTTGATTTCAACAATGATCGTACAGCTTATATGATGGAGTGTCCTAACTTGGTCTTCGTCGGCGAGCAACCTGTTCTTCTTTATTGCCCTCAAGGTTTGGACAAAGCAGTCCTCGACTACGACAATATCTATCCAAATATGTATAAGATTGGGGCTTCCTTTGATCCTGAACAAGCTCGTCTCGTTGACGTATCTGAATTGCACAACTTGGACTACGGCTTCGAAGCCTATGCAACGCAAGGCTTCAACACTCCTGATGGAAGAGCCTTAACGGTTAGCTGGTTAGGTTTACCAGATGTCGCTTACCCATCCGATCGCTTTGACCACCAAGGAGCCTTCTCTTTGGTCAAAGAGCTAACTATTCAGGACGGTAAACTTTATCAATATCCGGTCGAAGCTGTAAAAGAGCTCCGCTCCACTTCTTCCGAGTTTACAAACAAGGAAACAACCAATAATTGCTACGAGTTAGAATTAGCCTTTGAAGCCAATAGCAAAAGTGAGATTATTCTCCTAGCTGATAAAGAAGGCAAAGGACTTTCTATTACTTTTGATATTGCAAATGGTCAAGTCATTGTCGACCGTAGCCAAGCTGGCGAACAGTATGCCCAAGAGTTTGGAACTACTCGTACTTGCCCAATCGAAAATCAAGCGACAACTGCTACAATTTTCATCGATAACTCGATTTTTGAAATCTTTATCAACAAAGGAGAAAAGGTATTCTCTGGTCGCGTCTTCCCGCATGCTGATCAAACTGGTATTTTGATCAAATCCGGAACACCTACTGGAACATACTACGAACTAGACTATGGTCGCAAAGCTCACTGATGTCGCCAAATTAGCTGGCGTCAGCCCCACGACAGTTTCACGAGTCATTAACAAAAAGGGCTATTTATCTGAAAAAACTGTCTCAAAAGTTAAAGAGGCCATGAGAGAATTGGGCTACAAGCCGAATACGATCGCTCGGAGCCTACAAGGAAAATCAGCCAAGTTAATCGGCTTAATCTTCCCCAAAATCAGCCATGTCTTCTATGCAGAATTAATCGATAAACTGGAAGAAGAACTGTTTAAACATGGGTATAAAACCATTATTTGTAATAGCGAGCATGATTCGGAAAAAGAACGTGAATACATCGAAATGCTAGAAGCCAATCAAGTGGATGGTATTATTTCTGGTAGTCATAATCTAGGGATTGAAGATTACAACCGGGTCGCAGCTCCTATCATCGCCTTTGATAGGAACCTCTCCCCTGAGATCCCTGTCGTCTCGTCTGATAACTACGCTGGTGGCGTTCTCGCTGCGGAAACCCTTGCCAAGACGGGGGCAAAAAAGATTATCATGCTCACAGGGAATGATAACTCCAATTCCCCTACTGGCCTCCGGCATGCTGGCTTTGCTTCCGTCCTACCAGAAGCACAAATTATCAATGTTTCCAGTGATTATTCACCCATTCGCAAAGAAATGGAAATCAAGTCCATCTTGACCCAGCAAAAACCGGATGCCATCTTTGCGTCTGACGATCTAACGGCTATTTTGGTGATGAAAATCGCTGACGAACTCGGCATTGCCATTCCAGAAGACCTGAAGATCATTGGCTATGACGGGACCTACTTTATCGAAAATTATTTCCCCCGTCTCACCACCATCAAGCAACCCTTACAAGAGATTGCTCGCCTGACAGTCGACCTTCTTCTTCAAAAAATCGAAGGAAAAGACGTAAAAACAACAGGCTATTTTCTCCCTGTTAGTGTTTTACCCGGCAAAAGTGTTTAAAAGAGAGTGGGACAGAAATCGGTAATTCGTTAGAATTCGATTTCGTCGTCCCACCTCCTCACAGTTGAGTAGGGCTGTAAAAGCTGATAAAATCAGCGCAGTAGAGCCCACTCAACCACTGCGTCTTGTTAGACAATCCAAAGTCAATTGAGAGGCCGAACTTTTGTACCAGTCTTTTTCCTTATCATGATCAAGCGAAGCTCTATACTCAAAAAGAAACCACCCTCAAAGGTGGTTTCTTTTCTATCTTATTCCGCTTCCGTTACGAATTGACTTAAGACACCATTCACAAACCGAGCAGATTTTTCATCTGAAAATGTTTTAGCTAATTCAATTGCTTCATTCACTGCAACCAACTGAGGGGTATCAAATGAAGTGATTTCAAACACACCCAAACGAAGAATGTTTTTCTCCACTAGAGTCAAGCGTTCGACGGTCCATCCAGTTTTCAAGTGTTGGGCAATCTGTTTATCCAATTCATCTTTTGATTGACGAACACCAGATACCAAATTGAGTAGAAAAGCTGGAATTTCCACTTCCTGGTCTGTTTCCTCTTTGTCATGAGTAAAAGCAAATCGACACGCTTCTACAACATCTCCTTCATACTCTAAACTCATTAGAGCTTGAAAGGCACGCTCCCGTAGATCACGACGTGATTCAAATAAAATATCAGTCATTGAGGAAATCCTCATTAAACAAATCTTTCAAATCAGGTTTCGCTGCTTTTTCAGTCACGATTCCAACCACATGGATATTGACATCATCCAAGGTCACATCTGCCATATTGTAGACAGCTGTTTTTACTGCCTTTTGGATCGCAACCGCTACTTTAGGGACTGCTACACCATACTCTAGATAGAGGTAAATATCAACAGAAATTTGACCATCTTCTTGTGTACGAAGGTAAACCCCACGTCCAAGAGCACGTTTTGAAAGGCTATCCGATACACTCTTATTTTCAAGAGAATGAACACCATCTACTTTTGCAGTCGCAATCGCAATAATTTTTTCTAGCACACGAGGTGCAATGACGATTTCGCCGTATTGTTCAGTTGCCATAGAAGTTCCTTTCTATCAGACCTATTTTTTTAGAGCTGATTAGGCACGAGAAACGTAAGTTCCTTCAGCTGTATTGATAATCAATTTTTGTCCTGCTTCGATGAAGTCTGGAACGTTTACCACAAGACCTGTTTCCATTGTAGCTGGTTTACCAGAACCTGTCACTGTAGCACCTTTAATAGATGGTTGAGTTTCAGCTACTGTCAATTCAACAGTTGTAGGAACCGTCACCCCAATCACTTCGCTTCCGTAGAATTGGATTTTCACTTCTGAGTTTTCAAGGATGTAAAGCAATTCGTTCTCAACATTGACAACAGGAATTTCATATTGGTCGTATGTTTCAGTATTCATGAAGTAAGCTGTGTCATCCATTTTATACAAGTATTGAGCTGGTACAGTTTCAATAATAGCTTGCTCAAATTTTTCTTCTGGACGGTAGCTTGTATCAAAAGTTGAACCAGTACGAACATCACGCAATTTCATACGCATGATGGTGTTTCCTTTACCTGGTTTGTGGTGGCTAGCTTCCAAAACGCGGATCAATTTTCCATCAGCTGTTTCAAAGGTCATACCAGCTTTCAACTTACTTGCTTCAATCATGTTTTCATACCTCTTTTTAAAAATATATTACTCTTTATTCTATCACAAATGCTCAGATTTCTCAAATCTGTCTCTGCAAATTTCCTTAGATCACAATCAATTCTTTCGGTGCCAAGGTCAAGACTTCACAACCGGTTTCCGTAATCAGGAGATCATCTTCAATCCGGACACCAGACAGGCCTTCAATGTAGATCCCTGGCTCATCTGTCAAGACCATGCCGGCCTTGATAACTTCTTTGGAAGTTTGACTGAAATAAGGCTCTTCATGGATGTCCAAGCCAATACCATGTCCAATTCCATGAGTAAAGTACTGACCGTATCCTGCAGCCTCAATAATATCTCGAGGAATTTTATCAAAATCACGGAAACCGAGTCCATCCTTGGCTTCAGCAATGAGAGCTTGGTTGGCTTTCAAGACCGTTTCATAAATTTCTCTTTCCTTGTCGCTGACATGACCTGCATAAATGGTCCGGGTCATATCACTGACGTAATGGTTGTAAAGACAGCCAAAGTCTAAGGTCAAGGCATCCCCAGCAGAGATGATGCGATCACTTGGAGTCGCATGGGGCATAGCAGAGCGTTCTCCCGCAGCGGAGATGATATCAAAGGATACACCTGACGCTCCCAATTCCCGCATTCTGAAATCGAGGAAGGTCGCCGCTTCTAATTCTGTTGTTTGGCCAACCTTGATAAACTCCAGCACATCTAGAAAGGCTTGATCTGAAATACTGCAAGCCTTGCGGATGGTTGCTACTTCTGTCTCATCTTTAATCAAACGAAACTCCATTACAAAATCAGACAAGGCTCTTAGAGCGACTCCTGAGAAAGCGGTCGCTAGACGGGTATGGTAGGCAACTGTGATCTCATCCTCAAAGCCAAGTTCTTGGATCGCTGCATCTTTGACTATTTTTGCCGCTTCTTCCAATTCATTGCGGGTTTCAACAATCTCAACAAAGGGGAAGCAAGTCGCATGGGCATGAATGGTGTAGCGCGAATCAGTGAAGAGGACCACGCGCTCTTCTGTCACCAAGACAGTCCCATTTGATCCCCAGAAATTAGTCAAATAGTAGACATTTTTCAAGTTGTTAATGAGGACAGCTTTTAGATCCTGTGCCTTCATTTTAGTTCGTAGATTTGTAATTCGTTGGTTCATTGTAATTTCCCTTTCAAATACTGTCCTGTAAAGCTAGCTGGGTTGCTGGCTACTTCTTCTGGTGTTCCTGTCGCAATAATGGTGCCACCACCGACTCCACCTTCTGGTCCTAAGTCGATGATATGGTCCGCTGTCTTAATGACATCTAAGTTGTGCTCAATAACCAAAACGGTATTGCCATCATCCACAAAGCGTTCCAAAACCTTGAGCAAACGAGAGATATCCTCTGTATGAAGTCCTGTTGTCGGCTCATCCAAGATATAGAAGGACTTGCCAGTTGAGCGCTTATGAAGCTCTGAAGCCAACTTCATCCGCTGGGCTTCTCCACCAGAAAGCGTCGTTGCCGGTTGTCCCAGGGTCACATAGCCCAAACCGACATCCTTGATGGTTTGTAATTTGCGATTAATCTTTGGAATATGTTTAAAGAAATCCACCGCATCATTGACGGTCATGTCCAAAATCTGGGAGATATTCTTCTCTTTATAGTGAACTTCTAAGGTTTCACTGTTGTAACGTCGCCCATGGCAGACTTCACACGGTACATAGACATCCGGTAGGAAATGCATCTCAATCTTGATAATACCATCTCCCGAACAAGCCTCACACCGGCCACCTTTGACGTTGAAACTAAAGCGGCCTTTTTTGTAGCCTCTAATCTTGGCTTCATTGGTTTGGGCAAAGAGGTCACGAATGTCGTCAAATACACCTGTATAGGTAGCCGGATTGGAGCGTGGAGTGCGGCCAATCGGACTTTGGTCGATATCAATCAGTCGATCAATGTGCTCGACACCTGAAATGGTTTTGTATTTCCCGGGTTTCTCTGAATTGCGGTTCAACTTTTGCGCCAGCGTTTTTTTCAAAATACTGTTGACTAAGGTTGACTTGCCTGAGCCTGAAACGCCAGTAACAGCAATGAACTTGCCCAGCGGGAAGCGAGCGGTCACCTCTTTTAAGTTATTTTCAGCAGCCCCTGTCAATTCGATAAAGCGACCGTTGCCCACCCGTCGTTCCGTTGGTACAGGGATAGCCCGTTTTCCAGAGAGGTACTGACCAGTGATGGATTTGCTATTGCGGGCTACCTGCTTAGGCGTTCCAGCCGCAACAATCTCGCCTCCAAAGACACCGGCTCCTGGACCGACGTCGATCAGGTAATCAGCCTCTCTCATGGTATCCTCATCGTGTTCGACAACGATCAAGGTATTGCCCAAATCACGCATCTTCTTGAGGCTAGCAATCAAGCGATCATTGTCCCGTTGATGAAGACCGATCGAAGGCTCATCCAGGATATAGAGGACACCTGAGAGGTTGGAGCCGATCTGGGTCGCCAAGCGAATCCGCTGACTCTCTCCCCCAGATAGAGTCCCGGCCGAGCGAGACAGGGTCAGATAGCTCAAGCCAACATTGTTCAAGAAGGTCAAACGATCCTTGACTTCTTTGAGAATAGGTCGAGCAATGGTCTCCTCATTCTTGGTTAATTTGAGATCAGCTACCACCTTAAGATGGTCCTCAATGGACAAGTCAGAGATTTGCCCAATATGTAGCCCCCTCTCTCCTCCTACTCGGACAGACAAGGCCTGGTCATTCAAGCGATACCCATGGCAGGTGACACAAGTCAATTCATTCATGTAGGACAACATCTGATTGCGAGTAAAGTCGCTAGACGTTTCGTGGTAACGGCGATTAATATTGGTAACGACCCCTTCAAAAGGAATGTCAATATCGCGAACCCCACCAAATTCATTCTCATAATGGAAATGGAATTCCTTGCCCTCAGAACCATAGAAAATCAAGTGTCGGTCTTCTGGGGACAAGTCTTCAAATGGCTTGTCCATATCAATCCCAAACTGGATCATGGCCTGCTCCAACATCTGAGGATAGTAGTTAGAAGAAATCGGATTCCAGGGTGCTAGTGCTCCTTCACGGAGAGTCTTGCTAGAATCTGGAACAACCAAATCCAAGTCCACCTCTAGCTTGATCCCTAGTCCATCACAATCTGGACAAGAGCCAAAGGGGGCATTAAATGAAAAGAGACGAGGTTCCAACTCAGGGACGGTAAAGCCACAAACCGGGCAAGCATAATGCTCTGAAAAGAGCAGTTCATTTTCGTCCATGGTATCGATGACCACGTAGCCATCTGCGATCCGAAGGGCCGCTTCGACCGAATCAAAGAGACGGGACCGAATGCCATCTTTGATGACAATCCGGTCTACGACAACCTCAATTGTGTGCTGTTGGCTTTTGGATAATTCTGGGACTTCTGTCACATCAAAGATCTCGCCATCCACACGCACCCGGACATAGCCGTCTTTTTGCACCTTTTCGATGATATTCTTATGTTGGCCTTTTTTCTTACGAACGATGGGCGCTAGAATTTGCAGGCGTTGGCGCTCTGGCAATTCCAAAACTTGGTCTACAATCTGCTCGACCGAAGAAGCCGTAATCGCTCCATGGCCATTGATACAGTAAGGAGTCCCCACACGAGCATATAGAAGGCGTAAGTAATCGTTAATTTCTGTTGTCGTTCCAACCGTTGACCGCGGATTTTTGCTGGTTGTTTTTTGGTCAATGGAAATGGCTGGACTTAGGCCATCAATCGAGTCCACATCGGGTTTTTCCATATTTCCTAAAAACTGACGAGCATAAGCTGACAGGCTCTCTACATAACGTCTTTGTCCTTCTGCATAGAGAGTGTCAAAGGCTAAGCTCGATTTCCCAGAACCTGATAGACCAGTGACCACGACCAGCTTATCTCGAGGGATTTCAACATCAATATTTTTTAAATTATGAGCACGCGCTCCATGAATGACAATTTTATCGAGCATTTCTTCCACTTTTCATCAATTTATTTATCCTTCATTATATCAAATTTTTCAGTATTCTTTTATCCAAAAGCGTGCTTTTTCTGTTATAATGTTAAGGTGTAAAAAAACAAGGGGAGGCACCATGAAACAGGTCTTTTTATCGACAACGACTGAATTTAAAGAAATAGAGACACTGGAACCCGGTAGCTGGATCAACCTTGTCAATCCTTCCCAAAGTGAATCGATGGAAATCGCCTCTGCTTTTAACATCGATATTGCCGACTTACGAGCACCACTCGATGCGGAAGAAATGTCCCGTATGACCATCGAAGATGAGTATACCTTGATCATCGTAGACGTTCCCATCAAGGAAGAGCGGAACAATCAGACCTACTATGTCACCATCCCTTTGGGAATTATCCTAACAGAAGAGGCTATCATCACCACTTGCTTGGAAGAGTTACCTCTCCTAGACACCTTTATCAATCGTCGCTTGCGGAATTTCTATACCTTCATGCGATCCCGCTTCATCTTCCAGATCCTTTATCGCAATGCCGAGCTCTACTTAACCGCGCTTCGTACCTTGGATCGCAAGAGTGAACAGATTGAAAGTCAACTGCACAAGTCAACGCGTAATGAGGAGCTGATTGAACTGATGGAGCTAGAAAAGACCATCGTCTACTTCAAGGCCTCTCTGAAAACCAATGAGCGCGTGATCAAGAAATTGACCAGTGCCACTAGTAACATCAAGAAATACCTGGAAGACGAGGATCTGTTGGAAGATACCTTGATCGAGACCCAACAGGCCATTGAGATGGCGGATATTTATGGAAACATTCTCCACTCTATGACCGATACCTTCGCATCGATCATCTCCAACAACCAGAATAATATCATGAAGACCTTGGCCATGGTGACCATCGTCATGTCCATCCCAACTATGATCTTCTCGGCTTATGGCATGAACTTTAAAAACAATGATCTCCCCCTCAACGGAGAACCTAATGCTTTCTGGCTCATTATCTTTATTGCCTTTGCCATGACCGGATCGCTCGTTGTCTACCTCATCCATAAAAAATGGTTCTAACACCTACTAATAACACTAAGGAGTATTTATGTCTCAATTTGATTTGACCCAATTAAGTAAAAAGAATCAAGAATTCGTTCGCATCGCTAAACACCAATTGATTGAAAACGGCAAAACAGAAGAAGAGGCTACTAGCCTGATTGAAGAAATTCTTCCAGCTATCTTTGAAAACCAACCAAAAGGAGTAACGGCGCGAACTCTCTTTGGAGCGCCAACTGTTTGGGCCAATGCTTTTAGTGATCAGGAACGCTACGAAAAAGAGCATCCAAAAGAGAATGATGCTCCTCATCTTATGATCACAGATTCTTTCCTTCTCGTCTTTGGTCTCTTTGCTGCTATTTCAGCCTTCATGAACTTATTTGCTCCTCAGGGAACCACTTATGGACTCCTCACATTGGCTCTTGGTAGCTTGGCTGGTGGGGTTGTGCTCTATTTGATGTATTACTACTTCTACCAATACTACGAAGTTTCTAAACGTGGAATGAAACGGCCTGCTTTAACCAAGTCACTTCCTATCCTAATGTTAGCCATGATCCTTTGGGTTGTGATTCTCATGGTCACTGCTTTACTCCCACAATTCCTCAACCCGCGTGTACCAAACTGGTTCATGCTCTTACTCGGTGGTGGGGCTCTTCTCCTCCGCTACTATTTGAAGAAAAAATACAATATCAAGAGCGCCAATACAGCACCTCAACGACGCTAAAAATAAACGGATGAAGTTTTCATCCGTTTTTGTTTTACTGCATGTTCTTGTTCAATCTTTTTGAAAAATAGAGGACTAAGTCATCATTGTTTTCACAAGAACTGTAAGGGGCCAAGGGCTGATCCCTAAACCAAACTCCCGAACCATCTGGAATATAACCTCGTTTGATGTACAATCTCTGAGCAGGTCCATAACCTGAGTGGAGCCCAACACCAAGCGTCACCTTATCCGATACGAGTTTAACTCGTTTTTCCGCTTCTTCCATCAAGAGATTTCCAATACCTTGATTTTGAAAAGGCTCAAAGACATTGAAATCTGAAAGTTCTGGATAGACTCCCACGAAAGGGCCGTGCTTAGCAGCAGGCAATATAGTGATATAACCTGCCACAAATCCATCCGACTCAGCTACTAATACGTCTCTCTTTCCGTTCTCCTGATCCTGAAAATAGCTGGCCAAGATATCCTCTCTACCCGGCCACCCTTGGTGGATAAAGGCTTGAGAGATCCCTTCAATATCATACTCCATCATACTTCTGATGATTGTGCTTTCCTTCATGTTGCGCTCCTTGATACCTTTCTCCCCCTCATTATAGCATAATTAGAGCTTGGGAAAGGTCAAAGAGGGCCACCCGGACCTAACTCACTATCACATTTCTATGCTCGCAAAAAAGATCCAAAAGGGTCTGAAAAAGAGGTCCACTGGACCTGAAAAAAAGACCCATAAGGGTCTTTTCTTTAATCTTCGTTTACGAAAGGCATCAAAGCCATTACGCGAGCGCGTTTGATAGCTGTTGTTACTTTACGTTGGTTCTTCGCTGAAGTTCCAGTTACACGACGAGGAAGGATTTTCCCACGTTCTGAAACGAAACGGCTAAGAAGCTCAGTATCTTTGTAATCAACATATTCAATTTTGTTTGCTGCGATGTAATCAACTTTTTTACGGCGTTTGAATCCGCCACGACGTTGTTGAGCCATGTTTATTTCTCCTTTATAGTTTTAATTCGTTAAACCCATTCTTAGAATGGTAGATCGTCATCCGAGATGTCCATTGGATTAGCTCCGAATGGATTGTCATCACGTCCAAAGTTTGGTGTTGCATTTGATGGTTCAGATCCTCCAAAGCTTGGAGCTGCATTTCCTGCAAATCCTCCAGCTGAAGCATAACCACCACCTGCTTGTCCTTCACGATTCGCGCGGCTTTCCAACAATTGGAAGCTGTCCGCTACGACTTCAGTGACATAAACACGTTGACCTTGCTGATTCTCATAATTACGAGTCTGGATACGACCTGTAATCCCAACTAAGGCACCCTTTTTAGCCCAATTCGCTAAATTTTCAGCTTGTTGACGCCAAATCACACAGTTGATAAAGTCCGCATCTCGTTCACCATTTTGGTTTTTAAAATTACGGTTAACCGCGAGTGAGAATGTCGCAACAGCCTGATTTTGAGGGGTATAACGAAGTTCAGCATCTCGAGTCATACGACCTACAAGTACAACATTGTTAATCATTAGTCACCTTCTTTATTCGTTAGGGCTTACGCATCAACTTTTACGATCATGTGACGAAGAATGTCACCGTTGATTTTTGAAAGACGGTCGAACTCGTTAAGAGCTGCATCGTCGTTCGCTTCAACGTTTACGATGTGGTAAAGTCCTTCACGGAAATCTTGGATTTCGTATGCAAGACGACGTTTTTCCCAATCTTTTGATTCAACAACAGTTGCACCGTTGTCAGTCAAGATAGAGTCAAAGCGTGCTACCAAAGCGTTTTTAGCTTCTTCTTCAATGTTTGGACGAATAATATAAAGAATTTCGTATTTAGCCATTGATATGTTCCTCCTTTTGGTCTAATGACCCCAAGTCTTTGCAAGGGGTAAGTGAGGTTTGCTCACAAGAAACTATTATACCAGACTTTAGGATAGATGGCAAGTAAAAATACCTTCTCTTAATTCTTTTTGAGAAGATTTATCTTTCTTCTATTATTTTCTCTAGTTTTTATACAGCAAGGAAATCTCTCCCTTTCCTTAAAGAAAACTGATATCAGTTAGCTTTAAGAATGGGCCGTTATACTACCTTCATCACAAACAAGAAACGAGGAACGGTTATGAATTATTTAGTCATCCCCGCTTATCAACCTGATCAAAAACTTCTCAAACTGGTGAAAAAACTGAGAGAAAAATGTGACTTCTCCATTATCGTTGTGGACGATGGTAGTTCTGAGGAGTGCCAGGCTATTTTTGAAAAATTAGACGGATTAGCCACAGTCCTTCACCACGAAGTGAACCTTGGAAAAGGAGGGGCTCTCAAAACAGCCTACACTTACATTCAAGAGCAAGGGCAATACGGTACAGTCATCACTGCCGATGCCGATGGCCAACATAAGGTTTGGGATATCTTCCGCGTGGCCAACCAGTCGCAAGATAATCCGAATCAATTGGTTCTAGGGGCACGCGCCTTTTCAGGCAAGGTTCCTTTGCGTTCTGCTTTTGGAAATAAATTGACCCGCTTCTTGTTCAAGCAACAAACAGGGGTCGCTGTGACAGATACCCAGACTGGCCTTCGAGCCTTTACAACCAACATGATCCCCTTTATGTTAGAAATTGAGGGTCAACGGTATGAGTACGAAATGAATGTACTTCTTGCAGCTAGCAAGGCCTTCCCCATCTTGGAAGTTCCGATCGAAACAGTCTATATCAATGACAATGAAGGGTCCCACTTCCGCCCTATTCGAGACGGCCTTATGATCTACAAGGACATGTTTAAATTTGCCCTCTCTTCCCTGAGTAGCTTTATCGTTGACTATCTGGTCTACGCCTTCTTCCTTTTCGTAATGATGGCTGTGCCGATTAGCCTTCGGATCCTCCTTGCCAACGGGATCGCTCGTGTGGCTAGCTCTATCTTTAACTACTCGACCAACAAACGTTTCGTCTTTAAGAACAAAGACAGCCTGGCTCGAACCGGAAGTGGTTACTTGGGACTTGCGATTGGACTCTTTATTCTCGATACCCTCTTGATTCGACTCTTCTATACAAGCTTCGGTCTTCATTTGCTCCTCAGCAAAGTGATCGTCGGACTCTTGCTTTTCGTCGTCTCATGGCTGATTCAGAAAAAAATCATTTTCAAGGAAAGGACTGCACCTACTCATGAAATTCTTTAAAAAATCGTATACCTATGCTGCTTGTTTTGGTATCCTGCTAACAAGCTCCTTCAGCTATTCTATGCTTAAGACCTTCGTCTTATCAGATGCCATCCAAACCGTTAGTGCGACCACATCGGATACCACGGCGGCCAAAAAAGCAGCTGCTTCAGCTACAACAACCGATACTAGCTATACGGATGACAATATCCAGGTAAACTTGACAGAAAAAACAGTTGAAAACACTCAGGTTTACATTGCAGATATTACGCTTAGCTCCTCAGACTATCTCAAGACGGCTCTAGCCCAAAATACCTATGGAACAAACGTGACAGCTAAGACCTCTGTCACTGCAGCTGAGAATAATGCCATTCTAGCCGTCAATGGAGACTACTACGGAGCCAATAGCACCGGCTATGTCATCCGAAACGGAGTGGTTTATCGCGATACGGTTCGTGAAGACTCTAGCAATGGCGACTTAGCCATTTACAAGGATGGTTCCTTCAAAATTATCTACGAAGACGAAATCTCTGCGGATCAGTTGGTCAAAGACGGGGTTGTTAATCTCCTTGCCTTCGGACCTTCCTTGGTTGAAAATGGGGAAATAACTGTCGATACTAACTCAGAGGTGGGGCAATCCATGGCCTCTAATCCACGAACAGCCATTGGGATCATCGATGAGAATCACTACATCATCGTCGTATCAGATGGACGGACTTCTGAAAGTGAAGGGCTTTCTCTCTACCAATTAGCGGAAGTGATGAAATCGTATGGCGTTAAAACAGCCTACAACCTGGATGGTGGTGGATCTTCTACCCTCTACTTCAATGGCCAAGTTATTAACAAACCAACTACAAATGGTACTATCTCAGAAAGGGCGGTGAGTGACATTGTCTACATCGGTTACTAATCCTATCAAACAACGGTTGAAAAAGACCATCCTCTGGTACATTCTTATCTCGGCTTTCTTCTTCGTCGGGAGTCGCATCTACGAACACTTTAGTTTTGGCGAAACCTCTGCCTTCATGCACTACCTCTTCTTGATCCCTTTGATTGGTGGCGCCCTGCTCGTAGCTCTGCAACTAGTGGTAAAAGGCCTTTCTCGAATCACTCTTAATCTTTGGAACTCAGCTGTCGCCACGGCAACTGCTGGAGCCCTCTACCGAGGTATTGTTAACCTCTCTGGTCGTTCAACAACTCTCGACCAACCCTACTATTATGTTGCAGGGATCCTTCTAGCCCTTGCCCTCATCAGCCTCTTCTTTGTCCGCAGTGTCTGGGTGGAGAAAACAGCTTAAAACATTCAAAACGTCCGTTTCTAAAATTAAACGGACGTTTTTTAGAGTAACCAAATACATGAACGACTTAATCTTGCCGTTTTTTGCTTGCTACAAACCCTGCTACAGCCAGTGAGGTCATGCCAAAGAGGCTAAGGACTGTTGAAGTCAAGGCTTCTTGTCCTGTTTTGGGAAGGCTAGTTGTCGGCGTTGATGCAGCCACTTCTGCTTGACCACCAGTATGATAGGCAACAGCGACTGGTTTGTTTGTTGCAACTTCTTTCGTTTCAGGTGTAGTTGGTTGAGCTGGGGTAACTGGGCCTTTGGATACCGCTGGTTGGACAGGCGTCACTGGAGTTTCCGGTATCACTAGTGTCGGATTTTCTGGTTGAATCCATGGCGCTACAATCGCTCCACTATGCACCTCTGGGTTTGGCTTGATAACGTCTTTGACCAAAGAAAGAAGGTGGAAATTGATCTGATTGGTCACTTCATAAAGGAAATCATTTTCCGATGCACGGTAGCCTGCTGGGAGTTCCACATGGACACGATAGGATCCGTTCATCAGCATGGTCTCAAAGCGCTGCAAATCATAGATGCTTTGTGGGAGAAGACGGCTATTTCCGTCATTCCCCACCACCTTTACAACTGTTCCCGCCGGAACTGGCTGGTCAAATCCAATAGTGAGTTTGTTTTCATCTAAATAATGGAAGGCAAAGGTCACTTTCGGATGTGGGTTTTCAGGTGAAACCGTCACCTGCTTCACTAACTCTGTTCCCCAATCATAATGGTAATCCGACAAGGTGATTTTGACTGTATAAGTGCCGAAAGGTAGGTCTGGGAAGCTGCCGCCATTGTAGGAAGCATTGAATTCTCCTTCCACAACCCGCCCTTGGTCATCCACCACTTGGTAACGAACGACAGATGGATAATAAGAAATCACTTCTCCACTACTATCTGTAAAGACGACCTCTAAGCTCCTCTTTTCAGCTGTTGGTTTTTCAGTCTCTGTCTCGGTTGGTTGTTCATCTGAGTTGGCTTCATTCGTTGGGGTCGTTGCCTCTATCTTCTTCCCTTCGATGTCCATCTCAGTGGTATTGTAGACCTTATCCCAAATGCTATAACGGACAGTAGAAAGGTCCACCCCTTCTGGAAGCAGATAACTGCCATCCTCTTGAGGTTCTAAGGCTACTGTTTCCCCGTCCTTGACATAGGACAGATAAGTTCCTGCTAGTCCACTGCCGGTTTCAATCACCTTTCCTGGACGGAAAATCCGAGTCTGCGGGTCATAGTGAGCACTTCCAGTCTCAATGCTTGGAGCCGTGTTGTCAATTTTAACCTTGAAGTTAAGTTCTTGTTGTTTGGCTCCTGAAGCAGTCGGACGGTAGGTAATCACAAATTGGTATTCTCCATCTGGGAGTTGTTGGCCATCTTTGTCCAAGCCTTCCCAAGAGATTTCATAAAACTCTTCACTGCGATTCCCAATTCGGTAACTCCAGTCGGTCTTTCGATGCACTTCATTTCCAACCTCGTAAATCGGATTGGTCCGTGCCGTATCCTCCTTATTGTAAACTGATAGGTGGACATTTTCAACATTGCGAAGCATGACGGCTTTGACCTTGATGCTATCAAAGCTGGAATCATTGTTTGGAGAGAAGTAAAGTTGGTCCCCATCAAAGCGATCCCCATCCTGCCCAAGAGTTTTGGCTACAGACTCCCCATTCTCATAGACATAACTAATCAAAGAAGTAAAGTGGTTATCTGGATGACGCTCTGGCGTTTCTGGGACCTTTTCATCTGGATAGTCTGTCTTGTCCTTATAGTAGTAAAATGGCTTGTCACTACCTGTATATTCGTAGATAGGCTTTTCGATCCCGCGAAGATTTTGGTAATCTCCATGGAAGCCAACATAAGGAAGGCTGACCAGATGTTTGTTGTTGCTGGCATCTTTGACAAGTACAAAACCTTCTAAGAAATAACCATTTGGCATTTGCTTGCTGAGCTCTTCCTTGTATTTGCTCGCGTCAACGGACACGTGGATCGTCCGCTGACCATTGGCTGGAATCGTGATGCTTTCCTTGCCATCTAGGGTTTCTAACAGACGAGGATGAAGGGTGAATTTGCCATCCTGGACTTGGTCTGTCTGAAGGGTGGTTTCATAGCGGACAGACTTCTCTTGATTGGAAAGATTGTGGATGGTTACGTCAAACTCAAAGGTATCAGTGACATTGCCAAGTGTTAGACTGCTTTTCGCATCTTTTGCAGTCACATAGAGATCTCCTAGAGCTGCAGCTGTGACATCCATGACCCCTGCGCCTTGCTGACGTACAGAGGAATAGGCATGTGTCTCCTCATCAACATGCGGAACAGCTGTACTCATGGTCATCTGTTTGACAAGAACTTGCAATTGTTCTGGACTGAGATGAGGGAAGCGCTCCTTCAGGGCTTGTTTCACCAGTACAGTGGCTCCTGCTGCATGAGGAGAGGCCATACTGGTTCCCCTATCCATATAGTACTCTCCATTATTAACAGATGAGTAGATCATCCCTCCAGGAAGGGTGACATCTGGTTTGAGGTCGCCATCAGCTGACAGCCCCCAAGAGGAGAAGTCAGATAGTTGATTGGCTGCATCGTAAGGAACACGTTTAAATTTGTTGGCAATATGGAGCTGGTAATCTTTGGCATGTTGAGCTAGGACACTTCCAGCACCGTGGCCAATGACCCCAACTGGGAATCGTTCTCCCAATCCTTCCAGGTCAAATGATGTCGGTGTATCCCCCTGCTCTTTAGTTTGATAGAAGATGATGCCTGTTGCACCTGCACTTTTTAGTTGTTTAATCTTTTCGAGATCAGAAACTTGGCCTCCTCTTTCTGTTAATACCAAACGACCATTTACTTGATTTCCCTGATAATTTTCTAGTCCTCCATTCTCAACATGGAGATAACTTTGAGGGATGGTTGTCCGAAAGGCGTCTCGTTCTACAAAGGAGTGCATTGGAATTTTTCCATCTGGGAAGTCTTTTGAACCTTCTAACTCTTTAACGCTTACACTAGCCTCGGTCGACTCATGCTTAGTTAGACTATTGATAGAAGCAACTGAAATGACATTTGGATTGACGGATGGGGTCCCTGTCATTCCATAATCTGGTGTGCTTGCAAGTGGCTTGCTGTGCCAGAAGCCATTGGTGGCCATATTGGTAGATGCGACCGTAATGGTTACTCCAGCTTTTCTTGCAGCATCAAAAGTCTGGCGCGTAATTTCTCCCACATCATAAATCGAACCAGATGCAGTTCCCAAACTCATATTGATGGAGTCAGCACCTAATTTAACCGCATCTTCCACAGCCTTGGTATAAATAAAGTTCTGAACTTGTCCCCCCTTGGTATCTGAGAAGACTCGTAAAAACATCAATTGAGCTTCTGGGGCAACTCCTCGAATAATCTCACCATTTGGGGAAGGTTGAGAAGCATTTCCCACTGCTGTTCCTGCTACGTGGGTACCGTGAGAGATTGGATCGTCTTCCTTGACATTGTCATTCATATCACTATAATTGTGAACGTAGACAATCTTATTATTATACCACTTACCATAAGAAATTCCAGCCTTTTTCTTGGCCTCCTCTATGTCCGCTTCACTCTTGAATTTTGCCTTACTAATATCTGTTAGGCGGAAAATGTCGTGTGCTGGATCCACCCCCGAATCGATAACCGCTACAACCTGTCCCTGGCCTTTGATACCTTTATCCCAAAGAGGTTGCAAGTTAATCAAGCTATTTTCTTCACTGACCTTGGTCACACTTGAAGTTGGGGAGGCAGGAACAGGCTGGGGATCCTCTACTCTGGACCGGTGAAGCGGAGCAAAATCCACTGCATCCACACGCGCCAGTCCCCGAATTTTCTTAGCATCACCGTAAGTTGTTTCTAAGGCTAGTCCACTAAATAACAGATTGATATCATAGAGTTTTTTAAACCGAATCGATTGTTTCTCTAGTTCTTTTAAAAATTGCTCATGCTCTTGATTGGTCTTCTCAATCCGCCTTGCCTTATCAAGTTCAGAAGAAGGGATCCCTTCTACAGACTCTTTTCCTTCTTTTAGTCGAACTAAAGCTTCGACAGGAGTCGCTTCATCCAATTCATTAGGAGAAGGAACTTCTGAACTGTTCGCTATAGTTTCCTCTGATTTTTCTTGAACCGATGTTGGATTTGTTACCAAAAGCGTGGGCGAACTGACAGGTTTAGAAATCTTCTCTGTTGGTGTTGGAAGATCGACTGTTGGTTTTTCTTTGGGGGCGATAATCGCAGTAGCTTCTACTGCTCTTTCTTCATTGAATTCTTGTCCCTTATCAGATGTAGTTGTTTCTCTTATCTCTTCTGATAGAAGCGACTTACTACTTGATTCTGTAACAAGATCGGTTTTCTCTTTTTCAAGATCCACCTTGGCATCATCTACCACGGAGACTGTCTGTACTTGCTCTTCTGGACTTACTGTATCTGCAGCTACCATTGGTCCAACAAAAGTAAGCCCAATGAGGACTGATGCTACTCCAACTGCATATTTTCGAATAGAAAAACGTTGTTTACGATGAAACTCCATATAATACTCCTTTATCTAAAGGAAGGAGGCTACCCAATTGGTCACCTCCCCCTATCCTTTACGATTCTTTAAAGATTCAAGAATTAGTCCTGACCTTCTTTTCCTCTTTGACGAATAAAACCTACTCCACAGAGGGATAAGAGGAGACCTAGTAAGCCAAGGGCGTCTCCAGTTTGACCTGTATTTGGTAAGGTCACCTTCTGATTTGGAAGAAGAGTGACCTGTGTAACCTTCTCATCCTTTTCATCTGGCCGAACGTACATCGGACGCAAGTCTGCTTTCTTCTGAATTGGTTGATGAGGCTGTCCCAGCGCCGTCACTTTTTCACTAGGATGAGGTTGCTGATCCGGAGAAAATGGACTAGGAACTGGACTTGGAGAAGGTGTAGGATCTTCCTTTACCTCTACAAAACTGGTTAGGTATCGATTCATTTTTTCCCCTACAGAATAGTAGAAATTATTCTCTAGGGCACGATATCCCTCAGGTAGGTCAATCAAAATACGATAATCACCATTTAACAAAATCTTTTCAAAGGTCTTAGGTTCATAAATCGTTTGCTCCAGTTCGTGCTGTTCTCCAGTTTCTTTATGGATTGCAAATACACGAGTTCCAGATGGCAATTCCTTGTCAAAGACGACATCAAAGCGATTCTTATCGCGATAGCGGTAAACGAAGTTGACAACTCCTTCTGGATGATCTTTAGATAATTCGACTGTTATAACAGTTGGAGAAACCCATGAATAGTTTTCATCCTGTCCCGTGATCTTGACGGTGTAAGTTCCGAAAGGTAGTCTTGGCAACTCACTTTCATAATAGGTATTAAACTCTTTATCAATGCGATTGCCCTTGCTATCAAACACCTGATATCGCATCATTTCAGCATATTGAGAAACTGCATTTCCTTCCTCATCAACAATCCGAACCTCTAAGCGACCATCCGTAGCTGGTTTGTTTGTTTCAGAGCCTGTTTCTTCTTTCGGTTTGGTATTTTCTTTCTCTGTTGAAAAAGGAGCTGGTTTCCCTTCAAGTGTTAAGATATTGGTATTGTGAACCTTGTCCCAAATAGAGAAGCGAACCGTAGTCAAATCAACCCCCTCAGGGATACGATAGTTGCCATCTTGATTTGGAGAAAGTTCAACGGTTTCCCCATCCTTTTGGTAGGTCAAGGATTTTCCAGCTAAACCGCTACCTTCTTCAATGATAGCTCCTGGCTTAAAGACGCGAGAAGTAGGGTCATACAAATCTTTTGTCGAAGCTAATTGAGGAACTTGGTTATCTACCTTCACCTGCAAGATAATTTCTTGTGGTTTTGCACCAGGAGTGCTTGGTCGATAGGTAAGGACGTATTGATATTCTCCATCAGGAACTACTTGACCATTTTGATCTGTTCCTGCCCAATGGCTAGCTGAGAGGAGTTTGCTCCGTTCATTAATTCTCCATCCATAGTCCGATTTTTTCTGACTTTCATTGCCTTTTTCAAAAATTGGATGTTCCCGTTTCAAATCATCTGCCTTATAGACAGCTAAGTGAATATTATCAACGTTTCTCAAAACGACCGCATTTAAATTAACCGAATCTAAGTTTCCATCCTTATTTGGAGAAAATGCGAGAGCTTTTCCATCATAACGATCCTCTGTTTCTCCCAGAACCACCTGTTTATCTTCCCCATCTTTACGGACGGTGCTGACTAAGGCAGTAAAATGATTTCCGGGATCCTTAACCGGATTGTCGTCTTTTTCATTTTTGTAATAGTAGAAAGGTTTTTCACTTCCAGTAAATTCATAAACTGGTTTTTCAATACCAGGTAAATCTTGGTACTGCCCTTTAAAACCAATATAAGGAATGCTAACTAAATCCTTTTGGGTCTTGGCATCTTTAAAGAAGACAAAACCTTCTAAAAAGTAGCCGTTTTTCATTTGTTCCGAAAGTTCTTTTGTGAAGCTACTTGTATTAATCTTAATTGGAACAGTGACACTACCTGAAGCAGGGACGACAATCTTCTTATCCCCCATTTGATCAAGTAATTGGCGCATTTGCAAGGTAATCCGTCCCTTTTCAACCTGATCCGTATTGACAACTGTATGGTAAGTCAGCTCTTTAGCTTCCTGGCTCAAGTTATGAACCGTTACCTCAAATGTGAAACTATCCTTCACATTGCCGAGCGTCAAACTACTGTCTGTTCCTTTTCCTGTAACAAAAAGATCACCAAAAGCAGCGCCAGAAGCGTCCATTAAGCCAGATCCCTGTTGGCGAACAGAGGCGTAGGTATTGCTTTCCGTATCTTTGTGAGGTTTAGCAGTACTCATGACCAGCTGACGTAGCAAGGTATGGATTTGTTCTGGACTATAGTGAGGGAAACGTTCTTCCAAGGCTTTCTTAATCAAAGCTGTCGCACCTGCCGCATGTGGCGTGGCCATACTCGTACCTGCATCTAAGTCGTAAGAGCCATCTGGAATAGCAGAGTAGACATTTCCACCCGGCAAGGTTACATCTGGCTTCAGCATACCTTCAGCTGTTAGACCCCAACCTGTAAAGTAGAGCATTTTATTCGCTTCGCTATAAGGTACTTTTTTCACTTCTTGATGGAAGGTTAGTTGGTACTCTCCAACGTGCTTCGCTAACTCCTTCCCTAGGCTATGTCCTAATACACTGACAGGAAAGAAGGATCCCCAATAACCCATCGGAAGTTTTTGCACTGTATCTCCTTGATCTTCCGTCTGATAAACCAAAATCCCTTTGGCACCAGCCTGTCTTAGGGCATTAATTTTATCCTCATCTGAAACATCACCACCACTTTCAACCAAGGCGATTTTCCCCTTGACAGTCGGAGTCCGATAAGCATTCTCCCCACCTTTTGGAACATAGACATAGGATTGTGGTCCCTCAACAGGGAAGATCAAACGATAGACAGGAAGGTCGACCAGACCATTTTGGAATTCTTCCTTATTCTTTAAGGCAGGAACTTCTAGGCGAATTTTTGTCTCATGAGTGATACTGTTATTGAAGGCTCCAATTGCTAAAACTCCCTTTTCAACAGCTGGTTCATCCATGGTTCCAGTGTCTGGTGCATCCGATTTTGGCTTAGCTTGCCAATAGCCACTGACAGCATAGTTCCCTGCTGCAGCATTGATGACGACACCTGATTTTCTAGCAAATTCAAAAGCCTTACGAGTCAGTGGATGGGTATCTGCTTCTGCACCATTAACTCCCCCAAAGCTCATATTGATGGTATCTGCCCCTAATTTCACTGCATCTTCTACAGCCTTTGCAACAACAAAACCTTGTTCCGTCATCCCTTTTTTATCAGAGAAGACCCGCATAAAGATCAGTTGTGCTTCAGGAGCTACACCCTTGAGCAATTCTCCTGTTGGCACTGGTTTTGTTGCATTTCCGACGGCAGAACCTGCAACGTGAGTTCCGTGCGAACGTGGATCATCTTCCTTGATCTCATCATTCATATCGGAATAGTTATAGGCATAAATCACCTTATCGTTGTACCACTTACCATAAGTGATGCCAGCCTTTTTCATGGCCGCTTCCATCTGCTCTTTATTCTTGTATTTAGCCTTACTTTTATCTGTTAAACTAAAGAAGTTATGGTCATAGTCCAGACCAGTATCTAGGACAGCAACAACACTTCCTTGACCCTTGATTCCCTTATCCCACAATGGTTGAAGATTAATCAGTTCATTTTCATCACTAACCTTGCTAGGGACTAGGGTCGTTTGTTTCTTAGGAAGGTTTTGGGTTTCTGATGCTGCGGAAAGAGGCGTAATGTCAACATTTTCAACGCGGGCCACCTTTCGTATCTTGAGGGCATCTTTGTAGCTAGTCTCTAAGACAAAACCATTGAAGAGTAAATCAAAATCGGCCAACTTCTTATACTGAATTCCCTTTTCCTCCAGTTCTTTTAAAACCGCAGATTTGACTGGAAGATTTTCATTCAGTCGCTCTTTGATTTTTTCAGCCCCAACTGGAGTTTCAGAGTGTTTGGATTCTAAGCGAACAAGAGCTTGAACCCGCGCTTCTTCTTTGGCTGAATCTATGACTGATGAAGTTCCTTCCTTTTCAGGTTCAGAGACTTCCTGGGCTCCTTTCTTTCCTTCAAGTCCTTCATCTTTAGTAGCTACAGCTTCTGGTATGGACTTTTCTTCACTGGATTTATCATAAGTAGAAGGCACATCTCCGATTTTCTTATCCGCATTTTCTGATTCCGTCAGAGAACTTTTACTATCTGGCGCTTCCGGCAATTGAAGCTTCTGATCAATCACTGAAACAATTAGATTCGAATCCTGAGAACCTGTCTCCGCTTCTGCTACACCTTCCGTTCCATGTTCAACCCTGGCTGGTAGATTCTGCTGAGGAGTCCCTCCTTGCTCCTGCGCTAATACAGCAGGACCATAAAAAAGGCACCCGACTACAACGGATACTAAACCAACTGCGTATTTACGGAAAGAAAACCGTTGTTGTCTGTCACTTCCCATAACCTGACCTCCTTAAGTTTTTGTAAGCGTTTACCGCTCCTTCATTTTAGTCCTTATCTTATGTAAAGTCAATGTATTCTAGAAAAATCTAAAAAAAGTATAACATTTTGTTGATTTCTGACAATTTTTCCAAATGAAGTGGGATTGAATGAGGTTGACTTAAAAATTGAAGGCTTCGTGCAAAAATAAAGTTAGACTTTTTTCAATTATATAAAAGAAAAAGGAAGCCCTCCTAAAGAGGAATCTTCCTTTTTTATTAGTTTTCTTCACGTTTTTTGCTGACAAATATTCCTGCCAAGGCAAGGGAAGTCATGCCATACAGGCTAAGAAGATGGGTAACAAGCTCATCTTGTCCTGTTTTTGGAAGGGGACTGCTTGGTTCTTCCTTGACGCTAGCTCCAGTATGGTAGCTCACTGCGATGGTTTTCACACTTGCTTCTTCAACTACTGGACTGCTTGCGACAGCCGAACTCAGAAGTTGATCAGATTATTTCTCTTCATGAACAGGAGTTTCTGGTACAAGCGGAGCAGGCTGTGGTTGTGGAATCGGCTGTGGTTCTGATGTTGGTTGTGTTTTTTCTTCTTCCACTTTTTCCACAAACACTTTATTTCCCAGGATAGAGGCGGTTAATTTCCTACCAGCTTTTTCCATATCCTGGATATATTGGATAAAGACTTGTGACCATATCTTAATAAAGCGTTTTCTATATGAATTAATCGCTAGTTAATAGGCTTCAAAATAGATAAATAGCAAGCAGGTTTAAAAATGGTATAAAAAAAGGCTGGGACAAAAGTCCTAGCCTCTCAATTGTCTTTGGATTATCAAGCAAGACGCAGTGGTTGAGTGGGCTCTACTACACTGATTTTATCAGCTTTTACAGCCCTACTCAACTGTGCGGAGGTGGGACGACGAAATCGAATTCTAACGAATTACCGATTTCTGTCCCACTCTCTTTTGAAATAAACTTATTTATTTACATTTTCCCATTTCCAGTTGTGTACTTCTGGAATATCATCACCATGTTCACGGATGTAAGCATTGTGGAAGGCAATTGTTTCGTCCATTTGAGCTGCAAATTCAGCTGCTTCTGCTCCAAGAGCTGCATTAGCTGCATCTTGCGCCAAGTGGAAGCGATCCAATTCAGACATGACACGCATATCGAATGGTGTTGTGATATCACCGTTTTCACGGTAACCATGCACACGCAAGTTGTGGTTGTGACGGTTGAAGAAGATATCACGGATCATTCCTTCGTAACCGTGGAAGGCAAAGATCACTGGTTTGTCAGCGGTGAAGACTTTGTCAAACTCTTCATCTGAAAGTCCACGCGCATCGACTGATGGGTGACGCAATTTCAAGATGTCTACAACGTTGACAAAGCGGATCTTCAATTCTGGGAAAGCCTTGTGCAAGATTGTGATGGCTGCAAGAGCTTCTAGGTTCGGCTCTGTCCCTGCAGCTGCAATGACAAGATCTGGCTCTTCATCTGCTGAAACAGTTGATGCCCAATCGATCACCTTGTATCCTTCACGAACCAATTCTTCTGCTTCATCAGCTGAGTAGAATTGAGGACGTGGGTGTTTTGAAGTAACGATCAAGTTTACCTTGTCTTCTGCCTTGAAGGCTTTATCCATCACTGCAAGCAAGCTATTGGTATCTGCTGGCAAGTATTCACGGATGTATTCAGGAGTTTTCTCAGCCAAGTGAGTCAAAATACCTGGATCTTGGTGAGTATAACCATTGTGGTCTTGTTGGAAAACAGTTGAAGTCGCAATCAAGTTCAAGGCTGGGTAGTTTTTACGCCATGTCGTGTGAGTCTTCGATTTACGCAACCATTTGAAGTGTTGAGTAATCATAGAGTCTACGACACGAAGGAATGATTCGTAAGATGCGAAGAATCCATGACGACCTGTCAAGACATATCCTTCGAGCATTCCTTCTGCTTGGTGCTCTGACAATTGAGAGTCAATGACACGTCCAGCAGGGCTCAAAGCTTCATCGTAGTCTGGTTTCGTACGTCCTAACCATTGACGGCTTGTACGAGTGAAGACTTCTTGAAGACGGTTTGATTTGGTTTCATCTGGTCCAAAGATACGGAAGTTATCTGGGTTCGCATCCACAAGATCTGCTGCATACTTACCAAACTCGATCATATCTTGCGCCATGATGGCACCTGGTGTTTCGATCTTGAAGGCATGTTTCTTCCAATCAGCAGTGTCCATTGGTTTGATAACACCTGCGTTTGTGATTGGGTTCATAGCCATGCGACGGTCACCTTTTGGTGCGATTTCAGCAATTTCAGGAACTAGTTTACCAGTTTCGTCAAACAACTCTGCTGGGCGGTAAGATTCCAACCATGAAAGAAGGGCATCTACATGCTCCATGTGGTGAGCATCTACTGGGATTGGCACTTGGTGCGCACGGAATCCACCTTCGATTGGTGTTCCTTCCCAAGCTTTTGGACCTGTCCAACCTTTAGGAATACGAGCAATCAAGACAGGGTATACTGGTTGAGTTGCTTCTTCTGCAGAACCTTTACGAGCTTCTGCTTGGACTTTCTTGATTTCTTCAATCGCCTCGTCCAATTTTTCTGCAAACAAAGCATGAGCTGCTTCATGGTCGTCAGAAATAGCCGTTACGTCTGCAAAAATTGGTTTCCATCCAAGACCTTCAAAGAAGAGGGCCAATTCTTCGTCTGTTTTGCGTTCGAAGATTGTTGGATTGTGGATCTTTCCACCGTTGAGGTAGAAGATTGGAAGAACAGCACCATCATTGACTGGGTTCAAGAAGGTATTGGCCAACCAACCAGCCATCAATGGACCAGTTTCCCCTTCACCATCACCGATTACGGTTGCGGCAATCACATCTGGATTGTCCAAAACAGCTCCCGCTGCGTGAGAAAGAGCATAACCAAGTTCTCCACCTTCGTGGATAGATCCTGGAGTTTCAGGTGCCGCGTGAGATGCAATCCCTCCTGGGAATGAGAAGATTTTACATAGGTGTTTAAATCCTTCTTCATTTTGTGGGATATTTGGATTCAATTCTGTGTAAGAACCATCTAAGTAAGAGTTGGACACCATAACTTGTCCACCATGACCTGGTCCTTCAATGTAGAACATATCCAAGTCATACTTGTTGATTGCACGGTTCAAGTGTGCGTAAATAAAGTTTTGTCCAGGTACAGTTCCCCAATGTCCGATTGGGTGAGCTTTCAAATCGTTTTCAACCACTTCACGTTTCAACAACGGGTTGTCTTTTAAGTACATTTGAGCAGCTGAAATATAGTTTGCTGCGCGCCACCACGCATCCACTTTATCCAAGTATGCTTTGCTGTTAAAATCAACAGTCATATTGTCTCCTCTCAAATTCTAGCTATGATTCTGATGAATTAGAATCCAGTGCAAGTATTTAGGTTATAAACATTCTGTTTCACTAACATGAAGACAGAATGAGCGCGAACCAAATTTAATTCAATTCTTTTCTATTCTATCAATAATTTATCTTTTTGTATATAGAAAAATTAAAAAAAATATAGTTTTTTATAAAAAGTTACTAATCTCTTCTAAAATCAAACCATTTTTCAATTATTTTACAGACAGCTTTTTGGTAAAACTACTAAAAAGCCTTAAAAATCAGCCATCTATAAATTTCCTTGTCACATAAAATCTTTCATGATATACTTTAGATATCAAACTAAAGGAGGTCGATATGATTAAGGAAAAACGCAATAAAGGATTTGTTTCAGGTCTGGTGCTTGCCCTTGTCTTCCTGGCATTCGCAGGATTAATGTTTTCATTATGGATTCGTCACCAAAATCCTGCTACTAGCTTTGCTAAGGCAGAAAAGTCTGGGGATCCTGTAACGATGCAAGTCTATGATATTTATCCAGAACCTGTCGGAACTGTGGACAAAAGGCATGTACTCTATATTGTCCAATACGATAACCAAAATGATGGTAAGTATGCAGGGATCGAAACCAAAAAAGACGATACGACGATTAAAGAAATCATTGATAAAGCGAAGAATGGGGAACTGCAGACCAATCCTTATCAACTAAAGGGAACGCAATTAGCCCCTTTGGCAAAGGATAGCAAGAATACATCTCGCAATGGTCGCCTTGTCGGTTATAGTGAGTACATCCATTCCCTCCTTGACCCGACTTCTGTCGTGTCACTCAATATGACGACCAGCTATTACTTAAGCCTTACGGAATATAACAAAGACTCCTTATTCCTCTTACTAGGTTCAGTTGCTTTAGTTGGACTTACCATTACAATGGTTGTAGCCAGCTTCTCTGTTCGGAAACGGACCATTGCTTCCTATCAGGAACTCCACCAAAACTATCCCGAACTCCAAGGAGATCTAAACCGTTTGGCTGATGAGGCCAGTTACTACAATCAAGACTTAAAAGTTATCTTATACAAAAATCATTTGATCACCTATTTCAGAGGAACACAAACGATTGATTTACGAGATGTTCAACAACTATACTTACATGTCACTCGAGTTCGTCAATCAGGTATTGCCCGCTCTATCTTCCAATTGTGCTACATCCGCAAGGACAAGCCAAAGAAACAGCACCGCCTAGCCATTAAAAATAAGAAGAACGCTGAAGAACAACTCTACACTCTCTTTGCACAGGTGTCTGAGCGATTCCCAGATGTCAAGGTTGGAATTTAAAGCTTTCTAACTCCTCTTTTGAAATACTTTTCTAAGCCCTAAAACCCCCTCATCAACCAATTCTGATGAGGGGGTTTTTCTATTTAGGTCACATTTAAAACGAAGAAAATTAAATCACTTTCTTACCATTTTTATAGACATCTGTCACTAGGTTGGTCGCAAAGAAATAGAAGAGATAATCTAGATTTGGTGCGTCATAAATCGTGATATCAGCTTGTTTTCCAACATCGAAAGAGCCAATCGTTTTGGCACGATCTACTGAGTAGGCTGCATTGATGGTCACTGCATTGAGAATTTCCACTGGAGTTAGGCGCATCATGAAGCAACCAAGGTGCATGGCAAACTGGAGATTGGCTGTCGGACAGGATCCTGGATTGCTGTCTGTTGTTAGGGTAATAGCCATGCCAGCGTCCAACATCTTACGAGCTGGTGCATAGGTATCTTCCATGAGGCTGAAGGTTGTTGCAGGCAAAAGATTTCCAATAACTTTTGCTTTTGCTAGTTTTTGAATGCCCTCATCAGTAATGACCATCAAGTGTTCTGCACTGGTAGATTCCAATTCGGCTGCCACATCCACGCCACCAATGGACTCAATTTCATCCGCATGAATTCGTAATTTGAAGCCCATTTCCTTGGCTTTCGACAGAAGATAGCGTGATTCATCCGCTGTAAAGACACCCTTTTCACAGAAGATGTCACAGAATTCAGCCAGATTGTCTTCTTTTACCTTTGGAAGCATTTGTTCAATAATCAGATCTAAATACTCTTGAGAACGGCCCTTGTACTCTGTCGGGATCGCATGAGCTGCCATAAAGGTTGAAACCAGATCAATTTCATGGTCTCGGTCCAAGGCTGCTACTACATCTAATTGGCGTTTTTCCGTTTCCCAATCCAAACCGTAACCACTCTTGGCTTCAACAGTTGTCACCCCATGGCGCAACATATAATCCAACAGTCGTTTGGATTTGTCATAAAGGTTGTCGAAGGACGCTTCTCGTGTCGCCCGGACAGTGCTCAGAATCCCTCCTCCTTGAGCGAGAATATCTAAGTAGGAAACACCCGCTAACTTTTTAGCAAATTCATGTTCACGACTGCCTCCATAGACCAAGTGGGTATGGCAGTCAATCAAGCCAGGGGTCGCAACTTTTCCTTCACAGGATTTTACTTCCGTATGGTCATCGATCAGTCCTGAATCTGGTTGACCGGTCCCCACTGCAAGTATCTTTCCATCTTTAATGGCGATATAAGCATCGGAAAGGATTTTTGCCTCTGCCATCTCCTTGCCATAAAGAGGATGACCGAGGTCGTTTGGACAAAACAACTGGTTAAAGTGGGTTAAGATTACATCAGCAGACATATGAATACTTTCCTTTCTATTTCCATTGTTATTCATTTTATAATTCTAAAGCAAAAGCGTCAAAAAAAAGTCAAAAAGTTTTTCCCTCATTTTTTTTTGCTTTATTAAAAATTAAATTTATTTTTGACTCTTTATTGACGTTTCTTGGATACAATAAAGAAAATATAAATTCATAGTTTATACATAAGGAGGTTCCTACTATGTCATTTATAGACGATAAAGAAATTGCAGCTGCTATGTCTGTCAAACTTGACTTTGATGTCCTACCTGAAAAGGCAACGTTTCAAGAAGGCATCCGTCGTGCACCTGATAGAGGCTTCCGCTTAACGCAAGCTCAGACTGAGATTGCCCTTAAAAACGCTCTGCGTTACATCCCTAAAAAATTCCACCAAGAGTTGATCCCAGAATTTCTAGAAGAACTAAAAACTCGCGGTCGGATCTATGGCTATCGCTTCCGTCCAAAAGATCGGATCTATGGAAAACCAATTGATGAGTACAAAGGAAACTGCACTGCTGCTAAAGCTATGCAGGTCATGATCGACAACAACTTGAGCTTTGAGATTGCTCTTTATCCTTATGAATTGGTTACTTATGGAGAAACAGGATCTGTCTGTGCTAACTGGATGCAATACAACTTGATCAAGAAATACTTGGAAGTCATGACGGAAGACCAAACCTTGGTGGTTGAATCTGGTCACCCACTCGGTCTCTTTAAATCTAAACCAGAAGCTCCTCGCGTTATCATTACCAACGGTCTCTTGATCGGTGAGTATGACAACATGCACGATTGGGAAATTGCTGAAGAGATGGGCGTTACCAACTACGGTCAGATGACTGCTGGTGGCTGGATGTACATCGGCCCTCAAGGAATCGTTCACGGTACCTTCAACACTCTTCTTAATGCTGGACGTCTTAAACTCGGTGTGTCTGATGATGGCGACTTAACTGGTAAACTCTTTATTTCATCTGGTCTCGGTGGTATGAGTGGCGCTCAAGGGAAAGCAGCTGAAATTGCCAAAGCTGTTGCGATCGTTGCAGAAGTGGACCGCTCTCGGATCGAAACCCGTCACTCTCAAGGATGGATTAGTCAAGTGACAGACAGTGCCGAAGAAGCTGTGAAATTGGCTCAAGCAGCACTGGAAGCTGGTGAATCAACTTCTATTGCCTACCATGGTAATATCGTAGACTTGCTTGAATATGTCAATGAACACCAAGTTCACGTTCATCTCTTGTCTGACCAAACCTCTTGCCACAACGTCTATGATGGTGGCTATTGCCCAGTTGGTATCAGCTTTGAAGAACGGACACGTTTGCTGGCAGAAGACAAAGAAACCTTCCACCGTTTGGTCGATGAAACTTTGGCTCGCCACTTCGCAGTGATTAAAGATTTGACTGCTAAAGGCACCTACTTCTTCGACTATGGTAATGCCTTCATGAAATCCGTGTACGACTCAGGCATCAAGGAAATTTCTAAGAATGGTCTCGATGACAAAGACGGCTTCATTTGGCCATCTTATGTAGAAGATATCATGGGCCCTATGCTCTTTGACTATGGTTACGGTCCATTCCGTTGGGTCTGCCTCAGCGGTAAACACGAAGACTTGATTGCAACTGACCACGCAGCTATGGAAGCGATCGATCCAACTCGTCGCTACCAAGACCGCGATAACTACAACTGGATTCGCGATGCTGAGAAGAACCAATTGGTGGTGGGTACAGAAGCTCGTATCCTCTATCAAGATTGTATGGGTCGTGTCAACATTGCTTTGAAATTCAATGAACTCATTCGCCAAGGTAAGATCGGACCAGTCATGATCGGACGTGACCACCATGACGTATCTGGTACAGATGCTCCATTCCGTGAAACATCCAATATCAAAGATGGATCGAACGTTACTTGTGATATGGCCGTGCAATGTTATGCTGGTAACGCTGCTCGCGGTATGAGTCTTGTTGCTCTCCACAATGGTGGTGGTACTGGTATCGGTAAAGCTATCAACGGAGGATTCGGTCTCGTTCTAGACGGTAGTCACCGAATCGACGAAATTATCAAATCTGCTATTTCATGGGATACCATGGGAGGGGTTGCTCGTCGGAACTGGGCACGGAACGATCATGCTATTGAAACAGCGATCGAATACAACCGTCTCCATGCAGGAACAGACCACATCACTATTCCTTATCTTGCAGACGAAGATTTGGTCAAAGATGCGGTTCAAAAATTGTTTTAATTCAAAAAAATAAAAATTGAGAAAGGGGAGGAGAATACATTGCCCTCCTTCCCCACTTCTCCTATAAAAAGAGGTAATCATATGGCAAAAATTGTTGAGTGTATTCCAAACTTCTCTGAAGGACGCAATCAAGCTGTAATCGACGGATTAGTCGCTACTGCGAAAAGCATTCCAGGTGTTACATTATTAGACTACTCGTCTGATGCTAGCCACAACCGCAGCGTCTTTACACTCGTTGGGGATGAAGAAACCATTCAAGAAGCGGCTTTCCAATTGGTAAAATACGCATCTGAAAACATCGATATGACCAAGCACGAAGGCGAACACCCTCGGATGGGAGCAACAGACGTTTGTCCATTCGTTCCAGTCAAAGATATCACAACAGATGAATGTGTCGAAATCGCTAATAAAGTGGCGGAACGCATCAATCGTGAATTGGGTATTCCAATCTTCCTCTATGAAGATGCCGCAACCCGTCCAGAACGCACCAACCTCGCTAAAGTTCGTAAAGGCCAATTCGAAGGAATGCCAGAAAAATTGTTGGAAGAAGACTGGAAACCAGACTACGGTGAACGCAAGATTCACCCAACTGCAGGGGTTACTGCTGTCGGTGTCCGTATGCCGCTCGTTGCCTTCAATGTCAACCTGGACACAGATGATCTAGAAATTGCCAATAACATTTCTAAAATCATTCGCGGATCCAGCGGTGGATACAAATACTGTAAAGCGATTGGTGTTATGCTAGAAGATCGCAACATTGCCCAAGTTTCTATCAACATGGTCAACTTGGAAAAATTCCCATTGTATCGCGTCGTTGAAACCGTTCGTTTCGAAGCACAACGCTACGGGGTTCGAATCATCGGAACAGAACTCATCGGACTTGCTCCAGCTAAGGCTTTGATCGACTCAGCGGAATACTACTTGCAATTAGAAGACTTTGACTACAGCAAACAAGTCTTGGAAAATCACTTGTTGGGTTAGAAAGGGAGTTCTATGAAACTAGTTGACTTAAGTATTACTGAGTTTGCCAAGGTTCTTGGTTCAGATGCCCCAGCTCCAGGTGGTGGTTCTGCTGCTGCCCTATCTGCTGCAAATGGGATTTCCCTTACAAAAATGGTCTGCGAACTGACCATTGGTAAGAAGAAATACACTGAATTTGAAGACCACATCAAAGGGGTTCACGAAAAAAGTGCCCACCTCCAAGATCAATTACTAGAAGCCATTGACAAGGATACAGAAGCTTTCAACGTCGTATCAGCTGTCTTTGATCTTCCAAAAGAAACGGAAGAAGAGAAAGCCGCTCGTCGTGAAGCCATGCAAAAAGCTTTGAAACATGCGACAGTATCTCCTTTCTCTATGATGGAGCTCATCGTTGAGGCGCTTGAAACCACCAAAGAAGCTGTTGGCAAGTCCAACACCAATGCGGCGAGTGACCTAGGGGTGGCTGCTCTCAACCTTAAAGCTGGCCTTCAAGGGGCTTGGCTCAATGTCCTAATCAACATTTCAGGAATCAAGGACCAAGACTTTGTCCAAGAATACCACGGCAAGGGTCTCGAACTCCTCCAAACAGGCTCTGACCTTGCAGATAGTATTTACCAAAGCATTTTAGAAAGCCTATCATAAACCTATCATTCAACTTTATAACTTTAATACCTACAAAGAAAGAAGGGATTCTATGGTTTTATCGGATATTGAAATTGCCAATTCTGTCCAAATGAAGCCCATCACCGATATCGCTGCTGAACTTGGATTGACCGAAGAGGATATTTCACTCTACGGAAAGTACAAGGCAAAAATTGATAGCAACCAACTGGAACAACTCAAGGATAAGGAAGATGGAAAGCTGATCCTCGTGACAGCCATCTCCCCAACACCTGCTGGAGAAGGAAAGACAACCACCTCTGTTGGCTTGGTCGATGCTCTTTCAGCTATTGGTGAAAAAGCCGTCATTGCCCTGCGCGAACCTTCTCTTGGCCCTGTCTTTGGGATCAAGGGGGGAGCTGCCGGTGGCGGGTACGCTCAAGTGGTTCCAATGGAAGATATCAACCTTCACTTTACCGGAGACTTCCATGCCATTGGGATTGCCAACAACCTCCTTGCAGCCTTGATTGACAACCATATCCATCACGGCAATGAGTTGGGCATCGATTCTCGTCGCATTACCTGGAAACGGGTGGTCGATATGAACGACCGTCAGCTCCGTCATATTGTCGATGGCCTTCAAGGAAAAACAAACGGGGTTCCTCGTGAAGATGGCTTTGACATCACCGTGGCTTCTGAAATCATGGCCATTCTCTGTCTCTCAGAAAATATCCTTGATCTCAAAGAACGTCTTGATCGCATCATTATCGGGTACAACTACCAAGGACAACCGGTCACAGCCAAAGACCTCAAGGCTGGAGGGGCCATGGCAGCTGTCCTCAAAGATGCCATTCATCCGAACTTGGTGCAAACCTTAGAGCATACTCCTGCCATCATCCACGGCGGACCATTTGCCAATATCGCCCACGGCTGTAACAGTGTGCTGGCTACTAAACTAGCCCTCAAATATGCAGACTATGTTGTGACAGAAGCTGGCTTCGGAGCAGACCTCGGTGCTGAAAAATTCATCGATATCAAGTGCCGTATGGCTGGACTCAAACCTGCTGCCGTTGTCCTCGTCGCAACCATCCGTGCCCTCAAGATGCATGGTGGGGTTGCCAAGGCAGACTTGGCTACTGAAAATGTCCAAGCCGTTATCGATGGTCTACCAAACCTAGACAAACACTTGGCCAACATTCAAGAAGTCTATGGTCTACCAGTGGTCGTTGCCATTAACAAATTCCCACTGGATACAGAGGCAGAGCTAGAAGCTGTCTATGAATCTTGTAAGAAACGCCATGTAGATGTGGTCATTTCAGATGTCTGGGCACATGGTGGAGCTGGTGGTCGTGACTTGGCTGAAAAAGTCATTCAACTGGCTCAAGAAGAAAACCACTTCTCTTATGTCTATGACGAAGAAGACAGCATTGAAACAAAATTGACCAAGATCGTCACAAAAGTCTATGGTGGTAAAGGCATCAGCTTAACACCAGCGGCCAAACGCGAACTGAAAGAATTGGAAGCTCTGGGCTTCTCAAACTACCCAATCTGTATGGCCAAAACCCAATATTCCTTCTCAGACGATGCGAAGAAGATGGGAGCACCAAAAGATTTCACAGTTAAAATCAGTAACCTTAAGGTGGCTGCCGGAGCTGGCTTCATCGTAGCTCTCACTGGTACCATTATGACCATGCCTGGCCTACCTAAAGTTCCTGCCAGTGAAAAGATTGATATCGATGCCCACGGCAATATCACTGGTCTCTTTTAAGAAAGAGGACGTCCTATGGTGACTATCCTTCATCTTACCCCCGCAGATTATCAAACTTCTACTTGGTCTGGTGGCCAAACCACCCAACTCTTTCTCTCCCCAGAGGGAGGAAGCTATCCAGATCGGACCTTTGACTTCCGCCTCTCTACTGCAACGGTAGAGGTTGAAAAAAGTAACTTTACCGATCTCACGGGCTACCACCGAATCTTGATGCCCTTGAATGCCTCCATTAGGCTCACCCATCACCATAAAGAAGTGGTTTTGAACCCCTTTCAAAGCTACTTCTTTGATGGGGGAGATCCTGTATCTAGCCAAGGGACTTGTCAAGACTTTAATTTGATTTACAAACCTTCTTATCAGGGGCATATGAGTGCTATATCCCCAAAAGAGAGTGTCAAAAGTCAGAGTCGCTATCAATTGATCTACGCTCTCTGTCCACTAACACTCGAATGGGGAAACAATCATTCTCGAACTCTCCAAACTCACGAGCTCCTGTATATCGAACAAGCATCTCCTCTTCAAGAGATGACAATCACGTTTTTACCCCATCAGTCTGGGGAGCAACCGATTGCTATCTGGACTGGACTACAATAATGTTCACAAAGGAGAAACATTATGAACGGAGCACATAAACAGTCGATTGAGGAACAAGAAAAAGCGAAATTCAGCTTTAGCGGTGCCACTCTTTACGGTATCAACGCCGTAATCGGATCTGGTATCTTCCTCCTTCCTCAAAAAATTTATTCTGGCCTCGGACCAGCTTCTCTAGCTGTCATGTTCGGGGTTGCCATTCTCGTCATGCTACTATCAGCCTGTCTGGCTGAAACGGCTGGCTACTTCGACAAAAACGGTGGAGCCATGCAATACTCAAAAGCCGCTTTCGGAGACTTCGTTGGCTTTAACGTTGGGATTCTCGGTTGGGCCGTTACTGTTATCGCTTGGGCTGCCATGTTAGCCGGATTTGCTAAGATCTTCATCATCACCTTCCCAGCATTTGAAGGCTACAACCTACCGATTAGTATCGGTATGCTGATTCTCTTGAGTCTGATGAACATTGCCGGTCTGAAAACCTCTAAGATGTTTACTCTGACAGCTACTGTTGCAAAATTAATTCCGATTGTCCTCTTCTCACTCTTTGCCATCTTCTTCATTCCCGGTGGCGTGAGCAAGGGCAACTTCACACCTTTCCTTCAATTGGAAAGTGGAACAAACCTCTTCAGTTCTATTTCTAGTACAGCCGTCTACATCTTCTACGGTTTCATCGGATTTGAAACCATGTCTATCGTTGCAGGGGAAATGCGCAACCCTGAAAAGAACGTTCCCCGCGCTATTCTAGGTTCTATCAGTATTGTATCTGTTCTCTACATGTTGATCATCGCAGGAACAATCGCCATGCTTGGTGGTCGCATTATGCAAACTGGTGCACCTGTTCAAGACGCATTTGTCGAAATGATTGGCCCTATCGGAGCTCCACTCGTTTCTTACGGAGCCCTCATTTCAATCGCCGGTCTAAACATCGGTGAATCCATCATGGTCCCTCGTTTTGGTGCCGCATTAGCAACTGAAAAACTCTTGCCAGAAGGGCTTGGAAAAACAAACTCTAAGAATGCCCCTGTCATTGCCATTATCATTTCTGGTATCTTCGCCTTCTTACTCTTGTTATCTGGCTCTTTCGAAACATTAGCAACCTTCAGTGTTGTCTTCCGTTTCTTCCAATACATTCCAACTGCTTTGGCAGCCATCAAACTCAGAAAAATGTACCCAGACAAAAAGGTTACCTTCCGAGTACCATTTGGTCCTGTTATCCCAGTTCTAGCTGTTGTGATCAGTATCTTGATGATTGCAGGGGACAACCTGATGAACTTTGTTTGGGGTGCCATCGGTCTCGTGATCGCAAGTGGACTCTACTTTGTTTTCCACGGCGATAAACTACATAAATCTAAAGCCCTTCCTCACTAATTTTCTTTACACACTAGATGGGAACAGAGACGGGAGTGAAGCTCGGTTTTGCTCCCTAACCCATCTAGGACTCCACGAATGTCAAACCTGAGCCCTTTTCTCTATGACTCCTTTCAATTTTTTTAGATCAATAGACAATGGGCCCATGTTTGGTATTCAAACCGAAGTAAACAACACTACTTCCACAGAACAACTATTCATAATCGGAGGTTTTATATGACTCAATTGATTCATTTAGATGGTAATAGCTTAACACTCGAAGAAGTCATCGCTGTCGCTCGGCACGGTGCCCAATGTGAGCTTGATGAACAAGCCAAAGAAGCCGTTATCGCATCCCGTAAAATCGTTGATGACATTGTCCGGGAAAAACGAGTCGTCTATGGTGTAACCACTGGCTTTGGTTCCCTCTGTAATGTCAGCATCTCTCCAGAAGATACTGTTCAACTGCAAGAAAACCTGATCCGAACTCACTCATCTGGCTTCGGTGATCCACTTCCTGAAGACGCCGTTCGTGCCATCATGCTGATCCGTATCAACTCACTCTTGAAAGGTTATTCTGGCATTCGTCTATCAACTGTTGAAAAACTATTAGAATTGCTTAACAAAGGAGTGACTCCTTATATTCCAGAAAAAGGATCTCTCGGAGCTTCTGGAGACCTTGCTCCTCTTTCTCATATGGTTCTCCCGATGTTGGGACTTGGACATGCCTACTACAAAGGTCAGCTCTTGAGCGGTCAAGAAGCTCTCGATCAAGCTGGTATTGAAAAGATCCAATTGGCTGCTAAAGAAGGCCTTGCCTTGATCAATGGTACAACAGTTCTAACAGGTATCGGAGCTCTTGCAACTTACGACGGTATTCAATTGCTTAAACTATCTGATATTGCAGGTGCTCTCTCAATGGAAGTTCACAATGGTATTACCAGTCCATTTGAAGAAGACCTTCATACCATCCGCCCACAAAGTGGACAATTGGCAACCGCTCGCAACATCCGAAACCTTCTTGAAGGAAGCAAAAATACCACTGTTGCGACTCAACAACGAGTACAAGATCCTTATACACTCCGTTGTATCCCTCAAATCCACGGAGCCAGCAAGGATTCTATTGCTTATGTGAAAACAAAAGTTGAAATCGAAATCAACTCTGTGACGGATAACCCAATCATCACCAAGGAAGGTCACGTCATTTCAGGAGGTAACTTCCACGGTGAGCCAATGGCACAACCATTTGACTTTTTGGGTATTGCCCTTTCTGAAATCGGAAACGTATCTGAACGTCGAGTGGAACGCTTGGTCAACAGTCAACTCAGCAAATTGCCATCCTTCTTGGTCAAACACCCTGGGCTCAACTCTGGCTTCATGATTACGCAGTATGCTTGTGCATCCCTTGCATCTGAAAACAAAATCTTGTCTCACCCAGCTAGCGTAGACTCTATCCCATCTTGTGAAAACCAAGAAGACTTCGTCAGCATGGGAACAACAGCAGCTCGTAAAGCGGCTGAAATTCTTAAGAATTCTCGTCGTATTGTTGCTACTGAAATCATGGCAGCTTGCCAAGCCTTGGATCTCAAACCAGAAAATCATGAACTTGGTAAGGGTACAAAACCAGCCTATGACATGATTCGCAACAAAGTTGCCTTCATTGAATTTGACAAGGACATCGAAATCTTTGAAGAACTTAATAAAGCATCTGCCGTTGTTGAAAGTGAAGAATTCTTAGCAACCATCGAAAAAGCAGTTGACTTAAGCATTCAATACTGATACAGTAAGGATACAGCAGAAAAAGGCTGAGAAAATTTCTCAGCCTTTCCCTTTCTAGCCAAATACAGACAAACGGAGGCATGTAACGTGCTTAGAGATTATTACCCAATGACTTACAGTTATTACCAAGGCAGTATTGAAGACAATCCTTATACAGCAAAATGGGGAATGCTGACGAAGTTTTTGGATTTAAACGATGAAAGCTTGACTCCTTTTGAAGAAGTCACCTTTGGAATCCTAGGTTTTAAAAGCGATAAAGGAGTATATATCAATAACGGTCGCGTCGGTGCTGTCGAAAGTCCTAATGCTATTCGAACCCAACTCGCTAAACTTCCTTGGCACTGGGGCACCAACGTCACAGTTTTTGATGTCGGAAATATCGATGGCCCCAATCGTTCTCTTGAAGATTTGCAAGAGAGCCTCTCTCTAACTGTCAAACGGATGTTGGAGCTAAATATTCAACCAATCGTCCTCGGTGGAGGGCATGAAACGGCTTATGGTCACTACCTGGGCCTCAAATCCTCCTTGCAACCAGATGAACAATTGGCTGTCATCAACCTAGATGCTCACTTTGACCTGCGTCCTTACGACCAAACCGGTCCCAACTCTGGAACAGGATTTCGCCAAATGGCAGACCACGCAAAAGAAGAGAGCAAAGATTTCCCATACTTGATCTTGGGTATTCAGGAACATAGCAACAACCTGTTCCTATTCAACTATGTGGCAAAAACACCAAGCATTGATTTCTTAACAGGACAGGATCTCTTCCGGATGAGCCACCAGGCCATTCTTGATCGGATTGATCAATTCTTAGAAAAACAGACAGCCGTCTACCTCTCTATTGATATGGACTGCTTTGCCGTTGGTTCTGCCCCTGGCGTCAGCGCCATCCAGTCACTTGGTGTGGATCCAAAACTAGCCCTGATGCTGCTCCAACACATTGCAGCTAGTGGCAAACTGATTGGATTTGATATTGTGGAAGTTTCCCCTCCTCATGATATTGACAACCACACCTCCAACCTTGCTGCAACCTTTATCTTTTACTTGACCCAAATCTTGTCTCAACAAAAATAAGATTCAAAATCTCTCTAACATACAAAAGGCTTAGCAACTTCCAGCACTTGGGTATTGCTAAGCCTTTTGTATTCTTCCTTCATGACACTCGATGAGCTACACTAGAGATCTTTTAATCTCTTGAGGAAGGGACGATCTCTATATGGAGTCAGGTGTTGCTCTGCCAGTTTCTTGTAGTAATTCTTATCTTCTTTCAAGAAAGCGCTCAAAGCAGGAACCAGTTGCTCTCCTTGCTCCTTCTGGGCCGCTAGGAAGGCCAAGAGATAATACACCATCCCCTTGTCTCGTGCATTTGTCGTTTGCTTCATGGCTCCTTCTTTACGAGCCAGGTAAGTTGCCACCTTCTCTTGCGCTCCGAAATGACAGGCAATTAAGGATTGATAAAATCCGAGCAATTCTTCCTTCCAAGGGAAGCGAACGCTGGACAAAACCTTTTGAGCCCTATCAAAATAGAGGCGGGCTTTGACCAAATCTCCCTTCCAATAGTAAGCAATCCCAAGATCAATTTCAAACACCACTCGGACTGAGTCAACAGATTGATCCCCCACCAAGCGTAGGACCTCTTCCAAGTGGGTGACAGCTACTTGAAAATGCCCTCTCACTTGCTCTATTTCAGCGAGGTAGGCTAAAGATGCTGCAATTTGAATGGCATACTTGGCCTGCATGCTATTGGTCAGACTAAAGCAATCAATGGAGCGATAGAGGTGGCGGGTCGCCTGCTCCTCATCCCCCACCATCAAATGATACAAGCCCTTCAAGCGCAACTGAATCGCAATCGCTTCATGGTTGTTGGCCTGAATCGCATCTTCTAAAGCCAAATCTGTGTAATAGGCCATTTCAGAAATATTTTCTGTTTGAATGCAATAATAAATGATTTGCCGGTAACCTTCTAAAAGAAAGTCGAGCCGTTTGAGTTCCCGCGCATAGGAGATGACCTTTTGAATATCATGAATCCCCTTTTGGTACTCACCACTTCGAATAAAGTAGCGCCCCTCTAGATACAAGTAGCGCAGTTGCAAATACTTGTAGTCTCTATCTTTTTGATGTCGTGAAAAAAGCTGATCCAGTTCTCGACGAAGACGAGAGAGTTCCCCAAAAATATCCAAATGGCTATTTTCACCATCTGATACTACTCCCTCTTCTCCCTTGGAGTATATTGGGAATAGTTCATGTTCTAGCTGGAGGATTTCTTCTAAGTAGGTCAGCTCAAAGGATAGGGAACGCAAGAGATTCTGGGACTGCTTGTATTGGTAAGCTATTTCCTTATAGAAAAGCAGGTCTGTCGAATCTTCTAAGGTTTCTTCCAGTTTTTGCGCGATTTGTTGGTGGAAGAGGCGCCGTCTGGCTGGCGACAGGAGTTGGTAGAAGTACATAGCTTCCAATTGCCTGCAAAATTGGACCAAGAGATCCTCCCCTTCCTCCACTATTGAGATGATTCCTCTTTGAGCTAAAGGATCTAATAATGCTGTTAAAACAGGAAAATCTGTAGCTGTCAAATCGGCCAAGATAGACATAGATATCGGCTTATGAAAACAAGACAAATAATGAAGAAGAGACTCCTCTTCACTATTCAGGTCACCTAGTTCTTGAGAAAGATAAGCTTGAATGATATCAGGCAAGGGCTCTAAACTTTCCTTCTCTTTCCACTCTTCTATATAGCTGGACAGCAAGAAGGGACTACCTTCACTCCACTCCATCATTTGCTCGATCAGGGCTGGTTCTATCTGCCCCAGTTGCCCTTGCAAGAGTAATCGACTTTCCGTCGGATCAAAATTGGTCAACTCAAGCTGGGACAACCGTCTCTCTACTTTTAAGCTCCCAAAGAAGGTGACCAAGAATTCTGGCAAGGGCCCTTCTGCTGTAACAATCAGTTGCCATCTTTCCCCGCTACTTTTCTCCTCTAATTGCTTTACTTTATTGAATGAGGTCGCATCCATCCACTGGGCATTTTCAAGCAGAATCAAGAGAGGTTTTTCTTGGCTAAGTCTTTGAAGGTTCTTCCGGACAGCAGGGAGATCGTCCGCTTTTCCTAGAGGAGAGACTTCTAGCTCTTCACTCACTTTCTCTAGGCAAGCTTTGAGGTCATCCCAGATTCCTCCTTCTTCTTGGCGACTGCCGGCTTTGCCTTCCAGCTTGACAAAGCTAAAACTGCGATTGGACATCAAGACTAACTGCCGCAAGAGACGTTTCTTACCTGTTCCCGATTGCCCCATGACCAAGAGAGGACCGACCGCTTCCCCCTTCTCTACTAAGGAGAGGTATTCCTCCAGTTGGGACAGTTCGTGTTTGCGACCAAAGAAAGGGAGTTCTCGAACATTCACACGATTGCTCTGTTTATGGGTGCGTTTGGCTTCCAAAACAGAATGGTAGAGTTCTTCTATCGCTCGACTGGGACGAACATTCAGCTCACGATCCAGTAAATCGACCAACTTGTAATAGGTCTCAAAAAATTTCCCCAGCTGGTGATGAACTCTATAATACTGCATCAAGAGTTGGTAGTTCTTTTCTTCAAATTCATCTAGCTCTACTAAATGGTGGAGTAAGGACTCTATGCTAGGGTCCCCTAGCCCCTCTTTGTCAATTTTCTGGTAACAGCTTTCAATATAGAGTTGCTTATAAGCGCTCCGTTTGCGCGAAGCCCACTGGTCAAAGTCCTCATCATCCTTGACGTAGAAGCCTTCTAAAAAGTCTCCCTGATAAAGATGTAAATTGCTTATCGGATCCCTTTCAAAAAGCTGGACATCCAAAGAAAGATTCAGCTCAGGATTAAGGGCCAGGCTACTCCTACTTGGAGAGACGATGACATCTCCTTCAAAGATTTTATTGGCTTGGTAAACAGTATTGCGTAGATTTTTCCGAGCGACTTGGTTTTCCTTATCCCCCCAAAGAATACCCGCAATTTCATCACGGTTAACCTCACCCGATACAGCTAAGTAATAAAATAAAGCCTCCATCTTCGAGAAGGAAAAACGGATGTCTTTCTGTTGGAAAACAACCTTAGGGGGTCCAAATAACTTCAACGTGAGCTCTCTCTTCATTGCAAGCGCCTCCAAAATCTTCATATTAATACTATAAAAAAAAAGTTGACTTTTAGCAAGCGATTGGCCCAAGTAAAAAAGAGACTGAGAAAATTTTTTCTCAATCTCTACAATTCCTGCTTAGACTGTTGATTAAATCACTTCCAACTTTGGTTGGTGTTCAAATAAGGCTTTTGTTGCATGGTGGACATGATAGGCTACATCTTCATTGTTCATTGTGTAGAGATGGACACCGGCAACATCTTGTGTGACCAAATCAACGATTTGATCCACCGCATAGGCCAAACCAGCTGCACGAAGGGATTCTGGATCATGTTCATACTTATCCAGGATGGCCTTGAACTTCCGTGGGATATGAACATTTTCACAAGTCTTCAACAAGCGAAGGGCCTGGTTTCTGTTAAGAATTGGCATCACCCCTGCATGAATGGGCACATCAATTCCCGCCAAGATACACTTATCTTGAAAATCGTAGAATCGCTCATTGTCAAAGAAAAGCTGAGTCACTAGGCTCGAACATCCAGCATCCACTTTCTTTTTCAGATTTTGAATATCTGAAATTTGGTTTGGCGAATCGGGGTGACCTTCTGGGTAACAAGCACCGATCACATCAAAGTGAGGAGCTTCTGTTTTAATAAACTCAATCAAGTCCGTTGCATAACGAAAGTCTTTTAAAGGCTCAATACCAGGAATAATATCACCACGAAGGGCCAAGATCCGATGAACCCCTACTTGATCTAATTCATGAAGAGTATCTGCTACTTTTTCCTTGCTTAGATAGATGGCAGGTAAGTGGGCAATGGTCGGAATAGACAATTCATTCTGAATATGATTGGCTAAAGCAACCGTCGTCTCTTTGATATTGTATTTATTATTGCTAGCTGTCACACTGATAAAGTGAGGAGCTAATTCCTGCATATTTTCCAAGGCACGTAAGAGCTTGGCATTGCCTACTTCAGGATTCGGAGGGAAAACCTCAAAGGAGAGCGACGGTGTTTGCTTAGTCATCAAATGTATTCCTTTCTTGATTGAGCAATTCTTTTTTTGCTATCGAGCAAGCTTAGGAATTCCTACTTGCTTTATAGCGCTTTACGAGCAGCTTTTGCCGCTTCTACAAGACGGATCAAGCTTTCTTTTGTTTCTTTAATTCCACGTGTTTTCAAACCACAGTCAGGGTTGATCCAAACTTTTCTGCTTGGTACTTTGGCAAGGATAGCTTCGATGGTGTGATCGATTTCGCCTTCATTTGGCACACGAGGTGAGTGGATATCGTAAACCCCAGGTCCAACTTCTGTTTGGAAGTTTTTCGCTTTGAGTTCATCCAAGATTTCAAGGTTTGAACGGCTAGCTTCAAAGGAAATAACGTCCGCATCCATGTTGTCGATAGCTGGGATGATATCTGTAAATTCTGAGTAACACATGTGCGTGTGGATTTGTGTGTCTGGTGCTACTGTTGAGTGTACCAAACGGAAGGCTGGAATAGCCCAGTCAAGGTAGTCTTCATACCAGTCACTACGACGGAGTGGCAATTTTTCACGAAGAGCAGCCTCGTCGATTTGGATAATCTTCACGCCTGCAGCTTCAAGGTCAAGAACTTCCTCCTTGATCGCAAGAGCGATTTGAAGTGTAGAATCCTTAATAGAGATGTCTTCACGTGGGAATGACCAGTTAAGGATGGTAACAGGTCCAGTCAACATCCCTTTAACAGGTTTGTCCGTACGGCTTTGTGCGTAGCTAGACCATTTAACAGTGATTGGGTTGAGACGAGTCACATCACCCCAGATGATTGGTGGTTTCACCCCACGCATACCGTATGATTGTACCCAACCATTCTTAGAGAAGAGGTAACCTGACAAGTTTTGACCGAAGTACTCAACCATGTCATTACGCTCGAATTCACCGTGTACAAGCACGTCAAATCCAACTTCTTCTTGCCATTTGATCCATTCGTCGATGGTTTCAGCAAGGAAGGCATCGTATTCTTCTTGAGTCAATTCACCCTTACGGAAGGCCAAACGTTTCGCACGAACTTCTTTCGTTTGAGGGAATGAACCGATGGTTGTTGTTGGAAGAGCTGGAAGTTTGAAGGCGTCTTCTTGGATAGCTTCACGTTCAGCAAAGGCTGGCAAACGAGTGTAGTCTGCGTCAGTCAATCCAGCGATACGCGCACGAAGCTCCGCATTTGCTCCGACACGTTCCGTCGCAAAGAGTTCTTTGTTGGCTGCAAGAGCTGCTTCACCTTGGCCATTGCGGATAGCATCCAAGTCACGAAGTTCTTCCAATTTTTCAACTGCAAAGGCAAAGTGGTTCAAGATAGCTGGCTCAAAGTCTTCGTTAGCAGTTGTAAATGGCACATGAAGTAGTGAGCAAGAAGTTGTCAAAACAAGGTTTTCAGCTGGCACTTGTTTCAAGATTTCCAAGCTTGCTTCGTAGTTGTTGCGCCAGATATTCTTACCATTGACAATCCCTGCATAAAGAGTCTTGTCAGCTGGGAAGCCACCTTTAACGAGTTCAAGAGTCTTCTTACCTTCAACGAAGTCCAAACCAATCGCATCTACTGGCAAGTTCACAAGGTCATTGTAGACGTCACGAACGTCACCAAAGTAAGTTTGGATCAAGACTTCAAGACCTTTCTTATCAGCCAAGAGCTTGTTGTAGAGGTTCAAGAAGAGGGCTTTTTCTTCTGCTGTCAAGTCTTTGACAAGAGCAGCTTCGTCCAATTGGATACGAGTTGCACCAAGTTCAGCCAATTTAGCAAAAACGTCTTGGTAAGCAGCTACTAAGCTATCTACAAAGTCTTCTGCTTTTACGCCTTCTTCAAAGTCTGACAATTGAAGGAAAGTGAATGGACCAACCACAACCGGGCGAGTGTCAAGACCCAATTCTTTGGCTTCTTGGTACTCATCAAAAATCTTGTGACCAGCCAATTTAACTTCTGTTGTTTTTTCAAATTTTGGAACGATATAATGGTAGTTGGTGTTGAACCATTTCTTCATCGGAAGGGCACGAACATCCCCCTTTTCACCTTGGTAACCACGCGCCAAAGCGAAGTAGCGTTCAAGGTCAGACAAGTCCAAGTTTTGAACCGACTCAGGAACCACGTTGAAAAGGAAGGCTGCATCTAGGAAGTTGTCATAATGTGAAAAGTCATTTGATGGGATTTCAGTGATGCCTTTTTCTTTGACAATATTCCAGTGTTTCGCACGCAATTCTTTTGCTGCAGCCAACAAATCTTCTGCTGTAATTTCATTTCTAAAATATTTCTCAGTTGTAAATTTTAGTTCGCGGAATTCACCCAAACGAGGGAATCCGATAATTGTAGTTGACATGTTTTGTCCTCCAAAAATTCAAGTTGAGTCTATCTTATCAGAAGAAGCCCCTTCTGTATAATTGCTTTTCAATGGTTTATGGTATAGTCAGAAGCTATAACCTTATAGATCAAGGGTTTTCGCCCCTTGCCATTGACCAGAACTAATAGTCCTTATAAAAAATAACTATAGGGCTTCTACCAGACAGACTGAGCCCCTTCCCATTAGACAGTCCTCGCTCCCTCTAAAACAAAAAAAGAAGCTATCCGCTTCTTTTTTGTAGGAACTTATGCTCTAGTTAGTTGTACACAAAAAGCATCCCAAGGCTCCAACACCTTCTTCTCTTTGACCTGCTCTACATCTGTATTGCTAATAAGAACAGACTGGTAGTCTTCCTCCAGTTCAAACCTCTGGACTTGACTAGACAAATTGACAACGACCAAATAGCGCTGGTCATCCTCTACACGTTGGTAGGCAAAGACTTGATCTGCTGTATTAAGTAGCTCAAAGTCAGCAGAAACCAGCCAGTCTTGCTCCTTACGGAGGGCAACCAATTGTTGATAGGTATAAAAAATGGATGAGGGATCAGCCAAAGCTGCTTCTACATTAATTTCCTGATAGTTTGGATTGACTGCTAGCCAAGGGTGAGCAGTCGTAAAACCAGCCTGTGGCTGCTTGGACCACTGCATAGGAGTCCGAGCATTGTCCCGGCCAATATGCCGGATCTGGTCCATAATGGTGTCGAGGTCTACTCCCTTTTCTAGACTTTCCTTGGCATAGTTGACGGACTCAATATCCTCAATTTCGTCTATACTTTCAAATGGATAGTTGGTCATACCAATCTCTTCTCCCTGATAGATATAAGGGGTCCCTCTCATCAAATGAAGAAGAATGGCTAAAGCCTTAGAGGACTTCACCCGGTAGGATTGGTCATCTCCCCAGGCAGAGACAAGCCGAGGAAGGTCATGGTTGTTCCAAAAAAGGGAGTTCCAGCCCTCGTCCATGCCCAGTTCCATCTGCCACTTGTTGAATATTTCTTTCAACTTAGGAACATTGAGCTTCTTGGCATAGTGCCATTTTGGCTGGTCTTCTTGGAAGAGAAGGCCAATGTGTTCAAATTGAAAGACCATCGACAATTCCTCATTGTCAGGATCAGAGTATTGCTTGGCAATCTCAGGTGTCGCTCCCCAGGTCTCCCCAACCGTCAACAAATCCTTATCCCCAAAGGTCGCTCGATTCATTTCCTTCAGATAGGGATGGAGCATGGGACCATTGGCTACGATCTTCTGATCTGGAATCTTTCCAATCATATCGATGACATCCATCCGAAAACCACCGATCCCCTTGTCGATCCAAAAATTCATCATATCGTAAATCTTCTGCCGAAGGGTCTCATTTTCCCAATTCAGGTCCGGTTGCTTCTTGCTAAAGAAGTGCAAATAATACTGCTGGGAAGCTGGATCAAATTCCCAAGCTGAACCACTGAAGTTAGAGAGAAGATCATTGGGTTGGTCTCTCCAAATATAGTAGTCTCGCTCTGGACTGTTTGGATTTTCCTTGGCCTCGATAAACCAGGCATGCTCATCAGATGTATGGTTGACCACCAAATCCATGATCATCTTAATACCGCGCTTTTGCCCTTCGGCGATCAAGTTTTCCATATCCTCCATGGTCCCAAAGATAGAAGCAATCTCCTCGTAATTGGAAATATCATAGCCATTATCATCCATAGGACTTTGGTAAACAGGCGACAGCCAAATGGCTGTAATGCCTAACTTCTCCAAATAATCCAATTTACTGGTAATCCCCTTGAGGTCACCGATTCCATCCCCATTGCTATCTAAAAAGCTCTTGGGATAGATTTGATAAATCACAGCATCATGCCACCATTTTTTCTCCATGTGTTTCTCCTTTTTGATTTTGCTTGTAATCCCTTACATCATAACCAAAGTTGAAAGGAATTGCAACTCTTAGTTGTTTTATAAGTCTTCCTTAAGGTAAAAAAGGTAAAAAAAGAAAGTCTCTTTAGAGACCTCCCTTGTTAAAACTTCGATTCTTCCTTTCTTTTTTGCCTAAAGTGATAAGAAAGCATGGCCACTCCAAAGAGATGGCTTCCAAACAAGGCCACCACAAAAATCAGCTTGCCCCTATCTGGATAAGAGAGAGGGAGATTGCTAAAGCCATAGCGAGCCCATTCGATGAAGATTGGATGCGAAAAGTAAAGCGCCACACTCATCTGTTTCAAATACTGTAAATCATAGGTTTTTAGAAAGAACGATTTTAGGCAAGCATTGACCAAATAGACCGTGACAAAGGGAAGGAGCAAGAAAAAGTTCTTATCGATTCCTTCATGTTGAAAAATGATCACGCCTTCTATACAGAAAAGTCCAAAGGCAAGAGCTACTTTTTGCCAACGGTGAACCCTAAAATTTTGTGAATGAAAATGATCATACAGATAGTAACCCATAAAGATAAAAATGGGCGTGTAAAAGAGACCATTTCGAGCGGTGAAAAATAAATTGCTGTAGAGCTGGTAACCTTTGAGAAGACTCGTGGTGTCTAGATAAGCCGAATAGGTCTCGATCAAGCCCCAGCAGTATAGAAGAAAGGTGATCACCCCCGTCCAAACCATACCTAGGCGTTTGACCAATTGATTGACCAAAAACAGGCCCAGCAAAAAGGCCGGGATATACCAGAGTTGGTAGCACATTCCCAGATAGAGCAGAGCAATAAGAACGCCTGCTGGAAAGAGATAGACAGGGAGATGGAGACTAGAAAAGAAGATCCAGGCATAGGGAAGATAGACACAACTCCAAAATAAATAGGTTTTTACGATTTTGACCAGATAGGCCTTCATTTTCCTTGCATCCCTTAGTGATTGCTTGAGGAAAAAGCTAGCACAGACGATAAAAAATGGCACTGCTAGCCGTCCAAGGATGCTCTTGAGTCCAAAATGCAGCGGTTCATAGGATGTTAAGCGACCGCTATGCACCAAAATCACTGCAATCGCAAAGAGGTATTGAAAGAGACTAATACTAGAAGTATTGTAGAGGGAATTCTTTTGCATGTTCCTACTCCTTGCAAAATGCAGATTCTATGGTTATTTTAGCATGAAAGAGAGGACCAAGCAAGGAATCTTTAGAACCTTATCTACCTTTTTCCCTCTATTTTTGATATACTCAAAGCATGCACAAACAAACGATTATTGATTTTAAAGAGCTTGGATTGAGACACCTTTTCACCGAGCCCATAAAAGAATTAAAAACCAGAGACCTCGACCAGGTAGAGGCTCTTCTAAGAGAGGTAGAAGCCTATCAGGAGGCTGGTTTTTATGCCGTTGGCTATGTCAGCTATGAAGCCGCTCCTGCTTTTGAGAAAAAATTAGCCGTCCACCCAGCACCTCTCATGGGGGAGTATCTCCTCTATTTCACCATTCATGAGGAAGTCGAGACCCTTCCTTTCCCAGAGGACTACGAGGCTGTGGACCTTCCAGCCAATTGGCAGGAAGAGGTCGAGGCTCCTACCTACCAAGAAGCGATCAAGACCATCCATCACCACATCCGCCAGGGAGACACCTACCAAGTCAACTACACCGTCCAGCTTTCTCAAGAGCTAAAGGCTGATCCTTTGGCCATCTACAACCGACTAGTGGTGGAGCAGAAGGCCCATTACAATGCCTTCATCCAGCACGATGATGTCGCCATCCTCTCCATTAGTCCTGAGCTCTTTTTTGAACAAGAAGATCGTCTATTGACCACGCGCCCCATGAAGGGAACGACTCGTCGCGGTCTCACCAACCAAGCCGACCTCAAGGAAGCCGCTTGGCTAGAAGCAGATCCCAAAAATCGGGCGGAAAACATGATGATTGTGGATCTCCTGCGCAATGACATGAATCGGATTTCGGAAATTGGAAGTGAGCAGGTGACCCGCCTCTGCCAAGTCGAGCAATACTCCACCGTTTGGCAGATGACGTCGACCATTGAAAGCCGCTTACGCCCCGAAGTGGACCTAGTCCAAACCTTTCAGGCCCTCTTCCCTTGTGGATCGATCACAGGCGCACCGAAGATTTCTACTATGGAAATTATTCAACAGACAGAGATTGCTCCTCGTGGAGTCTACTGTGGCACGATTGGGATCCTTCTTCCAAGAGGGAAACGGATTTTTAATGTGGCCATCCGGACCCTTCAAATGCAGGGCACCAAAGCTATCTATGGAGTTGGTGGTGGCATCACTTGGGATAGTAAATGGGAAGGCGAATACCAGGAAACCAAACAAAAATCAGCTGTTCTCTATCGACAAGAGCCTCGATTTGAGCTCCTGACGACTGGTCGCATCCATCAAGGAGAGCTGACTTTCCTAGAGCAACACCTGACCCGTTTGAGAGAGGCCAGCCGCTACTTTGCTTATCCTTTTAATGAGCCAAAACTCCTGAACGACCTTCAAGAAGAGCTCACTCATTTGGATCCTTGCCTTGACTACCGTTGTCGCATTGCCTTGCAGAAAAACGGAAGCTTCCAACTGACAATCACCGAGCTAACAGACTTGCCAGCTAGCTATCTACAGGCCCAATTGACCGAACAAAAGCTTGATCTAGCAACTCCGTTTACCTATTTCAAGACTAGCCAGAGAAATCATCTAGCAGCTAAACATCACGAGCAGATCTTCTATCTGCCTGATGGCAGCTTGTTAGAAACGACCATTGGCAATCTGGTCCTTGAGATCAAGGGCAAGCTCTATACCCCACCAGCTCACCTCCCTATCCTCGACGGAATCTACCGCCGCCATCTATTGGAAACTGGACAAGTAGAGGAAAAACTATTGACACTGAAAGATTTAGAAGTTGCTGACAGAGTCTATGCCTGCAATGCCCTTCGTGGCCTCTATCCACTCGATTTCACAAGAAAGGACTCAGAATGAAACTTATTTTTTTACATGGCCTAGGCCAGGATGCTCACTCTTGGCAAAAAGTCCAAGATACACTTTCCTCCTTGCATTCTGAATCTTTTGCTATTTTCTCCCATGCAAGCGAAAGCTATCAGGAGGCCAAAGAAAGATTGACGGAGTACCTCCAACAAGAAAGCGAACCCTTTATGCTGGTCGGACTCTCACTGGGAGGCGTTCTCGCTCTCGATCTCTCCAGCCAAGACTTGCCACAACTCAAGGGTTTGGTGCTTTCAGGGACTCAATACAAACTCAACACCAATCTCCTCTATCGGCTCCAAATTCTCCTTTTTCGTCTGATTCCCAAACATGTCTTTGAAAAGCAGGGTGCCAATAAACAGCACATGTTGCAAATATTTACCGAATTAAAAACCCTCAATCTAACCGATACTGCAAAAACTTGTCCTCTTCCTAGCTTAGTGATTTGTGGCAGCAAGGATGGGTCCAATCAGGCTTCTTCTAAAAAGTTGGCAAAACTTCTGCCCAAAGGTCACTATCAAGAAATCGCAGATGGAGGCCATCTACTCAATACTCAGAAACCCCATGAACTGGTAGAAGCCATCAAGAAGTTTGTTGGTGAATTTTAATAGGAACCAGAGGCTGGGCATAAAGTGTCCAGTCTCTTATATATGATAGTTATAACTGCAAGACGCAGTAGCTGATTGGCATCTTTGTTCGCCTTTTAAGCTCCAAAGATGACCTAATCAGCCTTGCGGGGGTGGGACAACGAACGATTTTTAGTCAAAATTCGTTCTGTCCCACTCCCGTTTTTTTTAGAAATATTTTAGAATTACTTGATAGTTATTTGAAAAGCAAGCTGTATACTAAGAGTGTAAAGAAAATAACCAAGAAGGAGTTCACTTATGAAAAAGAAACTAATGATTGTCGCCATCGCCTCTATCATTGCTCTTAGCGTCTGGAGCCTCGTACATAACGATTTTAACTTTGAGGTCACATTCAACGATAGTCAAACAAATTTTATAGAGCATAGCTACGAGCATGAAGCCTACGGAATCGTTTTCGATTTGCTAGAAAATAAGCTGTACTAAGGAGAAGAAGCCATGGAAAAAGTATTAGAAATTAAACACTTGAGCAAAAAATTCGGTCAACAATACGCCTTAAATGATGTGAATCTGACTATTCGCAAAGGTGACGTCTACGGCCTGATCGGTAAGAACGGAGCTGGGAAAACCACCCTCATCAAGGTCATCACCCAGCTGATTCAAGAAACTGACGGAAGCGTCTCCCTCTTTGCTTCTTCGAATCGCTCCCAGTGGACGCAAGCCCTGAAACGTGTCGGATCCGTCATTGAGAGTCCCGTGGCTCACAAGCATATGACCGCTTATCAAAACCTAGTCTACTATTGCAAGGCACGCCATATCCCCAATCCCGACCAGGTCATCAAAGAAACCTTGAACTATGTTGGCCTGAATAATACGGGTAAGAAGAAATTCCGTGATTTTTCACTGGGGATGAAACAACGGTTGGGAATTGCCATCGCGCTCATTGCCAAGCCCGACTTCCTCATTCTAGATGAACCCATCAATGGCCTTGATCCGGTCGGAATCAAGGAGTTCCGTCAGATGATCAAGCGACTCAACGATGAACTCGGCATGACTATCCTCATTTCCAGTCACATCCTCTCTGAACTCTATCTGGTTGCCAATCGTTTTGGCATTGTCGACCAAGGACTCCTGATCAAAGAAATTAGTAAGGCTGAATTCGAAGAACAAGGCGAAGACTACATCATCCTCAAGACCAATCAACTAGCCCTTGCGAGTCAATTGATCCAAGATCAGCTCCATCATCGTATCAAGGTCATCGATAAGGATGGAGAAATCCATATCTTTGGACAGACTCACGATATTAAAGTCATTGTCAAAGCGCTCGTTCAAGAGGATATTGACGTGGATGAAATCTACTATGCCCGCCAAGATCTGGAAAAATTCTTTACGGACTTGGTAGACTAGTCAACCTACCGTCTTGCATTACTTATCCCACATATTTCATTTAGGAGATTTATCATGTTGCATACCATTCAAGCAGATTTTTACAGACTTTTTCGCTCTAAAGGTTTTTGGATTACAGAAGCTATTCTCGTTCTCAACATCCTGTCTGGAGTCATCTTTGGAGCTACCGGCCACGTCGGCGTCAATACGGAATCCAAATTACCCCAAGCGACAGAAGTTTGGACGGGCTTTAAAGCTTTGACCAACTACTCTTCCAGCATCAGTGTGACTATCCTCTTTACCATTATTGTCATCACCTTGGTCCTGGGAACAGACTTAACGCAAAACTTATACAAGAATAGTCTGGCCTATGGCGTTTCGCGCACCAGTTACTACTTTGCCAAAAGCGCCGTTGTTCTGACCATTGCTCTCTTCCAATTTCTTGTTTCTTATGGTCTCGTCTTCTTGATCGCGACGCTCTACAATGGACTTGGCACCATGCCAGAGCACTTCCTTGCTCATTTTGGACTGACCGTGCTGATTCAGTTCCTTTCCACCTTGGCTTGGGTCAGCATCATTTCCTTCCTTCTTTATGCCAGCCAATCCATCACCTTGGCCTTCGTTGGCTACTTCATTGGAAATATCCTCTTAAGCCTTCCTGCGCTCTTCCTTAAAGATATTGATATTCTCCACTATCTAAACTTGGAATTCCAATATTCCATGGTACAGAGCACAACAGCAACAACCAACACCCTCTCGATCGCCCTTGGATTCATCCTTGTTTTCGGCTTCCTAGGACTGGCTACTTTTAAACACAAAGATTTATAACAAAAAGACTTGAGCAGTGCTCAAGCCTTTTTTCTTAGTGTAATGGTCAAGATAAACCAGTCTGCCTCCGTTGCCAGTTGCAAGTCCCCGCCTAAGATCTCTACAAAATTTTGAATGATATAGAGACCCAAGCCAGATGACTCTTCTGTATCCGAGAGATTTTCAGAGTAGAATCGACTAGCCAATTGGTCTAAGTGCTGGATCGGTTGTTGCACAATATTGCGCAGCTCGACTCGAATCGTGTCCGCGTCCGACATTAAGGTCAAGCGAGCCTGATCCTTTCCATGCTTGAGGACATTACTGAGCATATTTTGCAAGAGGCGCTCCCAAAGTTCCGGATCCGTAGCATAATGAAGATGCTCTTCTAGCTCCACCTCTAAGGCAATCCCCGCTTCGGACAAGCTGTCATAATACTGGAACAACTGCTGGGTCAGGACTTGGCTGAGATTAACGTCTGTAAGCCGAGGCTGAATAGCTCCCTCCATCAAGCGTCTGTATTCCAAGAGAGATTCCAAGCGTTTTGAGACGACTTGAAGATTGGAAGCAATTTTCTTCAGCTTTTCCTCTTCCTGCGTCCCACCTTTGATGATTTGTTGGGTATAGCCCGACGCAATGGTCAAAGGCGTCCGGATATCGTGAGCAATATTACTGATGGCCATATCCAAGGTCTTTTTCTCTTGAAAGGCAATCCGATTGGTCCGCTCGATCTGATCAAAGAGATCACTGACCTGCTTGGTCAAGGCGACCATTTCTTTTTTTGAAACATGTGACGTTAACCGCACCCCACTCCCATTTTGGAGCTTCTTTTGAATTTGCTCCTGCAAATCTTTGAGAGCAGAGAGTAGGCGAAGGTAGCCAAGTCCCAAGAGAAGGACAAGGACGACTAGAATTAGAACCAATCCCCACATTACTTGTCTCCTTTCAAGCGAACACCCAAGCCCCAGACGGTTTCAATGTAATCTTCATTAGGATCAAGTTGGGCAATTTTCTTTCGGAGATTGCTCAATTGGGCATTAAGTGTATTGTCTCCAGGCAGATAGACTTCTTCCCAGACCGCCTCATACAATTCTTCCTTGGTGAAAATCTTCTTTGGATGTGCCAGCAAGGTCTCAAAAATTTGAAATTCTTTTTTGCCCAAGCGAAGCGTCTGTTCGCCAGACTCCAGTTCAAAGGTTTCTGGATTCAGGACCAAATTCTTAAAGGACAGCTTTTGCGACGCTTGAGCTTCCTGTGCCGGAGAGACGTGATTTCGCAACTGCACCGTCACCCGAGCCGCCACTTCGTCCAGATTAAAGGGCTTGACAATATAATCATTGGCACCGGCAAGGAGGTACTGGCTAATGAGGTGTTTATCCCCAAGAGCGGTCATCATGATGACCGGCACTTGACTCTGCAAACGGATCTCCTCCAGGACCTGATCGCCATTTTTCCCTGGAAGCATAATATCGAGAAGGACCAAATCAATGCTTTCTTGCTGGAAGAGTCGCAACCCTTCTGTACCTGAAAAAGCCTGAAGGACCTCATGGTCTTCACTTAAGAGACTGTATAAAATTTCTTGGATATCATTATTATCCTCGATTAATAAAACCCGCGCCACTTGCCACACTCCTTTTTCCTTTGAACTCCAAATCATTTCTATTCCTCTAGCCTATCAAATAAAGGGTCCTTCGTCAATGAAAAATGCGAAGAAAACACTCGATCAAGAAGAACATTCCTCCTAATCGAGTGTTGAATTTAATTAACAGAAGCTCCATTGGTCGCAATGACTTCTTTGTACCAATAGAAGGATTTCTTACGTGAGCGGGCTAAAGTTCCTTTTCCTTCATTGTCCCGATCAACATAGATGAAGCCGTAGCGCTTCTTCATTTCTCCAGTCCCGGCAGAGACCAGGTCAATACAGCCCCAAGTCGTATAGCCCCAGAGGACAACACCATCTTCGTTAATGGCATCTCGCATGGCCTTGACATGGGCAGCAAGGTAGTCAATCCGGTAATCATCAGCTACATAGCCATTTTCATCTGGAGTATCCACTGCACCAAGACCATTTTCCACGATAAACATCGGCTTTTGATAACGATCCCAGATGGTATTGAGGGTGATGCGGAGACCAAGAGGGTCAATCTGCCAACCCCATTCCGAGCTTTCTAGGTAGGGGTTCTTCAGAGAGGCAAAGATATTGCCCGCTGTTTTCTCCCTTTCAGCTGGATCACCTGAAGCGACCCGACTAGCATAGTAGGAGAAGGAAATAAAGTCCACCGTATGCTCTTTCAATAATTGAAGGTCCTGCTCGGTCATCTCAACCGTGATTCCCTGACGCTCCCACTCTTTCTTAGCATAGTTTGGGTATTCCCCACGCGCCTGCACATCGATGAAGAAATAGTTCTTGCGGTCTTCTTCTAGACCAGCCCAGACATCTCGCGGAGCACAGGTATGCGGATAGTTTGGTCCTGCTGCCAACATACAGCCCACCTTATTGTTCGGGTCAATTTCATGAGCAAGCTTGGTGGCAATGGCTGAAGCAACTAACTCATGGTGAGCCGCCTGGTATTTGACTTGCTCCTCATTCTCCCCTTCTTCAAAGCAAAGGCCCGCTCCCATAAAAGGCGCATGGAGGATCATATTGATCTCATTAAAGGTCAGCCAGTAGTTGACCAAGCCTTTGTAACGAGTGAAGAGCGTTCGGCAGAGGCGCTCGTAGTATTCCAACATCTTGCGACTACGCCAGCCACCGTACTCTGTAATCAAATGCATGGGACAGTCAAAGTGGGTAATGGTCACCAAGGGCTCAATGCCATACTTGTGGCACTCCTTAAAGAGGTCTTCATAGAACTGTAGACCCGCTTCATTTGGCTCCAATTCATCCCCTTTCGGGAAGATCCGAGACCAGGCAATGGACAAGCGATAGGTTTTAAAGCCCATTTCCCCAAAGAGGGCAATGTCATCCTTGTAGCGATGGTACATATCAATGCCATCTTTAGCCGGGTAAAAATAGCCCTCTTCAAAGTCGAACATCTTTTTCTGACCCGTAATAATCGCATGACGATCAGGCCCAATCGGTACCACATCCACATTGGCCAAGCCACGGCCATCTTCATTATAAGCTCCCTCACATTGGTTAGCAGCCGTCGCTCCACCCCAAAGGAAACCATCCGGAAATTGAAGTTTGTCTGTCATCTCTCTACCTCACTTGATTTGATAGGTCTATTATATCCCTCTTTAACCCGAAAGTCTTACAACATCCTAGGAAAAACTGATACTATTCTAATATTGTTTCTGTTCGCATGCAACACAAAAAGACCGGATGACTCCGATCTTTCCTTTGTTATTCATAACGCTTAGTGATTATAAAACTACTTCCAAGAAAAAGCAGAACAAAGATAACTTTGACTTATATAAAGCATCGTTTAGCATCTGTGTCCAAAAGAGCTCCTCCTGTAAGAAGTAAAGCCAGCCTTATCTACATTAGCAAATTATTCTTTTCTATTTCCCTAGCTATGCTAACCATTAAAACAACTCTTTATAAAAGGCAATTGTTTCTTCCAAGGTTGGCATAAATGGATTTCCTGGAGCACAGGCATCAACGAGGGCATTTTTAGAAAGGTATTCAAAGTCAAACTCTTCTTCTTTGATATCTAATTCTGTCAATTTTTTAGGAATTCCAACGGTCTCAGATAATTTCTCAATTTCAGAAATGGCGTATTCCGCACACTCGGTATCTGATTTCCCTTCTGTATGAAGTCCTAGAGCCTTGGCCACATTACGAAAGGCGGCCGGTACTCGCTTAGCATTCTCACGCTCAACAACAGGAAGCAACATGGCACAGCAAACACCATGTGGAAGGTGGTAAACCGCACCTAATTGGTGAGCCATGGAGTGCACATACCCCAACCCCGCATTGTTAAAGGCCATTCCTCCAAGGAAAATAGCATTCACCATAGCTTCACGTGCTTCAATATCCTGCCCATTTGCCACCGCACGTGGTAAATGTTCTTTGATTAATTCAATCGCTCCAATAGAAAGTTTTTTGGTAACGTCATAGGCACCTGGTGTAACCAAGGCTTCAATGGCATGAGTGAGGGCATCCATACCTGTCGCTGCTGTTAAATCAGCTGGTTTTGAAAGCATCAGTTCAGGATCATTGACAGAGACAAGAGCTAAGCTATTCTTGTCAACCATGACCATTTTAACCTTTCTTTCTTCGTCCGTAATGACATAGTTGATGGTAATCTCTGCAGAAGTTCCCGCAGTTGTGTTGATTGCTACAACTGGAAGTCCCTTTTCTTTAGACTTATGAAGACCTTCATAATCCTGTGGTTTCCCACCATTTGTGGCCATAATAGAGATGCAGCTTGCTGCATCCTGTGGAGAGCCCCCACCAACTGAAACGATAAAGTCACAGTTATTTTCTTTTAACACAGCTAACCCATCATAGACATTCTTACATGATGGATTTGGATCTACATCCTCAAATACAACATACTCGATCCCATCTGCTTCTAAGGGAGCTGTTACCTTAGGCAAAATATCGCTGGAAGCAATGTAGTGGTCTGTGACAATCAAAGCTTTCTTGAAGCCCAATTCCTTAACGTGACTTCCAAATTCGTTGATCACTCCACGACCGATAAGGTTGACTGCTGGTACATAAAAAACTGACATTTCTTTTTCTCCATTCTTCTTATGTTGATATAATTATAATACTCTAACGAGTTTTAATCAACTATTTTGTGATTTTTTTAACAAAATTTTATTTGATAGAAGGGAGGTCGCACCTCCCTTATCATCATCATCTTTCACTGCCCTCTCTCCAGTCTACATCCAAGAATCCTAGGTGCAGTGTAATAGTAGAGAATCTAGCACTTTCTTCTAATTCTTGATCTGTGATTTCTTATTTCATGACTCCTCCATTTACCAGACAAGAAGGGATAAGTGACATTTTTCAAACAGATGAATAAAGAACAGATCAATCAAAAACTTAAAGGCCAGATATTAGCATGAACAAAAAGAAACGACTCAAAAAAGATCGGACCAATGAATGGCTCCGATTTTTTTCTCTATTAGTAGGTTTCTCTCTATGAAGTCAATTAATAAACAAGGCGGAACCAAGTTTGATGGCAAATCCTTGCTCATCAAACTACGAAAAATCCTTTGGGACTTTTTCTAGGCTCCGCACTAGATTCCATCATTGAAAATTAAGGTTTCAATGATGAAATCATCGGCAGTAACCTAATAAAGAAGTCTACAAATTTATCTTTGATTTTCGACGAGAGGAATTATTTGATTGCGCGTGATTGCAATCCTTCTTCTTCCAAGAAGAGACGGAATGGTACAAGTTCTTCAGCTTCGTATTTTTCCTTAAATGCTTTGATAGCTTCTTCTGAGTGAAGTTTTGGATCCAATTCAAGAACTTCTACTGGAAGTGGACGGTGTTGTGTGATGCGCGCATCGATGACAACTGTTTTACCTTCTTTGTTCAATTTAACAGCTTCTGCAACAACTGAATCGATATCTTCGATACGGTTTACAGTGAATCCAACAGCTCCTTGTGCTTCAGCAATTTTAGCATAGTCAGCATTTGTGAAGTCTACACCAAACAAGTGTTTGTTTGTGTCTTCATATTTGTTTTTGATGAAGGCATATTCATCGTTTGTAAAGACAACGTTGATAACTGGAAGGTTGTATTGAACGTTCGTAATCACGTCTGGGTAAACCATGTTGAAGGCTCCGTCACCCATGATGTTCCATACTTGGCGATCTGGGTTGTCCTTCTTGGCAGCGATACCACCAGGGATAGCGATACCCATTGTTGCAAAGAGTGGAGATGTACGCCACATGTTCTTAGGTGTCATGTGAAGGTGACGAGTTGATGTTTGAGTAGAGTTACCGACATCGATTGAGTAGATTGCATCTTCATCAGCGTATTTGTTGATAGCGTTGTAAACTTGGTACAATTGAAGCGCACCCTCAGTTTTACCTTCGAGTTTGTTCATGTAATCGCGCCAGTTTTGGTTGTTCTTCACGTTTGCACGCCACCATGGAGTAGACTCAACTGGGTTTACCTTATCAAGGATAGCTTGTGCTGCTTGACCTGCATCACCAAGGATAGAAGCGTCAAGAGCGTGACGTTTACCAAGTTTGTAAGGATCGATATCCACTTGGATGAATTTTTCAGTGTTCTTGAAGGCTTCGTAAACTTCAGCAAATGGGAAGTTTGAACCAAGGAAAAGAACTGTGTCTGCTTCAAAGACCACTTCGTTGGCTGGTTTCCAACCAACACGGTAAGCAGAACCTGTCAAACCTTCGTAGTTCCATTCGAACGCTTCGAAGTTTTTACCAGTTGTGATGATTGGTGCTTTGATTTTACGTGACAATTCGGTGATCACTTCACCAGCTTTCACACCACCGTAACCAGCGTAGATTACTGGGCGTTCAGCATTGTTCAAGATTTCAACTGCTTTGTCGATTTCAACTTCGTTCAAAGCAGGAGCGATGAATGAACGCTCGTATGAACCTGATCCGTAGTATGAGTTTTCGTCGATTTCTTGGAAACCGAAGTTTACTGGAATTTCAACTACTGCTGGACCTTTTTTAGAAACTGCAGCACGGCAAGCTTCGTCAATTACTTTTGGCAATTGCTCTGCGTAAGCTACACGTTTGTTGTAAACAGCGATACCGTTGTACATTGGGTTTTGGTTGAGCTCTTGGAAGGCATCCATGTTAAGCTCGTTGTTTGGACGTGATCCAAGGATCGCAAGGAATGGAGTGTTATCCATCGCTGCATCGTAAACACCGTTGATCAAGTGAGTTGCACCAGGTCCACCTGAACCAACTGCAACACCGATAGAACCGCCAAATTTAGCCTGCATAACCGCTGCAAGAGCACCTGTTTCTTCGTGGCGAACTTGCAAGAAACGGATATCTTTGTCTTCAGCCAAAGCGTCCATTAATGAGCTAAGTGTTCCTGATGGGATTCCGTAGATAGTGTCTACGCCCCATGTTTTCAATACGTTGAGCATTGCTGCAGATGCAGTAATTTTCCCTTGAGTCATAATGATAACTCTCCTTCAATAAAAATAATTGTCAGTCTTTGAACTGAATTCGACAAAGAGTGAAAACGTTTCAAATAACTTTACTATATCAATTTATCACGTTTTATTGTCCTTGTATAAGAATATGCTCACTGAACGCCTGGAACTATTACATAACAAAAAGCAAAAATCTGTTCTGTTTCCATTAACTATTTTATAACAGAAGTCAAAAAACTGCATAAAAACAAGGTTTTTGCTTGTTATAAAATTGGTACAAAATAGAGTACTTCCTCAAACTGTTATATGGAAAGCGTTAAAAAATCCTAGCTGGAAAATCATTTCCCTTGCTAGGATGGGTTATATTTCGTTTTGAAGAGCCTTACTCAAGATCCTGTATCCTTCAATTGTTAAATGAAGGCCATCTGTTGTATAAGCCGGTTTGAGCTGACCATCCTCTCCAAGCAAATGGTCAAAAACATTGATAAATTCAACATTTATCATCCCTTGCGCCAATTCGTGGTAGGCCTGGTTCAAGGTCTGAATCTTCTGATTGGTCCGGATATAGACCGTCCCCTTATAGGACTCTCCCTCATTCACAGGAAGAACCGAAACGAGTTTGATTTGCGCCAAAGGCAAGAGTCGTACCATCTCCTGCAGGATGATGCTCATGTTATCGATGGTTTCTGACAGGGGCATTTCCTTACCGATATCATTGCTCCCAATCAGCAAAAAGACCTTGTCCACTGCTTGCCCAAAAATATGGGCATCTAGATGCTCTCTTAAGAGGTCTGTCTTGTAGCCTCTGATACCCCGATTCACCATATACTGATCCGTCAAAAGCAACTCCTGAAGAGGATAGTATTCGATGATAGAGTCTCCTATAAAAAGTATATCGGGTTCCTTCAAAGGATTTTGATTCAGCTCTCGGTAGTTCTGTTGTATTTTTGCCTGTTCTTTCAACAGCCAAGTCTCCAATAATTGTACAGCCATAAAGACTCCTTTCGATTCGTATGGTAAAAACTGTGCAAGGTAGGATACTCGCCTAGTCGAAACTTAGTCTTCCGTCCAAATAAGCTTCGATGATTTCATATACCCCACCTTCTTGATGAGAGGGCGCTATATAGCGGGCTACTTTCCGAGCATGGGCATCCGCATTTTCCATTGCATAGGAATAGGTCGCTAACTCAAGCATTTCCACATCGTTTTGACTATCGCCAAATGCCATTAGGCGACCTCCATCTACGCCCCAGCGTTCTTCCAAGAATTGAATGGCTGTGGCCTTATTGACTTCCGGTTGCAGAATATCAATAGCTCCATAGCCACTAGCTGCTGGAAGCAGGCGCTCCCCAAACTCTTTTCGCAACTCTTGCACAAAGGCTTCGACTTTTTCAGTGTCAGTGACAACACTTAGCTTCAGAACCTGCTCACCATGCTCTTTGGTCAGATCATCCACAAACCGCATCCGTTTGTAAAAAACAACTGCTAACTCCGGCGTCATCAATTGCTCTAAAAGAGGAAACTCTGTTCCTTTCTTGGCATAGCCTCCCGATAAGCTACTAACGACCAGATGGAGTTCTTCTTCTCGACCTTCTAGATACTGCAAGACCTCCTGCACTAGTTCTTCCGACCAGCTACACTCTCGGATAAGCTTTCCCTTTTCTAATATCCGTGCCCCATTGGCCAACACCAAGGTGACGCGATCTTTCAGCTCTCCCAATACATGAGCCATACGGCTATAGCCATTCCCTGTCGCAATGACAAAGGGAATCCCTCTTTGGTCTAGCTGATCCAAGATGCAGCTCAAACGCTCACGGTCAACCTCTCCTTGCTCGTCCATCAGAGTACCGTCCATGTCTGTCGCAATCATTTGTAACATACCGCCACCTCTTTCTACCTTTTCCCTATTATACACCATTCCCTCATCATTTTGGAGCCTTCTCTCCCACAAGCGCTCCCTTTTCGCCTTCCTTAAAATTTTAGAAATTCCACTGAATCCTCTTTAATTTTTGGTCCAATTTTATTATAATATAGATAGTAGATTTTCCCTGTATGAAGTAACTAGCGGACCCTCTCTCACACCTAGTCAAAGCGTCTGCTACTCCCGAAAAAGATCTAAGAGGTAGGCATGAACACAAAGACCTTATACCGCCAAACATCCTTTACCAATAGCGATTTCCCTTTTTCAATTAAACAGATTAGCACTCAAAATGGCCAACCGGATATTTTATTTCATTGGCACACTGATATTGAGATTATTTATGTCAACGAAGGGACTGCTCAATTCCATATCGATTATGAATATTTTAATAGCCAGCCTGGTGATATTATTTTGATCCGGCCCAATGCCCTTCACTCCATTCATCCCATCCAGAGTTCTTCCCATACCATGAATGTCCTCCATTTTAATCTAGACCTGATTGGGATTACCCATAAAAACATTGCCACTCTAAAATATTTACAACCCCTCTACAATGGTGATTTTGAATTTGTTCGACGCATCCAAGCCCAATCACCCGGTTACGAAAAAATCAAACAGAGCCTCTTGACCTGTATGGCAAACGGAAGAGAACAAGGCCCCTTCTATGAACTCCGACTCAAATCCCAGCTCAATGAACTCCTCTATCTCCTCTTTTCTCACCACTATATTGTCGAGAAGAAGTTTTCAACGGATGCTTATCGGAGAGAAGAAAAAATTCGTTTGGTCCTCGACCATATTTCGAACCATTACCAAGAGGAGCTCATGATTGAGCACTTAGCAGAATTGTGTCATTTTAGCCCGACCCACTTTATGAATTTCTTTAAGAAACAATTAGGGATTTCTTGTATGGAGTATATCATCCAATATCGGCTGAAAAAAGCTGCCCATCTCCTCCAGCATTCCGATCTGGCAATCATTGATATTGCGAGCCAATCTGGCTTCAACAACCTCTCAAACTTTAATCGCCAGTTCAAAAAATACTATCAGGTCACTCCAAGCCAATACCGAAAAGCTTGTCTTTAACCAATAGATCAAATAATAAAAGCACATGAAACACAAGTGAAGTTTGCGTTTTATGTGCTTTTTATTTTTTACAACAGAAGGTCTGATAAAGCCTAGCGACCTTCCTCTTTATCACTCAACATTCTATTTAAAGACCATTTCCCTGTCTTTTCATATTGTCCAATTAATTCTTGGGAAGTTTGAGTGATTTCTGAAGGAAAATGGAGGCTTTTTAATGTATTGACCGCATTCTTCGTTACTGCAGCTCCCTGCTTTATCTGATAATCAAAGACGATTTTCCCGTCAACATAGCGACTATCGAAATGATAATTATCATTTACTGCACCAGATGCCGCAACTAGCTCAATATCATGGCTCGAAATCATATACAGGCAATCGTGTCTCGATAGCCAGCGGACAATGCCCAAGCCAGACCCAATTCGCTCAATGGTATTGGTTCCCTTAAAGAGTTCATCGATAAAGAAATAATGAAAGCCAGACTTTTCCAGACTCTCAATCATTCGGAGAATCGTTTTGCTCTCTGTAATAAAATAGCTATCTCCAATCTCAATATCATCGCTGACATCCATAGAGGTCATGACATGTCCATAAGAAAGCTCCAAACTTTCGCCATAGGCGAAGCCCAAGCCCTGCGCTAAAATACAGTTAATGGCTACCATTTTCAAATAAGTGGATTTCCCTGAGGCATTATCTCCACTGATCACCATATTTTTTTCAAAACTAACGTCATTAGCAACCGGATCCGTTAGTAAAGGATGGTAGATCCTCTTACCTTTGATCCCTCCATCTTGTTTAAAATAGGGATGACAGACCAATTTACCATCACGCTTATGGCGTAGAAGGCTAATAGCTACTTCCAATTCCCCCAAAAGATTGATTGTTTCCTGCGCTTCTTTCTGATGAGCCCTCACTTGCTGATAGATATAGATCTGGGCAATCTGCGGAATTAAGAAAAGAAAATTAAGGTAAATCAGGATAATTTCCATCTCGGAGCTTCCTGTTGGACTTTGTAAGATGCTGGAAATGACTTTCGTCTTCTTAAATGGTTGGACAGCCTGTTTGAGTGCTTCTTGTTTCGGAAGCGCTAAACGACTCAACTTTTCCGCTGAAGCAAAGATGCGAACCAGGTAACTAACTTGATCCAAGCGCATTGTATTCGACCAATTCCGAACGCTCGAAAAAATGATATTAAACGTCACACTCGCTATCAAGACTGACAAGGCTTGAATTTTAAAAAACGGAAGAAAGAAAAGAGAGAGGACTGGCAAACACGCTAAAAAAATATAGAGAGAAAGATAGATCCTCGAATCTTGCTTCCCTGGATTCGCCACAATACTTCTAGCCATATTGTGGTTCTTTTTTCCTAACTGGTTCATAACAACCTGAACCTTCAGACGAAGATCCGGGTGATGTTCAAAGAAATCTTCTAACTCCTGCAAAGATGCATCTGGTTGAAAGTTTAACAAACGCATCTTCTGATACAAGGCCTCTGCCCCAATACTAGACTGTGTATGGTTCAGCTGATCAAAGACTCTATGCATGTCTAAATCATGCCAAGTTTGACCATCCACTTGACTATCTGTTGGTTGTAGTGTAGATGCCAAAAGCATCGTTTCCACTAAACTCTCTTCACTATCATTTTTTATAAAAAAAGGTTTTCCCTCCCAAGCCTTGGCTAAATTTTTTCTCAGACGAATCGTTGCTATCCGATTTGTTAGAACCATAATGATGATCAGTCCAACAAATCCAATTGGTAACCATCCAAGTTTATCCATTTCTTAATCCGCCCCTTCCTACTCCCAATTCAAATTCACACGTTCTTTCACTTCCTGGTAGGCTGTATCGACACGCACCTTTGTTTCATCATCCAATTGATCCCGATACTTGCCTCCTTCAATCCAGTCCTCCAAGATATAGGTCTGGAAATGATAGAGTTCATAGCCTTCAGGAGAATAACTGTCCTTTGGCGTCCGGTTGACCCAAGTAGGATGAGCTGCGGCCGTTTTGATCCGTGTCTTGCGCCCTACCTTCTCAATAGTTATATCCATCAGGACACCCCGTTCAGTCCATTGGGCATTGTCTATCCCTTCCATGGTTTCCATGCGCTGGTTGGAAAGGAAATTCCCCATAGAATAAACAATTAATTTCTGTTGCCCATCCTTATCCACAATCTCAGCAGGTTGGACGACGTGAGGATGGCCACCCAAGACAATATCAGCTCCCCAAGAAATCATCTTATGGTATAGTTCCTTTTGTTCCTCTGTTGGCTCTAGGTCGTACTCAATTCCCATCTGTGGCATAACGATCGTAAGATCTGCCTCCGTTTCAGCCTTTTGGATTTCCTTGCGCATACGTTCCTCGTTGAGGTCCGACAAACGATTGTCATAATCTTCTTGATCTAAATAAGCTTCCATCCCATTAAAGCCGTAGGAATAAGCCAAAATTGCAATCTTGATTCCATTTACTTCCTTGATCAGGATAGGGGCTTGGTCTCGCGTCTCATGCGGATAGACACCAACCGTTTGGATCCCTGCATCTTCAAAGGCCTTGGCCGTCGAAAACAGTCCTTCCAAGCCAGAATCGAGGATATGGTTATGCCCCAGGTCCATCACCTGATAGCCTGCATCCTTAATCGAAGCAACGACCGCACCAGGGGCATTGAAAAGTGGATAACCCGAAAGTCCATAATCCGAATTGATGGTTCCTTCAAAATCTCCCAAGACCAGATCCCCTTGCTTCAACCATTCCTGAGCATAGTGATAATTCTCAGAAAAATCATAGCTTCCATCTTCCTTGGCGGCGCTCATGTAAATCAAGTCATGGTAGAGTTGATCTCCATTTGCCATGATCCGAGCCGTATGCGGTAACTGATCCGGATGAATTTCTTCTTGCTTTTCAACGACTTCCGGCATTTCTAGCGCTGTAATAGGAAAACCATTCCATTTTTGAACCCACAAGACCAGATTTGCTGCCGCAAATACTGTAATCAGTAAACCGTAGACAAACTGTTCGTTGGTCAAGCGAAAAGCAGTCACCTTTCCCAAGCCAATATCAAGCCATTCATTGAGCATCCTGAGGATATCTTTCCCGAGCTCACTCCATCTCTTTAGGAGATCCTTCCAATTCTTCATTTTCTTCTCTTCCTATCCATTTCTCTTGCTCTTGCCAAAGGCCCCTCCGTCATCTGTCAGGCCTTTTTTTCATTGTAACACAATTTTGACAAAAGAAAACAGACTGACCTAAACTTCCATGTATAGATAAATGGAGGGACTAAAAAGAGGGCTTACACCCCCTCTCCATCATTCTTTTAGTGCATCTGCTTGAGTAGATCCCCGTATCCCTCTACCTCCATCTCCTCTTTAGGAATAAAGCGCAGAGAGGCCGAATTGATACAGTAGCGAAGGCCACCTTGCTCTCTTGGCCCATCGGTAAAGACATGACCGAGATGGACATTGCCTGAGCGGGAACGAACTTCAATCCGCTCCATCCCGTGGCTATGATCCTGGTAATAATGAATGACATCTTTGGCAATAGGGCGAGAGAAACTCGGCCATCCACAGCCAGACGCAAACTTATCCTTGGCAAAGAAAAGAGGCTCTCCAGTCGTAATGTCCACATAGATTCCCTCTTCAAAGGTCTGGTCATAGGCATTGTGGAAAGGTCGCTCTGTCGCACTCTCTTGAGTGACTTGGTACTGCTCCTCTGTCAATCGTGCCTTTAATTCCTCTTGACTGGGCTTGGGATAGGTTGCTGGATCAATCAAGGGTTGGTCAGCATCCGTCACATCGATATGGCAATAGCCCCCAGGATTCTTCTTGAGGTAGTCTTGATGGTAGTCCTCCGCCAAAATATAGTGGCGCAGGGGTTCTAGTTCAACCGCTATTTTGCGTCCCAGTTGCTTCTCTTCTTCCGCAAACACTTGGGCGATCACCTCACGGTCCGCATCGTCCAGGTAATAGACACCGGTCCGGTACTGGCGACCTCGATCATTTCCCTGCTTGTTCATGGACAAGGGATCGATCACCCGGAAATAGTAGAGCAGAATCGCTCGTAAGGAAATCTTATCTGGATCGTAGATGACTTGTACGGTCTCTGCATGATCCGTTTCCTTGATCAGTTGGTAATTGGTCGTTTCTACCTGGCCATTGGCATAGCCCACCGTCGTCTTTTCTACACCCGAGATCCGAGAGAAATACTCCTCTAAGCCCCAAAAACAGCCACCTGCTAGATAAATCTCTGCCATCTTTTTTCCTCGCTTCCTGCATTCCCTATGTGGAACGCTTGACATCTATTAGCTCCATCATAATCTAAGAGCCTCAGATTTTCAAGCATTCCGCATCAAAAATCCCTTCTACTATACTAGTAAAAGGGATAAAGGCACTCCCACTTATTTTTCAAATAAGAAAAAGAGCGAGTAACCAAGATTACGTAAAGATACTAAAAACTGATGGAAAAAATCATGCATGAGAGACATATCCCACACCTCCTCTCAATCTCTGACCTTCTTAAGCACCGTTGCCAAGATTAAAGAAGCACCGTTGGTCCATACACCTGCAACTGAGGCTTCACAACTTCATAATGCCAATGATCATAAGCTCGCCAGACTTGATAGGCCTCTTCACTCAAACCGAGCTCACCCAGGCCAATCAATAAACTGGTACTTTGATAAAATTTTTCCAACTCAATCAACAGGCGATTGTCTACCTGTCTTGCCTTCACTAAAACTTCCAAAATATGATTTAGATTTCCCTCAAATCGAAGGGCATCTGGACTGGTTTTGCATTCCCTAGAAAAGGCTGTTTGGAGAGTTTTGATCATGGTCTTTGCCTCTTGAATCACATCCCTTTCTCCCATAGCAATCACCTTCCTTCTCACCTCCATTGTACACCTTTTTCTCTCTATAAAAATGGAAAATCTTTAAAACTAGGAACAGATTCTCTCTCTTGACAAGAATCCATAAAAAATCCCCAAGTATCCACTTGAGGAAGTTCTTTTCGAAGGATTAGTCAATGTAGTGCAGTTTCCCACGGAAGTCTTCTAGACTTTGGTAGCCTTTTTCTTCCATGATGTCTTTGAGTTCCGCAGTAATGCGCTCGAAAGCCCCTACTCCTTCTTTATGAAGTGTGGTTCCGATTTGCACCATACTAGCTCCACAAAGGATATGCTCAAAGGCATCGCGACCGGTCAAGACGCCACCTGTCCCCACAATCTGAATTTCTGGATTCAACCGTTGGTAAAAGGCATGGACATTGGCCAGAGCCGTTGGTTTGATGTATTCGCCACCAATCCCACCAAAGCCGTTCTTCGGACGGATCACAACGGATTCATCCTCGATGTAAAGGCCATTTCCAATCGAATTGACGCAATTGACAAACTTGAGCGGGTATTTGTTAAAGATCGCTGCAGCTTGGTCGAAATGAACGATATCAAAATAAGGTGGCAACTTGATCCCAAGAGGTTTGGTGAAATAGGCGAAGACCTCTGACAAGATCCGATCCGTCGTCTCAAAATCATAGGCGATCTGAGGTTTTCCTGGGACATTGGGGCAGGAAAGGTTCAATTCAGTCAAACCTTTAAAATCACTTTCTTGCACCTTTTTCAAGATGATATGGGTTTCCTCAGGAGACATGCCGACAAGAGATAGGAAGAAAGTCCGATCGGGATCTGTTTCTTGCAACTCCAATAGGTAATTCAAATAATAGTCCAAGCCTTGGTTAGGTAGCCCCATCGAATTGATTGAGCCCAGTGGGACATCTTGGTAGCGTGGCTCTGGATTTCCAGAACGGAACTCCAAGGTAGCTGTCTTGGTCACAAAGGTCCCAGCAGCCGAATTCTTCACTTCTTCTAATTCCTCAGTGGTCATACAGGCCACACCTGCCGCATTCATCAGGCAGTTGTCAAATTCAAAACCAGCAATTTGCGTCTTTGTCGATACCATCTTCTTCTCCTTAAAATGAATTCTTACAGCCATTATAGCACGAAAAGAAGGATTCATGGCTAGAAAACTAAAAAAGAACAAGGATCGTCCGGAAATAGAAAAAATTACCATAAATGTTATCCATTTATTTTCTATATAGAGGGGAAAAATCAGACATTTTTCCAATCCTATCATCCTTTCGCATCCATTTTTTCCCACTTTATAGGTAGTTGTGAAAATTTTCAGAAAATTCAACTTTTTTCTTTACAAGTCAATAAAAGTCTGCTATAATTATCGACGTAATAAAACATGACATTGCTTTCAGCAGTGCCTCCATATACCAGTAAGTTCGCTAACCTGCTGGAATTCGTTTCAATGAAAAAAGGAGAAACATGATGACAACTGCAAAAGAATATATCCAAAGCACTTTCGAAACCGTAAAAGCTCGCAACGGCCATGAAGCGGAATTCCTTCAAGCTGTTGAAGAATTCCTCGGCACTTTGGAACCTGTATTTGAAAAACATCCAGAATACATCGAAGAAAACATCTTGGCACGTATCACTGAGCCTGAGCGCGTAATTTCTTTCCGTGTTCCTTGGGTTGACCGTGACGGAAAAGTTCAAGTTAACCGCGGTTACCGTGTTCAATTCAATTCAGCTGTCGGTCCTTACAAAGGCGGACTTCGTTTCCACCCAACTGTAAACCAAGGGATCTTGAAATTCCTCGGCTTCGAACAAATCTTTAAAAACGTTTTGACTGGTCTTCCTATCGGTGGTGGTAAAGGTGGATCTGACTTCGATCCTAAAGGGAAAACAGAGGCTGAAGTGATGCGTTTCTGCCAAAGCTTCATGACTGAATTGCAAAAACACATCGGTCCTTCTCTTGATGTCCCAGCTGGTGATATCGGGGTTGGTGGACGTGAGATTGGTTACCTTTACGGTCAATACAAACGCCTTCGCCAATTTGATGCTGGTGTCTTGACTGGTAAACCTCTTGGTTTCGGTGGTAGCTTGATCCGTCCAGAAGCAACTGGTTATGGTTTGGTTTACTATACGGAGGAAATGCTCAAAGCCAATGGCGACAGCTTTGCTGGTAAGAAAGTCGTGATCTCAGGTTCTGGTAACGTTGCCCAATACGCTCTTCAAAAAGCAACTGAACTTGGTGCAACTGTTATCTCTGTATCTGACTCAAACGGTTACGTGATCGACGAAAACGGTATTGACTTTGACCTTCTGACAGACGTCAAAGAAAAACGTCGTGCTCGTTTGACTGAGTATGCTGCAGAAAAACCAACTGCTACTTACTACGAAGGATCTGTATGGACTTACGCTGGTAACTATGATATCGCTCTTCCATGTGCAACTCAAAACGAGATCAACGGTGAAGCAGCGAAACGCTTGGTTGCTCAAGGGGTAAAAGTTGTTTCTGAAGGAGCCAACATGCCTAGCGACCTTGATGCGATCAAAGTCTACAAAGAAAACGGCATCCTTTACGGACCTGCTAAAGCTGCCAATGCTGGTGGGGTTGCTGTATCTGCTCTTGAAATGAGCCAAAACAGCCTCCGCCTTTCATGGACACGTGAAGAAGTGGATGGACGCTTGAAAGACATCATGACCAACATCTTCAACACTGCTAAAACAACTGCAGAAACCTACGGTCTTGGTAAAGATTACCTTGCGGGTGCTAATATCGCAGCCTTTGAAAATGTCGCAAATGCGATGATTGCCCAAGGTCTTGTTTAATTTGATTCTTTTGCCACACCTCTGAAGCCTTTGGTTTCGGAGGTGTTTTTCTTGATAAAAAAAGAAGATTGGAAAAACCAAATCTTCTTTTATTTTATAAATCATCCAAGGCATCTTTAACCTTATCAAAGAAGCCTTTTTTCTTTGGGTTGACCTTCAAATCACTTGCTTCCGCAAATGCACGAAGGGCTTCTTTTTGCTTGTCATTTAGACCTGTTGGTGTCACCACATTAACAGATACATATTGATCTCCTACAGAGCCACCACGCAAGCTTGGTGCTCCCTTGCCACGGAGGCGGAATTTCTTACCAGTCTGGGTTCCTTCTGGGATGACCAAGTCAACATCCCCATGAACCGTTGGTACATGAACCGTATCTCCAAGGGCAGCCTGAACAACATTCAAGTTCAATTTATAGTAGATAGTTGATCCATCCCGTTCAAATTTGTCGCTTGGCTCAACATTGACCACCACATAAAGATCTCCGTATGGACCTCCGTTAAAGCCAGCTTCTCCTTGACCAGAAAGGCGAATTTGTTGCCCAGTTTCAACCCCAGCAGGGATTTTCACATTGACACTGTGGGCTTGCTTCTCGTGACCAGTCCCATGACAGGTAGTACAAGGTTCTTTGATTTCTTGACCACGTCCGTGACAGACATCACAGGTTACCTGACGGCGCATCATTCCTAGAGGGGTTTGCGTATCCACATTGATCACCCCAGAACCATGACAGCGTCCACAAGTTACGGGACTTGTTCCTGGTTTAGCACCAGTGCCTTCGCATGTCTGACAGCTAGCTTCCCGATGGTACTTCACTTCCTTCTCAGTTCCAAAGATGGCTTCTTCAAACTTGAGGTTTACGCGGTACTGAAGATCATCTCCCTGACGTGGAGCATTGGGATTGCGACTTGCACCGCCACCTCCAAAGAAGCTTGAGAAAATGTCCTCAAAGCCACCAAAACCAGTACCATCAAAACCACCGAAACCACCAGCTCCGCCACCGAAGCCACCAAAACCACCGTTGGCTCCTGCAGCACCGTATTGGTCATAAGCTGCCCGCTTTTGTTCGTCACTTAAAGTCTCATAGGCTTCTTGAACTTCCTTGTACTTGTCCTCAGCACCAGGTTCTTTGTTGATATCTGGGTGATATTTTTTAGATAATTTCCGATAGGCTTTCTTGATCTCATCTTGAGACGCATTCTTTGAAACGCCCAAACGGTCATAAAATTCAGTATTGTTCATTTAAGATACCAAGACCGTAAAATTCGACTGAAAAATAGGAAATCTGACGCAGGAGCGATGCTCCTAGACAGATTTATCTTTTTTCCGAGAATTTAGGTCGGGTTCAGTTCCTTTCTTTCATATTGAGTAAGAAACTTCAGAACTCAGGTTCAATTCCCCGAATGCTCTTTGTTCCTTTCCATTGTTATTGTGAAACAAACCCTACATCAATCAGGTTTATTCCCTTTTTACCGAAAAACAGAGGCTGGGTTACAACCTCTGGATTTCTTTATCATTTACTAGTTAGGCGTTTAGGCAAGTCGCTATAGCGATTGCCATAGAATGCCAATCATTAGAGTGAACAGTCATTCTTAACGCCTCGCTCCCCGATTTTCAAGCTCGGGATAAAATAGTCCACTGGACTATTTTATTTCTCCGTAAACTCTCCGTCTACGACGTCATCGCCTGCGTTTCCTGTTGCTTGTGCGCCTTCTGCTCCTGCTTGGGCTTGTTGCGCTGCTGCTGCTTGTTCGTAGAGTTTAACCGCAAGTCCTTGAGCTTTTTCGTTTAATGCTTCAAGTTTTGCTTTCATTTCGTCCAAGTTGTTGTCTTCTTGGGCTTTCTTAAGCTCATCAAGGGCAGCTTGTGCAGCATCACGTTCTGCATCGAAGCCTTTGCCTTCAGTTTCTTTGATTGTCTTTTCAGTCGCAAAGATAGCTTGGTCTACTTCGTTACGAAGGTCAACTTCTTCTTTACGTTTCTTATCTGCTTCAGCGTTTGCTTCTGCATCTTTCATCATGCGGTCGATTTCTTCGTCTGTCAAACCTGAGTTCGATTGGATAACGATTGTTTGCTCTTTTTGAGTTCCAAGGTCTTTAGCCTTAACAGATACGATACCGTTCTTATCGATGTCAAATGTTACTTCGATTTGTGGGATTCCACGAGGTGCAGCTGGGATATCTGTCAATTGGAAACGTCCAAGAGTCTTGTTATCTGCTGCCATTGGGCGTTCCCCTTGAAGTACGTGGATATCAACGGCTGGTTGGTTGTCTGCTGCAGTTGAGAAGACTTGTGATTTAGATGTTGGAATAGTAGTGTTGCGGTCGATGAGTTTTGTAAAGACTCCACCCATTGTTTCGATACCAAGTGACAATGGCGTTACGTCAAGAAGGACAACATCTTTCACATCACCAGTGATCACACCACCTTGGATCGCAGCACCCATAGCCACTACTTCGTCAGGGTTCACTGATTTGTTTGGTTCTTTACCAGTTTCAGCTTTAACAGCTTCAACAACGGCAGGGATACGAGTTGAACCACCAACAAGGATGACTTCGTCGATTTCTGACAAGCTCAAACCTGCATCTGAAAGGGCTTGGCGAACTGGAGTTTTTGTACGTTCTACAAGGTCACGAGTCAAATCGTCGAATTTAGCACGAGTCAAAGTCGTTTCCAAATGAAGAGGTCCAGCCTCACCAGCAGTGATAAATGGCAAGCTGATTTGTGTTGAAGTTACACCAGAAAGGTCTTTCTTCGCTTTTTCAGCTGCGTCTTTCAAACGTTGAACAGCCATCTTGTCGTTTGACAAGTCGATACCATTTTCTTTCTTGAATTCTGCTACTAAGTAGTCGATGATTTTTTGGTCAAAGTCGTCACCACCGAGTTTGTTGTCCCCTGCAGTTGCCAATACATCAAAGACACCATCACCGAGTTCAAGGATAGATACGTCAAATGTACCACCACCAAGGTCGAATACTAAGATTTTTTCTTCTTTGTCAGTCTTATCCAAACCGTAAGCAAGAGCTGCTGCAGTTGGTTCGTTGACGATACGTTCTACTTCAAGGCCAGCGATTTTACCAGCATCTTTAGTTGCTTGACGTTGAGCATCGTTAAAGTAAGCTGGAACTGTGATAACAGCCTTGGTTACTTTTTCACCAAGGTATTCTTCAGCATAACCTTTCAAATATTGAAGAATCATCGCTGAGATTTCTTGTGGAGTGTATTCTTTCCCGTTAGCAGAAACTTTTTCAGAAGTACCCATCTTAGATTTGATAGAGATGACTGTATCTGGGTTTGTGACTGCTTGACGTTTTGCAGCGTCACCAACGATGATTTCACCGTTTTTGAAAGAAACTACAGATGGAGTTGTACGGTTCCCTTCTGGGTTTGCGATGATTTTTGATTCAGTTCCTTCAAGAACTGCTACTGCTGAGTTTGTTGTACCTAAGTCAATACCAATAATTTTAGACATGTGTTTTTCTCCTTAAATTTATCTTCTTTTTTTCTTTTTGATATTTTCCCTTAAGTGGTGGGGACGTGAGCAACTCCCTTTGGGATTTCATCACTTATTTTTGAGCCTACTGTCTCAAAAATCCCCTGCTTCAGTAGCACAAGCTACTGAAACTTTCACCACTGCGGGAAATATCTTCCTTGCAAGCCTCCGGCTTGCATCTTATCTTTCTTTCATAGTTTAGTGTCGTTTCGGACAAGGTATCCTAGTTGAACACGCCCTAAGCTCTGGGTAAAAAAGATAGATTTCCTTGTGTTCATCGAACACTTCGTCAATCTCCTATTTTTACTGTGAGCTTTTTACGGGCTTTGTATCCTAGTTGTAGACAACTACCATGGCTGGGCGCAGGATGCGGTCATGGAGTTTGTAGCCTTTTTGGAAGACTTGTGCGATGGTGTCTGCTGGATGTTCGTCATCAGCTGGAACGGTTTGAATAGCCATATGATAGTTATGGTCAAATTCTCCGTCTGCTGCAATTTCTTCGATCCCTTCTTCTTTCAAAGCATGTACCAAGCTTTCTTGCACCATTTCTAGTCCTTTTTTGACATCATCTGTCAATCCTTCGACGGCAAGGGCACGTTCGAGGTTGTCCAGTGATGGTAAGATCGCTTTGGCCAAATCTTGGCTACGGTATTTTTGTAATTGCTGACGTTCTTCATTAGCACGGCGCTGAATGTTTTGCATTTCTGCATGAGCACGAAGGTATTTGTTTTCAAATTCCTCGGCACGCGCTTGTGCTTTTTCTAACTCAGAAGGTTGGTTGCTTTCCTCTACAACTTCTTCAGTTGTTTGGGCAACTTCCTCTTCTTTCACGTCTTCTTTTTTGATATCTTCTGTCAAGGCATACACCCCTTTCATTTGGTCTTAATTTACTTCATAATGGTTGCTGTTGAGATAACGGTAGTAATCCGTCAACTTCATGACCAGTACTCGGCCGATGACATTGACCAGGCTAATCACACGCCTGTAATCCATCTCTACAGGACCAATCACATGCATGAGGGCCATCCCACGATAAGGAACCAGGAACTTGTGACTAATGACCGTCACATTTTTCAAGGCCTTCTCTTGGGATTCCGCAACCAGGATCTGGGTCATTTGGTCTTCTGGCATTCCCCCTCGTAACTCCAAGGCCACATGTTGGGGATTATCTAAGAACTGATAGGTCTGAAGATCGGCATAACTCAAAGATGAAACCTTTCCTTCTACAAAGACCAATTCTTGAAACAATTGCGAGAAGACGTAATCGAATAGATCCAAAACGTTGTCTGTCGTCTTGAAATAGCGCTGTACAATCTGTGGAATCTCCGTCCGCAGGCGGTAGTGGATATCCAAGACCGCATTTCCAATGAAACGTTCTTGAACTAGCTGATGGAAGATTTCCAAGTCACTGGTTAAGAAATTCTTTGGAATAGCAAACTGTACGGTGACAGGCTTTGATTCATCCAAGGTCAGAACTGCTAAGGCATCGTGGTTGGATAATGGGACAATCTCAAAACCCGTCAAGCGCTGCCGTGTCGGCTCCACATCCTGAATCACTGCGGTGTAGCCCGTCATCTGGGCTAGTAACTTGGCCGTAGCATCCAAGATATCGTCTAACTTAAAGGCTTCGAAATCAAAGGCCTTCACTACCTGGTAGACATCTTGCTCATCAATCAACTCTAGATCGAGCGAGTTCTGAACAAAATATTGGAAACCAGCTCGGCTAGGCATTCGACCACTCGAAGTATGGGCCTTTTCTAATAAGCCTTGCTTTTCGAGAGCAGCCATGTCGTTTCGGATGGTCGCACTACTGGATTGAATGACATCTTGTAGTGCTTTTGAACCGACCGGTTCGTGGGTCTTGGTAAAGATATCGACGACAAGATTTAGAATCTCATTTTGACGTTCTGTAACCATGACCTCACCTCTCTTTCATTTTTAGCACTCTAAACACTCAAGTGCTAAGATATGATTCTATTATACACCCTCTCAAAAGAAAGTCAAGAGAAAAATCCAAAAAATTAGCACTCTTTTTCAAAGAGTGCTAAAAATCATTCTTAAGACCGATACTTGTCTAAAAAAGCCTATAAACCTGCTTCTTTCAATTTTTGAATGTATTCTTCTAAAACCAGCTGATGCTTGACCATATACTGGGCATTTTCTACACCAACGTAGCGGAAATGCCAGTTTTCATAGTCCACACCTGTAATCGCATTTTTCCCTTCTGGATAGCGGAGAACAAAACCATACTGGGGAGCCAAAGCAATAATCTGCTGGGCTACCTCTTCAGACTGTCCATTTGGAGCACTCATATCAATCGCAAGACCCGTTTGGTGTTCACTAGCACCTGGAACCTGTACTTGAGCTTGTGCTTGAGCTTCTGCCTCCTCATGAGAAAGACCCGTAGCTTCTAACTGCGCTACCCGCTCATTATAGAGTTCTGTTTGCTCCTCCACACTTCGATAACCCGAAATCAAGGATTCTTCAGGCGCGACAGCTCTCGCCGCTGCTAGAAACTGTTTCGTTTGTTCTGCAATCCGACTATCCACCTTGATTTCTTCAACATCAACTAACTGAGGGTTCAGCTCGGCTAACTTGTTGTCCCGATTGACCAGGACTAGGTTCCAATCCTTGCTAGAAGCTTGAGGAAGGTCTGTTTTAGGTTTTTCTTCCTTTTTTTCAACTTTTTTTGGAGTGGTTGTTTCTACTTTTTTATCTTCAACAGCGCTCATATGAAGCCATTGAGGTTTCAAATAGAAAATACCCACTCCTGCTCCGATCAGACAGAGACCTAAACAGCAGAGCACGATCCAGCTAACTTTCTTTTCTCTTTTCTTGGCAAGTTTGTATTTAGTCATGATCTTCCTCTAACAATTTTGCTCCAACCTGTCGGTATGACATATCTCCAACTGCTTCTAGTTTAAATTGGCCATCCTCATACTCAATAACAGTCACACTACCATTGTCCAAGACCAATTCTTTAAAAGCCTTTGGATCAATCAGGTAAATCAAGGTGCTGATGGTCATCCCATGACTGACCACGATGGCATTGCCACCACCTTGAGACTCAACATCCTTGGCAATTGCCGTAAAGCCTTCCAAAATTCGATCGCGAAGAGTTTCCCAAGACTCTGCCCAGCCTGCTGTATCCACTTCGACAATTCCTTCAGCCAACTCCATCAAGCTCAAATGATGGAAATCATCGACCCGAAAGACACGTGGCAGAACCCCCATAAAGAGTTCTCCATCGTAGGCGCCATCAAAGCTTCCAAAACACCATTCGCGAATACGCTTATCATAGCGATAAGGAATTTTACCTGTTAACCCTAATTCTTCTAGCACAATCCCCATGGTTTGAATGGTTCGACCAGAGTCACTGGACACAGCTTGTTGGAACTGGATTCCTGCTTGACGCAGACCAATCCCTAATTCATGAATCCCTCGTTCGCCAGCTTCCGTCAAGGGACTATCGGACCACCCTTGGGCGCGACCGATCGTATTAAACATGGTTTTTCCGTGACGGGCAATATACAATTTTGTCTTTGCCATTTCTATCCTCCTGCAATTGTTTTCTTCTTATATAATATATCTTATTTTTTTACATCAATTTCTTCTGAGTGGGCCTCTAACCAGTTAGCACCTAGCTTGCGATAAGATTCATCTCCGATAGTCTGGATAGAGAAGTGTCCATTCTCGTATTCTACCAGGGTAACACTGCCATTTTCAACCCTTGGATCTAACACAATCTCTGGATTTAAAATGCACACAAAGGAACCGATGGTCATACTATGACTGACAACAAGAACATTTCCACCACCCTTAGCTTCAACTTCTTTAGCAATCTCTTCAAAACCATCTACAATCCGTTTTTTTAACACATCCCATGGTTCAGCCCAACCGGCTGTATCCACTTTGTAGATCCCATTCGCTAACTCTTCTAGTGTTAACTTCTTGTAGTCTTCTATATCCAGAACACGGGGAACGACTCCACGGAACAGCTCTCCTCCATAGGCACCATCAAAACTTCCAAAACACCATTCCCGGATCTTTTTGTTGAAAGTATAAGGAATCTGATCTGTGAGCCCAAGCTCGTTTAAAACAATCCCCATGGTTTGAATGGCGCGACCTGAATCACTGGAAACAGCACGGACAAAGTCCAAACCAGATTCTCTCAACCCAACTCCCAATTCACGGATACCTTCTTCTCCTTGAGCAGTTAAAGGCGTATCCGACCAACCTTGAGCACGACCTAGCGTATTAAACATGGTTTTTCCATGCCGAATAATAAATAATCTTGTTTTCGCCATGTGATCTCCTTTTACGTTCTTCTATTATATCATTTTTTATAAGGAAACTGGCAGCGATGACCTCTAGATTCACTTTCACTACCTTGGTCAACAGTAAAAGCCCTGAGCAAACAGTATGCTCCAGGGCTATTTTTTAATTTTTAAAACTATGAACTGGGGCTGGAATTTGACCACCACGGGCGATAAAGTCAGCTGACGAAGCTTTGTTAACTTTCATAACGGGGGCAGATCCAAGAAGTCCTCCAAGTTCTAACATATCGCCTTCTTCTCCATAAGGAATAATCCGAACCGCTGTTGTCTTTTGGTTGATCACTCCGATAGCTGCTTCATCGGCAATCATAGCCGCAATCGTCGTAGCTGGAGTATCAGCCGGGATGGCAATCATATCCAGACCAACTGAACAGATGGCAGTCATGGCTTCCAATTTTTCCAGGTTGATATGACCCGATTGGACCGCCGCAATCATCCCCTCATCTTCTGAGACCGGAATGAAGGCACCTGACAAACCACCGACTTGGTTACAAGCCATGATGCCACCTTTTTTCACTTGGTCATTGAGCAGAGCGAGCGCTGCAGTAGTTCCATGGGTTCCTACTACTTCAAGCCCCATAGCTTCGAGGACACGGGCAACCGAATCCCCAACAGCTGGCGTTGGCGCGAGAGACAAGTCTACAATCCCAAACTCCACACCGAGACGTTCACTAGCCATTTGACCAACCAATTGCCCAACACGAGTAATCTTGAAAGCAGTCTTCTTAACGGTTTCAGCCAATACATCAAAGCTTGCACCTGGAACTTTTTCAATCGCCCGTTGGACAACACCAGGACCAGAAACCCCAACGTTGATGACAACATCCGCTTCACCGACACCGTGGAAAGCCCCTGCCATAAAAGGATTATCTTCTACTGCATTAGCAAAGACCACCAGTTTCCCTGGCCCCATCGGATCTGCTTGGGAAGCTTCTTTAATGATACGGCCCATGTCTCGGACAGCTGTCATATTGATCCCTGTCTTAGTGGAACCAATGTTAACCGAAGAGCAGACAAAGTCCGTCTCTGCTAGAGCGCGAGGTATGGAGTTGATAAGGATTTCATCCCCCTTTTGGTAGCCTTTTTGAACCAGGGCTGAGAAGCCACCGATAAAGTTGACCCCAACTTCTTTAGCCGCACGATCCAGCGCCTTGGCAAAGGGCACATAGTCTGTCGCATTGGTTGCTGCTCCAATAATGGATATAGGAGTGACCGAAACCCGCTTATTCACAATCGGAATGCCGAGTTCTGCTGCAATCTCATCCCCGACAGCTACTAAGTCCTTGGCCTTTGTTACAATCTTCTGGTAGACTTTTTCAGCCGCCTTATCGATATCTGGATCAATACAATCTAGCAGTGAGATTCCCATGGTGATGGTCCGAACATCAAAGTTCTGCTCCTCAATCATGGCAATGGTTTCTGTTACCTGTTTAATGTCCATATTTCTACCACCTCACTCTTACAAATTGTGCATGGCATCAAAAATCGCAGCGCTCTGGATATTGATTTTTACATGAAGAGACTGACCGAATTCTTCTAATTCTGAACGAAGCTGTGTGAAATCTTTTTTCTCATCCGATGTCACAACCGCCATCATAGTGAAGTACTCATCCAATACGGTCTGGGAAATATCATCGATATTGAGTCCCAACTCTGCCACCTTAGTCGCAACACCCGCTACGATTCCTTTTTGGTCTTTTCCGACGACTGTAATAATTGCTTTCATTTCACTGCTCCATTCTATTTATTTGCTTCCATTGTAGCACATTCCCCTTAAAATCGCTTAAATGTTTTAGAAAAGGTTCAGTTTTACAAACAAAAAGAAGACATCCAAGAGAATCTCTTGAATGCCTGTAAATCTCAATATCATGATCAATCAACGGATCACTAAAGCATTTTTTCTTAAGATAGTGGCTGAAGATAAAACCAAAAGGTAACTAGCAACCCCCGAAAGATGGAGCCAAGTCGAGATCCATCCGGTGATCATTGGTAAAAGCATCAGGCTAGCTAGAAGGATTAAGAAAAGATAATACAGTTTTACGGTGCATGAAAATTCTTGCCAAATATTCGGTAAAAGTATGACTCCTCCAGTTATAAAAGCATAGCCAACCGCAGAAATCCCCGTCGCCTGAATTTTTTGCCCCTGTGTTAAGAAGTGAAAGGCGATGGAAGAGATGACTGTCGCGGTAACAAAAACAAGCAAGACATGTTTGGAGCCTCTTTTCCTTTCCAGTAATCCGCCAAAAGGTAGAATCATGAGCCCATTTAAAAATAGATGTACCCATAAAAACCAGAGGGGGGCTCCTTTACTTCCATGCATCAAGGTTCCACTCATATACTGCCAATAATAAACCGGTTTTGAATGAAAGGCCAATAGGTCGTACATAGCATTCCCATAAATAGAAGTGAGAATTCCTAACAATAAACAAATGAAAGTTAAAGTACTGACAACTGGGTAGGTTTTGAGGATGTTTTTCATGTTGCTAATTCTCTTCTATATACTTCTCATTTTAAAGTTCATCATCTATGACTATTATACTACACTCTGATTTCTAATTTCCCATTTTATGCCCACTTTAAAGACAATAGATATTAAACAAGAAAATGCCAGTAGATATAGTTGAAGATAAAAATCCAGATCGGTTTCCAAAATGTAAGAAAGTTGCTAAAGGCATGTAAGAAAATCGGTAAACGGATATCTTTATGCTTCTTATAGACAGCTGCAAAGAAGAACCCTGAACAGAAATAAAGAGAAAAGGTTACAGGGTCCCGATATTGATGGATCAGATGAAAGGCCGCAAAGAGAAAGCCTGAAAGCAAAACATCTAAATGAAATTTACTCTCTTTAAAGAAGACATTCATCAGATATCCTCTAAAAATAAATTCTTCAATCATGGGAGATGTAACGGTTGCCAGGATAAAAAATAGAGTACCCGAAATACCGGGGCCATTTAGATAAATAGAGGCTGGCAATTTTGTTTGATGAACGACAGGAACGAGAAAATCTTGAAAAGTTTGCAGCACCCATCTTTCAAAAAAGAACCACAAAAGCACCAAAGCAAAATACCCCAGATAGGACCACTTCCATTTCTGTCTGTTTGAATGGGTGGCTATCTTCTGTCTTTTAAACCAAAATAGAATGGCGATGAGTAGCAAAGAGTAGAGAATCAAATAGATGAAATAAAGAAAACTTACATCACCCTTGAAAACTCCAGTTAGGTAGATACCAAGACCTTCGATCCCAAAAACAAATAAATATAACAGGAACAGGATAGCGACTCCATGTTTGGCATATTTCATATCATCTTTTCTCCAATATCATTCTTCCATTCAATTATGTACAAGTATAGCACATAGAAAAACTTGTAAGCAAGGAAGCCCTCAATTGTACCTTTTTCACCCTAAAAAGTTACTACCAATTGTTTATTTGATTCAGATAGATATTTTAAAAAAACAATTTGGAATGCTTTGAAACTACTATTTAAGATGATGGAGGAATTGTCCAGTTTACAATGAGATTACTGTTTTTAAATCAAAAAGAACACCTCGAAAGGCGCTCTTTGTAAAGTATAGTAATTCTTTTGAATTAACGTTTACTAAATTGTGATGCTATATGAGACTTCTTAAGACCAGGTTTGGTTAACCTAAATAACAACTTAACTTAAATAGATTGATTACAAGGAA
>NZ_GL636091.1:759794-772359 GCF_000186465.1 Streptococcus australis ATCC 700641 | reverse complement strand
GAAAAGTCAACTTTATCCTCTCTTTAAATTTATTTATTTTAACTGAATTTCTTTTAATTAAGGCATATTTTTAACAAATATCAAAATACGCCCTATATTAAACTAAAACTATTAATAGTCGCCTGTACATCTTAATTGTACTTCTAAAAATTCAGTTGAGGGGCTGTTATCCTCATTAAACTGATTTATTTTATATTTTTGAGGACCTTTTCTTATATATAATTCTAATTTTTGTGTTTTTAAATTCTTATAAAGAGATATTCCATTAATACTCTCTGCCTCTAAAATTAACAATGTTTTATCATAAACTTTTACATATTGCATATGACTTTTTAAGTATAATTTTAATTTGTCAGGCAAACCAGAGTCATCAATTTTCTCATTAATAAATTTGAGATAATCTTCAAGACTCATTTTTAATATTTTTGCCTCCCTTTCTATACCAACAATTCCAAAACCATTTATTTCATTAGCATTAATATTATCTAGCTCCTCAATTCTTCTTGTATCGCTAGTTTTATCTGCAATACCAATCAATATTCTTCCTTTAATATTTTTCCCATGATTAGCCATTGCACACATATTCATCATTATTTTTTCAAAACTTTTTTTATCAAATTTCCTTTTAGGATCTAGCGTAAGAAAACCTTGTTTAAAGTCAAATTTCCCCTCTTCAGTAACAACTTCATCCAAAAAACGAAGAATATCATGTTCTGAAATTTTTATATTAAAATTTGACTCTAGTAACTTAATTACTAATGTACCATTACGATTTTCTTTTTTAAAAAAACGATTCGGTTTATTAAAAAATTGATAAACCAACTGCCTAGAAATATGATAGTTTTGTTGAATTGAATTTATTAGTTTTGATAACTCTTTTTCTCCATTATTTTGTCTCAAAATAATTTTTGAGTATTCCTCTATTGTTTTAGTTTTATTCCCATGTAATTCTTTTAAATCACTCCTATCTTCTGTAAGAGTGAAATATTCAACTTTAGTATTTTCATCTTTATAGTATTGTAAATATTTTCTCTGTTTTAAAAAATTTTTAAAATTATACTTTGTTCCACTGTAGGTCTTTTCAGAAAGTCTCCAGAGTTCTGAAAATGTTAAAATTTCTTTTCCTGATTCTTTAAAATGTTTTAAAACATATTCATTATAATTTGTTTTAACTCTTTTTGGTTTTATTCGTGAAGCAAATTCTCTTTTCCAATCTGAAATAATATAAGTCCCGTCATCTACTTGGTAAAAATCTTCTTGACTCAAATATGAAATGACACTTTTTTCATTAATATCTCCTCTTCTTCTCTTAATTTCTTCTAAAATATAAGCGCTTGTTAATGGCTTATCTTCTACATAAAAAATATTTTTCATGAGGTCCTTAATAGAAATTTTTGCTATCCCAGAATTTTTTAATCCCCACTCCTTATTACCTAAAGATACTAATTCCGGATGAGCAACTAGCTGGTTCGATAAATATTGAGTCGTTACAATTTTATCTCCAGCTTTTCCTCTGTCTTTATTAATTGATTTTTTTATATCTTGAATCCCCATTCTCTTCTGCTTTATCCATAGAAGTTTGTATGCACTATCGCCTACAGATAAATCTAAATTGGGGTAATCTAAATATTCGACATTATCGATAACTAATTTTTTAAACGGAATTACCTCTATAGATAATAAGATATATTCCTTAGATTTTTTTCTTCTTCTTTTTGCAGATTGAATTATAATATCATCTTTTGAGATTGGTAAAATATTTTTTTTAACTATTTTTAATGTTCTGTTTATCTCATCTTCGAGTACAGATTTGTTAATTTCAGAACTTAAAATGATATCAATATTCTCTTTATCTAATGTAATTCTTTTTATTTCTAGTATTTTAAGATACATGTCAAAATAACTTTTATCACTAGCAGATATTCTAAATTTGTTTATAAGTTCAATATAGGATGTAGTTTTTTTATCTTTTAAATCATTTAAAAATTCTTTTGTCTTACAGACTAATTGTTCATCACACTTATAGTTTTTATTTTTTATTGTTGAACCATTTATCAATAAATTCATCTTTCTAAAGATTTTCGATTCAATTTGATGAATTCTCTGTTTAGATACTCCTTCAAGAATACCAATATCCTCATATGTATAAAAACGTTCTTGATTAATTCCATTTTTCTTATATATCATTGCTTTATACCGATCTGATTCTATCGACTCAAAATAATCTTCAAAAAATTTTTTTATTAACTTAATCATTACTTTCCTCCAGTATAATAAAAATAGAAAACGGGTTCGTTTAAATATATTAATTTTATTTATTAAAAATTTTTCCCCATATTACTAAGGTTACAATTTCAGATTCTTTAATAGGTTTAATAAAGTAAAAACTAATTTTACAAAATTTATTGTATCATATTCTAAGCTGAATGGATTTTAATATTTAAGTATTACTCCAAACTGTATTTCCCATTAGCTAAAAACAGCTATATCGCTAGTTCATATACTAAATATACAACAAATGGTTGAAAACCAATTTTTCTTCTATTAAGAATATCATCGACGGCAAGCCAACTATAATTATTAAAAATGGGAAATTAGATTCTGAAGCTTGTCGTTCAAAAGGACTTTCCGCATCAGACATCGCACTGCAACTACGAAGTCAAGGAGTTTTCCAATTGAAAGAAGTCAAACGGGCTGTCATTGAGCAGAATGAAAAATCGATCATCATAGGGATGGAAGATAAAAATCCTAAATATCCAGTTATCACCGATGGAGTGATCCAGACAGATATTTTGGAAATCATCAACAAAACCGAAGACTGGTTCATGGATGAACTCAAAAAAGACGGCTATAAAAAAATGTAGATGATATTTTTATCTCAGAGTATGATAAAGGAAAATTGAAAGTCGTGACCTATTCATCCCTCTTTTTCACGATATCGTAAGGACTCACTCCAACTTTCAGAATACCGTAGCGAATATTTGACTTTCCATTTTAGAAGGCATATACTTATATTAATCTGAACTAAATAGTTTTAATTTTTTAAATGAACTGTCTTGAATTCAGATTAAAAAACTATTTACTTAACGGAGGTGGCGCTATGTCATTAGAAGATAAATTAAACCAAGTTAAAGGTTCTGTTAAGGAAGGTCTCGGTAAAGTAACCGGCGACACAAAAACAGAAGCTGAAGGCGTTGCTGAAAAAGTTGTATCAAAAGCTAAAGAAGTTGCTGAAGATGCAAAAGAAGCTGTTGAAGGAGCTATCAACGGTGTGAAGAATATCCTTCACAAAGACGATAACTAATTTTTAACGTTCTAGAGCTACTCTATTTTCTACCGTCACGTTTGACTGTGGAAGATAGGGTGGTTTTTTGTTTGTCGTTCACTTGGTGAACTATATATCAGGAATAGAAAAACACCTTGCAAACTGCAAAGTGTTTTCGTTTGTATTCTGCTTTCCAGCAACGAATTAACGTTTAGAGGCAATTGACTTCGTCGAATTGCAGCCGTATTTGTACGTGGCTAAAGCCACAACAACTACGTCAACTGCCACAATTTAGTATGAAAATACAAAAAGAACACCCCGAAAGGTGCTCTTTGTAAGTATTGTAGTTCTTTCGAAGAACGTTTAGAGTGCAGTGGTTGCCATCCAATCAAACATCGCTTTGCTTGTTTTCTTGGGGCAACTGTGCATAGCATATCTCTACGCGACTAAAGTCGCTAGAGCTATCCTAATTGCGCACCGACAGTTCTCATAGAAAAAAAACACCTTGCAAGATGCAAAGTGTTTTCGTTTGTATTCTGCTATCCAGCAACGAATTAACGTTTAGAGAACTGGCTAGCTTTACAAGCTTTTTTCAATCCTAGTTTGAACAGTCTGACTTTTAGGACAGCTCAAAAGCGCTTAATAGCAACCGTCAGAAGAGTTTCTTCTGATTTCGATTTCAATAAATAAGAATTTATGTATCTAAAATAGTGAAATTTCTTAAAGCAAAACTTTCAAGCCTATCCTCTTCCTTCTTATCCTAACAAAGTTTGTAATATTGGAATAACAACGATAAATAGAACCGTACTTAGAGTCACTACATTCGTAGAGAATTCCACATCTCCTTTTCCCTGATTAGCAAGGATCGGAAGAACAGCTAGAGCTGGTGTAGCGGACTGAATCATAAAGGTCTTAAATTCTACTGTAGCCATATTTGGTGCAAAGAACTTCAATACAAGAAGCATGATTAGAGGAGCTAGGATAAAGCGTCCAACTAAAGTGACAATTGTATCTTTATCAAAAGTAATAGTTTTCAAGCCTGCCTTTGCAAGAACGATACCAATATAAATCAGAGATAGGGGAGTGACGATATTTCCAACATAGGTTAAGGTATTCGTTGCGAAATCTGGAATAGAGATTCGTAGAATCAAAAATAGCAGAGCCACAAGAAAACCTACAAGCGGAGCTGGTAGCAATTTCTTCCAGTCAAATTTACTTGTCTCCTTGCTTTGACCCGATTTACTATCGCTCGTCATCAAATACACGCCTAATGTCCAGGTGGAAATCGTGTTGGTGATATAGTAAATTAAGAAATAAGGAAGAGCCTGATCCCCAAAAAGAGCAACGTTTAAAGGTAAACCAATAAAAATAGTATTAGCATTCACAAAGGTATTAATCATGGTTCCTCGCCGTCCTGGACGAACCTTGAAAATCATAACTGCAATATAAGCTACGATATAGCCCAAGATAAAGGCCACAAATGTATAAAGGAGACCTCCAGAAAGACTGATTAGTTTATCTAGTGTTAGGTATTTCATTACCGACACAAAAATTGACGCTGGCAAGGCTACATTCATGATTAAACGAGATAGGTTAGGTCCAAAGTCATCTCCAAACCATCCCTTCACCTGAAGAATATACCCCAAAACAATGATAGCGATAATCGGAATGATACTCGTAATCGAGGTTAAAAAGAGTGACATAGGTATCCTTTCTAAATTACTTAAGTCCACAGCCCATACAAATCTGTCGCTACAGAAGGATAGGCAGCAGCAGTGAATTATTTATACTCTGGATACCACTTCAAATCACGAACTGCTTTGGCCATATCTGTTTCCTTAGCACACGCAAGACCTTGCTCTTGTGCTTTTTTAGCGACTGCTTCTGCTACTTTAATAGAAACATCTGCTACATACTTGAATGGTGGCAAGACAGGAGCTCCTGGCTGACCTGGATTGACAATACCACTCAATGAATGAGCTGCTGCTCCAATCATTTCATCAGTCAAAAGACTTGCTTCAGAAGCCAGCATACCTAGTCCAAGACCTGGGTAAATCAAGGCATTATTGGCTTGACCAATCACATAGTCGACACCTTTATAAGAAACTGTATCAGCAGGAATTCCTGTTGCGACAAAAGCTTTGCCATCTGACCATTCAATCAAATCTTTAGCACTAGCTTCAGCTAGTTTGGTTGGATTTGACAAAGGGAAGATCATCGGACGCTCTGTATTTTCACACATAGCTTCTACTATTTCTTTAGTGAAGGTATTAGGTTGGGTCGAAGTTCCAACAAGAATGGTTGGCTTCACAGTCTTCACTACTTCAAGCAGGTCAGTCAATTTGTCTGCGTTACTAAAGTCAGCACGTTTCTTAGCAAACGGTTTTTGTTCAGGGGTTAGGTCATCCATGTCATCAAAGAGAAGACCTTGTTTATCCACCATAAAGAAACGTTTATAGGCTTCTTCTTCAGAAAGACCTTCACTTACCATTTCACGAAGAACACGAGCGGCAATTCCTGCGCCCGCAGTACCACCACCATAGCAGAGATAAACTTGATCTGTTAATTTTTCACCACTAATATCCAGTGAACCAAAGATACCACCTAGGGTAACGATTCCTGTACCTTGAATATCATCATTAAAAGTTGGAATTTTTTTTCGGTATTTTTCAAGAATTTTGGCTGCATTCGAGCGGCCGAAGTCTTCCCAGTGAAGGTAGAGTTTAGGAAAGAGACGTTCTGCTGTTTGAACAAATTGGTCAATAAAGTCGTAGTAACGATCTCCGCGAACCCGTTCGTGACGATTTCCTAAGTAATTAGGATTGTTACGAAGTTCTTCATGGTTAGTCCCTGCATCGATAACTAAAGGAAGGACCATAGAAGGATCGATTCCAGCAGCACCGGTGTAGACCATCAATTTCCCGACAGAAATATCGACACCATTTGTTCCCCAGTCACCGATTCCAAGGATTCCTTCTGCATCTGTTACAACAATGAGACGAATCTCGCGATCCCCAGCAGCATTTTTCAAAGTGGCTTCAATATTTTCAGGATGATTGATATCAAGATATCCCGCATATTGGGGATCTACAAAGAGGTCACTATAGCCTTCAATGGTATCTGCAATGGTTGGATCGTATACAATTGGATTAAATTCCTCCAAATGTTGAGAAAAGAGGTAATAGAAAAGAGTCCGGTTGGTATTAAAAATTTCCATTAGGAAAAGACGCTTTTCCAAATCATTGGCTTTTGTTTGCATTTGCGCATAAGTTTGCGCCGCTTGTTCTTCGATCGTTTGAACATACGGTGGCAGTAAACCAATAAGGCCTAGTTCCTTTCGCTCCTCTAAGGTAAAGGCAGTTCCCTTATTCAGGAAAGGATTGTTTAAAATATCATGTGCAGTCATAGTGCAACCTCCTTTTTACTTCTATTATACCACTTGAAATGAATTGTTTGGAAAACTTTGTTGTTTAAAAAATACGATTATACCCGCATATGTTATAATGAGTCTACGAGAACAATTTTCTAATAAGCTCTTTTATACTTAAAACACTATTATTGAATACTTCAAGTTGTTGTATTTTATAAAGTCCTGAACTCATGAAACTCTCGATGATCACTCTTTCCTAAAAGTTTCAAGTATAGCAAAATAATCATACAAATTGGCAATCCTGATTAAAATTAATATCACATAAGTCCCTTAAACAATACTTTGTACTTTTTAATGTGTTTTTTTGTCATGCAAAACTTGTATTCTATTTATATGACAACTAAAAACTATTTACAACACTATATTTCCCAAAAAGTGAAATATTTTCGAACACAAAACAAAATGAGCCAGGAAGAACTTTCGGAACAAGCGGGACTTGGGCTTAAGTATATCAACCAACTCGAAAACCAAAATGTGAATCTGACCATTCACAGTCTTGAAAAAGTAATTGACGCCCTAGAGATGACCCCAGAGGAATTTTTCAATTTTGATAGCCTTGAATCAACCTCTGATAAGACTGACAATCTTTCACTCAAAAGAATCAACATGAAGATTAAACAGCTCCCTATTGATAAACGAGAAAAGATGTTGGTCATTTTTGAAAGTATCTTAGATAATCTTTAAGATTCCTGACTCACTTACATTTTAACCAGCGAATACTCGTATAGTCAAATTGTATGAGACGGATAAAATTTATTTATCTGGTGATTTCCAATTTTTTCTCCATTTAATGAAAGTGAGCTCCTATGAATTTAAAAGATCTACAATATTTTTATGACCTCTGCCAGCTTCAATCCTACACGGAAGTAGCAAAACTACATAAAGTCAGCCAACCATCTATTTCTTATGCCATCAAGCGCTTAGAGGAATCTTTTGATTGCAAATTGATTCACCATGATCCTTCACATCGTTCCTTTAAACTCACTCCTCAAGGGCAAATCCTTCTAAAGCATACAGAAAAGATCTTATCTGAGGTTATTTCTACTCGCAAAGAAATTAATCGTTCCTTGGCACAATACTCTACTGTAGGATTCCCTCCTATTATCATTCAGTATCTCTTTGCTGCCTTAAACGAAAAAGATAAATTCGATTTTTTAAAAAAGGTACGCCCTATCCGCGGTGGCTCCGTAGAGTTATTAAATCTTCTCCTCAAAGGAGACCTTGATGCAAGCCTACTCGGCTTGATTGAACCACTCAATCATCCTTCAATAGAGACACATGAACTCTTTCATAAAGAACTGTATGTCGTTTTATCTAAGAACCATCCTCTTGCTACTGCTCCTTCCCTCGCTTTTGAAGATTTAGTAGAGCAATCCTTTATACTTTTAGACGAACACTTTGTTCACCTGAAAGCTTTTGAACTACTTAATCAAAAGCATCAAAACAAGGCAGAAATATTCTTCAAGAGTGACGACATTGTCATCATTAAAGAACTTTTAAAGAAAGGGATTGGCCTTAGTTTACTGGCTGATATCGCACTTTCTGATGAAGATGATGATCTAATAAAAATCCCTCTAATACCTGAGGACCAGATCACATTTACAGTTTATTATGCTTATCTCAAATCAGCTACACTGTCATCAGAAGTAGAAGCCTTATTTCACCTCATTAAATCATATGAATAGAAAAAACTCTAACTATCAACTACCTGATAGCTAGAGTTTTTTTCATTATAGGTATTAGACTAAAGTACGAAGAAATAGGATATGATCGCCGAATTTTTCATTTACCTGATACCCTTCAAGGAGATTTCTAATTATAAATCTACAAGATATCAATAAAAAAGAACACCCCGAAAGGTGCTCTTTGTAAGTATCATAATTCCTTCGAAGAACGTTTACTAAATTGTGATGCTTTACGAGCTTTCTTAAGACCGGGCTAGGGCATCACTTATTTCATATAATTTTAAAATGCTTTAAAATAAACGTTTTATCGAGTTTTTAAAAGATAAAATCTCAGCTAATTTCAATCAACTTCATCAAAATAAGGTAAAATCGAACCAGAATATCAAAAGTTTACCTTATTTGGTTTTTACAGAAGTCAAGCAGACATTCACTGCTCGTTAGTTATGACGAAAAATATTGATTTAAAGTGATTGTTAATATTTAGAATTTCAATGTGCTACTGTAAAAATCAACCGAATGGCTACATTTTATGTGAAATAAATTTAGAAGTTAGTATATACAAAATCTCTTTTATCAATTTTAGAAAGTGAATGCTTTGATAACCTGTTCAAATTTTATAGAGAAATTCAATTATTATTTAGAGATTCAAATTCATTAAAACTAATAATTTCAAATGGAAATTCCACAAAGTTTGATTTTATTGGTTTATTTGTAATGAAATACGATTTTAATGAGTATCTCGCCTCTAATCCTATATTTCTACAAATTACATCTAGATTCTCTTCAAAATACTCTACTCGTCGTTTGAACTTTAGTCCTTTGGCCTTTCCTCCACAAAAGTATTCTTTTTGATCACCCATACTATCTTTCATAGTCTGACTTAAACGCATATATTTAACTTCAAATAATAATATTTCTTTCAGCTCATTGTCTATCACAATTAAGTCGTAATCTCCTAAATTTCTAGGATGATTTCCTTTAATATCTAATTTATATAATTCTTGATCAATATAAGTAACGTACCTATTATCTTTAAATAAGCCCTTAAGATTTTGGACTATCTGTTGTTCGTAAAATTTTTTCCAACTATTTATTGTATTTAACGTATTTTGCATACCAATATCATATGGTAAAATGAAGTTCATCATTCCCTCTGTCCAATCTTTTGCCAATCTATCAAGAATAATAGGTGAGAAAATAATGCTATTATGATTAACAATAATAGGTCTAGCAGAAAATTTATTATCTCTTTTCTTTTTCTCCCATATTGGAATTACTCCATTAGTAGTAATTTTCTTCTTTTCTATAACTAGGAATTTCAAAACACCATAAAAGATTTCAATTGAATAGTCCGAATTCTCTTCAAAATATTTAGCCAAATCTTCTATTTTACCTGTTACAACATTTCCTTTTACAGTCAGTAATTTTTGATTTTTTAATTTTAAAATATGACTATTACTTGAAAACATGGAGAGGAAATAAATAAAAGAATCAAAATTAACTCTCGTATCTTGAAAGAACGATTTCTTAACCAGACCAATTATATCATTGTCAATTTCCTTATCTCTACTTGCGTATTCACCATATTTATACTTGATTTCTATCGTTTCATCAACAAATTGTAAGTACTTTTCAGTTTCTGAAATATCTACAACATAATTATCTTCAATCTCTAACTGAAACCAATTGCTAGCACCATACGAATAGGCATCAGAAAGAAGTTGAAAATCTAATATGTATTTCCCATAAGCAATCAATTCATCAACAATATCATCACTTGGAATTAATGCGTCATCATCCCTTTCTGTTACTAAATTCTCTTCAATAAGATATTCTAATATTGGTTTATAAACGCGGGCCTCTTCACGTAAATCAATCGTTTGTTCTCGATATTTATTTAATTTAACAGTTTGAAGGTTTCCGTTATCTGAAAATGTAGTTAATCTTCTGCGGTGGATATCAATTTTAAAAATAATTAAAGATAATATATTTTGTAACTTAAGTATCAAGTCATACTGATTATACAATGACATCATAGAAACTAAGTCTTCTCGTATTTTATTTCTAAAACATCTTACTATAGCAACTATGTCTGATTCACAATATATGCCTGGATCTAATCCAAGTTCTTTAATGATGTTAGCAATACTTTTCCTGACTCTTTTAAAAGAATAGTTTTTAGGAACTGAGAATTCTAAATGAGGCTGAATAAAATATTCAACCCTAACTTCAAATAAGCTTGAAGTTCGTTTCTCATTGTCTGTTTCTTTAATTTTTTCAAATAACAAAACTCTATCCTTAAAAAGGAAACCGTCTAGCAAATTTGTTAGAATTGTATTTTCAAATTCTAATGTTGATTTGGAATGATTATCAGCAAATATTCTATTCCATTTAGGAGCTAATAAAGTTATCTGATATTTGGAATTTTTAACAAAAACTATTTTATTAAAATAGTTCGTTTCTTGTATGGGACATCTAGAATTAGCGTTTCTATCAAGCACAGACTTAGATACTAAATTAATCTCCATAGTTTCTTTTTCATAGTTTGATAAAATTGCTTCTTTATTATAATATAAAGCATTTAAAACAATTTCGTTAAAAGATTTTATTTGTTCGTAATCATAGATATTTATATCTTCTAAAATAAAATGTAACTCCCGATATATAATTTTTTTATGATTCTCTGAAAATATATCAATTGATCCAAGATGAGCTTTTGAAACAAGTGACAAATCAGTTTGTTCTCTATCAATTATTTCCCAACTATGAATATTATAAAACTCTCCTCCTATTTCAAATGGATAGTTTAATACAATTTTATCGAACATTTCCATATTATATTGAACACTATCATAAGGAAACATAGCTAGAGTTATATCCAAAGCACCTTCATTAATCACCTGATCTGATGATTTCCACATTCGAAACAAGGCATCTCCATTTGAGAAAGACATGATTCTATCTTGACTATTGATATAAGCTATAAAAAAATCAACGATTTCTTTTATCGAATTCGCATTGTTAATTATTCCTATAAGACTACTTACATTTAATACATATTCATCATCATCTTCAAATAGGAAAGGTTTAGTTATATTTGGAGATGTACTCCTAGTATCAACTCCGACAAAAAAAATACTTCTCTGTGACTTAAATTCAAATACTCTAACTTTTTCATCCTGGCAAATGCCTCCTATCTGGTACGTATTATTAATAATTCCATTTTTTAAGTACTCTGAAATTTTATTTTTGTCTGACTCTAAAATAATCAACCTATCTTCATTTAAAAATGCCAATGTATTTTCTATATAAATTTTTTCTTTAGTCTCTTTGTTGATCAATATAAGATTATAAAATGAATTTCCTCCTCGTTTAAAGAATTTTGTAAAATTACAATTTAGTCTTCTCCAGAAACTTAACCAAATAGATTCTTCAAACTTTGATTCCTCTACTTCACTTTCTATTCTCTCCATAAAGCAATCTTTCATAACCGGTAAAAATATGGGAAAGTTATTAACAGGAGTAAATAATGGATATAACTCATCATTAGCACTTTTGAATGATTTGAAATACTGAGCAAGTTTGTTATTATAAAAAAGCTCATAATTTTGATAAATGAAATTGAAATAACTCTCAGGCGGACATTCAAATTCTTCCTGAGTAAATTTATTTTTAAATGTTTCTAGAGATGAAATAATTAAATCTTCATATTCAAGAATCTCGTACCATATATCTTTTAAATATTTAAAATCATGTATTAAAGATTCTATTACAAACGAAATTTCATAAGTATCTTCATTACCATTACCTATAAATATTTTATGAAATCTATTATTTGAATAGAACCTTACATTTCCAGTATCAATAGGGAAATCTTCTTTTGGGTATTCGGGTATATAATTCTCAATTAGTTTTTTATAAAAATCTACATATTTTATATATGAATCAATTTTAATTGTCCCTAAAATCCTACTTTCATTATTAATAAAGTCTCTATTCAATTTATTTACTATTACTAAAAACCTCCTATTTGGAAACCATGAAGTAATAGAATAAATAGCTTTAGACAAAGATTCAACATCATATTCTAGCAAAAAAGAGTTACTCATTTGACTTTCCTCATATTCTCTTTGTATAGATTTCAAATCTACATATACTTCTATTATTATATCATTTATTATTATA
>NZ_GL636091.1:600151-759744 GCF_000186465.1 Streptococcus australis ATCC 700641 | reverse complement strand
TGTATATTTGTTAGAATATAACTTATAGTGGGTAAAATAATAAAATTACTCATCAATATCAATAAAACTCATAAAATAGCTCATATAATTCAGAAATCTACTTTTATAGATGTTCAAACGAATTCAGGGAAATTCTCAGGGAAACTCTTTTTTTTGAACAAAAAAAGACATCCAAGAGAAAATTCTTGAATGTCTGTAAACGTTGATATAATCGTGTTGACTAACGTTTTGAGAATTTTTATACTATAAACTATGGATACTCTATCCAAATAAATCCCTTTATATCAGCATTTTAGAATTTGAAATTTCCATGAAAATGGATTAAAATCCTCCACTCTGGATAAAATTAACACCAATTAACACCGTAAAATAGACTAGTCAGCTATCTCGATTTCGAGATAGTTTTTCATTCATCAAAGATTATCCATTCAGTCAGAGCAAATTTTATACTTAAGTCTACATCAATTTCTAATTATTCTTTCTCACTAAAAATTGCATCAGTTTGAATTAGGTATATCCAGAATGTTATTAAATATATTTATATATTTGTCTGAGTTTTGATTTGTCTGTAGCTTACCTACTAACTCTGATAAGTCTGGACTAATATCTTCAGAAAAAGGAAGGAAGAACTCTGAAGGAGAAATTTCTAAGCCGTCAAGTATTTTTAGTAAAGTTTCAACAGATAAATTTCTCTTATCATTTTCAACAAGGTTCATAAAGGGAAGACTTAGTTCGCTTCGCTCAGCAAGTTCTTGTTGCGTAAGTTTCAATTTTATACGATAACTCTTAATTTGAGAACCGATAGATAATTTTTTTACAGACACTAAAAATCCCCTTTTACTCTTTTTAACTATTGTATAAATAGCTGGCAAAAAGATATATGCAATATTGTATATATATTTTGTTTTATATTTACAATTAAATAACCTTATGGTAAGATATAAAATGAGGAGGTTTAATTTAGATGGCATTACATATTCAAGAAGTTGCAGACGAGCCAGGATGTGCTGGGTGTGGGTGTATCGCAATTTTAGTCCCAATAGTAATAATTTATTTATTTAGAGACTCCATTATAGGCGGTATTATCTCGTTATTATCAGGATTGCTTACAATCGCCTTATGGTTAATTGGACTTGCAGCAATCGCCATTTTAGGTTTTTATTTGATAAGATATCTAATAGAAATAAATAAAAATAAGGAGTAAAGCAAAATACTGTGAGCATGATAATTATTAGAGAAAAAAAACTATCCTCAATCTGGATTATATTAGGAGGCTTAGTTGCTACTATACTGCTAATATTTATTTTATTAAGTAATAGTGGTTTCTTTTCAAAAAATCATACTTATAAAGAAGGAGAAATAGTAACTCTACACAATGTGGATTTTAAGTACAAAGGATCTATTACTTTGGATGACAAAAACGGCAACCACATACTAGAAGAATTAACAAGAAAAGATTTTAAGAACACATTAGAATACAATGGGAATACCTATGAGTATTTTGAAACCTACTATAACGATTTTACCGATTACATTTATCTTGATAGATATCGTAAAGTAGAAGAAGATACTGTCGAATCACAATGGGGTAATTCCTACAAAAATATGTTTCTGAATGTAGAAGCTGATTTTGACGGCACAGTTATAAGAATAGCTGACTAAAACACTTAATTAACAAGGCAATCTGAGAAAATCAGGTTGCCTTGTTGCTTTCAGTAAAACAATAACGATTGTTCTTTGTACAATTAAGGTTTGGACTAACATCCCATACAATAACACATAGCAAAAAGCCACTCTATTTCTAGAAGTGGCTTTCATCCTAAATAAATGGAAATTATTCTATAATGTCGCAATAATCCCTATAAGCATCATCCAATGCTATTTTTAATATCTCAATTTTATCTCTTATACTATTACTTTTATATTTTTGTTGAAGATATAAATCATCAACAGCATTTGAAACAATAGTCAATAAGCCAAGTGCTGATAAATGTTGACCCATTTTCAACTGAAAATGCCTCTCTTGTTTGGAAACCTGCTTATTGTAAAAATTACGATAAAAGTCTGATAAAAACATATTTTCCAATTCTGGCATTTCACGAAAATCTTTAATAAATCTCTCTTTAAGTTTCTTAGTTTCTCCTTTTTTCCATCTCTCTAGTTTTTTTACGTTAAAATCATCATAATTAAAATATTTTCCAATAAAATCTTCAGGATTCAGATTATCTTTGTTGAATTGTTTATTAAGAATTTCAACAAAATTCTCTTTTATATATTGATTAACAACCTCATCTTTAAATGATTCAATTACTAACGTTTCATACTCAATCATAATTTCTCCTTGTCAATGACATTTTTTTAATAGAAAGTGTCGTTACATTAGTTTCTTTTCATGTTTGAATATAAGTATAGAATATTTCAACAAAATGTTCAATCTAAAACGAAAGTAGATGTATTATGAAAACAATCTAAGTTTGTCCAGCTCATGACACATTAAACCGAGCGAACAATCGTATCCGTTATACATTCATATCTGCAGACGGACAAGTAATTTACTTGTGTAGATGTTTTAGTCAAAGGAGGTCTTTCTTATGGCATTACAATTAGGACTTTTTGAGAGCCCAAAAAAACTCACGGAATCATTAGCTTCTTTAACAAACATCCCTACTACAATTAAAATTGTAGATTCATCTACAGGATTGATGAATGAGGGTACCGACAAACAACGCCCATGGGGAAACCTGATTGGTGTTGATGTTGAGCTTTTTGAAAAATTCAAAAGCATCGGACAAGAACAGTTTTGTCCTTCCTTCAAGGTGAAATTGAAAAATTATCAAGAAGAAAGCTTGTCCACATTAGTCGGTACTGAAATTTCTTTCAGTAATTATGAAATTGCTTTTATCTTTGACAAGTTCAAACAACCAGTCGGTCTAGCGTTAGTTCTTGAACTTGCTGATATTTCTGTAAATTAAGATGCACTCTATGCAAAATATTATATCTTTTATCAAAAAAATACTCACTTTAAAGTGGTACTATCAGCTTAGCATTGCTCTAACTGGTTCAGTTCTATTTGCTCTGTTAATCAAATTTTTAATTTGGTTTGTTCCAATTTTACTAGCGATTTTAGCTCTACTGTTTATTCTCACTGATGGAGAAATTTTTACTGATATATTGAATAGCTATAGAAAGAGTAAGCAAGAACAAACTAATCCTTTGTTTACTAATATCTATCACTGGTTAACAGAAAATGTAAACGACCTACCACTACAAACTAAGATAGCTACGCAAGGTATTGAATGGGATAGCGAAAGAGAACCTAACATTTACTACGTTAACTTAAAATATAAAATTGATGACGATAAACTTTCTAACTTTGAGAGTAGGCTTCGACAAGAGGTTCAACTATGTTCAACCGAAATAAACGATGCCATCGTCACAATCGTCAAAAGAAGCCCATTTATCGCTATTAAGGTACGTATAGTATCTGCTGTGGAACTATCAATTAAAGAACAAGAAATTAGAGAGGATTTCTAGCTATGATTCACAACATCTTTGAAATCAATAACAGGGGATGCCCTACCCCTGTTTCCATTGATATTAACCGATATTTCGCTTGGATTATTGCAGGACCGTCTGGTTCAGGGAAATCCACCTTCTTACATAGATTTATAGGTCTTGTAGCAACCCACGATACATCTGCTGAAGCTTATTTTATGGATTTTAAAGCTGATGATGAACTATTCTCAATGTCAGGGACTCATGTAGCTCGTGGATTCAACTGTCTTGATATGTTTGAAACTATCTATAATCGCTTTGAAGACAGATTAAGCAAGGTAGAAACGAATAACCACAATCTATATCTTATTTTTGACGAGTGGCAGGCATTCCTAGCTTATCTTGAACAAACTGATAAAAAGAAACACAAGGAAATACTGTCTAAAATGCTAATGATGAATAGTATGGGTAGAAGCCTAGGCATCAGAATAATTTTATCCAGTCAGCGGTTCTTATTGGTAGATTTGCCTGGACGATATAACTTTAATTGTGTCATCAGTTTATCAACTAGCTTTTTGAATGCAAGCAACAATAGACAGTTACTTTTCCCAGATATGGAAAAAGACGAGGTCATCGTCAAGCCTAGGGGATATGGGTATTTTCAAATAGAAGGCGAACCTGTGAGAATGTTTCGGACTATTCCAGTTAAGAAAAGGTTCTATATCTTTAAGAGCGAGACCTTTAGATAGAGTAATGCATTGTTTTGCTGTACCTTTTCCTGGTCGATGGTAAAACGTTCTAATCCCTTGAAGGAATATTCCAAAACGCGAATGACGTTCCGAGGCTGTCATCTCATCTAAATATTTGTCAACAGCTAAAGCGAATACATTTCCATAATACCTATCATCGTCAAATCTTGTTCTAGTCATATAATCTTGAATGTCATAGAGCATAGATTTTATATTTCGATAATTGGGTGCTCCCACCAATGCTCGACTAGCTCTATTTATACCATCAACATAACTATAAGCATCGTTTAATGCACCAAAATCCCAAAACCTTTTAGAATCAAAATACTTATACTCTATGTCTAGTTGTGATTTTAATATTCGTAAAATGGCCAGAGCTTTACTGTCATCATTATTTTTTATTGCAACATAAGCTTCTTCTACTCCAGTATTATAAAAATCAATATGTTGATTGATTTCATAGCCTAAAATTCCTGTAATATCAAATTCAAGTAAATCATTTTCCAATGTAATCATAATTGCTCCTTCAACTTTCAGTTCAACAATTGTTAAAGTTTATTTACTAATCAACTAATGACAGAACATCAACAATATCACACTCCTCAAAATAATCTTTTGCTTTTTCAACAATCTGACGATCATTACTCGGCATGTAAACAATTAAATTTTTCATCGCTCTAGTAATTGCAACATAGAATAACCTCTTAGTTCTATTTTGAACCTTCTCATTAGATGAACCTTTACCAAATATAGAATTAAAATTATATTGATTCCATCTTCCATTATCTAACAAAACTAAGACATTCTCATATTCACTGCCTTTAACCTTATGCTGAGTTATGACAGATACATATTCTCTAAGATAAGCAATACTATTTACATATTCTTGAAATGGTAATTTCTCAAGGCGTAACCATAAATAATAGCCCTTATTTTCTATAAAATTAGTAAATAAGTCGTCCTTTGAAATTAATCCAGTTCTCTCTGCAAGTTTTATGACTTTTCCAATTGTAATATCATTATCAGAGATTTCTTTCATAATTTTAGATAGATTAATTTTATCAGCGGACGAAGTTATTTTAAAGCAAGTAATACGCAAAAATTCGTTATGCTTACCTATTTTATATAGTTCTATTAGTTCAAAGATTAGATCTAATCTTTGAAGAATCCTATCTCTATCTGTACCCGCCTCATATCTACTACTTAAACCATTAAATTTATAGGCCAATAAAGAATCTTTATTAACTTTACTCTTACTAATCACTTCTTCAAATGAAAATGTCTTAATTTCTTCGTAAATGGCTAAAAGTTCTGGAATAGATTTGACAATATCAATTATTAATGGACCACCCTTTCTAACAACAATTTGAGCTTCTTCTACTAATTCTTCAAAAGTTTTTCCTTTATCAACTAACTCACTTGCATTAAATTTTTTCTTCATATCTGTAATTAATTTCACAAGCAAATCAGAACTATACAATTCAAATAGTTTAGAAAACCCAGCCGTTTCTGCATTAAGTTTGTGTGTTAATCGCAATTCCTTTGTTTTCTGTGGTATATCAAACTCTAATTCTTTAAATAGTTCGCTATTTCTAAGATCTTCAAGGTGGGTAATACCATCACCATAAATGAATTTCACCGTTCCTTCAATTACATTACCATTATTCATGTTTGGAGCCGCTACATCACTAGAAGGAATCTGAACTAATCCATCGCTTCTAAATTTATTTGCTAAATTAATAACTTTTCGTGGATTACGTCTATTTTGATTTTTTTGTATTTTTTCAAGACCATAGGAATCTATGTTTCCCACTCCTGAGTCATAGATAGCCTGCATTGAATCTCCAAAAAAACCTACAATATTATCTCTAGTACTCTTTCTGAGATGCTCTAATAAAATTTTTACAACTAAGGGACTCGTATCTTGATACTCGTCAACAAAAATATAGTTTGCAGTATCCTTTAAAATATCACTCAACTTCTTATATTTAGAAAACATTTTTTCAGCAACTATAAGAACATGGTCATGACTTATTTGAACTTTATTTTGCTCAGTTATGCTCATAGAATACCATTCAGTATATTCAACACGAACACTATCAAAGTAATCAAGCGAAATAAGTTCCTCACCTAATACTTCCTTTGGAGCAACGAATAGAATTTGTTCATCATCATTTATTAACTCAACAAGACATTCTTTAATCTCTTTTTGGAAATTTTTAATGACATGCCATATAAAATCGTGAATAGTTGAAACCCGTAAATTATCATTAATGATTCTAGATCTAATTTCTGCAACAGCATTGTTAGTATAAGTAATGCATACAATCGATTTTTTTGGTTCTTCCATAGATATTTTTTCAATAATGGAAATTAATGAATAAGTTTTCCCACTCCCAGCACCACCCTCAAGGATAAAATTTTGACCTTGTTTTATTACTTCAAATACTTTTTCTACCTCTGGTTCTACTGTTTTCTCAACCATAATAATCCCTCCGAAATATATTTAGGTACTTTCCAAGTATTTTCTTCACCTTCAAAATATAATAAACTTGATGCAAATGCAGATTTTTTGTTTACTTTATCCCTAGCAAATTTATAGAAATCTTCTATTTCACTATCATCAAAGTCTTTTAAAGCTTCAAATTGAATAAAACCAGCTTTTTGATCAATAATGAATTGTTTATTTAAACTGATAAAAGCATCCTCAAAACTAGCAGGCTGATAACCATTTTCATCTTCGGGAATTTGATATGCAATACGAATTCTACCATCTGATGTTATTTTTTCTGCCAAACTCTTTTGAGCTACTATTGAAAAAACTTCATCTCCAGAAATATCAAAAAAATTTTTAATTGAAGCATTTGTCGTAGAGGTAGCATCTACTGCTGAGCAAGAAGTTAAGCGATTATTTTCATTTTTATTTGCTGGATCAATATCCGTAATTATCAATACTTTTATTCCTAAAAAATCAAATAACTTCCTAAACACTTGTGAATGGGCACCTGTTTCAATGATTGAAATATTTTGAGAAAGCAATGGCATTGTATTAGAAGCTTGATTTATTGGATTGGTTGTATCTACCTTTTGCATCATCGTAGGAATTAAAATCCTTTCTGTATCACCTTCAACACAAATGACTTTATCAGCAAAAAATAATTCACTACTATTGAGAGTAAGGTACTGCTTTACAAATTTATATCCTAGTTGTTCATCACCATATTCTTCTTTCAATGAATTAAAAGCCTTTGATACTGCTGTACCGTTATCACGTTTAAAATAAATTAGATCATCAAAGTTACAATCAGAAACTATATGAGAGGAATGAGTTGTAATTAAAGTTTGAATACAACTAAAATCTCCACTTTCTTTTAGTTCATCATTGTGTTCCTTTAGCAAATCTTTAATATTCTTGATAAAAATATACTGTAATTGTGGATGTGTATGTGATTCTGGTTCTTCAATATATATTAGGTTAATATCAGCAGGTTCGTTTTTTATATCTGCCATTAAAGTTTCAATTTCAAAAATAATTCCATATAAATTTAAATATCCCAAACCATTATATGTTTCAGGTAACAGACTATCGTCATGCTTATAATACAATGTCGTATTATTGCTTAAAATATCTTTCTCAGATAGTGATGAATGAATTGCTAATTCTGCTTCACTATCATTTCCACCAAATCTTTTGACGCGTTCAAAGACTGAAGTAAAAATTCCTTCTACGCTATCATCACCACTATATGCTCTGGTTAAAGTTTCATCTGCCTTTAAAATAGCAGATTGCAGTAAATTATTTGCTTTACTGTTAATTTCTTCGCCATTATTTAATTTATAAAATCGATTTGATGTCTTAGATAATGAATGGTTATTTTCTTTATTAGATACTTCTCGACTAGCACTAATCCCTCTTACTTTAATAATTTTATGAACATCTTTCATTTCATGTAAATCAGACTTTTCTTCTGTCATTTCTTGAGTAATAGGATTATATCCACGTGAATAAATCTGTATTTCGAAAAATTTATTCAGATTTTTCTTCATAAATGATTCAAATTTTGAAAAATCATCTGCAAAATCACAAGTCAAACTACTTATCTCGCGAAGCTTTTGAGTAGGAATTATATACGAAAATTCAAGAATAATAAAATTATTTTCGGGATTTAAATCCATCATAAATCCTTGGATATTTTGATAAGAATCTGATTCTGAGTATTGAATCCAAATTTGAAGATTAATCCCTAAAATAGACGATAATTCTGAATCAGGAATATCAGAGACTCTCTTTATATTCTCAAAGATTTCCCTCCTATGATTTAAATTAATATCTTCCCATACCAAATTGCGATTGGAATTTTTATTGAATATTTTTTCTAACACAGATAAAACCGAAGTCTTGCCACAATTGTTTTTACCCACAATTAAGGATAAATCATTTTTCAACTCTAAAGAAAAATCGTTTAATAAACGATAATATTGAATATAGATTTTTTTAATTTCCATCAATTATACCTTTTTTCATTTCCATTAATTCTCTCAACCGTTCCTGCCCCATCTTAAACATCTCTTCCTCCACCTTACTCCATTTTCCGAAGAGGCATTCGTGTAGAACTTCTGCTGCTGAGGTTTCATCTACTTGCGAATCATAAACGCACGATTGATCTCTTTGAAAAATTTGAATTTGATTAAAAATATTATCATTTTCTAACTCTCGTAAGTTATCAACTAAATGTTCTACAATTTCATCATGGTGCTCTTTGGGAGTTGCTCTAGCTTGATTAGGATCTATAGCATAGAGCTCTTCATAACGTATCAAGGTGCTGAGATAGGACAATTCAGGCTTGGTCGCAATCAGTGCAAGTGAGACTTGGTAACCTCTAATTACCAATAATTGTGCCGTCTTTCGAGGAACTTCTGTTGTTCTCAAGGTACCCTCGATTAACAAATGATAGCCTAGTTTACTCAATTCATCTACGAGATATTCAACCATTCGTCCCGCAAATACTTTGGTATAATCCACACTATCTTTGCCATACTTTTCCTGTAGGCCAAGGTAGTTCGGATGAAATGAGCGATAACTATCTCCATCAATGATAATGATATTACCTTGAAATTCCCTTTGTTTAATACGATGAATCGTTGTTTTCCCAGCACCACTCTGTCCACCTAGCAAGATAGCCTTGGGCCGAGACGAAGTTGTTTTACCACGAGTTAAAGAACGAACGAGTCGTCTGGATGCTCGTCCAAAATCATCTTGACTAAATTCTTCTAGTTTCATTAAGCCACCACCAGATGACTGGCTTGTTCTAGCATCCGTTCAATGCCATCCAAATAGCCATTATATCGCTCCACATCCTCAAAAGTTGCAACAAGATAAATCTTCGTGTTAATCAAATCAGAAAGATCATCGCTTATTAGAACCCACGGATTATTAGCATCATCAAATGCAATTTCTAGTTCATCTTGTAAACGATAAAGTTGCGCTAAGATATTCGCCCCTCGTTCTTTAATCACTTCAATTTTCAGAGTTAACTGATAATCTTCTACTGGCGTGAGCATCTTTTCCTCTCCTACAATATCGATATAAGAAACATTAAATTTCTGACAAATACGATCTATTAATTCTGTCGAAACTGAACTTGTCCCGTTTTCATAACGACTCAGGCTATTTCGAGAGATGCCAACAATCTTTGCGAACTCAGGCTGGGTTAGGTCATGTGTTTTACGTAACGCTTTAATATTTTCTCCGATCATGAGAGCCCTCCTTTTATTTATTTCTATTATAGCATTAATAATTTAAAAACGCACCATTATTGGTGCGTTTTTAAATCTGGTAGATGAATCTTTCTTCAATCTAACCTACTGATCTCAGTAGGTTAAAACTAATCCAAATATATAATTTTATCAAAAAGAGATCTTATATTTTCATCTAGATGATGGCTTACAAAAATAACAGTTTTTTCTGTCATGGAGAATAGATGTTTCTCAATTTGATACCGTCTTTCTTTATCAATCGCATCAGTTGCCTCATCAATAATCAAAATTGGTTTTTCTTCAAGGTAAGCTCTAGCTAGACTAATTCGTTGCTTCTGTCCACTAGAAATGTCTTGGCTAATTTCCGATAAAGTAGTTTCCAATCCATGACTCAATCCATTAATCCAGTCTCTTAAATAAAATAATTCCAATGCTTTTTCGATTTTTGAATCTTCTATTTCTCGGCCTAATGTCAAATTAAATAAAATGGATTCGTTAAAAATATGATCTTCCAAACTAACATAAGAAATATTTTCATGAAGATCCTTGAAATTCATATTTTTTGAATCAATATTGTCATAGAAGATGTGGCCTTTCGAAATTGGGATTTCACCATTAATAGCCTTTAATATAGTTGATTTTCCTGAACCAGATGACCCTGATATTGCATACTTCTTATTTTTTTCAATTTTAACATTTAAATTATCTAAGACAATCTTACCATCACGTTCAATAGTTACCGATTGAAATTCTACTTTATCTATAAATTTCTTCCAAGTTTGTTTATTAACATTACTTTCATGAATACTTTGGTCACCTTCCAATTCAAATTTTTCAAATATTTTGTTTACAGTTTTAAACTCAGCGTAATTTGCCGTTAAGCCTGTTAAGCCAGCAAAGATAATTGATGAAAAATATTGAGAAGAAGATACAGCCCCAATCGGAATTAATCGGTTGAAATATAAGACTCCTGCGTGGGTCAACATGGCAATTTGACTCACAAAACTAGTCCCATTTTGAACAGACATAAGCCCACCAAAGGTTTTTGAATATGAAACTCTGGACTTCGAATATTTTTTTGAATAAGATAAGATTTTTACCATTAAAAAATGAAGTTGATTAGCATTGGATAACATTCGAAATCCACTTAAAGAATCATCAATTGCTTTAACTAATTCTTCATTCTTCTCAGTAAAGTGAACAGCTTTATTCTCCATTTTCTTTGTAAATATTTTAGGGAGATTTACCATTAAAAGGAAGAATATCAAAATTGTAAACAATAATGAATAATTGAAACTAAAAAAGGCAATAATTGCAAAAATGATATTTAATGCTTGACTAATCATTAATTCAAGTGTTTCAAAGCCAAGATCTCGAATAGTATTGAGATCATTTGTCAGCCATGAGGTATAGGCGCTAACACTTTTTGAGCCAAAACGTATCACACCTTTACTTTCAATACTTTTTACAATATCTTTACGTATTTCGGTACACATTTCTTGTATGGCTTTTTCACTTGCTTTTGAGTTTTGATATATTTGTAATACCCATATTAAATTTACAGCTAAAATCGCTCCACTTAAATACAAAAATCCCTGTAAATCAAAATTTACAATTGTAGAGATTGCTTTGGCACTCAATATACCATTTAAGTAAACACATAATGAATTAATAAAAATCCAAAACAACCATATAGAATTACTTCGTTTGCATCTAATTAAATAAGTTTTTAATGTCATATCCCAGCCTCACTTAAAAATTCCAAATATTTCTTCACAAATTATTATCTTATGTTTAAGTGCAACATAAGATAATAAAGTTCCTATTTTGTCACTTAATACTACTCAAACACTATATTCATTAAGTACTTTGTTATTGAAATAATTTCTTTCCAGTAATCTACAATACCCTTTGAATATCTTTTGTTGAATACTTATCATCGCACGAATAGAGCAAGTCAGCTAACCCGTGACAAAAACAAATCCTTCTTGATCTCCTCCCTTTTGTATTATTGCATTTTATTTTAGCACCTCATTCATAACAAATCAATACATAATATAATAATTTTGTATCTATTTCTAATCAAATGCTTTTTTGTATTTTAAAACGATGTTATTTAAAAACATCGTTACATATTATTCCGTCAATTTTAAAATATATTGCTCTACTTTTAGCATCATAGGAATATTCTCATCAAGTTTGTACAAAAAACGGGCAACTTCATAATTTTCTAATGTGTTATCTTTTGATGAAATACTTTTGCTTATATTTCCCATTAATACATATAAATCTGCTAATAGATAGGTAGTTCTATAATCTTTACATTGCTGAATTGTAGTAGAAATTCTAGAAATTGCTTGTTCAGTATCTTTTTGGAGCCATAAATACCGGCATACGTTATAGTTAAATTTGATTGACAATTCTAGTTCTTCTATCGTATTTAAACTCAATTGGTTAACTCTTTCCTCTATTCGATCTCTAATTTTATTAAATCGTTCTATACTCTCAACTTCATAATAAAAATTAAATAATGTATTAGAGAATTGAAGATAGTTCAAATCAGATGTACTTAGTTGCTCAAGTACTCCCTCTAATTTTTGAACTGCCTCGTCTTTCTTTCCATAAAAATAAAAATCAACAAGTGTTTTTATCCACTCCATATAAAGTTTATCAGATAAAGATAAACGATGAGTCTTAATATTTTCTAATTCAAGTATATATTTTAAAGACTCATAATTCCGATTCATAATAAAAATACGTGCTATTTTTTTAAATTCTGTTAGCTCGTCTATTTTCTGTTCAACATGTTCTTCAAAAAAATAATCCATACTGACTTTTAGTTTGCGTGATAAAGCATACAAGAAGTCTGCCCCTGGAGTATATTCTCCACTCTCTAACCGACTAATTTGACCTTGTTTGCAAATCCCTTCAGCCAATTCTTTTTGTGACATTTTTAATTCTTTTCGTCTATTTTTTAATCTTGTTGCTAATAGTGATCTCAAGCCTATGTTCCCTCCATAAATTTATTTCACTATTAATTTTAACACGAGAGATATGTATATTCAAATATATCCAACAAAAAATACACATTATAGATACTACTGAAACAGTGAATTAAAACAGCAAGCGAACTTTTTTTGAGACAAACTAAAATAAAGATGGGGTGAACTTTAGTTTTTTAACAAAAAAGACATCCAAGAGAAAATTCTTGAATGTCTGTAAACGTTGATAGTATCGTGTTGATTAACGTTTTTAGGCAACTGACTTTGTCAGCTTGCAGCCACATTTGTAAGCGACTAAAGTCGCAACAACTGTGTCAATTGCACCAATTTAGTATGGAAGCATAAAAAAGAACACCCCGAAAGGTGCTCTTTGTAAGTACAGTAATTCTTTCAAATTAACGTTTACTAAATTGTGAAGCTTTACGAGCTTTCTTAAGACCTGGTTTCTTACGTTCAACTTTACGTGAGTCACGTGTAAGAAGCCCTGCGCGTTTCAATGAATCGCGGAAGTCTGGGTCTACTTGAAGAAGGGCACGAGCGATACCGTGACGGATAGCTCCTGATTGACCAGCGTATCCACCACCTACAACGTTAACGAAAACGTCGTATGAACCTACAGTTGAAGTAACTGCGAATGGTTGGTTGATTACAAGACGAAGGTCAGCGTGTGGGATGTACTCTTCAACATCTTTTTTGTTAACAGTGATTTTACCAGTTCCTGGAACAAGGCGAACGCGTGCAACAGCGTTTTTACGACGTCCAGTACCTGCATATTGTGCTTGTGACATACTTTATTGTTCCTTTCCTTAGATAAGTCCTGAAATATCAAGAACTTCTGGTTGTTGTGCAGCGTGAGTGTGCTCAGCTCCAACAAATACTTTCAATTTCATACCTTGAGCGCGGCCAAGAGTATTGTGTGGAAGCATACCTTTAACTGATTTCTCGATCAAACGTACTGCATTTTTAGAACGAAGTTCACCAGCAGAGATTGATTTCAATCCACCTGGGTGGTTTGAGTGAGTGTAGTAGATCTTATCAGTAGCTTTTTTACCAGTCAATTTAACTTTTTCAGCATTGATAACGATTACGAAGTCACCTGTATCAGTGTGAGGTGTGAATGTTGGTTTGTTTTTTCCGCGAAGCACGCTTGCAACAACTGCTGAAAGGCGTCCAAGAGGTACATCAGTTGCGTCAACAACGTACCATTTGCGTTCTACTTGGCCTGGTTTAGCCATGAATGTAGTTTTGTTCATGATTTCTCCTATTATGAATATCGTTTTTGTTTACAGGGCGGATGTTCCGGTCCGCAAGTTATTTGAAAGGTTCCGGGGCCTTACAAATGGGGTAAACAATACCGCCTACTATTGTATCAAATTTTTCAAATAAAAGTCAACCGATTTGAAAAATTATTTGCGATTTTCTTTTCCTATAACAAAGCCGATGAGAGAATTAGGACCAACGTGGGCAGCAATGACGGGACCTAGCGGCATAATCAAGACTTGGGAGATAGCTGGATTCTCCAACAATTGAGCCTTGAGCTCTTCTGCTCCAGCTAGATCATCCGTGTAAGAAACCAAAGCTGTACTGTGGCCAATATCCTCCTGGATGAGTGAGAGCATTTCCCGCATGGCTTTTTTGCGTCCACGAATTTTGGCTATAGGGGCTAATTTGCCTTCTGCATCAATCCAAAGAAGGGGTTTGATGTTAACCAAACTTCCGACGATAGCTGAACTCTTAGAAAGACGTCCCCCGCGCATCAGATGGTAGAGATCATCCACCAAGAAATAGGTCCGCAACTTAGGAGCCACTTCCATTAGTTCTTCCTTAACTTGATCCAAACTCTTACCGGCATCACGCGCCTCAACTGCCAGCATAGACAAGTAGCCTTCTCCAATCCCTGCCGCTTTTGGATCGATGATTTCGATCACAGCTTCTGGGTAGTCTTCAAGGACCAAGTCTCTCGCCATGACCGCACTCTGGTAAGTCCCTGATAAGACTGAAGAAAAAGCGATATAAAGGAGATCTTCCTTGCGTTGAGCATAACCTTTGAAAATCTCTTGGAATTGCCCAACATTGACCTGACTGGTCGTTGGTTTAGCACCTTTTTGCATCTCTGCTAATAATTGAGGGCTAGTGAGTTTGTCTGGACCCACTGTCTCATAATGAGTCCCATCGATTTGGATTGACAAGCCGACAATCTCTACATCATGCTCCTGTGCCCATCTTTCATCTAAATCTGCAGTTGAATCTGTTAAAATTTTAAAGGTCATTTACTTGCTCCCATCTCTTTTTGTAGTTGACGTAGGCCCTCTTGGTCAAAAGGCCGTATCGGTGGTTTTTGATCGTTGACGGCTCCTCGCGCCTGGTTCAAGTCGGCCTTGACAACGGCAACTCTCTTCTCCAGCTCCCGCGCCGAAACACGAAGTGCTCCTTGAGCAAAGACCGTCCATTGCTCATTCAAGTCACTCGTCGCGACTGATACTTGGTGAAGGGGTGTATTGAGCTCTGCTGCCAAACGTTCAATGTAGTCATCGGCGGTCTCCTCCTCCGCTGTGAAGACCACTTGGACCTGAAATTCTTCATAGGTCTGGCGAATCCCTGGCATGTATTGGGCATCAAAGACACAAATCACGCGAATGCCTTCAAAGCTGGCATAGTGGCTCAGCTTCTCTAAGAGGATCGTTCGTGCAGCATCCAGCTCACTCTTTTTAAAGAGTTGGCGGGTCTCCTGCCAGAAGGCAATCATGTTGTAGCCGTCCACTAACAAAATCTTTTCTTTCATCGACTGCCTCCTTCCTACGATTTTCCTCTATTATAGTTTGTTGCGAAAGACCTCATACATAAGAATCGCTGCGGCGACACTGGCATTCAGGCTTTGGACATGCCCCTGCATCGGAATCGTAATCATTTCATCCACTTGCTTTTTAATATTGGTCGAAATGCCCTTGCCTTCGTTTCCAATAATGAGGGCTAGCTTCCCACTGGTATTCCATTTGTGAGAAGGCGTCCCGTTCATATCGGTTCCAAAAATCCAAAAACCTGCTTCTTTGAGCTTATCCAAGGTTTGGCTAAGGTTGGTCACACGAGCAATGGGAACATGCTCCACTGCTCCAGTTGAGGTCTTGGCGACAACTGGGGTCACCCCAACAGCACGGTGCTTGGGAATGATGACTCCCGCTACCTGAGTAGCATCGGCTGTTCGGAGAATGGATCCTAAGTTATGCGGATCGGTCAAACCATCCAAAATCAAGAGCAGGGGATTGTCTTGATTAGCAACCTGGGTCAAGATCTCATTCAAGTCCGTATAGGCAAATTCCGAAACCCGCAAGACAAAACCTTGGTGGACAGCCCCTTCTGTCATCTCTTGCAAGGTCTTCTTAGGAGTCCAAGAAATGGACACCTTTTTATCTGCTGCCAGATCCTTGATTTTTTCTACATTTTTTCCACGCAAATCATCCTGGATATACAATTTATTTCCTGTATTTGCGATCAGTGCTTCTGTGACGGCATGAACACCGTAAACAATATCGTTTTTTTCCATGAAACTAGTATAACACAATTGCCATATCTGGTGAAACATTTGGAGTAGCCCAGTTTGCTTGTGGTATAATAAAACTAGTTTAGAAAAAGGAAAGAATCCGCATTATGCCACTTATTCACCGAACCATCAAGATGGTCCTCGCCACCTGTTTGGCCATCTTGCTTGCAGAGTTTTTAGGTCTGACCTACGCCACCTCTGCGGGAATCATTGCCATCCTCAGCATTACCGATACCCGTCGAAGTACAGCTAGATTGGCTTACAACCGCTTTATGTCCATGCTTCTCGCCCTGTTCATTGGAAGCTTAGCCTTTCAGATTCTCGGCTACAATCTCTGGGCCCTTGGTTTTTATCTAGCTACCTATGTTCCCCTCGCTTTTCTACAAGGCTGCGAAATCGGCATCACACCAAGCTCTGTCCTGGTTACCCATCTCCTGCTAGAAAAATCCACTTCTATAGCTTTATTGGGAAATGAGGTTACCATTTTCCTGATTGGAACCAGCTTTGCTCTCTTAGCCAATCTCTATATGCCTTCTCGACAAGCAGAAATTGATCGCTATCATGAAATTGTCGAGGAACAACTCAAAAAGATTCTTTATCGTTTTGCAGAATTTCTGGGAAAAGGAGACGGGAGCAACGATGCTAGCTTGATTCGTGAGCTAGATACCATCTTAAGGGAAGCTCTCGATTTGGTGTATCTAGACCACTCCAACCACCTCTTCCACCAGACTAACTACCATGTTCATTATTTCGAGATGAGAAAGCGTCAAAATAATATCCTGCGAGACATGGCTAACAACGTAAACAACTGTCAATTAGCCGCGAGTGAGAGCCTCATTTTAGCTCAACTTTTTGCTAAAACAGCCAGCCAGCTCAGTCAGGAAAATCCAGCGCAGTTCCTTCTTGATGAAATCAATCGCTATCTAGCAGTCTTTCGCGAACGACCTCTCCCTCGATCTCGTCAAGAATTTGAAACCCGAGCGACTCTTTTGCAACTCCTCCGAGACCTTGAAACCTTCATCTCCATCAAGGTGGAATTCTATCAAAATTACCAGGATGAACTGCAAGCATGAGTTCTGCTCATATACAGAAAGAGGCCAAATGTTTCGGGTTCTTTTTTATCTTTTTCTTGGTCCTCCTCTACTCCTTTCCTCTCCTTTCCTCAGAAAATTATTCCAAAATCTCTATTGAAAGCGCTGTCATAAAATGATATGATAAGTGTATATGTATGCAAAGAACAAAGGAGGTCTCTTTATGCATTCTTCTTATAAGAAGCGTTTGTACACAAACGCTCTCAGTATCTCTACCGCAGTCCTCTTAGCCTTCCTCGCACAAGGCCAAGTTGCTGCGGACACTGTCGAGCCCGCTAGTCCTGCTGCACCTGTCGAAAATGTCCTCAAACCAGAGGACACTAGTGCTAGTCCAGTTGCTGGATCAGAAGTTGCAAGTCCTAGCTCAGCAACAGAAGTTACACCAAGCCCTGTGGAAGCAAGTCCTAGCTCAGCTAGTCCTGCTAGCCCAGAAACAAGCTCTTCTACTGCTTCAGACACCGCTAGCCCTGCTGCCAAACCAGAAAACCCGGTGTCAGATCGTGCAGCTAGCACAGAACCAGCTGTCAGCTTGACCAACAGCACTATTTACATGTCTGAAAAAGAGAAATTGACCGATACCGTCAAGGGTCAAGCACAGGCTGCTGGAAAAATCAGCTGGACCTTGGACGACAAACCGCTGGAAGAGTGGAAAACTTGGGACATGGAAACAGGAACTCTTTCCAAAGATCCTTTCATCACTGTTGAAGAAAATAAAAACGGAAACGATTTGGATGTGACCTTTAACGTCAAGGAACTCTTTGGCGAAGATTTAAGCCTTCGGAGCCCTAATAATATCCGTCGGACCTATCGGAACTATATTGGCGAGCATACTTTAGTCGGAACTAGTTCAGATCTTGGGCTGACTATTCGCAAGAATCTAACCTTCCGTCCATATAAAGATTTCCATACCCACGAGGAAATGCTAGCTTCCATTGAGCAGACAAAGGCAGAAGCCAAAACGGACCGTCTAGTTCAGCTTGAAACTCTTGGTAAGAGCGCCCAAGGCCGTGATATGAAGATGGGAATTGTGAGTAAGGACCAAGCAAGTATTGACCACTACCTCTCATCTACCAATCCAAAAGCCCTCACCAAACCAAGCGAGATGTTGGCAGCTCTGAAGGACAAGACCTTGGATTACAAACTGCCTGTCCTGGTTCATAATACGCATGCGGATGAACAACCTGGGATTGACATCATCACTGGTCTCTTCCGTACCTTCGCTACAGAAAATCAAGTCACTTTTAAAACGACAGACGAAGCTGGTAACGTCAAGAATGTAACTCTGGACATCCCAACTCTCCTAAACAAATTTATCTTCTTGTTTGACTTCACGGAAAACCCTGATGGGGACGCTCTCAACCTGCGTGCTTTGGCCAATGGACTGGATCCCAACCGCGATGCCAGCTACCAAACAAACCCCGAAGTGCGTACCGTCATCCAAATGATCAACAAGTGGAATCCAATTGCTCTCTATGATATCCATGGATTTGTCAAAGAATTCTTGATTGAGCCTGCAACACCTCCACATGATCCGAACTTTGAATACGACCTCATGTCCAACCTCATGCTAGAAAATGCCCACCATATGGGCCGCGCAGGGGTTGCTAATTCCAAATACGACAGCTACATCATTCCAAAACTGGATTGGGGAGATGGCTGGGATGATTCCTTCTCTGGTTATACAGGTGTCTATGCTGTCTATCACGGCATCTTGGGCCACACCATTGAAATACCAGAATCCAACCAGGAATCTTATTATGCTGGTCGTAATGCTGTCCTCGGCGGCATTGACTTCCTCAACCAAGATCCAGACAAACTCCTTGAAATGCGGCTCAACTTCTACTTACGTGGTCTCAACAAGATTGAAGATCCAAAAGCAGAAAATGAATTAGTAGGACCAACTGGTGAAGTTGTCGGTCGTGTGAAGAATGGTCGTCCGAAATTCTTCCCTGACTATTATGTTATCCCAATGGGACTCGACAAGGACAATGACGCCCAAGAAGCCTTCAATATGATCGACTACTTCAAACGAAACGGTGTCCTCGTTAAAGAACTCAAAGAAGATACAGGCAACTACAAAAAAGGGGACTTAGTCATTGATATGGCCCAAGCCAAACGGGGCTATGCCAACCATATTCTCTATAAAGGTTCTAATGAATCCGCCTGGGCTGCCATGTATGCGGAACTTCTCGTAAACTTCCCTGATATGAAAGGCTTCAAGGCAGAACCTGTATTCAAGGACGGTCTCTTTGCTGGAAAACTTGGAGAAGTCACAACTACTCGCGCGACTAGAACCTCTGAGATCGATCCAAAGGCACCTTACTACGTCATCGCTAATACATCAGCCAGCGCTGTTCAAGCAGTAAACAAGGCGATTTCCCAAGGCAAATCTGTTTACCTAACAGATGATGGCTACATCGTTGACCGTGATACCTTCGCATCGCTCCTTCCAAACTATGCTATCTACGGCGAAGCCCTCTACAAGGTACCAAACGGTCCAACCTTGAAACCATTGAAAATCTACTCGCCTAATTATCACTACGATTGGACTGGAGTAGACGCACCGGCTCATACTAGTCTGGTTCTTAAAAAATTAGGTTTCCAAATCGTCGACACTCCTGATGAAGCAGATGTTATTGTTCTTGAAAACAATCGCTTCGATGCCTCCATCTTCGGCAAGAAACCAACTCTCGTCATCGGCGGGGAAGCCATGCAGAAACTGGAAAAATTGGGAGTTCTTGCAGGATTTGACGCTGAAAAACTAAAAGGTGGCAGTGACTACGAGGGCTTGATGAAGGCCATCATCGATGACCAAGATCCACTGACCAGCGGTTACAAGAAGAACGCCCTCTTCTACTCCAACTCAGGAAACTGGATTGAAAAAGTTCCAAGCAACTTCAAGACCTTGATGAGCATCGCTTCAAGCGACTACTACATTGCTGGTTGGTGGCCAAAAAATGAAGTCCTAGCCAATAAGGTCATGGCCATCTCTGGAGAACTACTTGGCCAACCACTCTTTGTTTACGCTGGAAATCCAACTAACCGCCAACACCCTGTCCACTTCTTCCGCTGGGTAACCAACGCAATCTTTGGCAGCAAGTTGGCTAGCTTGATGGATTACGTACCAGCCAAAGAACCAGATCAGGTGGTGGTTCCAATTCATAACCAAACAACCACTCCACAGCCAATCTTGGCTAAGAAAGACACTACTAAAGTTCTCCTTCCACAAAAAGAAACCGCAGCTGAAGCTGAAGAAAGCGCGCAAACCTTGAGCTACCAAGTGGGACAAAGATTCCAAGAAAATCCAGCCAAGGCGCAATTGCCACAAACTGGAGATCACTCAACCGGACACTTTGTTCTTTCAAGCTTCTTGCTAGCCGTTAGCGGAGGCATGCTCCTCTTGAAAAAGAAAGAAGTTGAATAAGTTCCAGGTTTAGACTTGGATGGCATGAAAAGAACCTTCGCATCTGCGAAGGTTCTTTTCGGAAATAAAATATTTTTCAAAACTTTCCTTAGGTGAGTACGGACGTCAGCGAACTTCTTCGAAGTTCCATGACTTAGTTTTGAGCCTAAGGTCTCAAAACTCCCGAGTGCTTGAAACAATAATGTTTCAAGCACTTTTCTCACAGCGGAAAGTTTCAGTTTATACTTGACTGATTCTAAAGTAATAGAAATCTTCTATAAATTTTTTCAGAATATTTAATGAAAATACTATTCTACATCTTAAATTCTAACAATGATGCAAAGTTCCTTCTTATTCTTGTAGTTCCAGCACGATGGTTTGGTAAGGGGCCAATTCTAATACCTGGTCTCCTTCTTGGAACAACCCTGCGGTATTATTTAAAACGACCGTTTTAATCGGAGCTGTCAACTCCAAAGTGGCCTGGCGATTTTGGAAATTGCTGATTACCAAGAGACGCTTGTCCCCACGGCGTTCGAAGGCGATGATATTCTCACGTTCCCGATAAGCTGGGATCATATCTCCAAACCGGATGGTATTTCCATAGAGGGGATGGCGATACAAGGCCGTTAACTGGCGGTAATAATTCAAGATGGAGTCTGGATCTTTTTCCTGGTCCTCTACATTAATAGAATAGTCTGGTTTGGGACTGATCAACCAGGCTGGTCCATCGCTAAAGCCCAGACCTGGCTCTCTTGTCCACTGCATCGGTGTCCGCGCATTATCCCGGCTGTAGTTGGCAATCACTGCTAAGGCTTCTTCCTCACTCAAACCAGCTTCTTTAGCAACGTGGTAGCCATTGATGGTCGCGATATCATCAAAGTCTTCCACTGATTCAAAGACTTGGTTCTCCATTCCAATTTCTTGACCTTGATAGATAAACGGAATTCCCTTGCGCAAAACCTGAATGGTTCCCAGGGCTTTTTTACTGGTATCGTTTACCGGACCTTCTGCGATATAATGGGACACTCCACGAGGTTCGTCGTGGTTTTCGATGATGGTTGAGAGAACACCAATCCTATCTGTGCGCTCATGGGCTTGGAAAATACTTTCCTTGAGTTCTTCCGCTGTTGGAAGAGTATGGTCAAACCAGCCCTTTCCTTCCTGCCCCAAGCAGGTTTGCTTGAAGTCAAAGATAGAAGAAAAGACTCCGTCTTTTCCAATGAAGAAATGCAATTCTTCATCGGTTTCATTGAAAACTTCTCCTACAGTGAAAGCATTGTATTTGGCAAAGGTTCGCTCCTTTAACTCTTGCAAGAAGGGTTCAATGGGTTGCGCATTCACCAGCGACTCCGGCACTGGGACCAGGCCATTCTTACGGTCTGATGGAAGCGAACGCCATTCTAAATCCTTTTTAATATTGATGATGGCATCAATCCGGAATCCCGCGATTCCCTTGTCCAACCACCAATTGATCATCCTGTAAATTTCTTCGCGCAAGACAGGATTTTGCCAATTGAGATCTGGCTGATCCTTGTGGAAAGAATGAAGATAGTATTTGTTGGTGCCAGGAACCGGCTCCCAAACACTGCCCCCAAAGTAACTTTCCCAGTTGTTGGGTTCTTTGTCACTTTCGATAAAATAAAAGTAATCCGCATAAGGGCCATCTGGATCCGCTAAAGCCTTTTGGAACCACTCGTGATGACTGGAGCAATGGTTAACCACCAAGTCCATAATGATAGAAATTCCTCGCTTCTTACCTTCCGCAATCAACTCTTCCATATCTTCCATGCTCCCAAAAAGGGGGTCAATGGCATAATAATCGGAAATATCATATCCCTGATCAATAAAAGGGCTCTTGTAAACAGGCGATAACCAGAGAATATCAATCCCCAACTGTTGAAGGTAATCGAGTTTCTCCGTGATTCCTTTTAAATCACCAACACCATCGCCATTGCTGTCCTTAAAGCTTTTTGGGTAAATCTGGTAAGCGACCTTCCCCTTCCACCAATATTTTTCCATGTCTTGTCTCCTTAAAATGAAAGAGACCGAGACAAATCGTCTCAGTCTCTATAGTGTCAGTAGGTATTAGTATACTGTTTTTTCAGTTTCTTTATCGAAGAAGTGAGCTTTGTTCAAGTCAAATCCAAGTTCGATCGTTTCACCAGTTCCAAGGTAGTCACGCGCATCTACTTTTGCGATAAATTCGTTGTCACCAACTTGGCAGTACAAGTGAGATTCAGAACCAAGCAGCTCAGACACTGAGATCGTAGCTTTCACTACTGATTCTGGGAAAGTTTCAAGGAAAGCAGCTTCTGTGTTCACGTCTTCTGGACGGATACCAAAGATCAATTCTTTACCATCATAGCCTTTTTCTTTCAAGACTTTCAAAGCACCTTCTGGAACTTTCAAATTCAATCCATTAGCAACGATGTGTCCACCTTCCAATTTTACATTGATGAAGTTCATCGCAGGGCTTCCGATAAATCCAGCTACGAATTTGTTAACTGGGTTTTTGTACACTTCTTGCGGAGAACCAATTTGTTCCACACGTCCAATTGTACCAGTACCAGCTGGGTTTTTAGTAGCTGACATGATAACGATACGGTCTGCCAATGTCATCGCTTCTGTTTGGTCGTGAGTTACGTAGATGGTTGTAGCACCGATACGACGGTGGATTTTCGCGATTTCAGCACGCATGGATACACGAAGTTTAGCATCCAAGTTTGACAAAGGTTCGTCCATCAAGAATACTTTTGCATCACGGACAATGGCACGTCCCATGGCCACACGTTGACGTTGACCACCAGAAAGGTCAGCTGGTTTACGATCCAAGAATTCTTTCAAGCCAAGGATTTCAGCTGCTTCTTGTACACGTTTGTCGATATCTTCCTTGCTGTATTTACGCAATTTCAAACCAAATGCCATGTTATCGTACACAGTCATGTGTGGGTAAAGAGCGTAGTTTTGGAATACCATGGCGATATCACGGTCTTTAGGTGCCACGTTGTTTACAACAGTGCCATCGATTGAACACTCACCTTCTGTGATATCTTCAAGACCAGCGATCATACGAAGAGTCGTTGATTTACCACATCCTGAAGGACCTACGAAAACGATAAATTCTTTGTCTTTGATGTCCAAGTTGAAGTCTTCAACTGAGTAGTGTTCGCTGTTTGGATATTTTTTGTAAATATTTTTAAGATTTAATTCTACCATGATGGTACTCCTTTGATGTTTATAGTTCTATTGTAAATGAAAACGCTTTACAAATCTATGGCAGGTCTCACAAAAAAGAAAAAGAGTTTTGTGCAAGTTGCACAAAACTCTGGATTGATTCCCTTACATCACATCTTGTAATACCAAATGGTAACAAAGGGCCAGATCTGTCAGATTTTTTAACTGGAGACCCGTTAGCTCCTCCCATTTATCCATCTTGTATTGAAGGGAATTGCGATGGAGATAGAGTTGCTGGGCCGCCTTGGTCACAACTGCTCCATTGTCCCAAAGTGCAACAATGATGTCCTGCAACTGATCTTGACTCGCAATCAACTGACGCAAGCGTTCTTTGATAGGATGTAGATCCAAATCTTCCTGTTCGATTCCCCACAGATAGAGTTGAGAAAAGTGGTAAACACCTTGATGCCCTTCTCGGATCCAGCCTCTAAAGACTTCTCGTTCTGCTCGAATGACTGAAGACAGTCTCCAATCCTTAGGCTCGGTCCATACCTGCCCCACCATGATGGATAAGCGAAGATTAAAGTCATACTCCATAGCAGATACGGTATCTTTTAAGATAGCAGCTACAGGCAGCGACTGCTCTTGGTCCAGAATGAGTACATAGTCCTGCCCACTCAGCTGCAAGACTGCTCGAAAGTTGGGCAAGAGTGTCTGCATCATCTCTAACCAGGAAGCTGTTCCTTCCGCTGTCGAATGTGAGAGGTGGCAATAGACAAGTTGCATTTTTTTGATAACTTGAGGGGCTTCTCCCTTTCCATCAATCAAGTATTGATACCAAGGATTGGGGGCAAGATCTTTCTCACTGCCCAACCAGGCAATCAATTGCTTTTCTCTCTCCGTCAGCTCTTCTTCTTTCAGTTGCAGCCATTGCTGGGCCTGAAGAGGGATGGCTACAAAACCAGCTGGTGGAGTCGGTTGATCCGTCACCTCAGCATGAGGGAACCACTCTCTGATATCTTTCACTACTTTATCCCTTCTTCCACTTTTTGGATACACCAAGCTACCAATTTTTCTAAGCGGTTGATTTCATCTGTCAAGTGCAAGTAACCCATGACCGCTTCAAAGCCTGTCGACATGCGATAGGTCACGACGTCGGCATTTTTGGCCTTGGTATGGCTATTGGTATTACGACCGCGTTTATAGATTTCGACTTCTTTCACTGTCAAAACATCTTCCTCAAGCATCATCGCAATCAGATTAGCCTGAGCCTTGGCAGAGACATACCTCGTTGCAGTCTGGTGGAGTTTGTTAGGCTTGGTCATCCCTTGCAAAATCAAATGCTTACGGATATACATGGAATAAACCGCATCCCCTTCAAAGGCAAGAGCTATGCCGTTGATTAGATTGATATCAATCACGTGTCCACCTTACACCTTCTTTAGTGTCTAACAGTTTAATCCCTTGAGCTGCTAGTTGATCTCGAATCTCATCTGCTCGCGCAAAATCTTTATTAGCCCGTGCTTCTTGACGTTCTGCGATCAAGGCTTCAATATCCGCAGCCAAGACCTCTTCAACAAAGACAATTCCAAAGACTTCTAACATCTTTGCCAAGGCCTCCTTGACGTCTTGGTCGTAGTGACCTGAGTTGATCCATTTGGCCAATTCAAAGACGACAGTGATTCCGTTTGCCGCATTGATATCTTCATCCATAGCCGCTACAAACTTGTCCACAAAGCTTTGCAAGTCTGCTGGATCCACTTCTCCTGTGAAAGGTTGCTCGTAGGTATTTTTCAAATACTTGAGGTTGGTCTCCGCATCGCGCACAGCTTTTTCTGTGAAGTTGATGGGCTTGCGGTAGTGCTGAGTCGCAAAGAAGAAGCGAAGCACTTGGCCATCGATGGTCTTCAATGCATCATGCACAGTGATAAAGTTACCTAAGGACTTGGACATCTTGACATTATCAATATTGACAAAGCCATTGTGCATCCAGTAATTGGCAAAAGTTTTGCCTGTTTTGGCTTCTGACTGGGCAATTTCATTGGTATGGTGCGGAAACTCAAGGTCAGCTCCACCACCGTGAATATCAATGGTATCGCCTAAAATCCCTGTTGACATGACCGAACACTCAATGTGCCAGCCAGGACGACCAGGGCCCCAAGGGCTTTCCCAAGAAACTTCACCTGGTTTGGCAGCTTTCCAGAGAGCAAAGTCGACCGGATTTTCCTTGCGGGCTGTTTCTTCATCTGTCCGACCAGAAGCACCTAGCTCTAGGTCTTCCAGGGTTTTATTGGCCAATTTAGCATAGTTATGGGATTTTTCCACACGGAAATAGACATCGCCTTGACTCTCGTAGGCATAGCCTTTTTCGATCAAGTCGGTAACAAAGCGAATGATGTCATCCATAAACTCAACCACACGAGGGTGACGGGTTGCAGGTTTGACCCCCAAAGCCGTCACATCTTCACGAAAGGCCGCGATGTACTTGTCTGCCACTTCCTGAGGCGTAATACCTTCTTCCTTGGCACGGTTGATGATCTTATCATCCACATCGGTAAAGTTGGAAATATAGGCAACTTCGTAGCCACGATACTCAAAGTAGCGACGAATGGTATCGAAGGCTACTGTCGAGCGAGCATTCCCCACGTGGATATAGTTGTACACAGTTGGTCCACAGACATACATGCGAACCTTTCCTTCTTCGATGGGGACAAATTCTCGCAAATCACGAGACATGGTGTCATAAATTTTAATCATGCGGTCCACTCCCTTCTCTATTTCTGACTTTTTCGGCTGAAGACCAGCTCTGCAAAAGGGCCAAATTGTCTGAGGCTATCCAGTTGGTAAAAGCGCTGCCCTTCCTCTTGGGTAAAGAGGGGAACCCCCTTTCCTAGGATAAGGGGCGCTATCTGAATAATGAGGTGGTCGAAAAGATCCGCATCCAAGAGCGGTCCTACCAAGGAATTACCACCAATCACAAAGACATTTTTACCTTTGTCAATCTGGTGAACAAAGTCCACCACATCCCCAGCTACTGGCTGGTAATTGCTGACAGGCAGGTGCCTATCATGCGTAAAGACATAGTTTTCCGTAGCTTGATAAAAACTTTCTACATCTTGCAAATCTTGGATTTCCTCAAAGGTCCGCTTGCCCATGATGGTGATATCCATTTGCCTGTAAAAGTCATCATAGCCTGTATCCTCTACAGAACCAAGCTGATGCAGCCAGTCTATCCTGTGCTGGCTGTCTGCCAAGTAGCCATCCATGGTGATACAGCCGTAAAAATATACTGCCATTCTTGTAGTTACCTTTCTAGTTCCTTCGCTATTGTCAAAGCGATAGTGAAAAAAGTCATGGCATCAGCTGTCCGCTCTTCATGGCGGGTATCCCAGGTTCGGTTATAATGATCCACATAGTCAGCTGTGTAGAAGAACTGATAGACTTTACTCTTGCGAAATTGACTCCAAGCAATGATAGCTGAAGCTTCCATGTCCACCACTTGAGCCCCAGCAGCTAAGCGACGCTTGACCTTATCAGGCGTTTCCCGATAAAAGGCATCAGTCGTCCAGGACTTGGTGCGGATATGCTCAATATCGTACTTGTCAAAGATAGCTTCAAGCTTAACTAACAGAGACTCGTCATAAGCGACTTCATCACCCGGTGGGGCATAGTGGTAGCTAGTGCCTTCATCTCGCAAAGCAGCAGCTGGCAGGATAATCTTGTCCGCCTCAATTGAGCGATCCAAAACGCCACAAGAACCTAGAATGATGAAATTCTGGAATCCTCTGGCCGCCAACTCCTCTAGTTGGCCAATCACTGATGGAGCTCCAATAAGCGCAGTCATGACCGCAACTTGATTTCCATCATAATTATATACATACCAAGGGAATTGACCGTTAATATTTTTTAAATAGCCTCCTTGATAGACTTTTTCTGACTCAATCAAACGTTTCAGAATTTCGCCATTAAAGGACAGGATGATAGTTTCACAAACCTCACCCTTGTCCATAATCTGCCTATCTGTTGGTTCAATAACCCCAGCCACATCTTCAAATTCTTCTAATAGCATAAGTTCCCTTTCTTTAAGGCTTCAGCAAATCCACCTTCATCTTTTCTATACGGCGCAGCTTGGTCTCATCTTTTTTTGCTTCACTGATATAGCGAGCCCATTCGCGCTGGTGGCTAGGCGGTAGTTTGGCAAAGAACTCCTTAGCAGGACCGTCCAAGCCTTCTTTCAGTTCAAGGACTACCTGGTTCAAAATAGCATCTGGTAAATCTGACATGTCGGTTCCTCCTGTCATATTTTACTTCGATAACTTCGCCAACCTTTTCTAAAGACTTGATGAATGGTGACTGGCTTCCTTGGCGTGTTCCATCTTATTCACGTAGTATTCGCGTTTTTCTTCTTCTTGGTGAATGATTGGCTCATCCTTCTTACCGTGAACACGAACAATCTTGGCAGGGACTCCGACAACAGTCACATCACTCGGTACATCCGATACAACGACGGCTCCTGCCCCTACTTTGGCCTTGGCCCCAATCTCAATCGGGCCGATGACCTGAGCATGAGCGGAGACCAAAGCTCCCTCACGAACCGTTGGATGGCGCTTCCCTGTATCCTTTCCAGTTCCACCGAGCGTCACCCCATGGTAGAGCATAACGCCTTTTTCAACAACGGCTGTCTCACCAATAACGAGACCTGCCCCGTGGTCGATAAAAACTCCCGAAGCAATGATCGCACCTGGATGGATCTCAATCTGGGTCCAAAAACGCCAGAACTGACTATGCATCCGAGCTAGGAGTTTAAAGCCATGGTTCCACAAAAAGTGAGAAACACGGTGAGCAGCCAGTGCTTTAACCCCTGGATAGGTCAAGAGGACCTCCAGCGAGGTACGTGCTGCTGGGTCATTTTCTTTTACAATATCAATGGTTTCACGCCACCATCCCATACCGTGCTCCTTTCTTTTGATTGCTTATTCTTTTGTTTCTTGACCTGCATCTTTGGCAAAGTCTTTTCTCGGTTTGTGGTGACGAGGACGATCGCCATGACGATGACCCTTATCCCCTTTTTCTTCTGCATGTTCCGGTTTTGGAGGACGAGGAAGAAGAGCTTTCATCGAAGCATCGACACGACCTTTTTCATCAATCTTGATGACCTTGACATCGACTTCGTCTCCGATTTCCACTAAATCTTCGACGCGGTTGGTGCGAGTCCAAGCCATTTCAGAGATGTGAACGAGGGCATCCGTCTTGTCAAAGAGGTTGACAAAGGCACCGAATTTCTCGATACGCACCACTTTGGCATGGTAAACTTCGTCCACTTTGGCTTCACGAACCAAGCCTGCAATGATCTCTTTGGCACGGTTAATGGCATCTTGGTCACTCGAGTAGATCGATACGTTACCTTCTTCGTCGATATCAATCTTAACGCCTGTTTCAGCGATGATCTTATCGATGGTTTCTCCACCTTTACCGATGACAATCTTGATCTTGTCCACATCAATCTTGATGGTATCAATTTTCGGAGCAGTTGGAGCCAATTCTGGACGAACTTCTGGAATAGTAACTTCAATCACATCAAGGATTTCAAAACGAGCTTTCTTGGCTTGGGCAAGAGCTTCTGTCAAGATTTCTGCAGTAATCCCTTGAATCTTGATATCCATTTGAAGGGCTGTAATCCCGTCGCGAGTACCTGCAACCTTAAAGTCCATATCTCCAAAGTGGTCTTCCAAACCTTGGATATCTGTTAATACGGTGTAGTTGTTTCCATCTGAGATGAGACCCATAGCAATACCAGCTACTGGCGCCTTGATTGGCACACCACCAGCCATAAGGGCAAGAGTTCCGGCACAGATAGAGGCTTGAGATGAAGAACCGTTTGATTCCAATACTTCTGCTACTAGACGAATGGCGTATGGGAATTCTTCCAAGCTTGGCAATACTTGAGCAAGAGCACGCTCACCAAGAGCACCGTGACCAATTTCACGACGACCAGGTGCACCGTAACGACCAGTTTCCCCTACAGAGTATTGAGGGAAGTTATAGTGGTGCATAAAGCGTTTCTTGTACTCTGGATCCAAACCATCGATGATTTGAGTTTCACCCATTGGCGCCAAAGTCAAGATAGAAAGAGCCTGAGTTTGTCCACGAGTAAAGAGACCTGAACCGTGAACGCGAGGAAGAAAGTCAACAACCGCATCCAAAGGACGGATTTCATCGACCTTACGACCATCAGGACGAACCTTGTCTTCTGTGATCAAACGGCGCACTTCTGCGTGTTCCATTTGTTCTAAGATTTCAGCCACATCCCGCATGATACGGTCAAACTCTTCATGGTCTGCATATTTTTCTTCGTAAACAGCTGTGACTTGGTCTTTCACTGCTTGAGTTGCAGCTTCACGAGCCAATTTTTCTTCTACTTGGACCGCTTTTTGAAGGTCGCTGTTGTAGGCTGCGATGATTTCAGCTTGCAAGTCAGCATCTACATGAAGCAATTCTACTTCTGCTTTTTCTTTACCAACTGCCGCAACGATTTCTTCTTGGAAGGCAATCAATTCTTTGACAGCTTCGTGTCCTTTCAAAAGAGCTTCCAACATGATTTCTTCTGACAATTCTTTGGCACCAGACTCTACCATGTTGATAGCGTGCTTAGTACCTGCTACTGTCAATTCAAGAAGCGATTGCTCTGCTTGTTCTTGCGTTGGGTTGATGATGATTTGGCCATCAACATAACCTACTTGTACCCCAGCGATTGGACCGTCAAACGGAATATCTGAGATAGACAAGGCCAATGATGAACCAAACATAGCTGCCATTGGTGCAGATGCATTTTCATCGTAAGAAAGAACAGTATTGATGACTTGCACTTCATTACGGAAACCTTCCGCAAACATTGGACGGATTGGACGGTCAATCAAACGCGCTGTCAAAGTCGCATCTGTTGAAGGACGTCCTTCCCGTTTCATAAAGCCACCAGGAAATTTCCCAGCTGCATACATTTTTTCTTCGTAGTTGACTTGAAGCGGGAAGAAATCCCCAGTTGCCATCTTCTTAGACATAACGGCTGCCGTCAAGACAGTTGACTCACCGTAACGTACGACAACAGAGCCATTTGCTTGCTTAGCAACCTGGCCAGTCTCTACGATTAACTCACGACCCGCAAAAGTCGTTTGAAACACTTGTTTTGCCATTTTAATCCCCTTTGGATTTATAAAATTATACGACTTGCCTACAAAGATCAGGATACAAAGGGCGTGAAGAATCCCGTATGAAAATAGGAGATTGACGCAGTGTGCCACGCACACTAGGAAATCTATCTTTTTCACTAGGGATTTAACCCGTGTTCAACTATCAAGATACTAAGCCGTTAAGCAACTCAAAGGAAAATAGGAAATTGAACGACGAAGCGACCGCTCCTAGGAGGATTTATCTTTTTTACACGGCTTTTCGGCCGGGTTCAATTAATCAAGATATTTTGGACGGTTCGGCTCGCCGAACATTTCTGTAGAAAAATAGGAAGGTGACACCGCACTCGATGAGTGCTAGGAAACTTATCTTTTTTCCTAAGAAATGAGGCCAAAATTCAATTAATCAAGATACTAAGGCATTAAACCGCTTAACGAAATATGGATTTCAATAGCCTTTCTGTATGTTATATCCTCATCTTTGTATCCAAGCACGTATAACCTTTATTTTACCATATTCAAGCCCAAAAGAAAAAGGCTTTAAAAGCCTTTTTCGAGGAATATTTGATTTCCACTTATTTTAAAATTCTAGAGCTAGATATAGGTGCTATCTATTTTCCATTCCACACATTTTCTTTACTAACGACATAGAATCGCGTTTTATGTTCTCCACCTGAATATTCTTTCTTACTCCGCTTCAACACATAGCGCTCAAAAGGTTGAGAAGATGTCTTAACTCTAGTTGTTACTGTAACAGTATCATTCTCAACGACCCACTCATCCACTGAAGGAATGACAACCGCTGGACCAGCACCTCCTCGTCCTCCAGGAACGAATTCAAAAAACTTCTTATCTTTCGAAGAGTATATCTAGCCTTGTTTTCTTTCTTTCGCAAGTTGAATTAACTGATCTGTAGTCATAGACTGAATGGATTCTGATGTTTCTTTAGCTTCCAATTTTTTAATGACATCTGCAAGTTGATAGGTGTCTGGAGTATAACTATTGAAATAATCTAAGAACATCCCCTCTGTATAAGAATAGATACCACTATGGTCATTTGATAAGTCTAATATAAAGGTTGGTTTGACCAATCTAGAATACATTAGAGCATACCCGTTCTCTACTACCGAGTGGATATCCTCTTGATCTTCCGCACTCAATCCTTTAACAGTGGATGCATTTCCCCCTTCCACTTTCGTCGTAAATTCAAGCGCGATCCAACCTTGGCCAGATTGGAGCTTGCCCCAGGTATAACCGTCAGCTGAAACTGTCTCTGTAATCGTATAAACACCCTGTGGGATCATTCCTACTTCCTCTCCCTTGATCGATGCTTCTTTACGAATCCGAAGATCTGAGACTCCTACACGGACTTGAAAACTACTTGTTTGCTGCTCTGAGTTACTTGCTTGGCTCATCGCCTTCTTACCGGTCTCTAGTTTTTTCCATTCAAATTTTGCTTGATCCATTTCTTTCGCTGTAATCCCTAAGGCTTGTTCTGGCTTCTGGCCGTCCCCATTTTTTATTTGAATCTGATTGATAGTCTCAAGCTTTCCTTTTTGAAACTTGTAATGGATCAAATCTACCTCTGGTCGAAGAGACGAAAAGCTAGCATAAATGACCGAGCCATCCTCAAAAATTTGGAAACCTGAACGTGAGCCACCAGAGGAAGCCACAAAAGCTGTATGTAACAATTCTGGTTTCTGACCTTTTAGATAATAAATCGCTGAGACTGTTTGGCCGTTTCCAATCAAGAGCTCATCCCGTCCATCCTTATCCAAATCCATATAAAAATAGGAAAGGTTAGGTTTACTCCCCAGAGTTTGAAGATACATGGCATAGACATACTCATCAGATTGAGAATCTATTTCTTTTAGTTTAGTCTCTAGACCTGCACTATCACCTGTCTCGATAGCCCTAGAGTAAGCCTGATAACGTTCAAGAACTGTTTGATAGTACTCATGCCCAGACGATGTCTTCTTGGAACTTTTTCCATCTGCTACTTCACTCTGAACTGTAGAAGGTTGCGTCCTAGGACGTCGCTTAGGCCCACATGCCACCAGAGTTAACAAGGTCATCGCTGTCAAGCTAACTTTATAGATTTTTTTCATCATATACTCCCTAAAACTTTCTCCATTTTATTATACCAAAAGAAGGTAAAAATGCTAGAAAATCCTTGTTTTCTTATTGGATAAAGCCGACTATGATAAGATCCCCCATTCGCCTATCATTCTGCCCTCTTTTCTGCTATACTAAGTATAGCCAATTGATCAAAAGGAGAATACTATGGAATTAAAAAAACGTTCTGAATTTCCTGAGAACGAACTCTGGGACCTCACAGCCCTCTATCAAGACCAGGAAGACTTCTTGCGTGCCATTGAAAAAACGCGCGAAGAAATCAATGAATTTGTCCGTAACTACAAGGGCAACCTCCACACTTTTGAAGACTTTGAAGCTGCCTTTGCAGTCTTTGAACAAATTCAGATCCAACTCAGCCACATTGGTAACTACAGCTTTATGCCCCAAACGACGGACTTTGGCGATGAAGCTTTTGCGGAAATTGCCCAAGCAGGGATGGATTTCGAAACTTGGGCCAGCGTCGAACTCTCTTTCTTTGATGATACCTTAGTCGAAGCGGATGAGGAGGTCCTCGAACGTCTCGGACAATTGCCTCACCTCACTTCTGCTATTCGTCAAGCCAAGATCAAAAAAGCTCACTACTTGGGAGCTGATGTGGAAAAAACTCTGACCAACCTTGGTGAAGTCTTCTACGGACCGCAAGATATCTATACCAAGATGCGGGCAGGTGACTTTGAAATGGCTGATTTTGAAGTAGATGGAAAAGTTTACAAGAATAGCTTTGTCACCTATGAAAACTTCTACCAAAACCATGAGAATGCAGAAGTCCGTGAAAAAGCCTTTCGTTCCTTTTCAGAAGGTCTCCGCAAGCACCAAAACACAGCTGCTGCCACCTATCTAGCCCAAGTCAAAGCAGAAAAACTGATCGCAGATATGCGAGGTTACGACTCAGTCTTTGACTATCTCTTGGCTGAACAGGAAGTGGATCGTGCTATGTTTGATCGTCAGATTGACCTGATTATGAAGGACTTCGCTCCAGTCGCTCAAAAATTCCTCAAACACGTGGCCAAGGTCAACGGCCTTGAGAAAATGACCTTTGCTGATTGGAAGTTGGACTTGGACAGTGCGCTCAACCCAGATGTCACCATTGATGACGCTTATGACTTGGTCATGAAATCTGTGGCACCTCTTGGCGAAGAATATTCTCGCGAAATTGCCCGCTACCAAACCGAACGTTGGGTCGACTTTGCTGCTAATGAAGGCAAGGATTCCGGTGGATATGCAGCTGACCCTTATCGCGTCCATCCTTATGTCCTCATGAGTTGGACAGGACGAATGAGCGATGTTTATACCCTGATCCACGAGATTGGACACTCTGGTCAATTCATCTTCTCAGATAACAACCAAAGCTACTTCAACGCCCACATGTCGACCTACTATGTAGAAGCCCCTTCTACCTTTAACGAGCTCCTCCTCAGCGACTATTTGGAACACCAGTTTGACGACCCTCGTCAAAAACGCTTTGCCCTAGCTCACCGCTTGACAGATACCTACTTCCACAACTTCATCACCCACTTGCTGGAAGCGGCTTTCCAACGCAAGGTCTACACCCTGATTGAAGAAGGTGGAACCTTCGGCGCTAGCAAGCTCAACAGCATCATGAAGGAAGTCTTGACCGAATTCTGGGGAGATGCTGTTGAAATCGATGACGATGCAGCCCTGACCTGGATGCGCCAAAGCCACTACTACATGGGACTTTACAGCTACACCTACTCAGCTGGATTAGTTATCTCAACAGCCGGTTACCTACATTTGAAGGACTCCGAAAACGGAGCCAAAGATTGGCTAGATCTCCTTAAATCAGGCGGTAGCAAAACCCCACTCGAGTCTGCTATGATTATCGGAGCAGATATCTCAACAGATAAACCACTTCGCGATACCATTCAGTTCTTGTCTGATACGGTTGATCAGATTATTGCTTACAGTGCTGAGTTATGAGTATAAGCAAAAACAGATTGGATTTTTCCAATCTGTTTTGCTTATCCCCAAAATCTATCTTCTTCAGCTTGATCTGAAGAGAAGAGCCAAACTTCTTTGATTTTCCCGTCTTCAATACGGAAGAGGTCAATCCCGTTCATATTGAGTTCAGTACCATCAGCCCGTGTTCCAAGAAAAGTAACATTAGCTGCGACAAAATCCTTATTATCAGAAACCCAATTTGTTATCACCTTAAAGGTTCCATTAGTTTTCTCAGCAAATGTAGCTAGGTGAGATCCTAGTTGGTCCTTACCAACAACTGTACCAGATATACTATGAGTACCAGGTTGATGCCAGACAATATCGTCTGCCATCGTTTCAAAGACACCAGGAAAATCACCAGCAATTAAAGCTTGGTTATAAGTATTGAAAATTTCTAAGTTTGTTGACATATCTATTCTCCATTTCTTTTTTATGATATAATTGTAACAGTTACAATCGAAAAAACAAGTAGATACTTTTTCGATAGCTGGTATCAAAAGTAGTACTATTGTTGATACTAAAAGATAAATTTTTTTAAAAAAATAGAAAGAAGATATTTTATGCCAAATAAAGTAAGTGAGTATGGTATTTGTCCATTTGCGACAACGCAGAGGGTTTTAACGGGGAAATGGGCACTGGTAATCATTTATCAGTTGAGTACGGGTACTAAACGATTTAAAGAATTGCAAAGATTATTGCCTGGGATTACTCAAACTATTTTGACACGTCATCTCCGTCAATTAGAAAAGGATAAGATTATTCAACGAAAGGTCTATGCGGAAGTTCCCCCACGAGTTGAGTACAGCTTAACCGAAATAGGGCAGGAATTCAAAGTTGTCTTAGATGCTGTGGAGAACTGGGGTCTAGATTATATCAAGTTGCTAAAAATGTAGAGGTTTTGACCATGTATCAAGAATTACAAAGTAAAGTGACAGAAGAAAAACCAAGCTATCGTCAAGAAGAAATCCATTGGTTGCTGGAACATTTGGGAGACCCCTCGCCCGAAATTCGCGATGATCTCGTTTTTACCAGCTTGGCTAGAGGGATTCAAGAAGAACTGTTTACACAGGAGCAATTTCATTTCATTGCTGAGACGATCTCGTCCAATGAAGGAGTAGAAAAAGAGATTGATAAGATTGGGCTATCAACACTTGAGCGTTCTTTTAAAGCCCTTGTTTATGCCAACCTCTTATCTGCAGATGCTAATCCGCAATCAATTTTTTATCAAAGATTAAAAGCCGATATAAGATATATTTTACTGGATCAAGGTTTACATTATCTTGAAAAAGAAAAGGATACAACAGGTTTTTCCAGTCAGTATGGTTGGGTTCACGCTTTTGCGCATGGAGCTGACCTCTTGACAGAAGTGGTTTGTCATCCTGGCTTTCCTAAAAATAGAGTACTTGACGGATTGGACATACTTGGCCAAATCTTTAAAAGGATTTCGATTTGTTTTACAGATGATGAGGATTGGCGCTTGGCGAGAGTGCTTTATGAACCTATTTTACAGGGAAAGTTAGAACAAGAGCAAGTAGCTTCTTGGATAAAAGCTGTTGATTTCCCAATAGAAGAAAGGGAAGACTTTTATAAATTTTCCAACTTCAGATCCTGCCTATTGGAAGTCTATGTCCAACTCGATCAGAGAAACATTTTACAAGCTGACTTGAAAGAAGCTATTCAATCTTTTCAATACTAATGGTGACACAGTGAATGTAAAACTCACCAAAATATTCTAAGTCACTTTTCGTGAAAAAATTATTGAAGATAAAAGAGCCTTGCTCCTCATATAAAAGGACAGGGCTCTTTCTTTGGATATAAAAAAGCACTCCTATTTTACCAATGGAAGTGTTTAGGATATTAACTCAATTCAGCCACAATAGCCTTGATTTGTTCTGCAGTGTGAACACCAGCAACCTGTTTAACCACTTGTCCATCTTTTTTGAAAAGAAGAGTAGGGATAGACATAATGCCGAAAGCACGCGCTGTATTTGGATTTTCGTCAACGTCCATTTTAACAATTTTCAAGACATCTTCTGAAAGTTCTTCAGACAATTTGTCCAAGATTGGACCTTGCATACGACATGGACCACACCAGGTCGCCCAGAAGTCTACCAAGACCAATCCTTCTTTGGTTTCTGCTTCAAATGTTGCGTCTGTAATTGCTTTTGCCATTGTTTTTCTCCTTTAGTTTTTGTATTGTTCCAGGTCTTGCTTCATCAAATAGAAGAAGACATCTCCGTAAGTTCCATGGTAATCGAGTTCGTGCCCATTATAGGTCAATTTTTCTACGGGATAGTAATCCGCTACACCTATCAAGCAGGTCTGTTGGGAGCGTTCAAATTCTTCATAGGAATCAAAATGCATGACTCTTTCTTGTTTTGCACCATCTAGATATGTAATATCAATCATATCGATAACCTCTATTTCTTAAGATGTATCCATTGTAACTCTGTTAATTACATCTGTCAAACAAAACGACTTACTCAGAATAATGAATCTTGTCCGAAAAAAGATAACAAAAAAGCCCTCTGAATTCAGAAGGCTCCATTCTTGCTGGATAAAACGTTTCTAGACAAGGCGCCGAGCCGAAGATTGTACTGAAATTCTAGTAAAAAAGAAAAGCTACTCTACAATAGAGTAACTTTTCTTTTTTGTATTCAATCGAACACGGCCTAAGCACTTGGCAAAAAAGATAAAATTTCTTAGAAATTGAGATTTCTTCGTCAATTTTCCTATTTTTGCTTTGTGCTTTCGACGGCCTTTGTATCTTGAATTAACGACGAAGTCCAAGAGAGTTGATCAACTCACGGTAACGGTTAACGTCGTTCTTACGAAGGTAAGCCAACAAGTTACGACGGCGACCGATTTTCTTCATCAAACCACGGTAAGTTGCGTGGTCTTTTTTGTGTTGTTTGATGTGGTCGTTCAAGTGGTTGATTTCCCAAGTAAGGACAGCAACTTGTACTTCTACTGAACCAGTGTCACCTTCGTGACGTGCGTATTGTGCAATGATTTCATTTTTTTTCTCTTTTGAGATTGCCATGATAAGCTCCTTTTCTTTATGCTCTATCCGAGTGGCAGGTTTGGCATAGCCTGCTACCAAGAAAGAGTTAGTTGTCTATTCGACCTATTCATTCTACCAAGATTTCATCTTTCTGTCAAACACTTATGCTCCCTTAAAAAAACATTAATATGAATCTTTTGAATGATGTATTCTAGAAGTCCTTTAACAGAAAAAAGACAACTATCTTTTTAGATAATTGTCTAATTTATTTCCATTGTAGTTGTTAGTCAACTTTCCGTTTACCACTTAAGAGCATCGCTGCACCAACAAGAGCTAACAAAGCACTTGCTCCGAACAAGCCATAAGAAGTAGCTTCACCAGTTGATGGAAGAATTTTTCTCTTTCCTTCTGTTGGTGTCGGTGGGGTTTCTGGTTTTTCCGATGTGCTTGGTGGGGTTGTCGGTGGTGTATGACGATTGATTACCGTGAAACCATCGATAGTTGCTGTATACCCCGCTACTGGATCCTCAGTAATCGTGTAGGCAATCTTCTTGCCTTCCTTGTATACTGGTAGATCCGTAAAGCTTGCCTGCCAATTGTCAGTAGCAGTGATTTCTTTCACGGCCACTTCTTGACCATCCGCAAGCAGACGGACTGTTACCTTCTCTGGACGAAGGCCATCTTTATTCTCCGCATCATCCCAGACTTTCTTGACAGCTACTTCTGTCACTTCTGGTGTACGGCTATTGGTAATATTCGTTCCTTCAACAGTCGCTTCATATCCTGCAACAGGTTCTTCTGAAACTGTGTAGGCAATGAGATTACCAGCATCGTCAACAACATCAAGATTGTCAAACTGATAGAGCCAATTCCCTTCTGCATCTGGTTTCACTTCTTTAGAAGCTACTTTGACACCATTTGCTAAGAGATTAACGGTGATGGCTGATGGGCGTTTCCCATCTTGATTGTCATTGTCATTCCAAGTTTTTTGACCAGAAATGCTGGTTTTTTCTTTTTTGTTAACAACGTCACGGGAAATCGCAAGGTCATTTCCAAAATCTTCTCGGCTGACTTTGATTGGCTCTTCTGAGAGGACGTATCCTGTCGGAGCTTGAATTTCTTGAACCGTATAGGCTTGCTTGATCAAGCCAGCAATGGTTCCTGTACCGTTCTCATCTGTGGTAATGATTCCGACTTGCTCACCAGTGTCATCTGCTGTCACAGTGAAGACAGCACCTGCAAGAACTTGCCCATTTTCTCCTTTTTTATGGATGGTAAAGGAATATTTCTCTCCATTGAAGTATCCTTCAAGGAATTGGTATAAAACAACTGCTTCTTTATGTTGCTCTTTGACTTCTGTGGCTGTCATTGTCGCATTGTTTTTATATTTTGTATTGATGGCTGGAACTTTGTCTAAATACACATCATAGCGAATAGTCATCCCTTGTTCTGGAGCTAGATCTCCGATATGAACGGTTAGAGATTGACCATCGGCACTGACAACAGGGGAGTAATCTTTTGTTACATTCGTGGTATCCCGCAAATGATAAGCTCCATCTTCGTCACTGACCTGCCAAGTTCCTGTATGGATGTTGACAGAATCTGCTTTGATTTTTCCATCTGTAAAGGCCAATTGGTCTTTTATATCAATATTATGAAGGGCTGTGTGACCTTGATTGATATTCAAGGTATAGGTCAATTTTAATTTATCATCTGAGTTGGTCCATCCCCATTTACTAAAGACTTTTGGAGTTGGAGGATACTCACCTGGATTGACTCCTTTATAATCGATTTTTCCACCTGAAATTTTTTTCGTATCAACCGTCAGAGTGAAATCGAGCGTCTTTTGTCCTTTGACAACTTGGTGATCCACACGCGCGAAAAAGCGCAGTTTCCCTGTTACATTAGCCATTCTTTCAGGATAGTCTGTATAGGTTACTGTGATGATTTTTCTTTGATCATCTACCGTTGCCGTCGCAACTTTTTGACCACTTGGATCGAGCAGCTCAATGGTGTCCGTTTCAAAGACCTTGAAGTCATCTCCAAGTTGGATGACCGTCTGATCGCCTGCTTTTACACGACCATTCGGTAAAACAAAATTTGCTTCAACATTAAAACTTTCCCAAACACCGAGTGGTTCTGTTAAGTCTCCACCAGTCGATTTAGAGATGTTCACTGAGCTTACAACATCATTGATCGTATCGGCATGTACTTTAGTAAGCCCATTGGGTTTAGCAAATCCTAAAGCTGCTAGTAAAAATAAGGCAACTGTTGTCACAACAGCATAGAGCCACTTTTTCATAAACGATTTTTCTCCTTTTTTACGTTTACTAGATAAGTCCAGTCAGGAATGAAGACCATTACCTATTACAGATTTTTACAAAACCTATCTTTTCTCATTATAATTGATTTGCTTTGATAGTACAAGCTATTTTATATATTTTTTTGTCCGTAACATTCATTTTTTTGACACAAGTAAAAAACTAGCCTCCTGTTGCCTCAGTTTGCTAGCTTTCCCTTTGTTTATAATGGGATTCCAAAGACCTCTAAAGAAGCCAATTCAGAGGATTGGAGCCTACGCCACTGACCCAATTTTAGAGCGGGATCTAGACTCAATGGCCCCATGGAAATCCGCTCGAGATCGGTGACTTCCTTGCCACAAGCCGCGACCATGCGCTTGACCTGGTGGAATTTGCCTTCAGCGATGCGGATCTGAACCAAGCAACTATTAGCTTCTTGATCAACCTCCAACATTTCCAATTCCGCTGGCAATGTGGTGAAATCCTTCAATTCTATTCCTTCTTTGAAGCGGTCGATATCTTCTTGGGTCATGATGCCAGCTACTTGAGCACGGTAGACCTTGTCCACATGTTTCTTAGGCGAGAGCATGGCATGAGCCAACTTACCATTATTAGTCAAGAGGAGTAAGCCATGGGTATCGATATCTAGCCGTCCGACAGGAAAGACTTCCTTGTGTCTGGCCGTGTCATCTAACAAATCTAAGACTGTTTGATGGTGGTCATCTTCCGTTGCTGAAATGACCCCTTTGGGTTTATTGAGCAGATAGTAAACAAACTCTTCATGGAATAAACTTTCTCCCAGATAGGTCACTTGATCTTTATCTGGATCAATATGAATCTTGGGAGAGGTTTCTACCTTTCCATTGACCTGAATCTTTTTTTTCTTAAGGACTTGCTTGACTTCTGTCCGGCTTCCCACTCCACAGTCCACTAAATATTTATCTAGACGCATGCTTGCCTCCTTCATTCTTCTTATCATTATACCATGAACCAGACTAGGATTCTTTCCTTTTCTAGTTTACAGTCCGTCTAGTCCATTAGCACCCCTCAATCAATTGGGAAACTTTCATTCTAGAAGGAATTATGATATGATGGTTTCTAGAAAAAAGGAGTGAATGAGAACATGTCTGCAATCGAAACTATTACAAAAGCTGCCCATCTAATCGATATGAATGATATTATCCGCGAAGGCCATCCGACTTTACGAGCTATCGCAGAAGAGGTCACTTTTCCACTGTCGGATCAAGAGATTATTCTTGGGGAAAAAATGATGCAGTTCTTGCACCATTCACAGGATCCTGTCATGGCGGAAAAATTGGGTCTTCGAGGAGGAGTGGGACTCGCTGCCCCTCAATTAGACATTTCTAAACGCATCATTGCTGTCCTCGTCCCAAATCCAGAGGACGAAGAAGGAAATCCTCCGAAAGAAGCCTACTCCATCCAAGAAGTCATGTACAATCCTAAAATTGTCTCCCACTCAGTCCAAGATGCGGCTCTAGGAGATGGCGAAGGGTGTCTCTCTGTAGACCGCAACGTTCCTGGTTATGTAGTTCGCCACGCGCGCGTAACGGTAGACTACTATGACAAGACGGGAGAAAAGCACCGTATCAAACTCAAAGGCTACAATTCCATTGTGGTCCAACACGAAATCGACCACATCAATGGCGTAATGTTCTACGATCGGATCAATCCGAAAGATCCTTTCGCTGTCAAAGATGGCATGCTTATTTTAGAATAAGAAAAAAGACCCATGGGTCTTTTTTTATTAAGGTGTGACAGAGAAAGTGGTTGGAATCTCGATGCCATTTTGTAAGAGGGCATCATGATAGAGTTTGTAATAAAGATGGTAGATGGCCACTTGGCTTCCCGATTGGACCATCATGGCCACACGGAAGGAATAGCGGCCTGTTCCCTTTTCAATTTGAGGACCTAAAATCGTCGGACCATCTAAGATTTCTGGATGCTTCTGGGCTTGTTCATCGTTGACTTGCTGGAAGACTTGATAAATCTTATCCAGATCTGTCTGAGCTGAAATCGGCATATCAATTAAAACGCGCTGGTTGCCCCGCGAGAGATTGCTAACAACCATAATATTGCGATTAGGGATAAAATGCAAGGTCCCATCTGCATCTCGCACCTGGGTCGTCCGAATGCCGACACTCGACACTGTCCCTGCGATGGTAATCGGACCATTGGTCACTCGCACCGTATCTCCAACATCCAATTGGCGCTCAAGAAGAATAAAGAAGCCATTGACCAAATCCGATAAGAAGCCTTGAGCTCCCATCCCAATGGCAACTCCTGCAATTCCAGCACCCGCCAAAAGACTTGAGACTGGCAAGCCGAGGATGGAAAGAATCCAGTAAATGAGGATGAAATAAAGGCAGTAAGTTAACAGACTTTCTACCAAACGCAAAATAGTTTTCTTCCGAGCGTCATCTTGTCTAACATAGTTCAGAGATGGTTTTAAAATCTGTTTCACCATGCTACGAAGTAGTTTTTTGGCAAGCAAAAATAAAATAAATAAAATAGCTAAGGAAATCAATTTCGAAACCAACTCATCCATGATCTTGGTCCAATCAAATTGACTGACATAGCGGGAAAAAATATTCTTCATACCTTCTATCAATCTCCTTCTCTCTTTTTCTAATGGTTTGATTATATCAGATTTTAGGCTACAGAACCAGTAACCTCCTCTTAGGCTCACCTTGATTTTCAGACTTATCTATCGTATAATGGACGGTAAACTTTCAATAAAGGAGGTCCTTATGGTCAAACGATTCATTCAAACTTGGAATAAAACCAACCTTATGAAGCGGATTGCAATCGGAATCTTCGTTGGAGCTCTCTTAGCTCTGCTTCTTCCTCAAGCATCTGCAATTGGTCTATTAGGGGAAATCTTTGTAGGAGGCTTGCGGGCAATTGCTCCTCTTTTAGTCTTCGCACTTGTCGCTAACGCCCTCTCCCAGCACCAAAAGGGAACCCAAACCAATATGAAATCAGTCATCATTTTGTATCTATTGGGAACTTTTGCGGCAGCCCTGGTAGCAGTCCTGGTGAACTATCTATTTCCTATTACCATTTCTTTAACGGGAACTAGTGCTGAAGGAACTTCTCCCGATGGACTAGGGGAAGTTATCAGCAACCTTCTTTTAAAAATCGTGGACAATCCCCTCAATGCCCTTATCCAGGCTAATTATATCGGGATTTTATCCTGGGCCGTAGTCTTTGGTGTTGCTATGAGAGAAGCTAGTGAGCACAGTAAGGACCTCCTTCAAACCCTAGCGGATATTACTTCCAAGATTGTCGAATGGATTATTAACCTAGCTCCATTTGGAATTCTAGGCTTAGTCTATACCACCATCGCAGGACAAGGCTTTGATGGACTCAAGAGCTATGGGCTCCTCTTACTTCTCTTGGTTGGCACCATGTTCTTCGTTGCTCTAGTCATCAACCCGATTTTTGTCTACATCATGATTCGCAAAAATCCTTATCCGCTCGTCTTCAAATGTCTACGAGTGAGTGGATTGACTGCCTTCTTTACTAGAAGCTCTGCTGCTAACATCCCTGTCAATATTAAACTTTGTAAGGAGCTAGGTCTCAACCCTGATACTTACTCGGTCTCTATCCCTCTAGGATCTACTATTAATATGGCCGGAGCTGCCGTTACCATTAATACCTTGACCCTAGCTGCTGTCAATACCTTAGGCATTCAGGTCGATTTTGGGACTGCCCTGGTCCTCAGTATCGTTGCAGCTGTTTCAGCCTGTGGGGCTTCTGGAGTAGCTGGTGGCTCCCTCCTCTTGATTCCTGTCGCCTGCAGCCTCTTTGGTATCGACAATGATATTGCTATGCAAGTAGTCAGCGTGGGCTTCATTATTGGTGTCATCCAAGATTCTTGTGAAACAGCTCTCAACTCATCAACAGATGTCCTCTTTACAGCTATTTCTGAAATGAAAGATTGGCCCAAAGAAGAACGCTATTAAGCCAGAAAGACCATATCACAAGATCTGGTCTATTTCTTTTTCTTAAAATACCGTTTGCTTTCCTTTATAATCACAGGTGATAAGGCTAACAAGGCGATGAGGTTCGGCAAGGCCATCAGTCCATTCACAATATCGGCAATGATCCAGACCAACTCCAACTGAAGAAAGCCTCCTACCCCCACCATCAGGATAAACAGAAGACGGTAATAGGGAATCAGTTTGACACCCGCCAAAAATTCGACACAGCGTTCACCATAATAAGACCAACCCAAAATGGTCGTCGTCGCAAACAAGACCAAACAAAGGGTCAGAATGATCCCACCGATGTGGCCAAAGGTCGAGATAAAGACCTGTTGGGTCAAATCACTCCCAACTTGCCCCACTGTTGTCCACTGGCCAGACACTAAAATAGCTAGACCAGTTAGGCTACAAATAATTATGGTATCGATGAAGGTCCCGGTCATAGAAATCAAACCTTGCTCCACTGGCTCTTCCGTTTTTGCTGCCGCTGCTGCAATCGGCGCAGATCCCAGTCCTGACTCATTGGAGAAAACTCCACGCGCCACCCCTTTTTGAATAGCCTCTTTCACCAAGGCTCCAGAAAAACCACCGATAGCCGCGGTTCCTGTAAAAGCACCTTGGAAAACTTGGGATAGAACGGTCGGCACTTGGTCCATATTCAAGACAATAATATAAACTGTCGCAAAGATATAGGCTGCAGCCATAAAAGGAACCACCTTTTCGGAAACCTTGGAAATCCAATGAATTCCCCCAAATATGACAGCCGATACGATTCCTGCAATGACCAGACTAGCGACTTGAGGAGAAAGTTGAAAACTAGTCTTCAAAGCGCCCGTAATGGCATTCACCTGGGTCATGGTTCCAATCCCAAAGAGAGCCACCAAGACACCTGCCAGGGCAAAGAAGATGGCAAGGGGGCGCCATTTTTCACCCATCCCATGAAGGATATAGTACATCGGACCACCAGAAATGTGACCATTGTCATCCTTGGTCCGGTAGCGAATGGCCAACAAACCTTCTGCATACTTGGTCGCCATCCCAAAGAAGGCCGCCATCCACATCCAAAAGAGGGCACCCGGACCTCCTGTTTGAATAGCTGTCGCTACTCCGACAATATTTCCTGTCCCAACTGTTGCCGCCAAGGCTGTTGCCAAGGCTCCGAAGCTAGAGATATCCCCTTCTCCTTGATCTTCTTCAAAAATGAGCCGAAAGGCCTGAGGCAAACGAAAAACTTGAAGCAAGCCCAAGCGGAAGCTCAGATAAATCCCAGTCCCCACCAAGAGGATCAAAAGGGGAGCCCCCCAGACCACATTATCTACTTGTTTAAAAAATACTAGCCAATCTGTCATCCTTATCTATTTCTCCTTTTATCATTTGTCTAACTTTAGAAAGGGATAGCCATCCACTTCCTCCACATCATCCAAAGAGAAAAAGAAAGAGTACATGTCAAACATGTACTCTGGTGCTCCAAATAAAAACCAAAAAGGCTTCTATCTTTTGCTCTGTCCTTTTACCTGAGAGTTTGAGTAGAATGCTCTACCTTGCCCCTTCGGTGCCTTTACGGTCTCTCCAGAGTTCCGTCCATTTCACAGTCATAGGAAGGCCCTACTTCTGAAAAACTTCATCCGGTATGATGTTCAATTTGTTCTATTTTAGCATAATTTGAAAAGAAGGTCAATATTTTCAGAAACCATCATGAAATAGCACAACTTAGCCCAACTAATCACTCAAAGAAAAATGGTTGGTCATCAGGTTGCTAGCATCCAACAAGATCTTATCCAATAAGCGATCCGTCGCTTCTTGAATCTGATCACTCATTTCCTGATTTTCTCTTTCGAAGTCAACAGTTTGTCCTGCTGCCAAGGCTTGATCCACTCGTCCAATCCGAGCATGCCCAAGGGACATAGTGCTTTCTTGGTAATCTTCTAAATCTCCAACATGATGACTATAGTGGGCATCTGCCAGACCAGCAATGATCCGATTGGTCCAATAGAAGGAATCCGTTGTCACCTTTTCTGTCGTATTGGCAAAATAATCCGGGGTTTTATCTACCTGGGTAAAGAAAGGAACAGCTGTATTGAAGGGCATAGACCCATAGCAAAGCCATTGAATCCCGGTTGTCTCTTGAGGACGATTTGGCCGCAATTGAAGAATGGCCGTCTGGCTAGTTCGGTTAATACCAATGGTACGGAAGGTCCGACGACTATGACTATCTCCTTCTGAACCATAAGGATCATAGGCTGAATCCTGGTAGTGACTGCTGAGGACATATTTGACATCTTCAATCGTAATCTTGCGATAAGGTTTTTGACACCAAGGAAGAAAGAAGGAACGAGGATCTTGCTCCACTTCTGGGTTGAGGAACCGTTGAATATCCCAAGCACGTGGTGTGTTGTAATGGCGGTCCTTGTCTCGCTGGCTCCCAAAAGCATAACGAGGGTTAAAGGAGGAACCGTCAAAATCCAAGGCCAAGTGATGCCGTTCCACAAAATCTTTCAAGTCTGGGTCACATAAAAATTCTTCCGGGCGATCAAACTCAAAGCGATCACTTCCCAATTGATTGGGATTGGTCACATAGGCATCGTCAGGTACACGGCGGGCCATCCAGTGATGACCTCCGATGGTTTCCAACCACCAGATTTCATTGACATCGCTGATAGCCACCCCATTAGACTCATAGGTGCCGTATTCCTCAAGGAGTTTCCCCAAACGAAGAACACCTTCCCGGGCAGTCTGGACATAAGGAAGGACCAAGGTCAGCATGTCTTCCTCCCCGATGCCACTTTCCACCAGAGGATCCGCTCCCAAGACTCGGCTATTGGTCGTAATGGTTTCTGTTTCACTCATGGCCACATTATAGTGATTGATACCCGCTTCTCCCCAGATACCATCCTTAGGAATAGCATCTGGAACAGCTGTGTAACGAACAGGGTTATCAGGCAGATCTATCTCAAAAGGAGATAGGACTGACCGATAATGACGGGGTTGATCCTCTGGCTGAACAACGATAAATTTCTTAGGGGTAAACACTCCGTTTTGAGAGTCTTCTGTGCGAGCTACAATGGTTGAACCATCATAGCTAGCACCTTTTCCGACGAGTATGGTGGTGCAAGAATCGGACGAACGATTAGGGGTCATAAACTTTCCTTCTTTCCGTTTAAACTGACTGTATTATAGCAAAAAGCGTGCCTGATTAAAAGGCACGACTGACTCTTTGCTTATTTAAAGGTAACAATTGTTGCTCCACTTCCTCCTGCATTTTGAGGAGCGTATTCAAAGCTTTTGACATGCTTATTGCGACGAAGGTACTTGGTGACCCCTTCCCGGATGACCCCTGTTCCAATGCCGTGGATGATATCGACTTGGGCCATATTGTTGAGAAGCGCTTGGTCGATAAAGCTGTCCAATTCTTCCATGGCTTCCTCATACCTTTTACCACGAAGGTCCAAGCGAGCCCGAGGACCGTTGACGTTGGACCGTTTGACCACGTGAACCTGGCGCTTTTTCGGTTGTGAAGCATCTTTTTCAGCTTTTAGAAGATTAAATTCTTTTTCTTCCAAGGTCATCTTGATTAGTCCCACTTGGGCTTCCCAACGACCATCTTTGAGCTGCTTGGTAAGACTTCCTCTTTGCCCATAGCTGATGACCAAGATCTCGTCTCCTACTTTTGGAGCTCGGGCTTTCTTGGCCTGTTTCAAGACCTTGTTCTTTGATAGGTCGACCGTTTCTGGAGATAATTTCTTCAACTGAGACTTAGCCTCAATAATTTCATGGGGCTTGAGTTGTGATTTGGCATGGAGACCTTGTAAGATCTGGTCGCTTTCTGCTAGAGCCAGATCTACAATTTCTTGCGCTTCTTTACGCGCCTTGTTAAGCTCTGTCTCCCGCTCCCTGGTCAACTCATTATACAATTTCTTGAGGACACGGTTGAATTTTAGATTTTCCTGTTCGACATCTCGGATGGAGTCGAGGCGTTTGCGACTTTCTAGGGTCTGAGCTTCCAACTTTTCAATGATGCGGTTGACATCCCGATCTTGATTGGTCATCCCCTGCGCTTGACGAACGATCACTTCTGATAAGCCTAGACGACGAGCGATCTCAAAGGCATTAGAACGTCCTGGTACCCCCTGCATAAACCGATAGGTCGGACGCAAGCTGTCCGTATCAAATTCCATGCTGGCATTTTGAACACCAAGGGTTTCAATCCCATAGGCCTTAAGTTCTGGATAGTGGGTGGTTGCCATGGTCTTGATCCCTCGTAAGCGGAGATCTTCTAGAATGGCAATCGCTAGTGAAGCCCCTTCTTGGGGATCCGTTCCAGCTCCCAACTCATCTAGCAAGACCAAGGATTCCTCATCGACCTGCTCCAAAATAGAGACAATATTGGTCATGTGACTGGAGAAGGTAGATAGGCTCTGCTCGATCGACTGCTCATCCCCAATATCAGAGAAGATTTGCGTGAAGACAGCTACCTTACTCCCAGTATCTGCTAGGATTGGCAACCCCGACTGGGCCATTAATTGGGCTAGTCCTAGGGTCTTCAGCATGATGGTCTTCCCACCCGTATTCGGCCCTGTAATCACAATCTCTGTGAGGTCTTTGCCAAAGTGGATATCATTGGGAACAGCCTTCTCGATCAAGGGATGACGAACCTGCAGCAGCTGAATCTCCCCTTGAGCTGACAAGGCTGGAATGGTCCCTTTTCGATCCTGTAAAAAGCGATGTTTGGCACGAACGAGGTCAATATGACCGATCAGCCAAGCATTGTTCCGGATTTCCCCCGCATGAGGCCGAAGGAGATTTGAAATTTCTTCCAAGATCCGGAGCATCTCGAAGCGTTCATCCGCACGATGGTTCGCAATCTCTTCATTGAGATTGACGACTGCTCGAGGTTCGATATAGACAGTATTCCCACTAGTAGAAATATCGTGAACTACACCGGCAATCCGATTGCGGTAAGTGTTTTTGACTGGCAAAACATTTCGTCCATTCCGACTAGCTACGACCTGATCAGCCAGCATTTCGGACTTGCTCTTCAACAATTCTTGCAGAATGTCTCGCACTTGGTGTTCATTCTCTTGAATCCGTCGACGGATTTTAGCCAAAGTTTCGCTGGCAAAATTTTCGATAAATCCAGCCTCATTAATGGCATGTAAACTTCCCTGCAACTGTGGAAGATCGACTAGATTTTCAAAAATTCGATCCAGTTTTTCCAAGCGGACATTTTCTAATTCATCATAAAAATTTCGCAATTCATGAGTCACGCGCAGGACTTTCTTCACCGCTAACAATTCATCAATATTGAGCGATGTTTCTAATTCTAAACGTTTGGTCACCGGACGAATTTCTTGGATGGTGGGCACGCTAAAGTGCGGATGCTCCACAAATATCTGAGCCATATCCGCCATCTCAAGAAAGGCGGTTTCAATTGCTTCTTTTTTTGCAAGCGGGGCTAATTCCTGCAACTCCACTTCGCCCTGCTCCGTTTGCAAATAGGGCTCTACTAAGTTTTTGACTTTTTGAAACTCTAAGGTTTCGAGAATTTTTTGATTCATGTTTCTCCACAACAGAAAAGGAGGCTGATTTTGGTCTGAGCCTCCCCTTCCTTTCTATAATATCTCTCATGAACTGTTACACATGATGAGAAGTGATTACGCACCTAAGATTTTTACAACCCAAAGTTGTTTCAAGAGGCCTGCTGTAAGGGGGCTATGTTGCACCATAAATCGAATGAGGAAACTTCCATGGAGCCGATCTTGAATGGCTACCATGGGGATTGTTGATAAAATCGTGAATCCCATTTGCAGAACAAAGTAAGTCACCAAGACAGCTAAAACACCACTGGCAATCTGAAACGGGAACTCCTCCCATTTTTCAGGCGTTGGAATCAAGGGAATAAAGAGTCCAATCACTCGACCAATCGCATAGACCAAAACAAACAAGATGAAATAAGCCAAACCAGCGTAAAAAACTTTGTCTAAGTGAAAGAGTTGGTCCGCACCATAAAAATAGGTTTTTGAAGCTTGTGTTGCACTCGAAAATGGGATCCATAGACTAATGGTTTTTGCCAAGGACTGATAGCCTGATCCTGCGACCAACATGGCCACAACCATGGTGAAAAAATAATATCCTTGAAGCAAAATCCCTCGTGAATACCCAATATAAAAACTCCAAGCTAGGATGAATAAAATCAGGATTGAAAACATGCAACTCCCCTTAATTAGATGATCTACCGACCAGGCCATCTAGGGCCTTGCGACGAAAGTCTTCCAATTCTTTTTCCTTATCGTCAAACTCAATCTCACGACTCAATTGTGTTGATAAACTATTGATTGCTAGTAAAATAGCCAGGGTCTCATCATCAGCAACTGGCATTTGTTCTTTAATCGCTTCATATTTTTCCTTCGCGACCCGTTCAACTTCTTCCATGAAGAGATTATCATGATTAGTTGTGAGAGTCAGCGATTTATTGCCGAAAGTAAATTTGTATCTATTTAAGCTGGACATAAAAAATCACCTCACGATATTATATCAAAATCTAGCCTGCTTGTCAGTAGAAAAATCCCCTTCCTATAGGAGGTACTGGAGGCAGTAGGCCACGGTTTATCTTTTTTTCCCCAAGCATGATACAATAGAGAAAGTAGGAAAGGACGTAAAAAAATGAATATTTATGATTTCTCTATAGAAGCCCAAGACGGGAGCACCATCCCCCTAGAAACCTATCGAGGGCATGTGCTTCTCATCGTCAATACAGCAACAGGTTGTGGTCTGACGCCTCAATACCAGGGATTGCAAGAGCTCTATGAGCGCTACCATAACCAAGGTTTTGAAATCCTTGACTTTCCATGTAATCAATTTATGGGCCAAGCGCCGGGCAATGCTGAAGAAATCAATCAGTTTTGTAGCCTCCATTACCAAACCAGTTTCCCACGCTTCGCAAAAATAAAAGTCAATGGGAAAGAAGCCAGTCCCCTTTACCAATGGCTCAAAGAACAAGCTAGTGGTCCCTTGGGCTCCCGTATTGAATGGAATTTCGCCAAATTCTTGATCGATCGCCAAGGCCAGGTCGTCCACCGCTTCTCTTCAAAAACCGATCCTCAAGCAATTGAAGCAAGTCTAAAAGAAGTCCTTTCAGACTAAATTCGGTTGGTCTTTTTCTGGCCTTTCATAGAGCATTTATGATACAATAAGGGCTATGGAAACAATCACATTGTCCCCTCAAAATGAGGACATCCAAGCATTTGTTCGTCAGTACCAAGACCATTTGGCGCCTTCAAAAAATCCATATATCCGATATTTTTTTAAGGCTCCTGGTGCAACCATTTCGATTTACACATCAGGAAAGGTTGTCCTACAAGGTAATCAAGCCACGCGCTATGCTGCCTTTTTCGGTTACCAGCAAGATCCGATAGACCAAGCACTTGCCGGACAAGACTTCCCCTTAATCGGAACGGATGAAGTTGGAAACGGCTCTTACTTTGGAGGGCTTGCCGTAGTAGCTTCACTGGTCAGCCCGGAGCAACATGCCCGCTTAAAAAGTCTAGGAGTTGGGGATTCTAAAACCCTGGATGATCGAAAAATTCGAGCTCTCGCACCGATCCTCAAAAAAGAAATCCCACATCAGGCCTTGCTGCTGACACCTAAGAAATACAATCAGGTCATCGCCTCTGGCTACAATGCGGTATCTGTCAAGGTCGCCCTCCACAATCAAGCTATTTTTTTGCTCTTGCAACAAGGGGCAAAAGCTCAAAAAATTGTGGTAGATGCCTTTACGACCAAGAAAAACTATGATCGCTATGTTCAGGCAGAAGCGAATCAGGTCCCACAAGTCGTCACCCTAGAAGAAAAGGCCGAAGGAAAATACCTGGCGGTAGCTGTGAGTTCCATTATCGCTCGCGATCTCTTCCTCCAAAATCTGGAAGAATTGAGTCAAGAACTAGGCTATACCCTTCCTAGTGGTGCTGGTACTCCCTCAGATAAGGTTGCTGCTCAACTATTACAGGCCTATGGCATTCAAGCCCTTGACTACAGTGCCAAACTTCACTTTAAAAATACAGAAAAAGCAAAAAAATTAATAGAAAGATAAAGCATGAAACCTTCAAAAAAATCAAACAATCCAGTTCGTTCTTTCCTGAAAGAATGGGCGCTCTTTGGCCTCATTATTGGAGGCATTATTCTCTCTCGTATTTATCTGTGGACACCTGTCCGTGTCGATGGCCATTCTATGGATCCAACCTTGGCAGACAGTGAATACCTTCTCGTAATCAATAAACTGCCTATCGACCGTTTTGATATCGTGGTCGCTAGTGAAACAGAAAATGGAAAAACCAAAGAAATCGTTAAACGGGTCATTGGACTCCCTGGCGAAACCATCGAGTACAAAAACGATGTCCTCTATATCAACGGCAAAGAAACTGACGAGCCCTACTTGAAAGAATACATTCAAAAATTCAAAGAGGATAAATTACAGTCAACCTATTCTGGAAAAGGGTTCGAAGAAAATGGAGAGCTCTTCCGCCAAATGGCACAGATAGCCGAGGCTTTCACTGTTGATAAAGATGGAAGTGCGACCTTCACGAAAAAGCTCTTGGATGATGAATATCTACTCCTTGGTGATGATCGAATCGTTTCTAAAGATAGCCGTCAGGTTGGGGCTTTCAAGAAGGATCAAATCAAAGGAGAAGCCGTTCTTCGCCTCTGGCCACTCCTTCCATTCCAGACTTATTAACCCATGATGAGGTTGGAACTCTTGTTCCAATCTCTTTCAATATCTTCGTGAGAGATACTCTCTCTGATTACTACTAAAAAGGAAACTCTGCATGGAATACTATTTCTCAGGAACCATTGAGCGAGTCATTTTTGAAAATCAAAGTAGTTTTTTCCGTATCTTATTGTTGGATATCAATGATACCGATGCAGAGGACTATGATGACTTTGAAATTATCGTTACTGGAACGATGGCAGATATCGTTGAAGGAGAAGATTATACCTTCTGGGGAGAACTGGTCCATCATCCGAAATATGGCCAACAGTTGCAAATGAATCGCTATGAACGAGCCAAACCCACCAGCAAAGGCTTGGTGAAATACTTCTCTAGCGATCATTTTAAAGGAATTGGACTCAAAACAGCCCAAAAGATTGTGGATCTCTATGGTGAGGATACCATTGATAAAATCCTTCAAGCACCTGAAAAGCTAGCCTCTATCTCCGGACTTTCTAAAAAGAATCGCGAGGCCTTTGTCGAAAAACTACAGCTCAACTATGGTACAGAACGGGTCCTCGCCCAACTTGCCAACTATGGCATCCCTAATAAACTAGCCTTCCAAATCCAAGATTTCTACAAAGAAGAAACCTTGCAAATCGTCGAATCGGCTCCCTATCAACTGGTCGAAGATATTCAAGGAATGGGTTTTAAGATTGCCGACCAACTAGCAGAAGAATTAGGGATTGCCAGCGATGCACCTGAACGCTTCCGAGCCGGGCTAGTCCATAGTCTGTTAACCCTCTCCTTAGAAACAGGGGACACCTATATTGAAGCCAAAGAATTGCTCCAGGCCACTATCCAACTCTTAGAAGCATCCCGTCCCGTTGAGCTCGATCCAGCTAGCGTTGCCCAAGAATTGGCCAGTCTCATCGAAGAAGACAAGGTGCAAAACATTAACACTAAGATTTTCAACAACAGCCTCTTCTTTGCGGAAGAAGGGATCCGCAGCCATATCGGTCGCTTGCTAGAAAAAGGAAAGCAAGAATCTTTCGAACCAGAAAAAATCGAACAAACAATCGATGACATTGAAGAAGATCTCCATATCCACTACGATCCCATCCAACGGAAGGCTATCCAGGAAGCCATCCAGCAAAAGGTCTTCGTGCTAACAGGTGGACCAGGAACGGGGAAAACAACTGTTATCAATGGGATTATCGGAACCTACGCCCGCCTGCACCAATTGGACCTTCGGAAGAAATCTCAATTACCAATCCTCTTAGCTGCTCCAACCGGTCGAGCAGCGCGAAGAATGAGTGAACTGACTGGTCTTCCGAGCGCCACCATTCATCGTCACTTAGGAATGACGGGAGACGATGACACGAGTCACTTGGACGATTATCTCGATGCGGATTTTATCATTGTCGATGAATTTTCTATGGTGGATACTTGGTTAGCCAATCAGCTTCTCAGCAATATCTCCTCCAATACCAAACTCTTAATTGTTGGAGATGCCGATCAGCTTCCTTCTGTGAGTCCTGGACAAGTCTTGTCCGATCTCCTACAGATCCCAAGCATCCCTCAAGTCAAACTGGAACACATCTTTCGTCAAGGTGAGGATTCGACGATCGTCACTTTGGCCAGTCAAATTCGCAAAGGCCAACTGCCTTCTGATTTTACAGAGAAAAAGCCCGATCGTTCCTATTTTGAAGCGCCGAGCGAGCTCATCGCTCCCATGATTGAAAAAATCACCAGTGCTGCCCTTCGCAACGGCATCCCGGCCCGGGACATCCAGGTCCTTGCTCCTATGTATCGAGGTTCTGCTGGCATTGACCAGATTAATGGTCTCATGCAAGAACTTCTCAATCCATTAGAAACAGATGCTATTTTCTTTCAAGCGCTAGATTGCCAGTATCGAAATGGTGACAAGGTCATCCACCTGGTCAACGATGCCGAGAGCAATGTCTTTAACGGAGATATTGGCTACATTACCGACCTTTTACCGGCTAAGTATACCGAATCCAAACAAGATGAACTTACCATCCAGTTTGACGGCAATGAATTGGTCTACCCACGCAATGAATGGTACAAGATTCGCCTAGCCTATGCCATGAGTATCCATAAGTCTCAAGGGAGTGAATTCCCCGTGGTCATCCTTCCCTTGACCAATCAGAGTCGACGGATGCTCCAACGCAATCTGATCTACACAGCCATTACCCGTTCCAAAAGCAAACTCATCCTTCTGGGAGAATACACTGCATTTCACTTTGCGACACAGAATACCGGAACCGCACGAAAAACCTATCTGATTGAACGCTTTTCTGATGTACTTCCTCAAGGTAGAGAGTCTTCCTCAGCCAGCACCACTCATCTGAAAAATACTTCTCAAACAACAGAGCCCCAAAAGGAGCTTGTCTCAGTTGAAAACCACTCTGACTTATCTGCTTCCCAAGCTTCTCAACAAGGCTATCGATTAACAGAGGATAATTACTTAAGCATTGATCCCTTGATTGGCCTCACAGAGGAAGAGATTCAGAACTTCTTTAAAAAATAGTCAAAAATTCCCCGTAGGTCTATATACCTACGGGGTTTCTTCTATTAAAGATTCTTCATAGGGTTCCTGAGACTCGGAAGAAAAATTAGTGAGGGTCACCCCTAAGAGGCGAATACCTGAGGGATTAGTCTCCAAACTCTGATAAAGCTCCTGAGCCACTCTCTGAATGACTGCTGGGTCACTGGTTGCTTCCTCTAAACTTCGTCTCTTGGTCAAGGTCGTAAAATCTGCATAACGAATCTTGAGTACCAAGGTCTTACCAATTTTCTGATGCTTGGCCAAACTGCTCGCCACTTTTTCAGATAGGTTGGCTAATTCTTTTAGCACATCATCCTCGGCCACCAGCAATTTTCGATAGGTGCGTTCCTTCCCAATGGACTTGCGAATACGATTGCTCTTGACAGGACTGTTATGGATCCCCCGAGCCTTTCGATAAAGATCAAACCCAAAGCGACCGAAGTGATCGATGAGAGTCATTTCCGGCACTTCTAAGAGATCTGCACCAGTATAAATTCCTAAATCATGAAGCCGCTCCACTGTCCGTTTTCCCACACCATGAAACTTAGCTACATCTAGCTGACTTAAAAAATCTTGAGCTTGCTCGGGTAAAATAACGGTTAGTCCTCGAGGCTTCTGGTAATCACTGGCAATTTTTGCAAGAAACTTATTGTAGGAAACTCCGGCAGAAGCCGTCAAATGCAACTCATCCCAAATATCATGCTGAATCAAGCGGGCTACTTTGACAGCAGACTGAACACCAAGCTTATTGTTGGTCACATCCAGATAGGCTTCGTCGATGCTCATAGGCTCAATTAGATCGGTATAGCGTTTAAAAATTTCTCTGACTTGGAGACCGACTGCCTGATACTTCTCGTAATTACCAGGGATGAACACTGCCTGAGGACAACGTTCGTAGGCTTCTTTGGAACTCATAGCCGAATGGACGCCATATTTTCTGGCTTCATAATTGCAAGTTGATACCACTCCTCTTCCGCCAGACAAACGGGGATCATGGCCAATGATGACAGGCTTTCCCTTCAATTCAGGATGGTCGCGCTCTTCAACGGACGCAAAAAAGGCATCCATGTCGATATGAATGATCTTACGGCTCGTATCATTTACTAAAGGAAATATAAGCATGGGCAACCTCCTTTTTCATTATATCCTTATCAACGATTTTTTCCCACTAATTTCCACCTCTCCCAAGGCAAAAATATAATACAGTTTATTCATCTACACCTTTCTGTATTATAAAAGAATCCAAAATCTTTTTGTTATTCCCTTTGTGAAACCGATTTCTATGTGGTATACTACTATTGTAAGTGCAACAGATTTGTTGCTAGAAAGATATAAGAGGATTTAAACATGGTTGTTAAAACAGTTGTTGAAGCACAAGATATTTTTGACAAAGCCTGGGAAGGCTTCCAAGGGGAAGACTGGAAAGAAAGAGCCAGCGTCTCACGCTTTGTACAAGCTAACTACACTCCATATGATGGAGACGAAAGCTTCCTAGCTGGACCAACTGAACGTTCTCTTCACATCAAGAAGATTGTTGAAGAAACAAAAGCACACTACGAAGAAACTCGTTTCCCATACGATACTCGTCCAACTTCTATCGCTGATATCGCAGCTGGATACATTGACAAAGAAAACGAAGTCATCTTCGGTATCCAAAACGATGAGTTGTTCAAATTGAACTTCATGCCTCGTGGTGGTATCCGTATGGCGGAAACTACTTTGAAAGAAAATGGATTTGAGCCAGATCCAGCTGTGCATGAAATCTTCACTAAATATGTAACAACAGTTAACGATGGTATCTTCCGTGCTTATACTACAAACATCCGTCGTGCACGTCACGCTCACACAGTAACTGGTCTTCCAGATGCTTACTCACGTGGACGTATCATCGGGGTTTATGCTCGTTTGGCCCTGTACGGAGCTGACTACTTGATGGCTGAAAAAGCAAACGACTGGAACGCGATCACTGAAATCGATGAAGAATCAATCCGTCTTCGTGAAGAAGTAAACCTTCAATACCAAGCACTTCAAGAAGTTGTTAAATTGGGTGACCTTTATGGTGTAGACGTACGTCGTCCTGCCTTCGATACAAAAGAAGCAATCCAATGGACAAACATCGCCTTCATGGCTGTCTGCCGTGTGATCAACGGTGCTGCTACTTCTCTTGGACGTGTGCCAATCGTTTTGGATATCTACGCTGAACGTGACTTGGCTCGTGGTACTTACACTGAGTCTGAACTCCAAGAATTCGTTGACGATTTCGTTATGAAATTGCGTACTGTTAAATTTGCTCGTACAAAAGCTTACGACCAATTGTACTCAGGTGACCCAACCTTCATCACAACTTCTATGGCTGGTATGGGTAACGACGGACGTCACCGTGTTACTAAGATGGACTACCGTTTCTTGAACACTTTGGACAACATCGGTAACTCTCCAGAACCAAACTTGACAGTTCTTTGGACTGACAAATTGCCATACAGCTTCCGTCGCTACTGTATGCACATGAGCCACAAACACTCTTCTATCCAATACGAAGGTGTTACAACAATGGCTAAAGACGGATACGGTGAAATGAGCTGTATCTCATGTTGTGTATCTCCACTTGACCCAGAAAACGAAGAACAACGCCACAACATCCAGTACTTCGGTGCTCGTGTAAACGTTCTTAAAGCTCTTCTTACTGGTTTGAACGGTGGTTACGACGACGTTCATAAAGACTACAAAGTTTTTGACATCGATCCTATCCGTGACGAAGTTCTTGAATTCGAATCTGTTAAAGCAAACTTCGAAAAATCACTTGACTGGTTGACTGACACTTACGTAGATGCTTTGAACATCATCCACTACATGACTGATAAGTACAACTACGAAGCAGTTCAAATGGCCTTCTTGCCAACTCACCAACGCGCTAACATGGGATTCGGTATCTGTGGATTCGCTAACACTGTTGATACTTTGTCAGCTATTAAATACGCTACTGTTAAACCAATCCGTGACGAAGATGGCTACATCTACGATTACGAAACAATCGGTGAATACCCACGTTGGGGTGAAGATGACCCACGTTCTAACGAATTGGCAGAATGGTTGATCGAAGCTTACACTACTCGTCTTCGCAGCCACAAACTTTACAAGAACGCTGAAGCAACTGTTTCACTTCTTACCATCACTTCTAACGTTGCATACTCTAAACAAACTGGTAACTCACCAGTCCACAAAGGGGTATACCTCAACGAAGATGGTTCTGTAAACACAAGCAAATTGGAATTCTTCTCACCAGGTGCTAACCCATCTAACAAAGCGAAAGGTGGATGGCTGCAAAACTTGAACTCACTTGCTAGCCTTGACTTTGGTTACGCAGCTGACGGTATCTCACTTACTACTCAAGTGTCACCTCGTGCTCTTGGTAAAACTCGTGACGAACAAGTAGACAACTTGGTAACTATCCTTGATGGATACTTCGAAAACGGTGGACAACACGTTAACTTGAACGTTATGGACTTGTCAGACGTTTACGAAAAGATCATGAGCGGTGAAGATGTTATCGTACGTATCTCTGGATACTGTGTAAACACTAAATACCTCACTCCAGAACAAAAAACTGAATTGACACAACGTGTCTTCCACGAAGTTCTTTCTATGGATGATGCATTGAGCTAAGATTCAAATAGATTTTTCAAACCAGTCGGAAACGGCTGGTTTTTTCTTGTCCTGTCTTGACTAAATCCGTGGTAACACTAGTACAAATCAGTGAAATTTTGATATAATGGAGACAATCTATTAACAGAACAGGAAGAACAATGGAAGCGTCTAAAGATATGGACCGCGTGATTGATGTCCTCATGTTGGCAGGAACCCTCCTTTTAGAGAGTGGTTCTGAAATCCATCGGGTAGAGGATACCATGATCCGGATTGCTCATTCTCAAGGAATCGATGATTGCAATGCCTTAGCGATGCCAGTCGCTATTTTCTTTTCAATCGAAAATGCCAATATCACTCGGATGAAGCGGATCCTGCGGACCAATTACAATATCGAGAAGGTCTGTGATGTCAATCAGATTTCTCGCCAATTAGTCTCAGGGCACATCAATCTCGAAGAAGCCTACCAAGCCTTGAGCCAATTGAAACAAAAGGCAGTCCCTTATACCAATCTGCAGTTAACCATTGCAGCTACTCTTAGTGCCCCTTTTTTCTCCATTATGTTTGGCGGGAATTTCTATGATGCGATTGGAGCAGGTATTGCGACTGTCTTTGCCTTTGCTTTCTCTCTAGTAGTTGAGAAATATGTGCGCATCCCTTTTGCCACTGCTTTTGCGGCAGCCTTTGTCTTTGGCTTTTTGGCCCATATTTGGTCTCAATATAGTGGTTTTCCCTCCAATACCGATCTCATTATTGCCGGTTGTGTCATGCCTTTCGTTCCTGGAATCGCCATGACCAATGCCGTCAGGGATCTGATGAACAACCACCTCAACTCTGGGATGAGTAAACTTTTTGAGACCCTGCTCATCACTCTTGCCCTTGGTGCCGGAACGACCGTCGCTCTTGTCCTTATGAAATAGAATCATGAATCTAATCGAATTTTTAATCCAAGCCGTGGCAAGTTTGATTGCCATCATTACCTTTTTAATCGTCCTCAATGTGCAACGTTCCATGTTAATCCCTGGAGGAATTTTAGGGATGGCTATTTGGTTGCTCTACTATATCTTGAAAGGACCTACCAATGTTATTATCGCGACTTTTATCGCCGCCATTGTCGGTTCTTGTATCAGTCAAATTTTAAGTATCATCTACAAGACGCCTGTAGTTGTCTTTATGCTGGCTATTCTCGCTCCCCTGGTTCCTGGATATATTTCCTATCGGACTACCTCCTTCTTTGTTAGTGGCCAATATCGGCAAGCCATGACCAGTGTAACCTTGGTTGTTATTCTAGCCTTGGTCATCTCTATCGGGATGGCTAGCGGGTCTGTCGTCTTAAAACTCTACCATTCTTACCAACGCCATCAAAAAAGAAAAATGACCAATGCCAACTAGCATTGGTTTTTCAAAACTTATCTATGTAATCGCTCGCATTTTTGATTAAAAGGAGTACAATGATAGTGAGATAACAAATCCTTTAGAGTATGCGAGGTGCTGTATGATGATAAACAAGTATATCAAGTATCTTCCTTGGATGATCCTAGGAGCCCTCCCCTCCTATCAATCAGCGACTTACTATGCCCGTAATTCATTTGACTTGTTCTATCTGACCTTGAACTTTCTGATTGTGTACATCGCTTTAATCGTCTTCTACGAAAAAGTTCTAAGAGATAAATGCAAAGAACTCTTCATACGAATCATGAGCAATCCTAAAAAAGATAAGCAAGGATAAGAGTTGAAGAGAGTGGGACAGAAATCGGTAATTCGTTAGAATTCGATTTCGTCGTCCCACCTCCGCACAGTTGAGTAGGGCTGTAAAAGCTGATGAAATCAGCGTAGTAGAGTCCACTCAACCACTGCGTCTTTCTCGACAATCCAAAGACAATTGAGAGGCTAGGACTTTTGTCCCAGCCTTTTTTGTTTTTCGTCCTCTTTTTTTCAAAAAATCCTCTTGCCCAACTCGGTCCTAAGAATGATTTCCATACTGTTCTGGCTTTTTCAAGGGAGTTTTGCTCTCAAATATGGTAAAATAGTAACGAAATATACTAGTAGATATCAAATTAAAAGAGGTTATTTATGACAATCGGTATTGATAAGATTGGATTTGCGACCAGCCAGTATGTCTTGCGCTTAAGTGAGCTAGCGGCTGCTCGAAATACTGATCCAGAAAAACTCAGTAAAGGGCTCTTATTGAAAGAACTGAGTATTGCCCCTATTACAGAGGATATCGTCACACTTGGAGCAAGTGCCAGCCATAGTATTTTAACCGAAGAAGAAAAAGAAGAAATCGATATGGTCATCCTGGCGACCGAGTCAGGAATTGACCAGAGTAAGGCTGCTGCTGTTTTCGTTCACGGTCTCCTAGGAATCCAACCCTTTGCTCGGAGCTTTGAAATGAAGGAAGCCTGCTATGCTGCTACTGCCGCTTTGGACTATGCTAAACTTCATGTTGAAAAGTTCCCACAGAGCAAGGTCTTGGTCATTGCCAGTGATATTGCAAAATATGGGATCGACACCCCTGGAGAGCCGACTCAAGGAGCTGGATCTGTCGCTATGCTGGTGACGCAAAACCCACGTATCCTAGCATTTAATGATGATAATGTAGCTCAGACCCGTGATGTCATGGATTTCTGGCGTCCCAACTATTCCAGCACCCCCTTTGTCAATGGGATTTATTCGACCCAACAGTACTTGGATTGCTTGAAAACAACTTGGACAGAGTATCAAAAACGGACTGGCTTAACCTTGGATGATTTTGCTGCGGTTTGCTTCCACCTGCCTTATCCCAAGCTCGCCCTCAAGGGCTTAAAAAAGATTCTTGACAAGAGTCTTTCTCCTGAGAAACAAGCCCAATTGCAATACAATTTTGAACAATCCATTCTCTACAGCCAAAAGGTTGGGAATATCTATACGGGTTCCCTCTTCCTAGGTTTGCTTTCTCTCTTAGAGAATCAGCCTCAACTAGTGGCCGGCGACCGGATCGCCCTCTATGGATATGGAAGTGGCGCAGTCGCTGAGATTTTTAGTGCTCACTTAGTCGAAGGATATGAGCAAATGCTCCATCCAAATCGTATGGCAGAATTGGATCAGCGAAAAGCTCTTACGATTGCCGAATATGAGAAGATCTTCTTCGAAGAGGCACAATTAGATGCTGAAGGCAATCAAACCTTCCAAGGTTACCAAGATCAAACCTATGCCTTATCAGAAATCAACGAACACCAACGAACCTATGTAAAGGTAGAACACCATGGTTAAATTAACTGGTTTTTCAAAAGCAAGTCCAGCAGAGCGTATCGAAAAATTGGCTCAGGCCGGACTCCTTTCAGAAGAAGGACTACAAACAGTGAGGGACAATGACACATTGCCCCTTTCTCTTGCCAATGAAATGGTCGAAAATGTCCTCGGAACTTTAGCCTTACCCTTTGGTATAGCTCCTGGCTTCCAGGTAGATGGGCAGGAAGTCCAGGTCCCAATGGTGACGGAAGAACCCTCTGTCATTGCTGCCGCCTCTTACGCTGCAGGGTTGATCAAGCGTTCAGGTGGTTTTCAGACCCAGGTGCACAAGCGTCAAATGATTGGGCAAGTGGCTCTCTATGAGGTTAGCAATAAAGAAAAGGCCACTCAGGCGATTACAGAAGCTAAAGAAGACCTGCTCCAACTGGCCAATCAAGCCTATCCTTCCATCGTTAAACGGGGAGGAGGGGCACGAGATCTTTGGATAGAGGAGAAAGGTGACTTTCTCATTTGCTACCTATCCGTTGATCCAAAAGAAGCTATGGGGGCCAATATGCTCAATACTATGCTAGAATCTCTGGTCGACCCTTTAGAAGACTTATCTGAGGGACAGGGTTTAATGGCTATTTTGTCCAACCTAGCAACAGATGCCCTCGTCACTGCAAGGTGTCACATAGACTACCGCTTCCTCAGTCGTGATCCCAAGGAAGCTGCCGAAATCGTTCAGAAAATAGCTCTGGCCAGTCAACTAGCGGCTGTTGATCCTTATCGAGCAGCGACTCACAACAAGGGAATTTTCAATGGCATCGATGCTGTCGTCTTGGCAACTGGGAATGATTGGCGGGCGATTGAAGCGGGTGGCCATACCTATGCTAGTCGATCTGGACAAGCTCAAGGACTATCTAACTGGATAGCTCATCCAGATCAGCAAGTTCTAGAAGGCCAGTTGACTCTTCCCATGCCTATCGCTACCAAGGGAGGCTCCATCGGACTCAATCCAAGTGTTCAAGTGGCTCATGAACTACTTGGAAATCCCGATGCCCAAACTCTTGCACGGATTATTGTGTCCGTTGGCCTAGCTCAAAACTTTGCAGCGCTTAAGGCCTTGGTCAGCACCGGTATTCAACATGGGCATATGAAACTCCAGGCTAAGTCACTCGCCCTACTTGCTGGAGCTACTCCGTCAGAGGTGGCTCCGGTGGTGCAAGCATTGCTAGAGGACAAACCCTTTAACCTGGAAAAAGCCCAAGTTATTTTAGAGGAAATTCGTCAAAGTACCTAAAAAATCCTTCCGTGCAAACGGAGGGATTTTTGCTAGTTTCTTCAAGTTAATCATGGATAGAGGGGATTTGTTCATATCCTTCTTTTACACGGCCATAAAGAAGATAGGGAACCTTTCTCAAATCGGCAAGTGTCTGACAGGAAAGAGCACACATGATCAGGCGTAAATCCTCCTTCCAAGCATTGACTTGGGCGATGACCTCGTCAATCGGCTTTGTCTCTACCAATTCTAAAATGGTCCGAGAAAGACCGACCCCCTTGGCTCCTAGAACCAGTGCCTTGATCATATCCAAGGGATGACGAACGCCACCAGAGGCGAGAACCTCGACCTGATCCATCAGTGGTTGAGCCCCAAGTAGGGCTTGGACCGTTGTTTGTCCCCAGTCATTGAGATAGGAACGATTTCCTCCCCGACGGTTTTCGATATAGGCAAAACTGGTCCCGCCTCTACCAGAGATATCAACGGTCCTGACACCTAGTTCCATGGCTCTTTGGATAGTTCCGGCATCCATACCAAAACCGACCTCTTTTAGCACCAAGGGCACTGGAAGTTGCTTTGCATAGTCTGCTAAATGCTCTTGCCAGTTTCTAAAGCTTCGTTCCCCTTCGGGCATGAGAAGCTCCTGCATGAGGTTGACATGGAGTTGGAGAAAGAGGGGCTGGGTCTCTTCAATCGTCCGCAAGCCCAATTCAAGCGGTTTGTCAATCCCGATATTGGTCGCAAAGAGTAGGTCCGGATGAAGGTCCTTGACTCGATAGGAGCTATCCTGAGGATCCTTCAAAGCTGCACTATAAGAACCTGTCACAAAGAGAATACCACAGGCTTCTGCCACCTGGGCCAACTTCCGATTGATTTCTCCCCCCTTGGCACTGCCACCTGTCATGGCATTGATATAAAAAGGGTAGTCCCAATCACGACCCGCAAAATGAGTCGTCACATCCACCTCATCTAAATCGATAGTTGGTAAAGAGGAATGAATCAACTCAACCTCATCAAAGCTATTGTAACCCGGAGTCTGTTCCAAGGCCAAGCGAATATGTTCATCCTTTCGGTTGGTCGTCATACTCTCCCATCCTTTCTGAATATAATAAATCAATCCCTGCTTCTCGCCAGCGTCTGACGATTTCTTGGGCAGCAGCCTCCTCAAATGCGAGGGCGATTCCACAATCTCCTCCTCCAGCGCCACTGGATTTTGCAATGACCTTTAACCCCTCTTCTGCCCTCTTTAATTGGGCTAGTTTTTTGGTATAAATTACCTCATTAAGAGATAGAAGTAAGTCACTAGCCCGACCGATAGAGGACCAGGCTAAGTCTCTGTCTGCTTCTTGAAAAGCAACTAAGAGGTCTTGTACAGCCTGCTCAGTACCCTTTAAAAAGACTGGGCCAATAGCCGAACGAACGCGGTTAATCAAGTCCCTTGAAATAGCAGGTTCTTGGGTCCAACCCACTAAAAAAGTATAGGACAACTGAGGGGAAAGAAGCTCAATTTCATAACCCCAGTCCAGGGCTAAGACCTGGTCCAGATCCTGATCTTGTAATTGCTCAGCCAGCGCCCGTCTGTCAAAAGAGCGGTAGCTAACCAAGCCTTCATAGGCAATACAAGCTAGGTCTCCCATTGACCCATTGTCACCACGCTGAATCAAGACCAAACAGGCCAAACGAAAGAGCAAGTCTGCAGGCAGAGGGAAATCATAAAGAGCTGCCATGGCTTTGAGGGTCAACAAGACCACACTGCCACTAGAGCCAATTCCGAATTTCTTACCCTCTCGCTCAAATTTCCCCCCAATACGTAAATCAAAGGGAGAAATCGCTACTCCTTGTGACTGGAGGTAGGCGTTCATCAGATGCACGGTTTCTTGGATCAATGCATAGTCCGTATTCGGAGTCAAATCAACCGCAAAGGGAAACATGTCCGACTGAATCCGATAAGTAGATGCTGGTTGGATTTCTGCCTGCATGTAAATAGGGATAAACTGAATGATGGCTGTTTGTCCAGGAGTTAAGATAGAATATTCCCCAGCGACATACAGCTTCCCACCTGCACGAACTTCTTTCTTAATCTTCATGGGATAAATCCTTGGTCTTGGAGACAATGATACGGTAGTCTTGTTCAAAAAGTGGAACCAATTGGTCCAGATCCTCTTCTAGACAGAGAACCTTCACATTCGGACCTGCATCCATGGTGAAGTAGCAACGTTTCCCTTCGTTACGAAGAGAGCGCACGAACTCCATGGCCTCGTAGCTCTTATCCGTCAAATAGGAGAAGGCTGGACTTGCAGTCTTGGTTGTAGAATGCATGAGAAGAGCATTCCGTTCGGTCAATTCCCCTACTTTTTCAAAGTCATTGTCCTTCAGGTAAGCCAGCATATCTTGGTAATCCTGAGCTGACTGGCGGATCCATTCTTGGAAATTGCTAGAGGTTTCCGTGCACCGTTTCATCCCTTCCCGACTAGAAAGAATTTTTTGTTGGTCGTTTAACACCAGCATGATCATAGCCAGTTTGAGGTCCGTTTCCACTTGGTAGATTTCCCCAGTATCCTTGTCCCAAGCAGCTAAGGGGCCAAAGAAGGAACGAGAAGACGAACCGGAGGCAAACTTAGCCGCTTGAGCTTGTTCTGCCTGCGTCATTCCCAGTTGGTAATAGCAATTGCAGGCTTTTACCAATGCAGATAAACCACTGGAACTAGAAGAAAGTCCTGCAGCTGTCGGCATATTGTTGCTTGTATCAACCCGCACAAAGCCTGTCTCTCCTTCTGGTTTAAAACGGTCGATGACTGCTCCAATCTTGGCCTGCTCCGCTTCATTCTGGAAGACCCCATCAATAAAGAAGGCATGGGACTTGGCTTCAGGTCCCAAAGGACTAAGTCGAGTCTCCGTATACATATTTTCCAAGGTCAAGGAAATGGAACTAGTTGATGGCACCATTGCTTCACTGTTTTCCTTGCCCCAATACTTAATAATGGCGATATTGGCATACGATTTCACGCTTACAGGCTTTCGATCCATAACTCCTCCACTCCTTTATTTCTTAGTTCTTTTGCGATCATCTCTGCATGTTCCTGGTCTGCAGCAAGGGCAATGATACAGCCACCGAGCCCGCCACCGCTCATCTTGGCTCCCAAGGCTCCACTCCCTAAGGCTAGTTCCACCAATTGATCCGCTTCTGGACAACTCACTCCCACTGCTTGCAAATGATGATGGCAGTCTGTTAAGATGCGTCCCAAGGTGAAAGCATCTTTTTGAGCAAGAGCTTTTTCTGCGTACTCAGTTAGAAGTCCAATTTCATGGAAACTAGCAAGGGCCGCTGCTCCCAACTCCTTGACTTTCTGAATGGCTTCTTTGGTATGGCCATGGATACCTGTATCAGCAATGACTAGCTTGGCACCCAAATCAACTTCTAACTCACTAAAACCGACGTTGCGAATGAACTTAATCGGCTGATCACTGAGGCAGGTCTTGGCATCCAGCCCACTTGGATTCATATGTGCAATCATTTCTGCTCGATTAACTAAGATTTCCAAGGTTTCTTGACTCAAATCTCGCTTGAAGTAATCAAAAACTGCTCGAATCGCCGCAATACTGACAGCAGCCGAGGACCCCATCCCCCGCTGGGCCGGAATCATGGAGTCAATCTGGCAAGTAATGGCCGCCTCCTCAATCCCCAAATACTCTAAGGAAGCGTAGACCGCCATCGATAAGCTATCATTCTCAAAAAGGACCCACGGACGCTCCGCAGGTACAATCTGACAAGTGACCTGAATGTGAAGGAGGGGCAAGGCAATAGCTGGATAGCCATAAACGACCGCATGTTCTCCTATTAAAATAATCTTGCTATGTGCCTGGCCGACACCTATCGATCTAGTCATACGTCTCTCAGTTATCTTCATTCTTTTCTGCTATAGATTGCTTGATACAATCTTCTCTCCTTCCATTTTAATATAAAAAAGAAAAAAAGCGATGGCTAAACCACGCTTCTTTCTCCGTCTTAGGAAGGATTTTTTCCGGTTCCTTCCATTCCTCTTTTGATGAGCTCCATGAGTTGATTCCGATCCAGGATCCATTGGGCCCGCTCATCTTTTTCATAGGTCCGATTGGATAGGAAAATAGCTGCCAATTGGAGCTTGCGATTATAGAGAAGGAAGGTCCCCGTATAGCCTGTATGGTCCAACCAGTCTCCTTCCAGGTTCCAGGCCAGAGAGCGCGCCTTCCCTTCTTCCAAGGCATAGTTCTGCGATAAAATCTCTGCAAAAGGATCCTGTAAATAATGCTCCAGGAAAATTTCCATATCTTTAATAGTGGAGAACAGGCCTGCACTTCCGGCATGGACCCCCAGCACACGCGCTTTCGGATCATGGACGACGCCACCTTGTACTCCACGAAGGGTTGGCACCGCTTGAGAAACCGGGCCAAACGTAGTCCCCTTCATTTGCCAAGGTTCAAATACTTGCTCTTTAAAAATCTGCTCCAAATCCTGACCAAACCACTTCTCCAGAAGAAAGCCCAACAAAAGAAAATTGACATCCGTATAATGGAACTGGCGATTGTCCTTTAGTTTCAAACGGTGCAAGGCTTCTTTTAAGCCCTCAGCATCCAAGTCATCTCGTCCAGGGATGAAAGGATCCAGCCCAGAAGTATGGGTCAAGAGCTGACGGATGGTCACCTCTGTTTGCTCCATATCCGGATAGTAAGAAGCTAAGGGACGATCGATATCAATTTGCCCTTGTTGGACCAGAAAAGCAAGAACTGTTCCAACTCCGACGACCTTACTCACACTAGCCAAATCATAGGTCAAGCCGGCAACAACTGGCTCTTGCTTGGCTGGATCAGCTAGTCCCAAGTAATACTCCTGCCAGCTTCCCTTCTGATAGAGCGCAAGAGAGGCACCTGGATAGATGCCTGCTCCTATTTGCTCTTGAATTTTTTGGATGATTTTTTCCATTTTTCTTCACTCATTTCAATTAGCCAAAGACTTGCTTAGGCTTCAAACCACCATTCAATCTTGCTTGGATCTTCAACCAAGACAAATTGTTGCCTTTTTGGTACAAAAGTCACCCGATCTCCAAAGCAAGAGGCTACTTCACTTGCTACAAATGGCTCTAGAATGACCTTGACCTGACAAAGGTCCCAAGTCTGCCCATTTGAAAGTGTGAGGTCTGGACCATCTGATGCTTCTAACTCTAAATACTCTTCTAAGCCAGGTAGTTGTTGATAGAAAGCTGTAGAAATCTCTACATTAGGCACACGAAGCACCATCTTTTCTACGAAAAACTCCGTCAAGGTTGTAAACTCTTCATTCGCTTGAAAATCTGGAACTTCCCCAATTTCAACTAAACTGTCCACTTGCTCTTCCGCATGGAGTAAGATACGATCTCCTTCTGGCGAAAGGGCCTCGAAGGCATAACCATTTTTTCCTTTGAAGAGGCGATCAACTTGATGACCACGAGCCAGAAGCCACTCAATTTCTTGAGGATTTGTCACACGAATCTTTAAGCAGGCGAGGCGTTTTGGCCCCTCTACCTTGCGTGTTCTCATACTAGGGGATTCCTCTAAATAGAGACGGTCTATCTTCGATTGGTCTCCAAGGGATAATAAGGCCCCATCTTCCAACAGGGTTTTCATTCCCAAGACCTTTTCAAAAAATTCTTGATTGACATTTCGATTGTTTGTTTTTAATACAGGTGAAATACTACTAATTTTATTTATGCACATAATTCCTCCAAGCCTTTTATATTTTAAAAGATTTTCTTTTTTTTTACAAGAAATCTTGTGCAAAAAAGACAGATTTCTCAAAATTTAGAATCTGTCTTTCTTTTCTTAATATACTGTTCTTGTATGGACCAGCCCATTTGGAGCTTCAAATTCATACTCTAAATAATCCTGATAGGTCCCTGGTGCAATCACTCCCCGCACATCTAATACGGCCGTTCCCGCCTGTCCCACAATTGAATCTGCCAACAGGCAGCAATTAGTAGACAGAACAAAATAAGATTTAAAACGCGAAGAAGTAAATTTATATAATTCAGCCCCTAAATCATATTTCAATTTGTAAGCGTAGGTCGGCTGACCGTCTTCCAGTAACCTACTAGGTGGATCCCAAGGTTCTAACAACTGATCAATTTCAGCTAGACGCTTCTCTACTGCCTGATTCTCTTCTTCGGTAAGGGATAGGCTGTAGCCAAACAGCGTCTTTTGACTCTCTTTTTTACATAGTTCGATGTATGGTTCCTTATCCACTTTAAACAGTACGCCATCCCCAATCGTCCCAAATAGACGCTCTGAAAAGGGATCGTAACTTCCGTAAGAAATGACCTTCCCCTGATAACAAATATCTACATGCCCAATCGCTCCAAATAAGTTGCTGTCAGAAGTATGAACCAAAATTTCTAATTCCCTTGCCTCTTCTTCTTTTTTCACCAATCGATAAGGGCCTGTGTGTCCCGCCGAGCTCCCTTTTTGAAGAAACTGGTTAAACCGTTTTAACTCCTTAGCAGGGATAAAGGCTGCAAAGATAACCGGTAGGCTAATACGAAAGCGACGTTTTAACTCTTGGCCTTGTTGGTCTTTGTCAAATAAAATACCATCTCGAATATTAGAAATCCCCAACAAGACCAGATAAGCCCCCAAGAGGATAAATTGGAAGTGCCCATCTGAACCAGGTTCCAAGACAGTTGCTAGACCAATCCCACCGTTTAAAAGCGCATCCCATAAATAGAGCCAGCCTCCTTTTACCCGATTGGCCTTATAAAGCCAAAATGTGATCCCATAGACAATGGCACTCCCCAACTGATATGCCCCTAAACAAATCACAACTAAGTTTACGGGCAGACTACTCAGTCGATTCAACCAGATCAACGCAAGTGAAAGAAAAATAAACCAAATAGAGTGGCTATAGGAAATAGACTTGCTACGTAACAAAAAGCGAAGAAGAAAGCTTCCTAGTCCATCAACTAAAAAGTAAATGGCTAATAGATCCAAGGAAAATTTTGTGAAACCAACACCGTTTCGAAAAATGAGGATCCCAAAAATGACGGCAAGAACCCCAAACAATAAAGTCCGTCTTCTTGCAACTTCTTCAACAGATAATTTTCTCACCATGACACCCTCCTTCAGAGATCAAAGGTCTTTAGACAAATACTATTTTATCACGTATAATATAAGAAGTAAAGAAACAGTGAAGCTGATAAAAGGAGCATCCTATGAAATTCAATCAATATAGCTATCTACCAGTCGACCAAGCAGACATTCTAAAGGAACTGAAAGAAATCGGGTTTGACCTTCCCCTTCATCTTACAGAGAAAGAACTGTTTGAATGGTTTGTTCGCAAGGTTTATTTCACCTACAAAAATACAGATTATCCTCTCTCTAACCTAGTGGCGGATGCTGAAACAGATCTCCTGAGCTATTTCCAATCTGACCGCGAATGGTCTCCAAATATTTTCTACACAGTGGCCCTCCAATTGCTCGGTTTCCGCTATTTTATTGACTTTGAAAATACGGACAGCTTCTTAAAAGAAGTCCAAATTCCGATTGAGTATGGAAACTTGGTTGAGAACCTCTATCACCTCCTCAATACTCGAACAGTCAAAGGGAATTTACTCATTGAACAGTTGGTCAGTGATGGCTTGATCCCTGAAGACAATCGCTACCACTTTTTCAACGGAAAAAGTCTAGCTACCTTTAACTGCCATGATGTGATTCGTGAGGTGGTCTATGTGGAAAGTCGGATTGATAGCGACCAAGATGGCCTTCCAGATTTGATCAAGGTCAATATTATTCGCCCTCGCTATGAAGGAAAAATTCCAGCCGTCATGACTGCCAGCCCTTATCACCAAGGAACCAATGACAAGGCCAGTGACAAGGCTCTCTATAATATGAATGTGGACCTGGAGAAAAAAGAAGCAAGAAGCATCCAAGTCAGTCAACCCACGCTCGAAACCGTTGACCCAGTTGGAGAAGCCCGACTGGTCTCTGAGGCTGAAGAAACCCTCACTCATATCAACAGCAGTTATACTCTCAATGACTACCTTCTCGCCCGTGGCTTCGCCAATCTCTACGTCTCCGGTCTAGGGACCAAGGACTCCCAAGGTTTGATGACTAATGGAGATTACCGTCAAATCGAGGCCTATAAAAATGTCATCGACTGGCTCAACGGACGCTGTCGTGCCTTCACAGACCATAGTCGCCAACGCCAAATCAAGGCTGATTGGTCTAACGGCAAGGTAGCAACCACAGGGATCTCTTACCTTGGAACCATGTCTAATGGTCTTGCGACTACAGGTGTCGATGGCCTAGAAGTCATCATCGCAGAAGCTGGTATCTCTTCTTGGTACAACTACTACCGGGAAAACGGACTCGTGACGAGTCCTGGGGGCTATCCTGGAGAGGATTTTGATTCGCTCGCTGAGTTGACCTATTCACGCGCCCTTCGGGCAGGTGACTATCTCCGCCACCATGCAGCCCATCTAGAGGATTTGAAACGACTCAAGGAGCAATTGGATCGCAAAACAGGGGACTACAACCAGTTCTGGCACGACCGTAACTACCTTCTTCAGGCAGACAAAGTCAAAGCTGAAGTCGTCTTCACCCATGGTTCGCAAGACTGGAACGTGAAGCCCCTCCATGTCTTTAATATGTTCCAGGCTCTTCCAGCAAACATCAAGAAACACCTCTTCTACCACAATGGAGCCCATGTTTACCTCAACAACTGGCAGTCCATTGACTTCCGTGAGAGCATGAATGCCCTTCTCTCTAAAAAATTGCTAGGCTACGATTCAAACTATGAATTGCCAACTGTCATCTGGCAGGACAATACAGGAGAGCAAAGCTGGATTTCCTTGGATGATTTTGGCAACCAAACAGCTCAGCGAACCTTCTCACTGGGGGATGGTGAAAAGGTCATCCAAAACCGCTACGAGACAGAAGATTATGAGCGCTATGGCAAGGCCTATCCAACCTTCTTAACTGATCTTTACCAAGATAAGGCCCAGCAAGTGACCATCGATCTTCCGATAGAAAAAGACCTACACCTCAACGGAAAAGCTCGCCTTCACCTACGGCTCCAATCTAGCACTGACAAGGGCTTGCTCTCAGCCCAACTGATGGAGCTAAGAAACAAGAAGTACCTCCAACCCTATCCAGCCGTCTTATCCGTCCGTACCCTTGATAACGGTCGTTACCATATGCTGGACAACTTGACCGAGTTGCCTTTCAAAGAGGCCGGCCAACGAGTGATTACAAAGGGCTATCTCAACCTTCAAAACCGAAATGACCTCTTACAAGTCGAGCCTGTCACACCAGGAGAGTGGATGGAATTTGACTTTGATCTCCAACCAACCATCTACAAGCTGGAAAAAGGGACTACTCTTCGTCTTGTCCTTTATACAACCGATTTCGAGATCACCGTCCGCGACCAGACGGACTACCAACTCACCATTGACCTGGCCAACTCTAGCCTGACCCTTCCTGAAATGGAGTAAGGAAAATCCAGCCTTTTCCCCAGTCGTCCCTTCCTTTGCTTCATTTGACAGCCTTGCCTACTTATGATAATATCTAAGAGAGTATTTCATAGAAAAAGAGTTTAGAGGATATTATGGCTATCGAAAAAACAGTCAGCGAAATTGCTGAAATTCTAGGAGTTAGTCGCCAAGCGGTCAACAACCGTGTCAAGGCCCTAGATCCTGAAGATACAGAAAAAAATGATAAGGGAGTTACCGTCGTAACCCGTAGTGGCTTGATCAAGCTAGAAGAAATCTACAAAAAGACGATCTTTGAAGACGAGCCCGTCAGTGATGATGTCAAACAACGGGAACTGATGGAGATTCTAGTCGACGAGAAGAATGCTGAAATCGTTCGTCTCTACGAACAACTAAAAGCAAAAGACGACCAGCTAAAATCCAAAGATGAGCAATTATCTAAAAAGGACGAACAGTTGCGTGTCAAAGATGTTCAGATCGCTGAAAAAGACAAACAGCTCGACCAACAACAACAGCTAACCCTTCAGGCAATGAATGACCGCGAAACATTGAAATTGGAATTAGATCAAGCCAATGAAAAGGTTCAAGAACAAGAGAGTAAAGGCTTCTGGAGACGCGTCTTTGGTCGCTAAAAACTGACTTCGGTCAGTTTTTTCTATGCTTTTACCCCCCCCCGAAAATCAAAAAGCAAGCATTAGATGAAGGAGTTCCCTTGAAAGAATTAAGCCACTATGTCTCCTTTGATTTAGAATTTAATCAATTCGAAGGAAAGTACCACATTATTCAAGTTTCTGCTGTCCGCTTTGCAGATGGCCAAGAAGTTGCCCACTATGATTCCTATGCCTATACGGATAAACCACTAAAGAGCTTTATCAATGGGCTCACCGGGATTACATCTGATAAAATCCTCCAAGCTCCCCCACTCGAGCAGGTCCTAGCGGAGTTTCGAGACTTTGTTGCAGAGAGTCCCCTCATTGGATACAATGCTATCAAGAGTGACCTCCCTATCCTAACGGAAAATGGGCTAGAGTTCACAAACCAATATGCTGTTGATGTCTTTGAGGAAGCTTCTAAACGCCGGCCTTCTGACCTCCATGGGATCAAAAACTTGCAGCTCCATACAGTTGCTCAGTTTTTAGGAGTGGCTGGAAAATCGCATGATAGTCTAGAAGATGCACGAATGACTGCCCTTGTTTATGAAGCCTTTCTCGAATCAGACCGGGCCCGGCAACTCTTAACAGAACAAGAATCCTTTTCTACCTCTCCTTTTGGTGGATTAGACCTCTCCAATTTTTTTAACGACTAAAAAGAGGCTGGGACAAAAGTCCTAGCCTCTCAATTGTCTTTTGATTATCGAGCAAGACGCAGTGGTTGAGTGAGCTCTACTACGCTGATTTTATCAGCTTTTACAGCCCTACTCAACTGTGCGGAGGTGGGACGACGAAATCCAATTCTAACGAATTACCGATTTCTGTCCCACTCTCTTTCTCTGTATGCTTAGAATGGTAATTTACCAGCAAAAGCTCCCAATTTTTTCTTGGTTGCCTCATCAATTTCTTCGATGGCCGCATTGATGGCTTGAACCGTCATATCAGAAAGAGTTTCTGTATCTTCTGGGTCCACTACTGCTGGGTTAAATTCGATGGATACCACCTTTTTATCACCTGTCAAAGTAGCGACGACCAAGTCCTGAGCTGATTTGCCAACAAATTGAGAAGCCGCCAACTCTGCCTGGCTTTGTTCCATTTGTTTCTGAAGCTTTTGTGCTTGCTTCATCATATTTTGCATATTCATCATAAGATTTTCTAGATTCCTTTCGTATCAAGGGGTTAGGACCTCTTGTTTAATGGTTACTGCCCACTTCTGCCCATTTTCTAGCTAGATGGGGACTTCTCTACTATTATAGCATGTTTTCCCCGTCCGACAAAGCTGATTTTTTATTTAAAGAGCGTCGTCACAATGAGTTGGACGTTTAAAAGAGTCAGAAGAGTCGCTACTCCGTAAGCTAAGTAGGTATTCCATTTTGCATTGACAAATTCTCCCATGATTTTTTTATTGGAGGTAAAGTAAACCAAGGGAAAAATTGAAAATGGTAGAGCCAGAGACAAGAAGACTTGAGAATAGACCAACAAATCATCTAGAACACTTTCCTGGTCTCCAAAGAGAAAGGCGACAATCAGGACAGGAGTGAGGGCCAACATCCGTGTAAACAGGCGGACAAGCCATTGAGGAAGGCGGAATCTAAGGAAACCTTCCATGACAATTTGACCCGTCAGAGTGCCTGTAATTGTTGAATTCTGACCACTTGCTAACAAAGCAACAGCAAACAAAGTGGACAGAAAAGGACTTGCAATAGCTCCTGCAATGGCATTGTTTTGCAAGGCATCATACATACTAGAGAAGGCTCCAATTTCTTCTGCATGTCCAAAAAAGAGGGCCGCTCCGAGAATCAGCAAGAGAGAGTTGACAACAAAAGCCAGGGTTAATTCAATATTGGAGTCCCAGGTCATGAAGCGCACAGCCCGACGAACATCTGCAGGATCCTCATAATCGACCTTGCGTGTCTGTGAAATGGAGGAATGCAAATAGAGATTATGAGGCATGACGGTTGCACCAATTATCCCCAAGGCCAGCGTCAAGGCTTGTGATCCCTTGGGAAGACCAATACCTACAATTTCTTTCTGAGGAAGAAAGCCAGCAAAAATGCCACCTATATCTGGTTTTGATAGGACCACAAGGTAGATAAAAATCCCTAGAATGGTCAAAATCAAGGTGGAGACAATAGCCTCAATCTTACGAAAACCTAAGTGCATGAGTCCGAGAAGGAGGAAGACATCCAGGATGGTGACCAAAATAGAAAAGAGCAAGGGCCATCCGAACAGCAAATGGAGTGCAATCCCTGAACCAATGACTTCTGCTAAATCTGTCGCCATCAAGGCTAATTCAATCACTATCCAAAGCATATAGCGGAGCCACTTGGGCAAATGCGTCGCTGTTGTCTGGGCCAAATCTTTCCGATGGACAATCCCTAGTTTCCCAGCCATCTGTTGCAATTGCATGGCAATCAAGGAAGACAAGAGAACCACCGACAAGAGCAAGTAACGATAGTGAGCCCCTCCAACAACGCTGGTGATCCAGTTCCCAGGATCCATGTAGCCCACTGCTACTAGGCTCCCCGGACCTGAAAACAATAATAAGGTCCTCCAAAAAGAAGTTCCCTTGGGAACCTTGACGGATTGATTGATTTCTTGGAGCGATTTCCGCTCTAACTGTTCTAAACTCATGATACCCTTCTTTCCATGACGTCACTTCCCCTTGATTATAGCACAAATGAAAGGTTTCGGTAAATTTTCTTTGCATTTTCAAAAAAATATGCCCTTCTTCTCCCCACTTCCCCATTTTCTTCGTATTCCTTTAGCAACTTTTTCTCCTTTGCTCCTCTAAAATGAACCAAATAGCTTCAAAAATGAACCAAATAGATTTTTCCCCCTATCTGACTTCAAAAGCTTGTATACTAATCGTAACTGAAAGAAAGCTCAGTTATTTACTCAATAGCAAAGGAAAGAAACTATGATTTATGTCATTGAATACAATTATCCCTCTAAGATGTTGGTCGAACATATTAACAACTATCTAGAGAAAAAACGGGTTCGTAATCTACCAGTCAAGCTGGTCTATAATGGAAATATCTCCTATATCGACTATGACTTGAAAAACATTTACTTCTTCTCCTGTCAAGGAAATTCTGGAATCAACGCCTACAAAGAGCTGGAACGCATCCGAAGAAATGATCCCTTCGGACGCATTATCGTTCACTCTAACAAGGTAGACGGACGTAGACTCATGGACCATAAGCTACAAGTCTATGGTTTGATGGAACTAAGCCTTAGTGACTACGGAAAGCCAGACCTCTATTATCAAGAGCTCGACTTCTTGCTCGGTGATCTCTACGAAGAGCTCTGGGAAATGGCAGCAGAAGCCAAGTACGCTGCTGGGAAGAAAACCAATCAGCTCTTCCCACGCTGGGGTCCTGAAATCGGCATTTACCCACCTAAGCGTTATTCCATCCACCTCCGTCAAAATCCAGACGAAGACAATTAACTCATAAAAAGTGGAGCCTGGGGACAGGGTCCATTTTTTATGTTACAATGAACTGGAAATAAAACGAGACGAGAAAAAGGAGACCTTATGAACCACTACGATACCATTGTCATCGGAGGAGGGCCTGCTGGCATGATGGCCACCATCTCCAGTTCCTTCTACGGGCAAGCAACCCTCCTCTTGGAAAAAAACCGCAAACTAGGGAAAAAACTAGCTGGGACTGGTGGAGGTCGGTGCAATGTGACCAACAATGGAAGCCTGGACGATCTCCTAGCAGGCATTCCAGGAAATGGACGTTTCCTCTACAGTGTCTTTTCTCAATTTGACAACCATGATATCATCCGCTTCTTCACAGAAAACGGGGTCAAGCTCAAGGTCGAAGACCATGGTCGTGTCTTTCCAGCTTCAGATCGTTCCCAAACGATTATTCAAGCTCTGACAGATAAGATTGCCGAGCTCGGCGGTCAAGTTCGCTGCCAAGTAGAGGTAACCTCTGTGAAGAAAATCGATGGACAATTCGTCATCAAATCCAAAGATGAGACCTGGATGGCAGACCGCTTGATTGTGACAACTGGTGGAAAGTCCTACCCTTCGACGGGTTCCACCGGCTTTGGCCACGATATCGCCCGTCACTTTAAGCACACTATCACCGAGCTCGAAGCTGCCGAGAGTCCTTTATTGACGGATTTTCCGCATAAGGCCTTGCAGGGAATTTCACTGGACGATGTGACTCTAAGCTATGGCAAGCATGTCATCACCCATGACCTCCTCTTTACCCACTTTGGCTTGTCAGGCCCTGCTGCACTACGCATGTCTAGCTTTGTCAAGGGTGGTGAAATCCTCTCCCTAGATGTCTTGCCACAACTTTCTGAAAGTGATTTGCTATCATTTCTTGAAGAAAACCGTGAAAAATCCTTGAAAAATGCTTTGAAAACCATGCTCCCTGAACGCTTGGCAGAATTCTTTATTCAAGGATATCCAGAAAAAGTCAAACAACTAACAGAAAAAGAACTTGACCAACTTGTCCAATCTATCAAATCCCTCAAAATCCCTGTGACTGGAAAGATGTCGCTAGCAAAATCTTTTGTAACTAAAGGTGGTGTTAGTCTCAAAGAAATTAATCCTAAAACTCTGGAAAGCAAATTGGTTCCTGGCCTTCACTTTGCTGGTGAAGTACTTGATATCAATGCTCACACAGGTGGCTTTAACATCACTTCTGCCCTCTGCACTGGTTGGGTGGCAGGAAGTCTGCATTATGATTAAATATCAAAGGTTGTGAAAAATGAACAGAAGAGAGTCAGTTGAATTTGTCAACATGTGCATGATTAAAAATGGGGACAAGGTTCTGGTTCAAGATCGAGTTAGTCCTGACTGGCCTGGCATTACTTTTCCTGGCGGACATGTTGAACGTGGCGAATCCTTTGTCGATGCGGTCATTCGTGAAGTGAGAGAAGAAACGGGTCTAACCATTTCTAAACCCCAACTCTGTGGTATCAAGGACTGGTACGATGATGAGGATTACCGTTATGTCGTCCTTTTTTACAAGACCGAACACTTTACTGGTGAGCTCCAGTCTTCAGACGAAGGAAAGGTCTGGTGGGAAGAGTTTGAAAATCTATCTCATCTAAAACTTGCAACCAATGATATGTCTGATATGCTTCGTGTTTTTTTGGAAGATGATCTCAGTGAATTCTTCTACTATAAAGACGGTGACGACTGGCTTTATGATTTAAAATAGCAAATAATCGGCGGAGAGTCCTCCGCCGATTATTTGCTCTGTTTTTCAACATAGTGGGCAATCACATCTGATGTGTACTGGGCTGTTCCAGGTCCAAATTTATCAATATTTTCCTTGAACTCAGGGTTATAGACGTATCCTTTACCGATATGTCCGAAGACTTCAATAGAGCAGTCAAATCCATAAGTACGAATGGCTTGCAAGAGCTTGGCTGCTAGCTCTTGGTTTTCAATTGCTGTTGCAGGTAAACCAGCTTGAAGATTTTGTGCTAAAGTTTGAAAGACTTGGTTAAAGGCAGCCGTAGACTCATCTTCACGACCTTTTTGGCGTTCGAGGGCTTGATCCATGACTTCTTGGCCATACTTCTCCACCGCTTCTTGCTGGTATTTTTGATGATCTTGATAGCTAAATCCAGTGAATTTTTCCTCAATGGTCATTTTTCTTTCTCCTTTTTGTTCTCGAATCGTTTTTTGCAAGGTGGAAATCAAGGTATCCAGATGTTGCCTTTCTCGAGTTAGATAGTTCAACTGCCTAGTCAAATGGGGCAATAAATCTATTCTTTCTTCCTTTAATAGCTCTGCTATTTTCTCTAAAGAAAACCCTAGATATTTGTAGTAAAGAATGACCTGAAGGCGTTCCAAATCCTCTTGACTGTAAGTTCGATAGCCGTTTTCCGACTTTAAGGGGACCAAGAGTCCTATCTTGTCATAGTGGTGCAGGGTCTTGACAGAGACACCTGAAAGCTGCGCAGCTTCTTTTATTTGGTACATGATTTGCTCCTTACAATGATAGTATACCCCCTCCCCTTAGGTCAGAGTCAAGTGTTTTTGCGAAAATTTTTTAACTTTTTGAGAAAACTATAAAAACATGAAAACCGCTTTCTTGACAGTCTTTAAAAATCATGATAGGATAATCAAGTCTATCAATCACACAGAAGGCTCCTAAAGAGCCGTTGAGAGAAGGCTATTTGATAACTCAAGTAGCCTTTTCTTATTTAAAAATAGATCGGAGTTTTAAAGATGTCTGAAAAATCTCAATGGGGTTCCAAAATTGGCTTCATCCTAGCCTCTGCAGGTTCTGCAATTGGGCTTGGAGCAGTTTGGAAATTTCCCTATATGACCGCTGCTAACGGGGGCGGAAGTTTTCTTCTCGTTTTTTTGATAGCAACTCTACTCATCGGCTTTCCCCTCTTACTGGCTGAATTTACTCTAGGACGTGCAGCTGGTGTCTCTGCCATTAAGACCTTTGGAAAACTCGGTGGCCGTCGCCTCTACGATGGAATCGGTTGGATTGGTGCCTTTGCCCTGTTCATCCTCCTCTCCTTCTACAGTGTCATCGGTGGCTGGATCCTGATTTATCTAGGAGTCGCCTTGGGAGAGTTATTCCAACTTCTCTCAGTTAGTGATTATACCCAGCTCTTTGGGGAGATTATTTCAAATCCCTGGTTGGTTCTTGGGGCCCAGGCCATCTTCATCCTCCTCAATGTCTTGATTGTTTCTAAGGGGGTGGAACAAGGGATTGAAAAGGCCTCAAAATTCATGATGCCTCTTCTCTTCATCATTTTCTTAGTCATGATTGGTCGTTCCTTGACCTTACCTGGCGCTTGGGAGGGAGTCGCCTATTTCCTCAAGCCAGACTTCTCCAAGATGACCAGCGAAGGTCTTCTCTATGCCTTGGGCCAATCTTTCTTCGCCCTCTCTCTAGGGGTGACGGCCATGTTGACCTATGCTTCCTATTTGGACAAGGACACTGACCTGGTCCAATCCGGGATTTCCGTCGTCTTCATGAATATTGCCGTTTCCATCATGGCGGGCTTGGCGATCTTCCCAGCTATGTCAGCCTTTCAAATCCCTTCTACTAGTGGACCGGGGCTCCTCTTTGTAGTCCTTCCACAAGTCTTTGACAAGATGCCTTTTGGTACTCTCTTCTACCTGCTTTTCCTTCTTCTCTTCCTCTTTGCGACTATTACCTCATCCGTCGTCATGTTAGAGATTAATGTCGGAAATGTTACCAACCAAGACAACAAAAAGCGGGCTAAATGGAGCCAAATCATTGGTCTTCTGACCTTTGTCTTTGGGATCCCATCTGCTCTTTCCTATGGAGTGCTCTCCAAATGGACCCTCTTTGGAAAATCCTTCTTTGATTGCATGGACTTTTTGGTTTCCAACCTCCTCATGCCTTTTGGAGCTCTCTGCCTCTCCCTGTTTACAGGCTATCTCTTTGATCAAGTCCTAGCCCAAGAAGAACTCAAGGTGGGAGAAGAGAAAACCAAGAGTTTCTTCTTCAAGCTCTGGATTTTCTTGCTTCGCTTTGTGATTCCAATCGTCATCCTCATTGTCTTTATTACACAATTTATCTAAAACAAAATCCACGACTCCTTAGGGATTCGTGGATTTTTATTTATTTTGTAAGGGAAACACGGAAATCATTGTATTTGCTATAATCAAAGTCTTCATTAAGCCCTGTTACAAATACAATCGGTGTATAGTGGCCCTCTTCTAAAATGAAACCGGGTTTTACCTTCATATTCGCTCCTCCAAGTCCAGCAATCCCTGGAAGAAGGGCATCAAAAGCGCCAGGTTCGTCTGTTTCCCAGTAATAGACATTACCAGAAGCTTGGACGGCCTTGGCTTTTGTTGTTGCAGTACGAACAGGATTCAAGTCAGCTTGATAAAAGTTAGCTGTCGTAGTGACCGTACCGTCCGCAGCCACGGTCATTTGGACATCTTTGGCAATTTCGGTTGTTCCTGTCCAAGTCCCTACCAGCTCTTCTGGCACCATTTGAGACGAATCTGTGGCCTTGTCAGTGCTTGCTGCAGCAGATCCTGCTTCAGTTTGACCTGAGTTTGCTACATCTTTAGAAGCAGCTTGTGCCCCTTCTTGCGAATTCGCTTCAGTAGCTTTTGTCTCTTTCTTACCAGAAGCAGCCTTTGCTTTTTTCTGACTAGACTTCACCGTCGTTTGTGCTTCTTTAGCAGAAGATTTGTTCTCTTCTTTTTTTGAACCACAGGCTACGAGTAGGCTTGCAGAAGTTAATCCTAAAAGTGCTAAACTTGTCCATTTTTTCATCATCATGATCCCTCACTTCATTTGATAAAAACTATTATATTACAATATTACTCAATGTCAAGCTTTTTTTGAAATATTTTTGTAATATTTGCAACAAACAGTAATCTATCTAAAAATTCAGGAGATTCAGGCAACAAGCAATCGTAAGAGAGCAACCAAAACAATGCCAAATAGAACTGTACCCATTAGGTTTTTGTAGCGAAAGGCTACTATCATGGTTGGAATGGTTGCGACCAGGTCGACCCACCGAACTTGAGGAAGCTGGCCTACTTTCCCCTCAACCAGACTGGAAAGGATCAAGGCAAAAATAATAGCAATGGGGAGGTACTTTAGAAAACGAAGAACTGGATCTGGCAGACCCCGGTATTTGACCAGAACGAAGGGCAGAATGCGTGGAATCCAGGTGACCACTGCGGACGTCAAAATAACCAAGAAAATCCAACTATTCACGCGCATCGCACATCACCCCCACGAAACAGCCTGTTAAAGTAGCCACTAAAACGGCCAAGGATTGGGTCAAAAAGAAGGTCAAGAGGAAAAAGCTAAGAGCTACTGCACCTAAAACAAGGAGCATGGTAGCCATCTTCTCCGTCAAACGCATGCCTTGAAACTGACCTGCAAAAATCCCAATAAACATAGCAACTAAGGCGAAGTCCAGGCCGAAGGCACTAGGATTGGGCAAGAGGGAGCCTAGGGCTGTCCCCAAAATGGTTGATGAGCCCCAGGCTAGATAACCGACCACATTATTGCCATGCATCCAGGGAACAGTGATCCGGTCACTTTTTAATTTCTCACTTAAATAGACTCCGTAACTTTCATCTGTCAACAAACTACCAATTCCAATATTATGGACCAGGCTAGCCTCCTTAAAATCAGGGGAGGTATGCAGACTCATAAGCATATTGCGCAAATTGATGAAAAAGACGGTTAAGGCAATATTCATGAGGGACGAATGAACGGCAATCAAAGAGATCATAGCAAACTGAGAAGCCCCTGCGTAAACCAAGAGACTCATCAATCCCATTTCTAAAGGGGAGAGATAGGGAGACGCCACCACACCACAGGCTAAGCCAATACTGATATAACCCAAGGCCGTCGGAAGGGCATCCCTGACCCCCTGCTGAAAATTCTTTTCCACTCTTTTTTCCTTTCTTTTTTGATGCTATCTATTATAACAAAAAAAGGGACGGGAATCGTCCTCCCGTCGTTTATGTTCGTTTCTCAACTAATCTAAGTTCTCTTCTATCGGATCAAAAGCAAGGCTAGGCTTAGCATTGAGGTCTAAGCTAGCAAAATTTCCCTTATTCCATTCGCTGACACTGGCATAGGCAATCATCCCCGCATTGTCCCCGCAGAGGCGCAGAGGCGGAATGATGACCTTAACATCTGTGATCTCAGAAGCCAGGCGTTCACGAAGACCTTGATTGGCCGCGACTCCTCCCGCTACCACCAAAGTCTTAACAGGGTATCTTTCTAGGGCTTTTTTGGTCTTGGCCATCAAGATATCCATCACCGCAGCTTGGAAGGAAGCCGATAGGTCTTCCTTGGACAGGCTCTCGCCTTTTTGCTCGGCATTGTGGTGGAGATTGATAAAGGCAGATTTGAGCCCTGAGAATGAGAATTCCAGATTGTCTTCCTTGATCATGGCGCGTGGGAAATCGTAGATATCCTGACCCTTATGCGACAACTCGTCAATCTCACGACCGGCTGGATAGGTCAAGCCCATGACGCGACCGACCTTATCATAAGCCTCACCCACCGCATCATCACGCGTTTCCCCAACGATCTTATAATCACCCGCCTCCGAGACATAGACCAACTCGGTGTGTCCTCCGCTGACCAGCAAGGCCAAGAGCGGAAATTCTAAAGGCTCAACGCTTTGAGCGGCCATCAAGTGGCCAGCCATATGATTGACAGGAATCAAAGGAATCCCATGGGCCCATGCAAAGGCCTTGGCTGCAGCAAGACCGACCAAAAGAGCTCCAACCAGACCTGGTCCGTAAGTTACCGCAACCGCTGTGACTTCTTCTTCTGTAATTCCCGCTTCTTCTAGCGCTTCCTCAATACAGGCCGTAATAACTTCGACATGGTGCCGACTGGCAACTTCTGGAACCACTCCCCCGAATCGTTTATGGCTTTCAATTTGACTAGCAATGACATTGGACAAGAGCTCGTCGTCGTTTTTCAGGACGGCGACACTGGTCTCATCACAGGATGTCTCAAATGCTAAAATATATCTATCCTTCATTTGCTTCCCTTTTCATCATAATGGCGTCTTCGGTAGGTGCATGATAATACCCTTTCCGGCAACCAATTTCTTTAAATCCTTGTTTCTGATAGAGAGTCCGAGCCGGAGTGTTTCCTTCTCTCACCTCTAAAAAGACCTCTTTCTCCTGAGGAACCGTTTCTAGTAGCTGACCAGCAATCCCGCGCCCTTGCCACTCTTTTCGAACAGCAATTTGGACGACCTCTAACTCATAGAGAGTTTCTTGCATGGCCAAGAAGCCGACCAATGCTTCCCCACTATAGGCCAAGGCATACCAATTTTGAGCTTGACCGAGATCCGCAAGGACTTGCTCCAAGGTCCAAGGACTTTGTCCATAGACATCGTCTAAGATTTCTACCAACTGAGGGGCTAGGTCTAATCGCCCCGCATCCTTCTCGATACGAATCATAGGCGTTTGATGTAGGACTGACCGGACTCTTGATGGTCCTTGAGCCAGTTTTCCTCAGCTTCTACCCGCTTGAGGTAGTTGGGCACAAAACCATGAACGGAGACAGCTTCTTTTGTAAGTCCTAGTCGACCGATCCGTACCGCATCCGGTAGGGTTTCTACCATCTGAGCACTCGGCAATGCCTCTTGTATCTGCTCACGAAAGGCTTCCACTTCCCCAAGGAAGGTCACCTTTTCAGCTCCCTTTGCTCTTTCTAATACGGCTTCAAAAGAAAGGTGTGCCTCCGGGTAGACCAGCTGATCCTCTTGGTAAAAGCCCGCATAGACATGGTTACGCCGCGCATCCATGACTGGAATGGCCAGACCTTCTATCTCTTCTGGCACCAAGGCTAGTAAGCTCGACACCCCTACTAAGTCAATCTTTAGCGTTTGAGCCAGGGTTTTAGCCGTTGCTACCGCAATTCGTAAGCCAGTATAGGATCCAGGCCCTTCTGCTACTACGATACGGTCCAAATCCGTCGGTTTCCAATCAATGCTGGCCATCAAAAATTCAATGGTAGGCATCAAGGTAATGCTGTGGTTTTTCTTAATCGTCAATGTCAACTCTGCTAATCGGTTTTCTTCCTCCAAAAGGGCAACGGATAGGGCCCTACTGGAGGTGTCAAATGCTAATACTTTCATGTTTTCTCCTCGTTGTCTGCTTCATATTATACTACAAATAGACGCCAAACGGTAGAGGAAGCACCCCCATACTGTGAAATCACCTGCTCTCTATCCCTTCTAAAAAAGCGCTTCCTTCTGCTCTCAGAACCCGCTTGCATCTTTTCCTTAGAGCCTATTTATGGTATAATGGATAATAATTGTATCGAATCAGGACAAAAGAAAGCAAGAATAGGTGTCTCAGCTAGCTACTAGCTGTTTCTTTTCTGCTACAGTCCGAACAAGTGAAAGGAACCGAAACGAAATGATTTACAAAGTTTTCTACCAAGAAACAAAAGAACGCAACCCTCGTCGTGAAACGACTCATGCCCTCTATCTCGATATTGATGCGAAGAATGAGTTAGAAGGACGCATTGAAGCTCGTCGCCTTGTTGAGGAAAATACATCTTACAACATCGAATTTATCACTCTCTTGTCAGACCAACACCTAGAATATGAAAAAGAGTCTGGCGCATTTGAAATTACGGAGTTCTAATCCATGGCATATACCTTAAAACCTGAAGAAGTTGGTGTTTTCGCCATTGGAGGTCTCGGGGAAATCGGTAAAAATACCTATGGGATTGAATACCAAGACGAAATCATCATTGTAGATGCTGGGATCAAGTTCCCTGAAGATGATTTGTTAGGGATCGATTACGTGATTCCCGACTATTCCTATATCGTTGAAAATATCGACCGTGTCAAAGGTGTCTTGATTACTCACGGACACGAAGACCATATCGGAGGAATTCCCTTCCTCTTGAAGCAAGCCAATGTGCCAATCTATGCTGGACCTTTGGCCCTAGCCCTTATTCGTGGAAAATTAGAAGAGCATGGTCTCCTTCGTGGTGCCAAACTCTATGAAATCAACCAAAATACGGAGCTGACCTTTAAGCATATTAAAGCGACCTTCTTCCGTACAACCCACTCCATTCCAGAACCTTTGGGGATCGTTCTTCATACGCCTCAAGGAAAAATCGTCTGCACGGGAGACTTTAAATTTGACTTTACACCTGTAGGCGAGCCGGCCGACCTTCACCGGATGGCTGCACTAGGAGAGGAAGGCGTCCTCTGTCTGCTTTCTGACTCAACCAACGCGGAAGTCCCAACCTTTACCAACTCTGAAAAAGTCGTTGGCCAATCCATTATGAAGATTATTGAAGGCATTCATGGACGCATCATCTTTGCTTCCTTTGCATCTAACATCTTCCGTCTCCAACAGGCTGCAGATGCCGCTGTTAAAACCGGCCGCAAGATTGTTGTCTTTGGACGCTCGATGGAAAAAGCCATTGTCAACGGAATTGAGCTTGGCTATATCAAGGTACCACCTGGAACGATTATTGAACCAAGTGAAATCAAAGACTACCCGGCAAACGAAATCCTCATTATGTGTACAGGTAGCCAAGGGGAGCCTATGGCGGCACTGTCTCGTATCGCTAATGGAACCCACCGCCAGGTGCAATTGCAACCGGGTGATACCGTTATCTTCTCATCTAGTCCAATTCCTGGGAATACAACTAGTGTGAATAAATTGATCAATATCATCTCGGAAGCAGGAGTCGATGTCATCCACGGTAAGATTAACAACATCCATACCTCTGGACACGGTGGCCAACAAGAACAAAAGCTCATGTTGCGCTTGATCAAACCCAAATACTTCATGCCTGTCCACGGTGAGTACCGCATGCAGAAGATTCACGCTGGACTTGCGCGTGATTGTGGAGTAGAGAAAGATAACATCTTCATCATGAGCAACGGAGATGTTCTTGCCCTGACGGCTAACTCAGCTCGTATCGCAGGAAGTTTCAATGCTCAAGATATCTATGTCGACGGAAATCGCATCGGAGAAATCGGAGCGGCTGTCCTTCGTGACCGCAAAGATTTATCAGAAGATGGGGTTGTCCTAGCTGTTGCGACAGTTGACTTCAAGTCGAAAATGATTTTAGCTGGACCAGATATCCTCAGCCGTGGCTTCATCTATATGAGAGAGTCCGGTGACCTGATCCGTGAAAGTCAACGCATCCTCTTCAATGCTATTCGAATCGCCTTGAAGAACAAAGATGCCAATATTCAAACCGTACACGGTGCTATTGTCAACGCCCTTCGTCCTTTCCTTTACGAAAGCACGGAACGTGAACCTATCATTATCCCTATGATTTTGACACCAGATGAAGAAAATTAAGTAAAAAGAATGAGGCTGGGACAAAAGTCCTAGCCTCTCAATTGTCTTTGGATTGTCGAGCAAGACGCAGTGGTTGAGTGGGCTCTACTACGCTGATTTCATCAGCTTTTACAGCCCTACTCAACTGTGCGGAGGTGGGACGACGAAATCGAATTCTAACGAATTATCGATTTCTGTCCCACTCTCATTTTCTATATATGAACAATGAGCCAGGTCATCAAACCTAGCTCATTTTTGTATGGATCTGCTTAATACAAGTCCAAATAGTTATCAATTTCCCATTGTGAAACAAAGGTTGCATAGCTTGCCCACTCGATGCGTTTGGCTTCCAAGAAGCTGGTATAGATATGTTCACCAAGAGCATCCTTAACAACTTCATCTTCAGTCAAGGCTTTCAAAGCATTGTGAAGAGTAGATGGGAGGTCAGTGATTCCAGCTTCTTTACGCTCTTCTGCAGTCATGATGTAGATGTTTTCTTCGATAGGAGCTGGTGCTTCGATTTTGTTTTCAATACCGTGCAAACCAACTTCCAAGAGAACAGCCATAGCAATATATGGGTTGGCCATTGGGTCTACTGAGCGCAACTCAAGGCGTGTTCCCATACCACGTGAAGCTGGTACGCGGACCAATGGTGAACGGTTTCGGCCAGCCCAAGCGATGTAAACAGGTGCTTCATAACCTGGAACCAAACGTTTGTAGGAGTTAACTGTTGGGTTCATGATGGCTGTGTAGTTGTAGGCGTGCTTGATCAAACCGCCAAGGAAGTGATAAGCTGTTTCTGACAACTGCATTCCTTTTGGATCATTTGGATCAAAGAAGGCATTGTTTCCTTCCGCATCAAACAAGGACATATTGCAGTGCATCCCGGAACCAGCGATCCCAAATTTTGGCTTAGCCATAAAGGTTGCATACAAACCATGTTTGCGAGCAATGGTTTTGACAACGAGTTTAAAGATTTGAATCTTGTCACAGGCACGAAGCACTTCATCGTACTTAAAGTCAATTTCATGCTGACCTACGGCCACTTCGTGGTGACTGGCTTCTACTTCAAATCCCATTTGAGTCAAGACATTGACGATCTCACGGCGAGTGTTATCCGCAAGGTCTGTAGGCGCCAAGTCAAAATAGCCACCCTTGTCATTCACTTCAAGAGTTGGATCCCCATTTTCATCGAGCTTAAAGAGGAAGAACTCTGGCTCTGGTCCAAGGTTGAAAGATTTGAAGCCAACTTCTTCCATGTGACGAAGGGCACGTTTGAGGTTTCCACGAGGGTCTCCTGCAAAAGGTTCCCCTTCTGTTGTATAGACATCACAAATCAATCCTGCGACACTACCGTTCTCATCTCCCCAAGGGAAAACAGTCCAAGAGTCCAAGTCTGGATAGAGATACATATCAGACTCATTAATCCGAACAAACCCCTCGATAGAAGATCCATCAAACATGGCCTTGTTTGAGAGAACCTTTTCCAACTGTTCATCTGTCGCTGGAATTTCAACGTTTTTCATGGTCCCTAAGATATCTGAGAACATCAACCGAATAAAGGTTACATTTTTTTCTTTGACTTCGCGACGAATATCTTCAACAGTAATTGACATGTGTGTCTCCTTATGAGTAAAACATTAAGCAAAAAGAATGATCAGCGTAACTGACCATATGGCGATGAGGTCGTATGAAAGCGACTTTGCTGGAGAATGTCACGGTGAAGGGCCTTGCGGACATCCTTTTCACTGACAATCTTGGCAGCTTGACGTTGAGCTTCTTTCTCAGCAATCCGTTTTTTAATCCCTGCAATATTAAGGCCTTCAGATAAATAATCCTTAATCTCCAACAGGCGATCCATATCGTTAAGAGAAAACATCCGACGATTGCCCTCTGTTCGATCTGGAATAATGAGTTGTTGATCTTCATAGTAGCGAATTTGACGAGCTGTTAAATCTGTCAATTTCATAACACTACCAATCGGAAAGACCGCTAACGTTCGTCTTAATTCCTTTTCTTTCATACAAACCCCCTTTCTATTCTATTATAACGCAAAAAAAACCGATGTCAAGATTAAAATGTCATATAATCTCACATGGTTTTTCTTCTTTCTTTTATAAAGTCCCGAATCCGATCCACATCTGAATTGACTAAAATCGCAACGAAGACTCCGATAAAGGTTTCAAAGATGCGGGCAAAAACATATAGGAACGTTTCTCCTGTCGGAATGGAGAGGGTGATGATCAACATGGCTGAAACTCCACCGATGATTCCAGCTTTGTTGTTCATAGCGACGTTTGTCATTATGGTTAACATGGTCGCAATGGGCACAAAAATCAGGGTCACCCAAAAAGCATTGTGGAAGAGAATCTTGATCATAAAGAACAGCAGGGCATAAAAACCACCGATGCTGTTGCCCATCACGCGCGAAGCTCCGAAGTGAACACTCTTATCAAAATCTTCTCTCAAACTAAAGACAGCTGTCAGCGCCCCAATCTGCAAGCCCCGCCAGCCAAAGATACCAAAAATCAATAGAACCAGAAAAACGGCTATCCCTGTTTTGAAGGTTCGCATTCCTAATCGAAATTTGGAACGGTCAAATTTATGTCGTTTAAAGTAATCCATTGTCCCCTATCTTTCTATCTCTTTTATTCTAACATATTTCTAGAAAGGTTCAAGCGGGGAAATGAAGATCGAGTAGCTTCCTTCTACTCTACAAAGTCATCTTAAAAACTTTCCCTATGTGAGTACGGAGGTTAGGTGAAATTATCCAGTGGATGATTTCAGCAATCCAGGAAGTTCCATGACTTAGTTTCGGGTTTTTCTTGATTAATTTCAAAAATGAGATCACATTTTATTTCGATACAGAATCACTTATCTTATATAAAAATTAGTTTGTATACATTCTAAAAAAAGCACCTTTCGGTGCTTCTTCTATGGTTCATGAGGAACCGTCTTATTTTTCAGTCAAGGCTGCAAGTCCTGGAAGAACTTTACCTTCAAGAAGCTCCATTGAAGCTCCACCACCAGTAGAGATCCATGAGAACTTGTCTGCGCGACCAAGGTTGATCGCTGCGGCAGCTGAGTCACCACCACCGATGATTGATTTAACACCTGGTTGTTTCACGATAGCGTCCATCACACCGATTGTACCAGCTTGGAAGTCAGGGTTTTCAAATACACCCATTGGTCCGTTCCATACAACTGTTTTCGCACCAGTCAAAGCTTCGTCGAATTTAGCGATAGATTTAGGACCGATATCCAAACCAAGGAAACCTGGGTCTACTGCTTCACCTTCAGTGTCTTTCACTTCAGTGTAGTCAGCAAATGCGTTTGCTTCTTTTGAGTCAACTGGCAAGATCAATTTACCATTTGCTTTTTCAAGAAGAGCTTTTGCAACATCCAACTTGTCTTCTTCAACAAGTGAGTTACCGATTTCGATACCTTGTGCTTTGTAGAATGTGTAAGTCATACCACCACCGATAAGAACTTTATCAGCTTTTTCAAGCAAGTTTTCGATAACACCGATCTTATCTGAAACTTTAGAACCGCCAAGGATAGCCACGAATGGACGTTCTGGAGCTTCAACAGCTTCTTGGATGTAAGCAATTTCGTTTTCAAGAAGGAATCCAGCAACTGCTTTTTCAACGTTTGCTGAGATACCAACGTTAGATGCGTGTGCACGGTGAGCTGTACCGAATGCATCGTTTACGAAGATACCATCTCCAAGTGATGCCCAGTATTTACCAAGTTCAGGATCGTTTTTAGATTCTTTCTTGCCGTCAACATCTTCGTAACGAGTGTTTTCAACCAAGAGAACTTGTCCATCTTCAAGAGCGTTAATCGCTGCTTCCAATTCAGCACCACGAGTAACACCTGGAAGGAAAGCAACTTCTTGGCCCAATTTAGCAGCCAAGTCAGCAGCTACAGGAGCAAGTGATTTACCTTCTTTGTCTGCTTCTTCTTTCACACGTCCAAGGTGAGAGAAGAGGATTGCACGTCCACCTTGTTCAAGGATGTACTTGATTGTTGGAAGAGCAGCAGTGATACGGTTGTCGTTAGTGATCACGCCATCTTTTACAGGTACGTTGAAGTCAACACGAACGAGAACTTTTTTCCCTTTCAAGTCAACGTCTTTAACAGTCAATTTTGCCATTGGATATGACTCCTTCTATTTTTAATACATGATAATTATATCACAAAAGCTGTAAAAGAGGTAGAAAAATAGTGGATTTCTACCTCTTATTAGCAAGTCTGGAGACATGCTCCTCGATTAGAATCTGCATCATAAAACCTCCCTTGTTTTTTACAAAGGAGGTTTACGATTGAATTTAACTTTTAAAGACTCTTAAAAAGTTACTCTTCTTTCTTCTTACCGGCCAAGAGGAAGCCTCCAAGCGCTGCTAGGAGAACAGCTTCTGCTGCAAAAGTAGCCTCTAAACTTGCAGTTGTTGGCAATTCCTTGTCAGTATCTTTGCTAGTTTGATGATCTTGTTGAGAGATTCCTTCTTTAGACGGTGTTAAATAGCGACTCAAAACTTGTTGAACTCGTTGATCCAGAAGATCTGGACCATTTTCCTTTTGATTCAATGAATCAGTTGGTTTCGTTGGATTCAATTGTTCTGGTGATTTTTGATTGTCATCCGGTTGTTCTGGTTTTGTTGGATTCTCCGGCTGAGCTGGTTGATCTGGTGTCGCAGGTTGATCCGGTGTAGCTGGCTCCTCTGGCTGGATTGGGTGATCCGGTACCGCTGGTTCCTCTGGTTGGATCGGTTGATCCGGTACCGCTGGACTTGGTGTCTTATAGACAATCGCATAGTGGGTAAAGTGAGGAGCTGTAAAGATAACGGTATCTCCTTCTCGCTCAAAGGCAAGTGATTGAGGAGCTTGACCTTCTGGGAAGAAGAGGACTTGCTCCACTTCTTTATCCTTATCCACAGGGATTTTTACAAGTGATGGATGCTGGGTATCGACATCCTGACCACTTGCATCGACTCCTTCGATATCAAAGAGAGTCGCTTCTCGTCCCTTCAGCTCTTCTTTTTCTGCCTGATTGGCTCCAACTTTCGCGACTTTCAACCCCTTAATAGCAGTAGGCTCCAAGTTAGAGAACTGAACTTCGACTCCAGTCGCAGGGTCTACAAAGACCGCTGGCTTATCTTCTTTCAGGAGCGCAATCAAGGTCTCTAGACCTGTTTTTGCGGTTGCGAGCGCTTCAGGAGTGAGCTCTGAAGAGTCGAGGAGTTCTTTGTTTTTCTCAACCAGTGCCTGCAAAGCGTCACCAGAAGGGTGATTTGGCTTGCTTGCTAATAGAGCTGTCGCTTCTTCTGTCAGAGCAGAAAGTGCTTCTTTCTCTTTGACTAGATTAGCTTGTCCATCTAAGGCTTTCAAGAGAGCGGTCAATTGGTTCAACTGCTCATTTACCTGATCTTGTGTGCTGGTATCGTGCTCTTTCAAGACTTTTTCAGAAGCAGCCATTCCAGCCAACAAGGCTTCTTTGACTTCAGGACTGGCAAAAGTAAAGTCTACTTTGGCTTTTGCAGCTTCAGCTTCAGCCAATTTTTGCTTGAGGTATTCATCGTTGAGAGCTGGTTTTGGATTGACGAGGACATCAAAGCTTGTGCTAGCGCCTTTGTAATGGATGGTAATGGTTTGACGGCCTTCCTTGGTCGCATCAAAGCCAGTTACTTCCACCCCTTCATCGGTCAAAGCGTGCGTTTCGGTTGTTTCATCATCAAAGACAACTGTAAAGCGTCCGCCTTCTTTTTCAAATGCTTCTCCGACAATATACTCCACTTTTGGTTTGTCGGTCAATTCTAGACCAGCAACTGCTTTTTCACCGGCTTCCTCTGCACTGACCACAAAAACAGTGAGAGTCTTATCCAATTTCTGACCAAGGTAAGAAACTTCTAGGTGTTGTTCTCCAAGTTTGCTACTGTCAAATCCATGAATCTCTACACCTGAGTTGGTAAGGTTGACCAGTTGATCTGCTTGGCCATCTTTATAATGAACACGGAGTGTTGCTCCTTTCAGGGAAAGAGCATCACCTTGTCGGTAAACCTTCTTGGTCAATCCATCTTCGAATTGGAGTCCCGCAATTTCTTTATCATTTTTTGGAACTTCGATCGCCAAGACATTACTGATATCTTTACCAGGTTCTTGCGCACGGTAGTAAAGAAGAGACGGAGTTGATTCAAATCCGAGTGGTTTAAAGATCAGATTGCCAGCTTGATCAGCTGTCATAGTCGCAATTGGGCTAGTGGCTTCTTTATCCGCATAAAGAGTTAGTGTGGTGTTGGCCGGAACATCTTTGAAGCCGACTTGGACAAAATGATTGCCTAAGTTTTGCGCTGCAGCATTTTTCATTGGGATGTTGACCGTTTCAGTATCCAGACTTTCATACATCTTCCAGTTGTAAATCCGGATGGCTTGCCATGGAGTTCCGTTATCTGCCGTAATGACATGGAGACGCCATTCTTGAGCCTTTATTGGATGGTCGAGTGTAATATCAGATACATGGGCTTTATTGCCGCGAACTTCCTTAGCGAGCTTCCATTCACCAGCTTCATCCTTGTAGTAAAGGTCGAAGTCACGGGTATTCATCTTGCCATCATCGACAGATTCTCCACCAGCTCCCGCATGGTCCATAACCCAACGAACAATGGTCCGTGGTTGTATCAAGCGAATATCGACAGTTCCATTTAATTGAGCCGAAGACCATTTATCCGAAAGACTGGTAATGGTACCATTCAACATCCCCTCGATGCCTTCACTACCATCTGCATCTGGGAAACTTGAACCGATGACTTTGGCTCCGATGACCACGTTTGGTGCTAGGGCTTTTGGAAGACTAGTATCTGACACTGTCATGCCCCAATCAAAGGCCACAGTTCCCGCATCTGAACGTTGGCCGTTCTTCCCAACAGCAACAACCTTGAGTTCCTGGGTGGTCCCTTCAGCACTTGCTGAACGACTAACTTTTGGAAGATAGACGGTTGTAGCAGAAGAACCTGTTAAGAGACGCCAGTTATCGCCATCTTTCTCATAGACTTCATAGTAATCTGCATCTGCAACTCCCTTAAAGTTTAGGACTGCTTCTGCTTCTTGCGCATTTTGCAGGCGTTTGCCTTGCACGGTTACTTCAGAAGGCGCAGCTGGTTTTTCTTGGTTTGACGTAATCGACAACTGACCGAGATTAAATTTGTAGTCTTTGACATCTGCATCATGGTCAAAGAATAATTTAATCGCATAAATGGTCTTGCCAGCCAGGTCTCCCAAATCAAAGGTTTGAGTCGACCAATCTGCGCTTGGCGTCAATTCTTTCCATACGTATTCGGAGTAGTCTTCTTTTGTAGCAACCGCTACCCAAGCAGCTGCACCGACTCCACCCTTGTGAGAGACGCTTAATTTGGTCGTTTCTGTCACAGGAATCTTGGTCGAATAGAGCATGACATTTTGGCTGCTATTGGCTTTCAGATCGCCTTCAAAGGCTAGAGAATTTCCTCCATTATAAGCTTGATCAAAGTCATAGCGTCCTTTCAATGGCGTACTATCTTCACTATGCTCTACCCACCAGCGCCATGTTGGTAGGTAGCCAGAGACAGAGCGATAGTTCCATTCACCATCTTTTGAAATTTTTCCATCTACAAACCAATATTTCCCGTGACCAGTATTAAATGAAGTATTAAAATCAGCGTTTGTGATTGGCGTTTTATCCACTACTAAATTGGACATCCCGTACCAAGATTGATCTGCTGGTTTTCCTTTGGTTGGATCTCCTTGGAAACCTGTCCAGAATAGATCTTCATGGATGTGGTAACCTTCTCCCGTCTTTCCTAGACCTGTAATGGTGTCTGGTGCATAAAGACCAAGAGAAAGGCGCAACTTGCCATGTTCATCTAAAATCGCATTCCAGTCTACATTGGTCTTATAAGAGCCCCCTTTTTGGAGTTCCAGTCCCGCTAAAACATCATAAGGATTGCGCTGAATCCATTTTGCTGTACTGATGGAATAATCAACTTCTGATTTGCCCCAGTTAAAGTTGGCAAAGAAGGTATCAACTGGATTTTCTCCATTTTCAGGCTGCATGAAATTGTAGTTGTACTCACCCAGTGCATTTTCGTGGTAGCGACCATATTCATAAGTCATGGCGTCATACCAAGAGTACTTGATCGGATAGTTGATGCTCTTCGCATACTCCTTAGTATAAAGAAGGAAATCTCTTAATTTTGGCCCCAAAGGCTCTACTAGGTTCCCTGTTGTTTCTTGGTTGATAAAGTAACCATCGAAACCATAGTATTTCGCCAGATCAACCAATTTCCGAGCAATCGGGAAGGTTTTAGATCCTTCACTATCTTCTTTCAAGGTTTCTGCGAAGCGCTCTTGATCCTTGATGCTACTTGACCAGTTGTAAAAGAGTGTTCCATAGATGGGAACCCCATTTCGGTGAGCAGCATCAATCACATCTGCTGAAGGGACAAGCCCTTCCCAAAAGACCATGGAATCCAAATATTGCCCGTAGTCAAAAGCATAAGCTTTAAATTCTTCCCCACCGACGGAAGCATGATCCTTAGCTTTTGAGTTCATGTTAGATAGGGATTGAATTTTTGCATCCGGGTTGGCTTGCTCGTTAATTTGCTTCCCTTGAAAACGACTAGCAAGGGGAACACTTGCTCGGTTCAAATCATCATCCACTCGTTTACCAGGTTCCCATTTCAACAAATCATCCCAAGTATCAAATTTGACCTCTTTTGGTCGTAATTGTTTTTCTTCATTGGTTGGTAAATCTTCCACTTTTTCTGCAGCTACTTTTGGTTGTTCCGTCGCTGAAACGGCTGGAGTATCCGTCGTCGTGCTAGCTTCTGGAGTTGCAGGACTAGCCTCTGTCGTAGCTGGAGTTGCCTCCTCAACTGGTTTTGCTGATTCTGTAGTTGGCAAGACAGCATTCGCAGTGTAGACACCCGCTTCTCTGATCAAATGATTGACATCTTCCGTATTTGCTGTGGAAACTTCTAAGGGTTGTTCATTAGTAGCATGCGTATCATCCGCTGAGACAGCCCCCGTTCCTAAAAATGCCAATCCAATCAGTGCAGAACAAACTCCCACACTGAATTTCCGGATACTAAAACGTTGTTGTTTTTCAAATTGATGACCTTTCATCTTGACCTCCATCTTATTTTACTAATTTCCAATCTCCTAAAACACTCCTTATTTGCTTGCGTGCAATCGCTTACATTTTTGTTTAATTGGAAATCTTCACTCAGATTTAGTTTACCGCTTTAAAGAGGAGTCTGTCAATTCATTTTAGCAAATCCTATAATAAGGTGAGGAGGAACTAAAAAAAGTACAAAAAAAGAGGAGGTCACCCTCCTCTCATCATACAGATGAATTATTTAGCAATTTTTGCGAAGTATTCAAGAGTACGAACAAGTTGTGCAGTGTAAGACATTTCGTTGTCATACCATGAAACAACTTTAACCAATTGTTTACCGTCAACGTCAAGAACTTTAGTTTGAGTTGCGTCAAACAATGAACCGTAAGCCATACCTACGATATCTGAAGATACGATTGGATCTTCTGTGTAACCGTATGATTCGTTAGCTGCTGCTTTCATAGCTGCGTTCACTTCATCAACAGTAACGTTCTTTTCAAGAACTGCAACCAATTCAGTAACTGATCCAGTTGGAGTTGGAACGCGTTGTGCAGATCCGTCCAATTTACCGTTCAATTCTGGGATTACAAGACCGATAGCTTTAGCAGCACCAGTTGAGTTAGGAACGATGTTTGCAGCACCAGCGCGAGCACGACGAAGGTCACCACCACGGTGTGGTCCGTCAAGGATCATTTGGTCACCAGTGTAAGCGTGGATAGTAGTCATCAATCCTTCTACAACACCGAAGTTATCTTGAAGAGCTTTAGCCATTGGAGCCAAGCAGTTTGTAGTACATGAAGCACCTGAGATAACTGTTTCAGTACCATCAAGAATGTCGTGGTTAGTGTTAAATACAACTGTTTTAACGTCATTTCCACCAGGAGCAGTGATAACAACTTTCTTAGCTCCACCTGGGTGCAAGTGTTTTTCAGCAGCTTCTTTCTTAGCAAAGAAACCAGTTGCTTCAAGAACGATTTCTACACCGTCGTTAGCCCAGTCGATTTGTTCTGGATCACGTTCAGCAGAAACTTTAACGAATTTACCGTTAACTTCGAATCCACCTTCTTTAACTTCCACAGTACCGTCGAAACGACCTTGAGTTGTGTCATATTTCAACAAGTGTGCAAGCATAACTGGATCTGTAAGGTCGTTGATGCGAGTAACTTCAACACCTTCTACGTTTTGGATACGACGGAAAGCAAGACGACCGATACGACCGAAACCGTTAATACCAACTTTAACTACCATTCGTGATTTCCTCCTTATGAAAATCAAAAAATTTTTTATGTGAAAAGAGTAACTTGATAGGTTGCAAATCATCTTTCAACAATATTATTATATACTTTCTTCCCCTAAAATGCAACTGATTTCATTAGGATTAGAAATATTACACAAACTTTCATATTCATTTTCACTATCTCTTATGAGGAAGAGGTGTTAAACTCTTTTCGAATCAAAAAAGCTCTCCTCCTAAGAGGAAAGCTTTTAGCTAGATGGTAAAATTATGCTTCACCTTTAGCTTTTTTAATGATTTCTTCTTGTACTGATTTCGGTACATCTTCGTAGTGGTCAAATACCATCATGAAGGTACCACGTCCTTGAGTTGCAGAACGAAGGACAGTAGCGTAACCGAACATTTCAGCAAGTGGTACATAAGCACGAACGATTTGGCTTGCACCGTGTGCTTCCATACCGTCTACACGTCCACGACGAGCAGTTACGTGGCCCATAACATCCCCAAGGTTTTCTTCAGGAACTGTGATAGTTACAAGCATCATTGGCTCAAGGATTGCTGGTTGAGCTGACTTAGCTGCTTCTTTAAGAGCAAGAGATGCAGCAATCTTGAAGGCAGTTTCAGATGAGTCGACATCGTGGTATGATCCATCGTAAAGCTTCGCTTTCACGTCAACCATTGGGTAGCCAGCAAGGACACCGTTCGCCATAGATTCTTGAAGTCCTTTTTCTACTGCAGGGATGAATTCACGTGGAACCACACCACCGACGATCGCATTTTCGAACTCGAATCCTTTTCCTTCTTCGTTTGGAGTAAATTCGATCCAAACATCACCAAACTGACCTTTACCACCAGATTGACGTTTGAAGAATCCACGTGCTTGTGTAGAAGCACGGAATGTTTCACGGTAAGATACTTGAGGAGCACCAACGTTGGCTTCAACCTTGAATTCACGTTTCATACGGTCAACAAGGACATCCAAGTGCAACTCACCCATACCAGAGATAACTGTTTCACCTGTTTCAGGGTTTGTTTCAACGCGGAAGGTTGGATCTTCTTCAGCTAATTTTTGAAGAGCGATACCCATCTTGTCTTGGTCTGCTTTAGATTTTGGTTCAACCATCAATTGGATAACTGGTTCTGGAACTTCGATTGACTCAAGAATAACTTTCGCTTTTTCATCTGTCAATGAGTCACCAGTTGTTGTATCTTTCAAACCAACAGCAGCAGCAATATCACCAGAGTAAACTGTTTCGATTTCCATACGAGTGTTGGCGTGCATTTGAAGGATACGTCCGATACGTTCACGTTTACCTTTAGTAGTGTTCAATACGTAAGAACCTGAGTTCAAGACACCTGAATATACACGGAAGAATGTCAAACGACCTACGAATGGGTCAGTCATGATCTTGAAGGCAAGCGCTGCAAATGGCTCTTCGTCAGATGCTGGACGTTCTACTTCTTCGTCTGTATCTGGGTTCACACCCTTGATTGCAGGGATATCAAGTGGGCTTGGAAGGTAGTCAAGGACTGCATCCAACATCAATTGAACCCCTTTGTTCTTGAAGGCAGAACCACACAATACTGGGAAGAATTCAACGTTGATAGTCGCTTTACGGATACCAGCTTTCAATTCTTCGTTAGTGATTTCTTCACCTTCAAGGTATTTCATCATCAAGTCTTCATCAGTTTCAGCAACTGCTTCAACCAATTTTTCACGGTATTCTTGAGCTTGTTCAAGGTATTCAGCTGGGATATCTTCTTCAAGAATATCTGTACCAAGGTCATTGGTGTAGATTTCAGCTTTCATTTTGATCAAGTCGATGATTCCACGGAAGTCATCTTCAGAACCGATTGGCAATTGAATTGGATGTGCATTTGCTTGAAGACGATCATGAAGTGTGCTTACTGAGTAAAGGAAGTCAGCACCGATTTTATCCATCTTGTTCGCAAATACGATACGAGGAACACGGTATTCAGTAGCTTGACGCCAAACTGTTTCTGTTTGAGGCTCAACACCTGATTGTGAGTCAAGAACCGTTACAGCACCGTCCAAAACGCGGAGTGAACGTTGTACTTCGATCGTGAAGTCCACGTGTCCTGGTGTGTCGATGATGTTAACACGAGTGTCTTTCCATTGAGCTGTTGTCGCAGCAGATGTGATGGTGATACCACGTTCTTGCTCTTGCTCCATCCAGTCCATTTGTGACGCACCTTCGTGAGTTTCACCGATTTTGTGAATCTTACCAGTGTAGTAAAGGATACGCTCAGTTGTAGTTGTTTTACCAGCATCGACGTGGGCCATGATACCGATATTACGAGTTTTTTCAAGTGAAAATTCGCGTGCCATGAGGTTTTGTTCTCCTATATTTTTTATTTCTATACTATTATAACATGATTTAACAAAAACGGATAGGCAGGACCTACCCGTTCTCATTGTTTATCCTGTTTGGTTGGTTTCAACTTGCAAGATGATAAGTTGAATTTTACTCGAGCTAAAAGCTCAAGTTAACTGATTTGAACCCGAGCGAGGCCCGACGCAAAAAAGATAAACTGCTTTGTGTTCACGGAACACTGCATCAGTTTCCTATTTTTGCCTTGGACCTTTAGCGCTCTTGGTATCATTTTCTTACCAGCGGAAGTGTGCGAAGGCACGGTTAGCTTCAGCCATACGGTGAGTGTCTTCACGTTTCTTAACAGCTGCACCAGTGTTGTTTGCAGCATCCAAGATTTCTTTAGCAAGGCGGTCAACCATTGTGTGCTCACCACGTTGACGAGCGATGGTTACCAACCAACGAAGTCCAAGTGTTGTACGACGTTCTGGACGAACTTCAACTGGGACTTGGTAGTTAGATCCACCAACACGACGTGCACGTACTTCAAGTACAGGCATGATGTTTTCCATTGCTGTTTCAAATACTTCAAGCGCGTCATTTCCAGTAGCTTCTTTGATTTGCTCAAAAGCACCGTAAACGATTGAAGCTGCTGTACCACGTTTACCATCAAGCATAACGCGGTTGATAAGACGAGTAACTAGTTGTGAATTGTAAAGCGGATCTGGCAATACATCGCGCTTTGGAGCTCTATTTTTACGACTCATTTCTCTTTATCCCCTTTCCTTATGCTTTTGGACGTTTAGTACCGTATTTAGAACGGCCTTGTTTACGATCGTTAACACCTGCAGTATCAAGTGCACCACGGACGATATGGTAACGTACCCCTGGAAGGTCTTTTACACGTCCACCACGAAGAAGCACCACGCTGTGCTCTTGCAAGTTGTGTCCGATACCTGGGATGTAGGCAGTAACTTCGATCAAGTTGCTCAAACGTACACGAGCGAATTTACGAAGGGCAGAGTTAGGTTTTTTAGGTGTCATTGTTCCAACACGAGTTGCAACACCACGTTTTTGTGGTGAAGAAACGTTTGTTTGAACTTTTTTATGACTGTTGTAACCAACGTTCAAAGCTGGTGATTTAGATTTTTCTACTTTTGATTTACGCGGTTTGCGAACCAATTGGTTAATTGTAGGCATCTACATTCTCCTGTATTTTTTTATTTTTGGTGATGATACACTTGGTGACAGCTACCATCTGTGTGTACTTTTGCAACATTTGTCAGCACGTCCCTGTACACTCTTGAGAGACCAAAAGTAAAAAGTACCGTCTATTATTGTAACATAGCGGTACTTTCACTGTCAAGATTTTTTTCTCTTTTTTGCACGATTGCTTCTTCCTAAAACCGCGCCACATTATTGTTCAGATTGTTGCGTTACAGCTGGAATTGTTGCATTCGAAACCTGAGGAACCTCATTGGACTGATACTGAGGGACTTCTGCTGGAACCACTTGTTGAGGTTGCCCTATTTGGTTAGCTTGATTCAGATCAGTTGATTGAGTATTCTGGTTGGTTTGCATGCCATAGTAGTCTACAATATATTGAATACGAGCTTGGAAGGCCTGTTTCTTGGTTTCGTCCTTCACTTTTTCTACGGCCTCTTGGGCAGCGGTTAAGGTTTCTTGAGTTGCAGTCGTTTCAAAATGAGCAACTGCTTTTTCAGCCGCTTCAGCGATTTTGGCTTCCTCTTCTTCTTTGACTTTTTTAGGATCTTTCTTCTTAATAGGAAGAGAACCTGTTTTTTTGGTTTCTTGTTTCACCACTGTAACTTGGTCTGCAGAATTTTTACGAACTGTATAAAGCCCACCGACAAGAACTCCTGTCAAGATGAATATCGTTGCCAATCGAAGCCATAGGGGACTACGATCAAAACGGTCTAAAATTGTTTTCATTTTCCTTTCTCCCTCTCCAGCCTTAGCTCTTATCGAAAATATTTCCGATTTCTACATCAATTTTATTTTCTGCTACATCAATGTTGGTCACACGTAGAAGTGACTTGTGATCAAATAAATCTTTACTTCTAGCCGAAGCATTGTCCGCAAAAATAGCGACTCCCGCTAACTCTGAATCGAACTCAGCCAAGAGGCTAACCATCCCACTGATGGTTCCCCCTCCTTTAAGGAAGTCATCAACAATCAGAACACGGCTTCCAGCCTTCAAACTACGTTTGGATAGGAACATTTTCTCAATCCGATCGCCACTAGAACCAGATACGTAGTTGACGCTGACCGTTGAGCCTTCTGTAATTTTTAAATCGCGACGCACAATGACAAAAGGAACATTTAAGACATTGGCTACCGCGTTTGCTAATGGGACTCCCTTGGTTGCCACCGTCATAACAGCATCGATTTTTTGATCTCGGAAGGCCTTGGCAATAATGCGCCCAATATTATTTAAGATTTTTGGATTACTTAGCAAATCCGAAAGGTAGATATATCCACCTGGTAAAATCCGATTACTTTCTGACAATTGATTGCACAAATTTTGAACAATTTCTTTTGATTCTGCATCAGAAATGGAAGGAGTAAAGATGACTCCTCCACCTGCACCGGTAAGAGTTTCAATGTTTCCAATTTCCATCTCTTCAAAGGCCCGTTTAATAATGACAATGTCTTCAGAAATAGAGGATTTGGCAGATTCGTATTTTTCGGCAAATGTATTTAAACTCGTCAATTCGTAGGGATGATTAATCAAGTAATTCGAGATCACAACCATCCGCTCACTTCTTCTTAGCTTCATTTTCTCTCCACATAGTTTTTTATTGTATTATACCATATTATACCAAAAAACGAACATTGTTAGTCTCACAACATTCGTTTCTCGTTTTTTTACTAACAAAATTAGAGTGACCTTTTTGGCTCCTGTTTATTAGGAATCTTTTAAATTCGGCTTATAGAAGGAGCGGTTATCCAAGGCAAAAATCTTATTGGTCATTTCACCAGGTCCCACTAAAGCCAAGGCAGAAGTCATCATCATCATTTCTGCATCTAGGTTATCAATCATATGGATGATCTCCGCTTCCATGATTTTTGGACGAACCGGGCTACCATATTCTAGTAGACCATGGTGACTCAAAATCACATGTCGCAACACGATCACATCTTCTTTTTGATCATCAATCTTCAACTCTTGTAAGACCTTGGTAATTTCTTCATCGATCAGAGCAATGTGCCCGATGAGGTTTCCTCGAACCGTATATTCCGTATTTTCAGGGCCTGAGAGTTCCAGTACCTTGGCAAGATCATGGAGCATGATCCCGGCATAGAGAAGACTTTGGTTTAATTGAGGATAAACCTGAGAGATGCTCTCAGCCAAACGGACCATAGTGGCTGTGTGATAAGCTAAGCCTGTCTCAAAGGCATGGTGGTTGGTTTTGGCCGCAGGATAAGAGTAGAACTCTTTGTCGTACTTGCTGTAGAGCGCCCTCACCACACGTTGCCAAACCGGATTTTCTATTTTGAAAATCATCCCCGACAGGTAATCTTTCAAATCGACTGGATTCACTGGAGGTTTTTCTTTAAAGTCTGCTGGGTTAGACGGTTCCCCGTTTTGAGGCAACCGCAAGGTTAATTGATTGACCTGGGGCGTATTATTATAAACCTCCCGGCGGCCGCTCATATGAACGACGCGACCAGCTTGGAACTGCTCCACATTATGTGGCTGAGCATCCCACAATTTTCCTTCAATCGTGCCTGTCTCATCTTGGAAGACAAAGGCAAGATAGTTCTTTCCAGCCCGTGTCTGACGAACATCTGCTGACTTAATGAGGTAGAAGCCTTCAAATAATTCGTCTTTTTTCATTTGATTAATTTTGACCATCATCTTCTCCATCTTCTAAATTCAATAGGCTTGCTATATCTAGATTCTCTGACGTTTCAATGTTTCGGAGTGTACGCTCGATAGCATTTGTTCTCCGGTTTAAGAGTTCATCGATGTTGCCAGAAGCATGCTTCAACTGCCGTTGGGTCTTTTCTAAAACGCCTCCAAATTTTTGGAACTCTGTCTTGACGGAAGCAAGGACCTTACTAATATCATCTGCGCTTCGTTGAATATTAAGAGTCTTAAATCCAACCGATAGGGAATTTAACAAGGCCGAAAGCGTGCTTGGACCAGCGACGACGATCTGTTCCTCTCTTCGGAGGCGATCAAAGAAGGCTGGGTCGCGGACCACTTCTGAATAGAGGCCTTCCGTCGGTAAAAAGAGAATCCCAAAATTAGTAGTGGCAGGCGGATAGAGGTATTTTTGATGAATGTCCTTGGCAAATTGTTTGATACTAGCCAATAGGAGCTTGCGACACCGCTCAATCTCCTCTTTCTCTCCACCTTCATAGGCTTCTTCCAGTCGGTAATAACCCTCCAGAGGAAATTTAGAGTCGATTGGTAGATAGACATATTCCCCTCTGACCTGACCAGGCATCTTGATGGCATACTCGACGCGTTCGCTGGAGTTGGGAACTGTTACAAACTCTCTCTCGTATTGGGCAGGAGTTAGGATATCTTCAATAATTTGACCGAGCTGTAACTCTCCCATAATCCCACGAGTTTTGGTATTGGAGAGGACCTTATTGAGGCTCCCCACATCTCTTGCGACCGTCTGCATTTCCCCAAGGCCTTTATTGACCGATTCCAATTGTTTGGAGACCGTCTCAAAGGAGGTTTGGAGACGACTATGCAAGGTTTTTTCTAGCTTTTCTTCGACCGTTTGACGCATCTGCTCCAACCGCAAATCATTGGAAGCCTGAATCTGTTGCATCCGCTCGTCCGTTTTGTCACGGTTTTTAGTGAAGTTTTCAGCAATTTCTGTTCGTAAAGCAGTCGTTTGCTGATGCATTTCTGTCCGTAATTCCATTAGTCGGTCACTGATCGCCATCTCTATCTGCTGGCCAGTGATTTGCTGAGCTTGTCGCTCTCTCTCGAATCGGTAATCCAGCTGATCCGAAAGATGATCTTCTTGGTCCTCCAGTAAGTCACGGACCTGTTTGTTATCAGCTGTCCGTTGCTGGTAGAGCAAGAAGAGCAAGACAAGATTTCCCACTCCTAATACAAAAAGGATTAATTCCATCTTATTTCCCATCCTTGCTATAAATGATAAGGGCATAGCCTCGATCAAGGGTTAAGGTAATCGGCTGATTGATAAACTCGTTGGAACCATAAATAGCCTTTTTAAAATAATTGGTCGGATTTAAGGGATACTTGGCTCCTTCAATCTGGATGGAAGCTCCCTCAACTGGCATAAAAGCTACATAGGTATAGCCTGCTATAGGCAGAATGGTATGGCGACCTGCTGGACGATAGCAGAGATAATTCTGTTGGTCCATCAAGTAAAGTTGCGACATAAAGGGTGCAATCTCTGGATTGCTGGGCAAAAAAACGCTGGCCAAGTGGTGATCCAGGCGACCACCAAAGGCTCCAAAGATTAGAATATCCGCCTGAGGCCAACCTGCTAATACTTCCTTAATCGCCAATTCCAGATCCGTATCATTTTTTTCTGCTACCGAAGTCCGTAATTCATGAGCCGCAGATTGAATACTCTGGAATTCTTCTGGCTCGACAGAGTCAAAATCTCCAACTGCTAAAGATAGTTCCAGTCCTTGCTCTAAAAGGAAAAGGCAGCCTGCATCCACCCCGACATAAACATCCAAGTCTAGCGGAATGGTTTCCACTCGGCCTCCAGCTACAATCGCAACCTTAGTCTTGGATGGCTGCTCGAAGGGTTTGAACTCGTTCATTCACATCTCCATTAAACACATAGGAACCTGCTACAAAGACGTTTGCTCCTGCTTCTTTCGCAGCGTGAATCGTCTTGTCGTCAATTCCCCCATCGACTTCAATATCGAAATCCAAGCCTTTTTCTTCACGCAATTGAACCAATTGACGAATCTTATCCATGGTTTCTGGCAGGAAGGCTTGCCCACCAAATCCTGGGTTGACAGTCATAACAAGTACTTGGTCTACCAAGTTCAAGATGTGTTGGATACTTTCAACAGGGGTTCCTGGATTGATGACCACACTTGGTTTCACACCTGCCAAACGAATTTTTTGAAGGGCACCATGGATGTGTGGAGTCGCTTCTACATGAATGCTAATGATATCTGCCCCGGCACGCGCAAACTCTTCAATATGTTGCTCAGGATTGGTAACCATCAAGTGGCAGTCAAACACTAGCTTGCTGTGAGGACGCATACTAGCAACTACACCAGCTCCAAAGCTGATATTAGGCACAAAGTGGCCGTCCATCACATCGATGTGAGCGTACTCCGCACCAGATGCTTCTAATTTTTTCAATTCACTTTCAAAATTTGCATAATCTGCACTCAAAATAGATGGGGCTAATTTGTTTATTTTCATATTATTCAGATCTCCTTATTTGGGCAATTTTTTCGATACTTTTTTATAGGTTTCTCGTCTATTTTCGATCTCACTCAAAAACTGTAAATAATTCTCAAAGCGGAAGGAAGCTATGATTCCTTCCTCAACAGCAGGCTTGACGGCACAGGATGGTTCATGTGTGTGGGTACAAGTACGGAACTTGCAATCCTGACTTACCTTGGCGATATCTGGAAAAGCATGATTCAGATCTTCCGCATTATCGACTTCATAATCTAAAGAGGAAAAGCCAGGGGTATCCGCAATTTTGCCCCCATTGAGATCATAGAAGCTGACGGCTCGCGTCGTATGGCGGCCTCGTCCAAGACTGTCCGAAATCTCTCCTGTCTCTAGTTCCAACTCTGGAGCCAAGGTATTCAAGAGGGTGGATTTTCCCACTCCTGTTTGCCCCATAAAGACCGTCACCTGATCCTTCAAGAGAGGCCAGAGCTCTTCCTTGTCAGTGACAAAGTCATAGCCCATTTGGCGATAGACTTCCTGGAAAGGAAGCATCTCAGCTGGATCTTCTAGTAAGTCCATCTTTGAAATATAGACAATCGGATGAATCACTTTTTGTTCCAAAAGAACTAAAAATCGGTCCAATAAATTAACATTAAAATCTGGCTCTTTGGCAGACATGATGACGACAGCTTGATCTATATTCACAATCGGCGGACGGACTAAGCTATTCTTTCTTGGGAATATTTTTAAAATATAGCCTTCCGAATTTTCTTCTGCTGAAAATTCTACTTTGTCTCCAACATAGGGAGTTTGTCCCTTTTTCCGGAAATTTCCTCGGGCGCGTGTTTGGTATATTTCCCCCTCGCACTCCACATAATAAAAACCGGCCAAGGCTTTAACAATCGTTCCTTGCAACTAGCACTCCTTTAAAGTTAATACTACCATTATATCAAAAAATATACGATAGCGCTTGCTTACTTGGGGATGAAAAAAGAAGTCCATCCAGTTTTTTTGAGCAAGATGCAGACAAGGGGTTGTAAACGTTTTCAGATAAGTTTATAATAGAGGAGAAGGACATAATATATATGCCTCTTGTGGGAAGTACAAACTATTTTATAGAAAGGAAGTGACGGAGACTGATACATTTCTTGACGAAGCTACCTGATTAGTAATGAAAGAAGCCCTCTTTTTGGTGCCTGATTTCTGACTTTCTTACTAATCCCTGCCATGTATAAGGAGGTCCTTTATGAGTTTTTCATTTCTTTCTAAGAGTAACCCTCTCGTTTCTAATGTAAAGAAAGGGAAGTTCTTAACCCCTTGGTTTTTAGCTCCCTTTATTCTCTATTACATCACCCAGTACATGTCTCCGATTAGTACTGCTTCCACAAACTTCTTTTTGAACAAACAAAGTTGGATTCCCGACTGGTGGAATATTCTGGATCTTTTGTCCTTCCTCTACACCATCATTGCCTTCTTCCTCTGGGTGAAACTCATTGAAAAACGACCGGTTCGGACCATGGGCTTTTCCAAAGGAAATGGTCTGTCCGAATTCGCTAAGGGGGTCTTGGTCGGCGCCATTATGATTACCACGGTATTAATCATCTTCTTTATTACTGGTGATGTTCGTTTCGATCGCATTCAATTTAGTCTTCCTTTCCTCGTATCTTGGATCTTGGTTCTGATTGGCTATATTTTTCAAACGGCAGCAGAAGAAATTTATATCCGTGGTTGGTTGATTCCGATTATTTCTTATCATAAGAATGCTTACTTAGCTATCCTCATTTCTTCTACCATGTTCTCCTACTTCCACTTGAACAACAACGGAGCTTCTTGGCTCTCAACGGTTCACCTCTTTGTTTTCGGTCTCTTCACAGCTGTCTATGCCTTAAAGAGAGGAAATATCTGGGGACCTTGTGGCTTCCACTTCGCCTGGAACTTCATTATGGGCAATGTCTACGGCTTCCATGTCAGTGGCTTTGATAGTGAATCCTCTCTGATGTACTTCACGACTTCAAACCGGACCTTTATCACAGGTGGTGAGTTTGGACCTGAAGGCGGGATCCCTGGCTTAGTCGTCTTTCTCCTTGCTCTCTTATGGGCCATCTTTATTCTCAAAGATACCTCTGCAGAACAAGAAGAACTCTATCCTCAACTGAGTTATGAATAAGTAAAAGAAAGAAAAGGCTGGATTTTCCCAGCCTTTTTCTGTTTCCTCTATAGGTTCGATAAAAAGAAACATGCTATTTTTTCTTGGCATTTCTTTTAAAAAGAGTATAATAGAACTATGCGGAGGTGGTGGAACGGCAGACACGCATGCTTCAGGCGCATGTGCCCCTTCGGGCGTGAGGGTTCAAATCCCTTTCTCCGCATCTTGGAAAGGTGGCTCAGCTCGGTACAGCACCGGACTCGAAATCCGGCAAGTGGATTTTCTTCACGCGCGGGTTCAAATCCCTTTCTCCGCATCTTGGAAAGGTGGCTCAGCTCGGTACAGCACCGGACTCGAAATCCGGCAAGTGGATTTTCTTCACGCGCGGGTTCAAATCCCGTCCTTTCCTTCTATCACTCAAAAAGACATGGGCTTTGTAGTCCATGTCTTTTCTATTATTTTATCCCTGCATCAAGAAGGCCATCTGCCAAGCGGGCGAAGTCTTCTAAGCTAAGTGCTTCTCCTCGTACAGAAGGTTGCAAACCGGCTGCTTGGATCCCGGCTTCCAGTTTGGCTTTGATTTCTTCGGTCTTGCCAAAGCGACTGGTCAAGTTGTTCCAAAGCGTTTTGCGGCGGTGGACAAAGCTAGCCTTGCTGACAGTGAAGAAGAAATCTTCATCCTTGACGGTTACTGCTGGTTCTTCACGACGCACCATCTTGAGAATAGCAGAGTCGACATTTGGCGCTGGCACAAAGACGGTACGTGGTACGATAAAGGCCACCTTAGCCGTCATATAGTATTGGACAGCAATGGACAAAGCCCCATAAGCCTTGGTATTAGGTTCGGCTGAGATGCGGTCTGCCACCTCTTTTTGCATCATGACCACAAATTCTTGGAAAGGAATTTTAGACTCAATCAAGTGCATGAGGATCGGAGTCGTGATGTAGTATGGAAGGTTGGCCACTACTTTGATCGGAAGCTCTGGATTTTTAAACTCTGCGATGTACTGGTTGAGATCCACCTTGAGGATATCTTGGTTGACCACCGTTACATTGTCAAAATCACGCAAGGTATCCGCTAAGATAGGCACCAAGCGGTCATCAATCTCAAAGGCCATGACTTCTGCAGCATTTTCTGCCAAAAACTCTGTCAAAGCACCAATCCCGGGACCGATTTCGATGACATTGACTTGCTTATCGATCTCAGCAGTATCCACAATTTTTTGAAGGATATTGGTATCGGTCAAGAAGTTTTGACCGAAGGATTTTTTAAAGGTGAAGCCGTGACGCTCCAGCACTGCCTTGGTCACGCTATAATCTGCAATTCTCATTTTTTCTCTTTTCTAATCCGTTTAGTGTAAGAAATAATCACTCTATCTCTCTTGTGTTTCTCTACAATCTAGTCTAACAGTCTTCCACAAAGGCATTCTGCTCCGCTTGGTAGACATAAGCTTCCCCATTCTTATCTAAGACGGTTTCTAACAAGGGCTCCATTTCCAAGGCGTCTTCAAGACTAATAATGGTGACCTTAGATGGATCATCCAAGTCTTCCTGGGACTCATAACCTGTAAAGAACTGCCAACCACTATCTTGTGGGTGATGAGGTTCATCGTGAATGGCCCAATTAATCTCACGTCGTAGGAAGCAATCCTTGGTAATCATGGCCCCTTTTTGTGTATCAAGATTCAGCGGGGGGACCATCAGGCTTGCGATATGTTCCTGCGTAAAATCCAGCTCATCACCAAGCTGGATGGAGGTAATAAAAGCGGGTTGATTGGTTAAACGTCCTTTGAACTTCCCATCGCGGATTTCAGTGAGTTCGACCCACATACGCTCTGCTCGACACCCATTCTCCAAGACTGTATCCAGCACAAAGATAAGGCGAACCTGGTCCCCAAGCTTCAATTGGTTGATTTCTTCTTGACTCGGAATCAAAAAATGTCGCGGGTTCTTTTGGTGTTCTGCGAAAACATTCTCTAACGAAAATCCTATCTCTTTTTTCTTATCTGTAAATCGGTCGAACAATCCCATCTTCTACCTCTGTTCCTATTTTTAATAACGGGCCATGACTTCTTCTACTTGGGCCAAACAAATCCCAAACAACTCCAAACGTTTGAGCAGTTGTTTGCCATTGCAATAGCCGATGCGCAAGGCTTCGCCTAGATATTCCCGTCGTTTGCGACTGTCACTGCCCATTAGCAGGCCGAGTCGCATCAGATCAGTCTTGGTAATATCAAAGAAATGCTCATCTTCATAGGAGCCAACCAGTCCAGCTAGGGCCTTTTCTAAGTCTTCAAAGCTGGCATGCTCTACTCCCAAGGAACGGCCCTTGGTTTTGGATTTTGGTACTGCTTCGCCACGATTTAAAAAGGCATGCTTGGCCTGCGGAATTTCTTGCATGATGATCTTACGAATCCGTTCCCCATTGTAATCCGGATCCGTAAAGACAATGACTCCACGCAACTCTTGCAAGGTAGCAATTCGTTCGAGATCATCTTGATTAATAGCGGATCCACGTGTCTCATAGGTATCCACCTCATAATAGCGTTTCAGATTAGCCGTATCGTCCTTGCCTTCAACAACAATCACTTCTGGTATTTTTCTTTTCTCAGTCAAGGGTAAATACCTTTCTCGCATTATCATAGGTGGCTTGAGCTACTTCTTCACTAGTCATTCCACGAAGCTCTGCAATAAAGTCTACGACATAACGGGTATAGGCTGTTTTATTTTCACGGCCCCGCTTAGGAACTGGTGCCAGATAGGGTGCATCTGTTTCGACCAAGATTTTGTCCAAAGGTAACTCTTTGGCTGCTTCCTGAATGTCTGTCGCCTTCTTAAACGTCACCACGCCAGAAAAAGAGATCATCATTCCCAGATCCATGAAGCGCTTCGCTTCCTCCAAGGTTCCTGAGAAGGAATGCATGATCCCACCGCGTGGACCCACTCCTTCACTCTTGATAATGGCATAGGTATCTTCTAGCGCATCACGCGTATGCACTACAAAAGGCAAGTCCAAGTCCTTAGACAATTGGATCTGACGGCGAAAGACCTTCTCTTGAACTTCCTTAGGTGCTGTCATCCAGTGGTAGTCCAGACCGATTTCTCCTAGGGCAACGACTTTGGGATGTTTCAGCTGTTCCAGTAGATAGGCCTCTACCTCAGGACTATAATCGCCCGCTTCAGTAGGATGCCAACCAAGGGTAAGATAAACTTCTGGGTGCTGGTCTGCCAATTCTAATGCTCGCTCAATGGTCGGTTTGTCAAAGCCAACAATATTATGGGCAATGACTCCCATCTCTTTTGCTAGTTCTAATTCCTCTTCTTCCCTCCCTGCAAACTCTTCAACGTTGAGGTGAGTATGGGTATCAAAAATCTGCATGATTTTCCTTTTCTTCTGAGTTTTTCTTCTTTCTATTATAGCAGAAAGAGCCTCTAAATTCACTTTCGGCAAAACAAAAACCAGTAGTCTCGAGTTTCTACTGGTTTTTAGGTTTTTATCTGAATTACGCAGCCAAAACTTTGCGTCCTTTACGACGACGAGCTGCCAATACGCGACGACCGTTTTTAGTTGCCATACGGTGACGGAAACCATGTTTGCGCGCACGACGAAGTTTACTTGGTTGATAAGTACGTTTCACGATGAATACCTCCTCATAGATTTTGTATTCGTTTAGCCGGCTATAATGTGATCAGTTACTAAACATACTTTACTATTCTATCTGATTCACGCCTGTTTGTCAATAGCTATGAAAAATTTGTTGGGGCAGGTTCAATGATACCGCTTTTATTGGGCATCTCCTTCTATCCTTTGACGAGTTGCTTCATAGTAGGGAAGCAAGTAGACCATTCCTTTCTTTAATTCCTCAAGAATGGCATCTCGGCTAGTCGCTTGCGATAGATTCACATCGACCTTTACCAAGACCTTTCGGACCTGGCCAGCTTCCACACCTTTGAGAAGACTCAGGCGATTGGCCTCTGTCCCTTGGAATCGTTGACTGACACCTTCGACTTGGGCTAGATAATAGACTGGCGAAGAAACCGGAAGAGTTAAAACTCGGTTCTGCTTTTGTAGACTCTCCTCATCCTTCTTGCGTTCGATAAAACTTACTTCCAAGGATACACCAAAGTCCTTCGCATCCCCATAAAGTCGCAAGGCAAACATCGGATCCGCTATTTCTCCCTCTCCTTGGAGATAAGCCCAAAAATGAGGGCGAAGGATTTGGGCTTGATTCATCCACTGACTGGTCCTGTCTTGTTTTAAACGCGGAAAGATCTTCTGAAAATCACTAACCAAATGAGTGAACTCCTTGCGAGCTTCTTGCCCCATCTCTCGATAGGCCAACATTTGCTCCCCATCCTCACCTGCTTTAGCAGGGGCTAGGTACTTGATTCCCTGACAATTCAAAAAGTCTCTCATCTTACTATACATTCCGATTTTCCTTTCTCAAATAGAGAAGGAGAGACCAAGCTTACACTCCTCTCTCCCTTTTGAAATCTTCCTTTTTAGACGGCAGATTAACCTTCAATATCGACGACAACGTAACGATTTGGTTCTTCCCCTTCTGAATAGCTCGTTACTCCATCCATTTTCGATACGATACGGTGGATAATCTTGCGTTCGCTATTAGACATTGGATCTGTATGTTGTGCTTGACCTTCTTCTAGAGCACGACTTGCCAATTTTTGCGCATAGCTTTGAAGGACTTCTGCACGGTGTTCAACATAATCATTGACGTTGATAGCAATGTAGAAATTCTTAGAATACTGATTGTAAAGGTAGTTCTGTGCCAACAATTGAAGGGCCTTGAGAACTTTCCCGTGGTAACCAATCACACGACCTGGCTCATTGGTATCAATCTGCATATTGATGGTTCGACGGTTGTAGCTACTTGAAATGCTAGCTTCTACATCCATTTCATCAATAACAGTTTGAACATAAGAAGTAACATCAGAGACAACCTTTTCAATGTCATAGCTTTCTTCAACTTCAATGCCCAAATCAGCAAAATCAGAAGTTTTGCGTGACTCAGTTTCTTTAAGACTTGAATCGAGAATCTCCCCATGGCCTTGTTCTTCAAGAATGGTTTCAGGAGCCTTTTCATGTTTGAGAATCTCAGCCTTCACTTCTTCAGAAACTTCTTGGCCTTCTTCTTCAACTTTTTTAATCGCTACTACCACGCGACCCAAATCAACAGTTTCTTCACTGACACTCTTGACAGGTTCGTTTTGAGCATTAATTGCCTCAGGAACTCCCTTAACAGCTTGTTGATTGGCTTTTGTCACTGTAGTTTCTGCAATTGGTTCGATGTCTACCACAGCTGGCTTCTTACCAAAGAGACCGAGGAACCCTTTCTTTTCACGAGAAACGATCGTAATATGTGCTTTCATGCGCGGGATATCTAATTCTTTCAAACCATTTTGAATGGCTTCTTCAACATTGACTCCTGTATATTGGACCATCTGTCAAACTCCTTCTTAGTTTTTCTTTTTCTGTGCTTTATTAAATGCACGTCGTTTTTGTTTTTCTATATCTTTGATTGCCTGTTGCTCTGCTTCACGCGCCGCAATAATCTTAAATGGATTGTTCAATAGGTAAGTTTGCCCAACTTGGTAAGCATTGGAAACTACCCAGTAGAGAGCAACCCCGCTAGCTGAGTACATAGCGAAGAAGAAAATCATCACTGGCATCGCATACATCATGGCTGTCATTCCACCATTTTTTTCTGGCATGGCTTTGTTGCTCAACCAGGTGCTAAAGAAGGTGAATACGGCTGCCAAAACTGGCAATATAAAGGTTGGGTCTGTCGCGCTCATATCCAACCAAAGGAAATGACCGACTTTTAGAAATTCTACCCGACTCAAGGCTTGGAATAAGGCCATCAAGACTGGCATTTGAATGAACAATGGCAAGAAGGCAGAAGAAGTCTTGACTCCTTTTTCTTTATAGAGGGCCCGCATTTCCTCTGACATACGAGTGCGGCTTTCCAAATCTTTCCCAGGGTACTTGGCCTGGATTTCTTTCACTAGAGGCTGAATCTCCTGCATTTTGCGCGAGGAGGTCATTTGGTATTGGAAAACTGGTAAAAGAATCGTCCGAATCAAGAGAGTGAAGAGGATAATCCCAACTCCGATGTTTCCTCCGATAGAAAGAAAACGGATGACTTCTGCAAAGAAGTAAACGAATTTTTCCCACACTCCTGATGATTGAGAAGTCACTTCAGACGTTCCACAGGCAGTTAATAAAAGGAGGGCTCCTCCGAGTAAGCTAGCTATTTTTAGTTTCTTTTTCACGTAATTACCTTTCTTGATGATAGACTTGCGCTAATTTTAATACATGGACTAGATTTTTTTCGACCTGGTCAAAATCCAGTTCCTCAACTCCCTTTCGAGCAATCACAACAAAATCATCTGCTACAAGATGATCCTGGTGCTTCATTAAAACATGACGAATCAAGCGCTTGATTCGGTTGCGTGTCACAGCATTTCCTAATTTTTTACTCACGGATAAGCCGACACGGAAATGGGGCTGCTCTTGCGGCAAACGGTAGATCACAAATTTTCTATTCGCACAATTCATACCACTTTTAAAAATGGCATTGAAATCTTTTTCTCGCTTGACACGATAGCTTTTTCTCAAACTCCCACTCCCTCTTTTAAATTTATTCTATTATACCATAATTTCAAAAAAAACCAACGACCTTCTGGCCCTTGGTTTGAAGCCTTCTCCAGTACCGTCAAAACGACTAGGAGAAGAGATGCTGGATGCTTGACAAGATGATGGGTAAGCTATAAATGAAGTTCAAGCCGATATGAGCAAGGATAGGATAATACAAGGAGCCCGTCTTTTCATTCAGTAATCCAAAAAACAGGGAAGGGATGGTATAGATCAAAAAACTCATGATGGTAAACGGATGGTAAAAGAGTTGGATTCCCCCATAGACAAGTGCCGGTCCCCATACACTAGCATAGAGGGGCCAGTTTTTGAAATAAGTTTGAACAAGGGCCCCACGGAAGATCAACTCCACTGTCATCGGTCGAATGACGACCACTAATATGAATAGGATGAGAGAGCCTATTGCTTCTAAATTCACTGGAAAGGAGTGATAAATAGCTAGACGTCCTTTGGTGAACCCACTGAGAAAGTAGTCTAACCAATAGATGGCACAACTAGTGAATATAGTAGCGTAGATAGCGGGAAGGAATTGTTTCTTCTTTGCCCACTGAAAAACGGTACGTGGACTGTATTTCTTCACCAAGGAAAAAACAAGCATCAGATATCCCGCCTCTAAAAAGAGAAGGGTCCAAAAATAGCTAAGGGCTTGGCCGACTTGGTTGCTGACCAGCTGGGCTAACTCGCGAAATTGTGGCCGAACTAAGATATAAAAGACCAGTAGTAAAAGTGGATAAAAGAGCTTGGCCTTTGTCTTTAAAAATTTCATACATTCCTTTCAAGGGATTAAAAATGATTTATTGCATCTTACCATAATCATTCCTAGGATTCAATTAGAAAGTAGACAAAAAAGAGGTCGAGTCAGCCGTCTCTCACCTCTAGTTTTTATTGGAGCACAAGCTTATTGTAGTCGCCTATCAGCTTCCCTCTACTCTTTTCTGTATGTCATAAAACCCACTAGCACCGACACAAGAATAGCTAGGCAAAGAATGGTCTCAAACCAGACAAGGGGCCTTAACAGAGAACTTTGCAATAGACCTTGGGCCATTTTCAAGGAAGTAGCTGTGATGACCGTTGGGAAGGTTAAGGCTGAAAAGGCTGGTTGAAACCCCTCTTTTATCATTCTGGGCAGACGCGTTAAAACGAAGAAATAAAAAGCTTGAGAGATACCAATCATAATAGATAACAGCCAAACCGGTAGACTGGCTCCACCCACACGAACCAGGGCCGCTAACAGAAGAGAAAAGGGCGCACAATAGATGCCTTCTTGCCCCAATAAGTGGCTCGGTAAAGGGGTGGTTTTCAATCCCTGATAGATCAGCGGGTAAAGAATCAAGGTTAAGACAAAGCCAAACCCGAGAGTCAGATAGGCCAACTCAACCACTCCTACCACTGGATAGGTCAAGGCTGCCACAGCAATCCCCACATAAAGAACGGTCCAACTAGGGGTTGCATTGGCTCTTGGTTTTGCCAACATATGGCTCTTGGTAAAGTAGAAAATCAAGCTACAATCTAAGAGGAAAGCAGACCACCAAACTGCCTGGGCGAGTCCTCCAAATGTCGGAAAGAGTCGTAAAAGATAAGTCGACAGTATCATCCCAGCCATGGGAAAGGTCGCCATTCCAGATAGAAGGGCTGGTTCTTGAAGTTCGATCTTGGTTTCTTGCCAGTAGATCAAATGGTGACACAAAAAGAAAGCCCATAGGATCAAACCCGTCAAACTGAAGAAATGAGCCAGAACTGGGAAAGTATCAGACAGGAGGTTTCCCGCTCCTGCTAAACCTAATAGACAACCTGAAAATGCTAAAGGAATCTTTTTCATCTTGATCTCCAATTATTTTATCGCTTTCAGTATACCATAAAATACCAGGAGGGATCATCAAAAAAAAGTAGACACTAAAACTACTTCTTTTTTAAAATTCTTTAATTTCTTTAATTTCTTTAGTATATGATAAATTGCAAGAATAAGTGCAACATTTACTATAACTCATCCTCTAGAGCTTCACAAACAGTTCTGTAAGCTAAACATTTACATGGTCGGTGATTAATATCATATAAAGCCTTGTTCAAAGCCTCATCAGAGATAGCGGCTAAATCTGTTTTCTTTGGGAAATATTCTCTTAGTAAGCCATTTGCGTTTTCATTGCTTCCTCTCTGCCAGGAAGAATAGTCGTCCGCAAAGAAAAAGGGAACTCCTAAGTTCTCCACCAGAGGATAGCAGGCAAACTCTTTCCCCTGTCTGAAGTAAAGGTTTTAAGAGCCTCTTTTGGAAATAGCTTACAAAGTTGTTCGATGGCCGAAAACATGGATTTGGCTGTACTGTCTGCTATCTTGAAAGCTAAGTAAAAACGAGTTTTTCGCTCTAGAAAAGTCGCTAAATAGCTCTTACTTTTGCCTCTGAAAGACACCACAGTATCGAGTTCCCAGTGACCAAAGGTCTCACGATTCCTGACCTCTTTAGGACGTTTGGCAATAGACGTGCCAATCCTAAATGTCCCACGTGTTTCTTTTGGTTGTCGAGTCTTTCCTTTACGACGAAGGACGCTTAAATCCAGATCAATCAAACCAGTATAGAGCCAGTTATAGATGGTTTTAAAAGCTACCATTGGCTTTTGTTCAAGCTGATAGCGACCACAAATCTGTTCAGGAGACCAGGAATATCTTAAACAGTTCTCAATTTCCTTTTTCAACTTTGGTGTCAAACAAGACCTCCGACCCTTTTGCTTGGCCCTGTGGTCGTACTGTTCCTGTACTAAGGCTGCGGAGTAACCATTTTTGCATCGACTTAACTCTCTTGAAATGGTAGACTTATGAACGCCAAGTTTACTTGCAATTTGGCAAGATTTCAAACCTAATTCCAAGTAAGTTTCTATCTTTATTCGGTCGGTTATGGTAGGATGGGAGTAGCTCATAGTTTTTCCTCGGGTTCTGTTTGTGTGGTTACTTACAATTTACACCAATGAAATGCTATGAGCTTTTTTGTTGCACTAAATTTTACAATTTATCAAATAAAAAGAAGTCATACAAATATGTGCTTCCCATAAAAAGGCTGGGACAAAAGTCCTAGCCTCTCAATTTTCTTTGGATTATCGAGCAAGACGCAGTGGTTGAGTGGGCTCTACTACGCTGATTTCATCAGCTTTTACAGCCCTACTCAACTGTGCGGAGGTGGGACGACGAAATCGAATTCTAACAAATTACCGATTTCTGTGCCACTCTCTTTCGAGGGGCGTACAATATCCGACTTCTTTTTTAGTATTGGTGATTCTTCTACATCATTGATTACATTCGATGTTAATAGAATAAGGAATCAGCCTGTAGAAACAGCATAAATTCCTCCTCCCTTTTAATCATTTAGCTTGTATGCCTATTTCTTCTTGCAAACGAGCTCGGAAAACAGCTGGTTCAATGCTACTTGATTGGGTAATTTGTTGAACCACAGCTTCCTTGTATGTCTCTACAGTTTGGTAGATTTCCCGGATACGCGCTACGAAGTCAGCTTCCTTTCCTTGTTCAAAGATATTTTCTTGCGCAATATAACGTCGATCATGTAAGGTGTGTGAAAAGCCTAGAATAATTTGTTGGTGTTCAAATGCTTTACGAACAATACCTTGTACCTCACCATAGTGGTTAATATCCAAATAAATACTTGACTGAATCAATAATTCTTTGATGCAATCTTGACTAATATTTTGGTATAAGACAACGTTAGGATAGCGGACCATTGAAGAAAGTACTGGAGACATTTCCGTTAACGCTGCAATTCTAAAAGTAACATCCGGTAACTTCTCTACTAGCTCAGTTAGAGCCTCAATTTGATCAGAATTTGTCAAGATAAAGGTATCCTTACGAATGTCTTCTTTAACCTGAAAATCATAAATGTAGCCCAATGGCTTAAAGAATCTGTGTTGTTCTGTTGAAGTTAATTCTAAAGCACGTTGGTAGGTGCTAATCTGAGGGATCACAATTTTATTTGTACGCAAATTTGGAGTAGATAAAATAAACTGCATATTCCCAGGCAATTCATCATAAAGAGGTTCCTGCCAAATTAAGAGATCATTCCCCTCAACACCTTTATTTCCCAAGTGTAGACTAACATTGAAGGAGAGGGCCAGTGTATTATAGATCACTTTATCTAGATTAAAACCTCTATATTCTAGATAGAACATGAAATAATCTAAGCGACTCTTAAAAATTTGCATAGGGGAATTAGGCAAGGTTAAGATCAAATCACCTGTTTGATGATTTTCTGTCAGGCGCTCAATCGTTCCCTCCAAATAAGTGGTCACTAAGGGTTGTCCTTGACCATCACAAGTCGTAACAGCAATCTTGCGACCGTATTGATCATAGCGCTCGATCATCACAACTTGATTTTTGTCATCCAACCACTCTACACGTTCAACAATACGTTTATAAGAAGCTATATGATAATAAATACGAGCCTTCTCCTGACCATAATAAGTCACTTTCCCCATATTGTTATCACCAGAAATTTCCCAAAAATCTGGAACTAGGACTTCATTAAAATAACGTCCTCGTTTTTCACCTTTTGGCTGTCCTAAGAAATAAAGGAAAGGAGACTCTACACCGTCTGGCAAGAAAGCATCTGGCTCTAGAACGACTGTCGGATGATGAAAACCAGACTCCTGCATAGAATGAAGCAAATCTTGGCTTTCACGAGAATAACTATCAAATACATTCAGCATGTGTCACCTCTTCAATCAATTGAGACCAAGCTTCTTCTACTCGGCTGGTCAAAAAGTCTTCCGCACGCTCATAAGATGCTTGGCGCATATTCGCTAGCTCTTCATTTTGGTAGAGCAAAACAATCTTTTCAGCATAGGAAGAAGCAATATGATCCACCACTTGATCAGAAGAAGATGGAATCAAATAGCCATTTCTTCCTTCTACTACAAAGGTCTGATTGCCATAAGGAACATCAAAACCAATAATCGGAAGACCAGAACCAATAGCCTCCATTAAAGTCAAACCAAAGCCTTCGCTAGTCGATGCAGATAGGTAAACTTCATAGTTCTTATAAATCTCTTCAAGATTGGCATGTCCTTTGAGACGGATATAATCTGTCGCCCCTAATTCATTGATAAGAGAGCGCAACTTTCCCTCTTCTCCACCATTGCCATAGATATCAAAGGATAGCTCTGGTAACTCTTTTTTGGCACAGACCACTGCTCGGACCAACCAATCAATATGTTTCTCAGTTGCTAAGCGAGAGGCGGTGATCATAGAAAATGGCGTGCGATTTTCGTTTTGTGGCAAGCTTGCAAGACTACCAACCGGAATGGTATAGATAACAGGTCGATGGTTTGTGTATTTGACAAACTGCTCTGCCAAGACTTCTTTTTGACGGTCGGTAGCGACAATAAAGAAATCCACCTTGTCCGCATTTGTAAATTGGTAGTCGTAATAGTTATTCCACAAGATGTACTGATCATCAACATTATTGGCACTGAAATGCTCTGCATGAACAACTACACCCAGGCGAGCTTTTTGTGCTTCTTCAAAGATAGGCTGCCCGATATTGGTTTCCCGATCTAAAATAACCAGATCTTGCTTGGTCAATTTAAGGGTCTGCATGAAGTAACGGATCAATTCTTGCCGACCAACTAGGAAACGGTCTGGAAAACGGTAGACTTCACGACCATCCGCCATCTGCATGCTGTAAGCAACACTTCCATCTTCATTGTAAAAACGACGCTCAATCAAAGTAGCTTGATTATTCTTAGGAATAAAGTACTCAGTACAGTAACGAGTGTAGGAGAAATAATCCTTTCTCACCAAGATCCCTCTGGACACATACTCGCAGCGTTCTACATAGGGACTGTTTTCTTCCCGCAGGTAGCAGGTCAAAAAGTTGTCTTGGTCCTCATAAAAGAAGCGCTTGATCTTGCCCTCGACTTCTTCTCGCGTCGGTTTCCCTGCAAATCCTGCTAAAACCTGATCAATCGTATAGGTCGTAGGTGCTATCTTTATATCCGTGAAATGGCTGTAGAGCCAGATGATTTCATTATTTTTAAAACCGATATTTTCTGTTAGATGCTGGATATTATCGGCTAAGATCATATCCATAAATACAAATTTGGCTGGTTCATGGATATTGCGTAACAACTGGGCACGGTAGGCCTGGGCATACTCGACACCACTGCTGGCCCAACCGATTCCCAGGTTGATATTATATACTGTCATAATGTCCTCTTTTGTGGAAAATGCAAGGCGCTTTTCCTTTTTTAATTTCTACATTACAGAATGAGGAGGGAGAGACATTGTCCCAACCACATTTTAACCGATTAAAAAAACTAATCATTTCCAATTAGTACGACTAACATTATAACACACAATTTACTATTCAACACTAGATAAATACTTCAAAAAACAACATCCTACTACCTCGAAATACTTGTTCTGCAATTATTATTTTAAAAGTTTCCTTTTAACATATCCATTAAATATAAAAAGGGAGTGAGACTGAACGAATTTAAACTAAATTCATTCGTAGTCCCACCCCTTTAAAAGTTATATAGCATAAGATTATGGCTAAAAGAAACTTTCTTTGTAAGTTCTCACCACTACCTCGAAGCAGTGTTTCAAGCACTTATAACTATTAGTCATCGAAGGTCGGGCACTTTGTTTCCAACCTCTCTTGTACTGAAGAATAAAGGTGAACAAACTTCACTACTGTCCAATTACTCCATCTCCATCTCCATCTTCATCCTCGTCTTTTCTTCTTTTAGCAACAACTCCCAAGCCGACTAAACCTGTTAGTAAACCAAGTCCAAGGGTAGCTGTATTAGCTGACTGATCACCTGTTTGTGGCAATTTCGCATGTGTCTCTGACGACTGTGCTGAGGTTGAAGCTGAAATACTTGTACTTAGAGAAGCGCTGGTACTTGCGGATTCTGATGCACTCGTTGAAGCGCTTTGCGATGCTGAGGTGCTTGCTGATTCTGAAGTGCTTGTTGAGGCACTTTGTGATGCGGATGTACTTGCGGACTCTGAAGCACTAGTTGACGCACTCATTGAAGCAGAGGTGCTTGCGGATGCTGAGGCACTCGTTGAGACACTTTGCGATGCTGAGATGCTCTCAGATACAGACACACTCATAGAATCCGAGATAATAACACTATTAATATCAATGCTATCAAGAGAGTGGATCTCAGGCTCTCCCTTACTTGTAATAACAGAGTTTGATGCACTGGTTGAGGCGCTCAATGAAGCACTTGTACTTGCAGATTCGCTCGCACTCGTTGAAGCACTCATTGAAGCAGAGGTGCTTGCTGATTCAGAAGCACTTGTCGATGCACTTTGTGAAGCGGACGTACTTGCGGATTCACTTGCACTTGTAGACGCACTTTGCGATGCTGAGGTGCTTGCTGATTCAGAAGCACTTGTTGAAGCGCTTTGCGATGCGCTAGTACTTGCTGATTCGCTGGCACTGGTTGAAGCGCTTTGTGAGGCTGATGTACTTGCTGATTCGCTCGCACTCGTTGAAGCACTTTGTGATGCGGACGTACTTGCGGACTCGCTCGCACTTGTCGAAGCACTTTGTGACGCTGACGTACTTGCTGATTCGCTCGCACTTGTAGACGCACTTTGCGATGCGGACGTACTTGCGGATTCACTTGCACTTGTTGAAGCACTTTGCGATGCGGACGTACTTGCGGATTCGCTTGCACTTGTTGATGCACTTTGTGATGCTGAGGTGCTTGCTGATTCGCTCGCACTTGTAGATTCACTTTGCGATGCGCTAGTACTTGCGGATTCGCTCGAACTTGTTGAAGCGCTTTGCGACGCTGACGTACTTGCGGATTCAGAAGCACTTGTTGATGCGGCTTTGCGATGCACTTGTACTTGCTGACTCTGAGGCACTTGTTGATGCACTTTGTGATGCTGAGGTGCTTGCTGATTCGCTCGCGCTAGTTGATGCACTTTGCGATGCGCTAGTACTTGCTGATTCAGAAGCACTTATAGATGCACTTTGTGATGCGGATGTACTTGCGGATTCAGAAGCACTTGTAGATGCACTTTGCGATGCGCTAGTACTTGCTGATTCGCTCGCGCTAGTTGATGCACTTTGCGATGCGCTAGTACTTGCTGATTCAGAAGCACTTGTAGATGCACTTTGTGATGCGGATGTACTTGCGGATTCGCTCGCACTTGTAGATGCACTTTGCGATGCTGAGGTGCTTGCTGACTCTGAGGCACTCATTGAAGCACTTTGGGACGCTGACGTACTTGCTGATTCGCTCGCACTTGTCGATGCACTTTGTGAGGCTGATGTACTTGCTGACTCTGAGGCACTCGTTGAAGCGCTTTGTGACGCTGATGTACTTGCTGATTCGCTCGCACTTGTAGATGCACTTTGCGATGCTGATGTACTTGCTGATTCGCTCGCACTTGTCGATGCGCTTTGCGATGCGCTAGTACTTGCTGATTCGCTCGCACTTGTAGACGCACTTTGTGAGGCTGATGTACTTGCTGATTCGCTCGCACTTGTAGATGCACTTTGTGATGCGGACGTACTTGCGGATTCACTCGCACTTGTAGATGCACTTTGTGATGCGGATGTACTTGCTGATTCGCTCGCACTTGTAGATGCACTTTGCGATGCTGAGGTGCTTGCTGATTCGCTCGCACTTGTTGAAGCGCTTTGCGATGCGCTAGTACTTGCGGATTCGCTCGCACTTGTAGATGCACTTTGTGATGCGGACGTACTTGCGGATTCACTCGCACTTGTCGAAGCACTTTGGGACGCTGACGTTAATGCAGATTCTGATGCCGATGTTGACGCTGATTCTGATGCTGAAGCTGACTCAGAACGATATTTCTTCTCTGAAACAGTTTCATCTTGGCTATAGACTATCGGTGAATATGGCTGGCTACCCGATGCTACTTTAGCATTATCTTTATAGTAGACAGTTGCAATTCCATCCTCACTTACATCAATGCTAGAAATACGATTGCGACCGTTTGGAACAATCTTGTCGTGAGCTTTTTTAATCTCTTCGCGAACTTTTTCCTTATCAGTTTCTGTTAAGTGATTTTTATCCTTAACTTCTGTCACATCAATAACAGGCTTGTTAAACAAATTTTGCAACTGATCTTGTTGAATTCGAATTTCTCCTACATCAACACTGTTTCCACTAGGATCTGTAGCAGTGAGCCATCGTCCCCAAGTGTTTCCTGATCTCCACGCAAGATCTTCATTAGTATTAACATTTATAGTAAAGGTAGTTTGGTCATCATTTGTTAAGGTACTGATTATGTTCGTGATAGGACCAGTTCCCCACTCAGGTCTATTTTCGAAGAAGTCTGTTAGGTCTTTTCTATTACCAGAGACCTTCAGTGTGACTAATTTACCACTATTATCTTTACCTGTATAAGTAATCTGGATATTATCCCCAGCATAGAACAGATATCGACCATTACTATCTTTCTTAGGTTCTTGACCATTTACTTTGACTGTGTAAGTGATTGTTGGTTTTACACGCTCTGGAGTGATTGTTCCTGAGGCGACTTCTGAGTTCAATCCATCAACTGTTGACTTAGCTGTCACATTACCTGTCGGAAGAAGACCATTATTACCATCATAAGCTTTCTTCAGATCTTGGGGATCAAAAGTGACGCTAGTATCAGTAGCTTTTACATCTTTAGTAAAAGTATGTCCAGCTAATGTCAGGGTTACAGTTGATCCCGGTGTAACATTTGTTACCACAATCGAGCGATTTGGCAAGCCACCTGTCTCATTAGTTGAATCAATAGAAATCTCTGGAGTTTGCGGATTAACTGTGTAAGTGATTGGAACTCGTTGTTTGACACGTACTCCCGTACCATCGACAGGTAGTTCAACTTCCACATCTTTTGTAAATCGTCCCACTTGTGAAAGATCTGGAGCACCATCAGCCCATCTGAAGTTCGTCTTATTTACATTATAATCAGGCGCACCTGTCACTTTCGTAATAGAATCTTTTGGATTGGCAACTACTTGTTTATATGTATCATCATTTATTTGACCCTGAGTAAAGATATAAGAACGATTAGTCTCAAACTTATAAACATTATGAATAACATCTACTGTCTTGCTGAGCAATTTCGAACTATCTGTCTCACCAAGACGACCTTTAGGATATGTAAAAGTCAATTTGAAGCGTTGTTGCCCAGCTTCTGTCGTAGTGATAGGAGCATCTGACAAGCGAGTTCCATCTTCATTTGTCCATGTTTGTCGTGAACCACTTGGGAACCAAGCATCTCCCGACTTATACACATAGTCAAGCCAGTTTGAACCATTACCATTGTGAGGAGTTGTTCCTTGGATATCATTGATCGGATCTTTAGACTTGATTGTAGTCATGGTGCTGTAAGTAACAGTAACATCATCTGTAGATCCATCTGCGTATGTGACTGTCGCTACAGCTGTTTTATTATCCCCAGAGTTAGTTGTGTCAATTGGTGTCTTCCAAACAACAGTAGCACCTTGCGGTAATTGTTTCCCACCATCAAGCTGAACAAAGTTAGCCGCATTTGATAAATCGCTAGCAGTTTCGCCTACATAAGTATAAACTGTCGGCACTTTAGCTACAGCGTTATATTTATCCGTCTGATTTTTGATCACAAACTTGACATAACCATTGTCAGCAACACCATTCTTCGTATGAACACTATCTGTGACGCCACGATCATCCGTCGCTATCAAATAGCGTTCAAATGATTTGCCCGCCGGGATACTTTTATCAAGCGTGCCAGTGATGGTAATAGTTGCATTTGACTCGTTTGTTAAGCTAGTAATTGGATTTGAACGATTAATTCCAGTATATCCTGCGTAGTTTGTACCATTAGCATTGTCAGCTGTACCTTGTGTTTCAAACTTCAAAGAGGAAATTTCCCCAGAATCATCTGTCGCACTAAAGGTTAGGTTAGTAGGCTCACCACGATAGATATCGATTTCTTTGACATCTGGTCTATCATATGGAATTACCAATTTTGGCCGTTCATTAACAGTTACTAACTGAGGAAGACTATTACTTGTTAAATCCTTATAAATAATCTTCGCAGTACCATCGTTTGCAACTTCAATGTCTTTGATACGGTGAGTTGTCTGATTATTCTTAGCGTAGATAGCATTCTTGACAGCTGTCTTTTCAGTTTCAGTCAAGTTACTCTTATCTGCAACTGGTGTAATAACAGGATTTGTCACTGCAAGACGGTTCCTAAGTTCCCCTTGGGTAATACGAACATTTCCAGTTCCAGTTGTGGCGTTAACGTTTCCTACTTGGTCAGTTGCAACTGCATTTCGTTGCCAAGTATTTCCTGACTTCCACTCCAGATCATCTTTCATATGAGCGTTGACTGTAATTGTTGCTGGATTTTCTGGCGTAGCTGTGATATCTCCTGTCAAGAGTCCTACAGTTCCTGTACCGTATTTAGGGTCTTCAAAGTAGTTATCTCTCAACCCTGGTTGGGTTCCATCTGCTTTCGGAACAATCTTGAACTCTTTTAACTTACCACTATTATCAGTTGCAGTAAACTTAATCGTAAAATCATCACCAGCATAGACGATGTGCTCATCTCCACGACTACTTACTGGACTTGGAGTAGCTGGGATAGTCTGACCATCACGCATCACTGTAACAGCAGGTACAGGTACTTCTGTTTCAGCTCTTACGCCACCTTGGACGACATCCACAGTGTTATCACGATAAGTAATGGTGATTTCACCAGTGTTAGACACTGTAATTTCTTTACCACCTTCAGAACCCTTCACGTAGTCAGTGCCTGAAAGGATAGCAGCATTTCTGCTCTTGAAGTTTGCAAGAATTTGAGCTCTCTCAGTCTCGCTCAAAGATGATGGATTGTTAACTGTAACAGTGTCACCACTCACAGGTTCGTTACGTTCGTTGAAGCCTTTGATACGAACAGTCATCCGAGCTGTAGAGGTTTGATTGTCAGTATCCGTAACTGTATATTCGAGAACATATGCACCAGGTTTATACGGTTCCCAAGCTCCATCTGCACGACCAGCTTGTCCTATTCCGTTGTTTCGACCAATCATCCCTACAATTTGTACATTATACGATTTCTGGTATCCTGTAAAACGACCACGTCTATCATATGTCCCAAGATCTCCATAACCATTTCTGCTAGTTGCTGGATAGTTAGGTGCACTCAAGCCAGTAATGATTGGATTACTATTTGCAGCATCTAGGCGCTTCATCCCTACATCATCACTCAGCGGCATATTTACAGTTTCGATATTATCGTCATTGTAGTAGGTAATCTCTTTTGGTAATTTAATAGATGGTGGTTTACTGCCTAATCGCTGACCTGTTCCAGTTGGAACCCTACCATTCATAACTCGGGTATAGTTTCCAGCAGTTGCAGCGCTATCGAACGGTCTACTACTTGTAGCCACCTGGGCATTCAAAGTAGCTTCACTAGAATTATTATTGACCTCTGCGTAGATTAAAATAGTCGCATCTAAGTTTCTATTCAAATCATGCCGCTTATTAAAAACATACTCATTTCCAGAACTACCACGTTTCTCCATTTCTTCCCCATTGAAAAGAACTCGAGTGATGGTTGTATTTTTATCCACTTGTGCGATCAGACCTGCGTAGTTAAGCGGGCTCTGTGAATGCATATTGATACGCCAAAGGACCTCACGATTACTGCTTGCAAACGTTCCCTCAACAAGTTCAGCTGTCGTATGCTGATTTAGCGTTACAGGGGCAAAACCTCTGAGGCTTTCTCCTGTTGGCATAGCTTGACCATTCCGACTATCACGTTGACCTGAATTTGCACGTAAAACAGCATTGGCGATAGAGTTACGAGCTGAAGTAGCAGACTTAACAACTGCACCTAGATCTGCATTTGGATCCTTAAGCGCTAACTCAATCTCAGCAGTAGCCGTCTTAACTTTGAGAATAGCTGAATCTGTATCCGGTAAATCTACCGCCTTAGCAAGATATTCGCCCATTTCGGCAGACAATTTTTCAAGTTTCTTGCGATCTTCATCCATTTTCTTAGATGTTACTTCAGATGTTGATGTCATCGCAATAGTTGCTGTAGCAGTAGAAGTAATAATCGTGGTTCGACTATTTAAATCTACCAAGCTAGAAAACATGTGAGAATCAACAACTTGAACTTCAGAATCTACTGTAGAATTAAATTTTTCACCAGAAACAACTTGAGAGTCAATAGGCTCTGATGACATAGAAAGTGATGAACTCATCGATTCTGAGGCACTTGTTGAGGCGCTTTGGGACGCTGAAGTGCTGGCAGACTCTGAAGCCGAGGTTGATGCTGACTCAGATGCGGACGTGCTAGCAGATTCACTCGCACTCGTTGACACACTCAATGAATGAGACACAGAAGCTTCTACAGAGGCTGAATCTGAAATAGAAGCTGACGTCGCTTCTGTTTGTGATTGTGAAGACTCTGATGAGTGACCTAAAACAGCTGAATCTGATGCCGCCAAAACATCTGTCGCTGGACTTACCGCACGCTCAAGAGCAGATGGATCATTCGATTCATCCGCTTGTACACGATAGGTCGTAGTTGCTCCAGTTAACAAGGCTCCCGTTGTTAACAATCCCTTTAATAAGTGCTCTTTTACTGAAGAAGGTGCGTTTTCTTCGAGCTGTGGTACTTGGACGCTTACCTTGTCAACTCCGCCCTTGAGGATCCGGAACAATCCAAAATAAGAAGTCGCAGCACGGAGCCAATGTTTTCCTGATTTTATTAATTTGAAACGTGTCACGCAATCTGTTTCGCGATATTGACCTTTGGTTCGTTTAAAATGCATTCGTTCTTTTTCCTACTATTTAATATTTTTTTCAACAAATTTTATTATATCAAAGCATCTATGCTATGACTAGTATCTTGTTATGTTTTTTCAACTTTTTAAATATCCAAGCTCTCCTTCTAGATACTATCCCTATCCAAATAAATTACTGGTACTACACACTCATTTTTGTTCTAAAAAAGCTGCGCAAAAATTGTCCAGCCTTTGATGTTAAATAGGCATAACTGTATGACGCAGTGGTTGATTGCTCAAAGCACTGCTTTGAGGTGGCGAATAGGACTTGCAAAGTAAGTTTCCTAAATCTTCGTTCGCTTTTTAAACTCCAAAAATGACCTAATGTGACGGAAACGATGTTTCAACCTCCAACAGTCTCACAGACTGTTGAAACTGTATGGGGATGGGAAAATTGAAAAGGTTTGGGAAACCTTTTCAACTTTTTTATTAGTCAGAGTTCTTCCCCACTCCCGACTCAATCTTCATTTGACCACTAATCGTAAACGAAAATCATCAGGAAAAGTAGTAACACTAAAAGAGCTAAACTCGTCACCAAGGTCCCGATCTTTAGCAAAGGCTGGCTTGACCAGTAACTACCTTTTCCGATATTGCTCATAGCATCATTAGAAAAAATCTGTGTTTGCCGGGGCTGTAGTGTAATCAATACAATTAGTAGAACACTTAAAACAATCAATAGGATTAAACATAAAACTTCCATAATCACCTCAACAAACCAAGCAGGGTAAAGAGAAGACCGACGATAATCACCAAACCAAATAAAGTGGTGAAGATTTTATTAATCCTTTCGCCTGTTGTCGCTTTTTCTTTTTTGATTGGCTTTTGCTTTAATTTTTCCATGCGCCCTTCAACTTCTTCGTGAAATAGATCTTTATTTGACATAGTTTCCTTTCTTTTTATGGGAAATGGGCCACAATCTCACCATCTGGTGAGACTAAGATTTGGCTTAGCAGAAGATTACGTACCATATCTTTTTTAATTTGTGATTTCATTGCCTCAAAACCAGCAAAGGCTTCTTGATAATATTCAACGATAGGGTTCTTACGGCTTGCTTGTTGCCCACCAATAGCCTGTTGCAACTGTTGCAAATAGTCTACCTGTTCAACCCAGTTATCATCGATTGCTTTTAACATCGCTAAACATTGGAAATAGCGAACAAGGTCAAAAGCTTCTAAGATTTCTTTTTTTCGATTCAATTCTTCATACGCGAAATGATAGATCAAAGAAGCAACCGCTCTTTCATCTAGTAAATCAAGATTTTCTGGTATTTGATCAATCTGAAAACTGATATTGTTGAGAATAAAGTGATACAAATCTTCCTTTTTTGTTAGACTTCCCTCTTTTACGACATTTTCTATATAATCATGAAGGACAGAATCTATGGTCTCATTCAAGTCTTGGTCTTGATAAATCAAGTGGTCACGTTGTCCATAGATTAACTCCCGCTGGATATTCATACACTCAGCATATTCTAATGTCTGACGCCGTGAAAAACGACTTGCACTATCACTTGCTCTTTGAGCTTTTTCAACCAACTTACGGTAACGACGCCCTGTTAGTTCCTGATAATGAACACGATCCTCCACATTGTAATCTTTGTAAAAATTATGTACCCACTCAGGCCCGAATTTTTTGATGACATCGTCTTCTAAGGACACAAAGAATTTCGATATTCCTGGATCTCCCTGACGTCCAGAACGACCGCGAATCTGTAAATCTATCCGTTGACTTTCCATTCTTTCTGTCCCTACGACCACAAGACCGCCCAACTCTGCTACACCAGGGCCCAATTTAATATCGGTCCCTCTTCCAGCCATAGAAGTCGCAACCGTAACAGCACCCATCTGACCTGACTCCGCAATCATCTCAGCTTCTCTGGCAACATTATTGGCATTTAAGAGGTTATGAGCGATTCCTTCTCTGAGGAGCAAATTCGAATAAAGTTCAGACATTTCAACGGATCCAACAAAAATGAGAAGAGGATTGCCAAGTGCATGGTAGGTCCTAATACACTCTAAAGAAGCATAAACTTTTTCTGGCAAGGTCACATAGAGATTATCTGGGTAATCTACCCTTTGTTTGGGACGATTGGTCGGAATCTGAATGACTTGCATTCCAAATGTATCTAGAAATTCTTTCTCAGCTGTCTTCCCGGTCCCAGTCATGCCTGAAATCTTCTTGAATTTTCGAAAGAGGCTCTGATAAGTAACGGAAGCCATCGCACGCGTCTCGGGAGAGAGTTTGACTAACTCTTTTGCCTCAATCGCTTGATGGAGCCCACCTTGTAATTTGGTCAACTCCATTAGGCGACCTGTTGCTCGATCAAGGAGGACAACCTCAGCTCCCATATCTCCTTGGCGAACGATGTAGTCTTTATCTCTTTTAAAAAGTTTATGAGCTCTTAAAGCATAGATGAGATGTCGGGCAAATTCTCCATTATTTTTGGCATAAAGATTATCGATTCCCAGATAAGCTTCTGCTGAATGAGCTCCTATTTCTGTCAGCCAAACCTCACCTTTTTCTTCTTTAAAGATATAGTCTTCCCCTTCAACCATTGTGGTCATAAGGGTATTGATCATGCCATAATAATTTGATTGTACACGAGGAGACCCCGAAATGATTAATGGCGTTTGAGCACTATCCAATAAAACTGAGTCAACCTCATCGATAATCGCGTAGTTAAATGGACGTAAAAATTTCCCTTCTTCATTCGATGCCAGATTATCGATTAAGTAATCAAATCCGAGACCACTATTCGTCGTATAGATAATGTCAGATGCATAAATCACACGTTTATCTGATGCTTCCAGATCTTCTCCATCTGCTGCAAATGGAACGCCGATAGATAAGCCTAGAAACTCATAGACCTGTCCCATCTCTTCCGCGTCACGTTTGGCTAGATATTCATTGGTTGTGACAAGAATAACCCCTTCACCCGTCAAAGCATTTAGATAAATAGGCATGGTAGCTGTCAACGTTTTTCCTTCTCCAGTACTCATCTCAGCGATATGGCCCTGATGCATCACAATAGCTCCCATGACCTGTACATCGTAAGGAAACATCCCTAAAACACGCCGATCGGCTTCACGGACCACTGCATAAGCTTCTGGCAATAGATCATCTAACGTTTCACCTTGTTCCAGCCGCTTTTTAAAGGTAGTCGTCTTGTCCCTTAATTGTTGATCTGTTAATAGTTCGATCTGCTCAGCCCAACTATTGACTTGATGAAGTAATTCTTTGACAGATTTCATCGGTCTTAAACGTTTAAACATGTCCATCACCTATTTCTTCAATGACCATCCCTTTAAAGTTCAACTCCAGCACGCCTGCACTCAACAAAGCAATACTATAATAATAGGCTTCCTTAGGGTAGACAAATGTCACCGAATGACTCTTTTCGATAATTTGTTTCACTTCCTTATCATAACGATCCCAAAAACTTACTTTGAGATAAACTGAGTCTTGTGGAACCGTCGTATAAAAGGCATCTAGTCGGTAGGTCTGACCTTTTTTCAATAAAGGCAAGACTGGCTGGGTCCGACTTCCTTGATAATTTTGTATGGCAGTCCAAGAATGTATCTCCGTTCCTGAAGCCACTAAAGGATTATAAAAACGAACCGAACCATCTTGAAATTGTTCAACTTGTGAACCATGCATATAGGTTCTCATATTCGCTCCCCATAAAATTTGAGGTGTTTTCATATATGTCATCTCTATCCTTTTCTTCCAAAATCATTTTCCAGTATCATTCGATAAAAATTGATAAACCAGGTTGTCGCAGTGGTCGAATCATCATTGTGTCGTCCTGTGGTTCCCTTGCTGAGGATTTTAGCACCTGAATAATAAAGTGCAGTGGTCAAATCGTCATAGGCAGTTGGATCCATATCTTCATCCTTCATATAAGAAAGGCCAAAGGTTGTATTGCTAAAATCTGCCTGCTTAAACTTGTCCCAAAAACGGTTATCCAGTTCCTGAACCTCGGCATTCTCTAAACCACCTGTCTGCATATGAAGGACATCAATTCCTGTTGGAAAGACTTCCGGCGCTAACAACCGTGCTCTATTTCCAATCGTTCCTATATTTGCAAGAGGCTTTGCAACAATAATGGCATGTGGCTCAAAATCAGCACCATAATACAAAGAGGGATATGTCCCCATTGACATTCCAGAAAAAATCAGTTGGTCCTGATCAAATCCCAAATAATCTAAATAGTGCTGGATGGTATCTCGTACCCCTTGTTCTAACTCATCACTCCCCATATAAAATGCCCCACCTAGTAATCGGGGATCTGAAAACAGAAGAAAGGGTGTCCCCATCGAACGCATCATCCAATACCCCTCGAAACCTTCTGCCGGGCGAAAACCTGCAAAATACACGGATAAGGGTGGCTTGAAATCTCCTGGATGAAAGAAGTAATTCAATTCTTGACGATGACGATCATGTAAAATGCCTCCTCCTAATAGGTACTTCCCAAATTGGAATCGTGTCCAACGTTGATGAAGATTCCCAACTATGAGACGCCCTTGCCCCTTGGCTTCAAGAGTTGCAGATATCATATAGGTCATCTCTTGGTCTAGGACAATCGCGCCTTCACGCATCTCTTCTTCACTGACAATGACCGTCTTTGCAATATCGGTAACAGCACCTTCTGGGATCACTCTTAAAACCAGCTGACATTGACAAGTCTCTTCTTTTTCAAATTCCAACCACAATTCGACAGGCCTATCTTTATCAACTCGTATATTATAAGACCAATTTAATAGGGGTTTAAAAGAAGAACCGTACTCTCCTTCAAGGCACATATTCTCATGACCATTATAGGTTACCTTCCCTTTAAATCGTGGTTGTACCTGAATTTGGAAAGGAAACAGTTTATCACCATACTGACCTGAAAATAGCGCCTTTGGTAAGATCCGAAGGAGTTCCTGAGGTTGAGAGAAGTCAGTTGGTACTGCACACACCTCTTTTGTAAATTGTTTTACACGCGGATCAACGATTTTGATAGTTTCATCATAAAAAACAGTATAGGGGGCCAAATAATCACGTAAATCCGATAACAACCATAAGGCGAGCGGATCATCTACTAAAACTGCATCAAAACTTTTTATTTTCCCCTGCTTCATTCGTGCCTTAATATCACTTGCTAGCCCGGCACGCAGGTAGATCCATGTTATATTTTTGGGAAGCTCTAACTGGTTCATCCAATTTTTACGTCCAATTTGCAAAATAGTCACTTTAGACATTTTATTTCTCCTTCAAGTCATTTTCCCATTTTGCGACAAAGCGATCCCCTGTATTTTCTCTGATCTTATCAATTGCAGCAATTAAAGCTTGATTCCAATGTTTTAATTGACCTAGATAATAGTATGCAGCTTCCTCAAAGTCTGCTAATTGTTCTAAAATATAACCATTCTCTAAGTGACTAACATAATCAGAAGCTACAATATTTATCTGAGGAATCCCTGCGCTGATGCCAGCAAGCTGAGTGTACCGATGAGGCTCTGGACTCAGATCGACAATCAGACGCGTGTACTTCAATTCCCTCATCAAAGTTGTTTCATCAAGAAGATTTACAAAGTCAAAACGATACTCCATTTCTTGATTTTCTACTAGCTTGTTTTCAGCCCCTTGACTTTCTTTAATAGATACAAAATCATCTAGTCGAAAGGACCTTGAAATGAGGTCTTCTACTCCTTTTTTCAAACTTTCAAAGTCAGAATGCTGGGCATTGAAACAACCAAATAACACCTTCGTTCTAGGGTATTTAGCTACAAATGCCAATACTTGATAAATGGCATCCATATCCAACTGGTCTAAATCGATCTGATAAAAGATTTTTGATTCTTTTACACGTTGACTCATCCCTAGAGAAAGCCGTGTATCATAGGGCGCCATATGTCGAACTTTTGACGCCTGATCTGGGAAACATTCACAAACCTGATCCACAAACTTCTGATGATCACTAACCACTAATTTGGTTGCTTTTAAATAGGGTTCGTAATCTTCTATTGAATCTGATTGATTCCTCTCTTTAAACCAGGTTAAAACCTTTTGGCTCTCCTGAGGAAGATGCTCAAAAACATCTCGGTTCATCCTTCGTTCAGAAGCCACCACAAAACAATCCGAGCTTTTGGCCTGTTCTTCAAGATAGCGATCAAAGAACTCCCAAATAACCTCTTCCAAATTAAGATAGTAGTCTTTTTTAAAGCGATGCTTCATATCCGGATTGCAGACAATTCCACGACCATCAAGAAAATGGCACAACTGCCATATCCCTTCTGAATCCATATAGGCACGATAACTTGCCTGCCCATCTTGAAATTGAAGAACACTGGAAACAAAGCCACGATCATCATAAATCACTTCTCTCAAGATTTGACCATTTCGAAAATAGCGGATCATGCTCAGATATCCTTCGGGTCCTAGTTCAATTTCGGCGTAACGTTGGCCACTCTTCTCTACTACAATTGCAAAGGGCGTATAGATAAAATCACAATCATCTCCCCAGCTTAAGTCCTTCACTTGAAGGCAACGCATGGAGTGATCGGAAATTCCTTGAATCGCATCAAAAACTGAGAAACAATTGACTTCTAAAAGATCGTATCGATGCAAAAAATACCGTAAATGAGGTTGGTAGGTCAACAACAATAGGGTCGGGTCCAGATCCTGTTCTTGAAAGATTCTCACTTGATGGAGTGTATCATCAAAATCAATTTTTTTCTTCTATTGTACCATGGGGTCATATCTGGTTGCCAAAACTCAACCCCTTGCCCGTACCAAGCAGGAATAAAATAGTACATAGTGCTCCTTTTCAATGACTTTATTTTGATTAAAATTCATGCGTTTATCCCAACAACAAAGTGGGGGAGATAGCATTAAAGATGCCTTTTCTATAGAAAACCAATCTTCCATAAGCAAAGGCCAAAACTTTTTCTACTGGACTACGAACATCATAGTGATAGGTAGCCAGACAATTGATTCATCTAGCTACCTATCACTCTCAAAGTTTTCTTGAGAGTGATCGTATTTGCACCAGCATTTCTCACTATCATTCTACTCAAACAATCCCTTGTAGGATTCATTTAGCGTCAAGGCTTTTACTTCTTCTCGAATATTATAAACCATCCCACTAAAAATCAGAAACATACCTGGGATCATACTTAATTGTAGATATTGTGGATCCATTAAAACGACCAACATGGGACCTCCCGCCATCAAAACAGTATATACCGCTCCAATAACTGCAAATCTCATGACTAAACGATTCAGGAATCGACTAGTATCGGGACCAGGATAAATACCATAGATATATTCGCCGGACTTTCGCATCCGTTCCGAGATTTGTTCACCGCTGACATTTACAAAGGCAAAAGCAATGGACAAAACAAACAGAATCAGTTGGTAAAGCACCAGCCAAAGAGGTTGCCCAATTGTGAGAGCCGATATCCATTTAGGAATCCAGTCATCTTTAGGAAATACCATCCGCAACAAGAGCAGCACATACTGAGGAATAGAAACCATCGAAATGGCATACATAAAAGGCATCCCACCTGCTGGTGTCAACATAATATCCAAATAAGAGTATTGTTTAAACCGATTATGAATATCGATTTTATTTACTGGAATCCGATAGCGTGCCTCCTGGAAAGTAACAGAAACGTAGAGAAAGATCACACCCATGACAACCAGTAAGAGAATAAAATCCAAACCAACATGCAAGCGTTGAATACTCGTCACAATCTGCTGTGGAATATTCGCTACCATACTGGCCATCAAAATCACAATAGAACCACCAATTCCCATGAAAGAATTCAGGTCTGACAGCCAAACCAGAAAGAAGGCCCCCGCTATTAAAAGCAAAGTATTTGTGACAATTGCTAGCCCCTTGGGGATACCCGCCTCAATCGGTAAGTTGAGTGAAACAGCCAATGACTGAATCAATGCAATCCCTAATGTCAAATACATTCGTCTCCGATCTTGAATTTCTAATGGTAATTTCCCTAAGTTTGACTTTTTCGAAAGTGTGAACATTTGCCAGAGAATCATGGCAGACATCCAGGGAGATAAGCCGACAGAGAAGACAGAAAGCGACTTTAGATTCCCCCCCATCATGGCACTTGTAAAAGTTAACGAGTAAGTAGCTCCACCTAAAAAGTTAGGATCATCTAGATTGACAAAAGGTAATAGCAATTGGCTTCCTAGCATATATATAAAGAGGAAAAACAAGGTCCAAGAAATCCGTTTTAAAACAACGGTATGTCGAAATCTGCTCACAATAATTCTGGCCCCTTTCTATTACTTCTACGCTCTTCAATATAATGACGAATAGCTACCACCATTTCTTCTGGATGTTCATGAGAAAAAACACCCTGATAAGTTTGTCCCTGTCCCTGGGTATTTTTAAATGCAAACATCGCGATTCCGGCCTGACCAACCAACTCATATATCAATGGAATTTTATCAAAATGATTGATATCTAAATAAAGATCTACCTGTGGTAACTGTTGCTCGATCAAAAGCGGATACGTATTCGGATAAAGACTCACATTCGGATATTGTGATAAACGTAACAAATCTACTGCCATATAAGTATAAGCAGCGATTTCAAAATGAACTTCCGGAAGGTGTTGGACCAAATATTCTATCTGTTCTAAGAGATAAGAATTCGTTAGTGTATAACAGGTTAGAAGGGGCTTGGAATTTTTTGGTCCCAACTCAAAGCCACGTTCTTTCCAATGACTCATCACCTCAGACCATTCCATTAGATGATACCGCCACCACTGGTCACGTAATCTCACTACTGAAAATTGGTTCCACGGTTTATCAGGAGAGATATAATGAAGAATCAGAGGAAGCGGGTCCAAAGGGATTTCAAACACAAAACGATGACCAGCTTCCCCCGCTCCCGCATCAAAACCAATTTGAAAATTGTAAATATCATCCAATTTTAAATAGCGATCTTCAAATACCATATTGAGAATCGATTGATCCCCTTCTCCCACATTTGCATGTTCGCGCTCTGTCGTTTCGACTAGAACCTGACGGATTTGCTGATCCTTCCAAAGACGGTTATTGATCAATAATACGCCCGCATTAAAACCGATTCCCGCATCAAAACAAGAACGAACGGCAGCAACATAATTCTCTCCCAACTCCTGATTGAAAAGAGAATCAAGATTCCCAGTCACAACAAGATCACTATCCAAATAAAGAACCTGATCCTCCTGAACAAAATCTGGAATAAAATACCGTGCAAAGGTCATATGGTTGATATGACCCAGTTTGTTCGTCCAATTCATCTGGAACTGTGGTCCAATCAACTTAATATCAAGAAGCTCTCCTCCGAGTCTCTCCACATGCTCTCTCGTGGCACGGAACCACTCGACTGGGATATCTTGATTGAAAAGGTATATTTTAAGCTGGCGATTGTGATAGCAAAGAGATTTTAAAGCGGTCTCTATCTGACGAATATAAGCATAATCTCCTGCCAATACTACTGCATTTTTATTATTCATATATCTTTCTTATTCTATTGGCAAACGAGATAAGTCTGCCACGATTTGTTTGGTGTAGGTTTCATCTTCGATGAATTCAATATCTTGGTCAAAATTATATTCTGCCGTGTGTTTGTGTTTCAACTTAACTTTCGTCTGTGCTCCCATCTGTAGCCACTCGTATTCTGAATCAATATGCCCAATATCCAGTGCTTGGTAACCATCATTCGCCAAATGAGCAGCCAACACTTTTGCCGTTGGGCCTAACATAATTAGAATTAAACGATCCTCCGCATATTGGCGAATCGTGGCCTCAATTGTGTCCACATCCTTATAAGCATTGTGTGAAGAACAAACAATTCGTAGGATGGAGTTTGCACGATCAAACAGATCATTTCCCACCCCTGTACGAGAAGTTGCTCCTTCAACAATCAGAATATCTCGATTTTTCCACAGTTTTTTAAGTTTGTCAAACTGGGAGGCCGCTCGACTTTTATCTTTAAAGTCAATATAAGGACGTGAAATAAAGGTAGAACCATAGCAAGAGGCTGGAGCAATTTCACGATAAAACTGATCATAATGATCCAAATGCTTTTTCCAAAAATCTTCTGCCCACCATGTAAATTGGAAGCGATTTTCGAAAGCATCTGGCAAACAGACTAAGAGTTTTTCTGAACTGTTCATTCCAACCAACTCACGTAGAGACCGTGCTAGTTCAGGATGATAATCTTGGTAGGCGATAGAATGGCCAGCTATTAGATTGATTTCACCATCTCCAAAACGAATGACAGATGAATGATTTTCCCTAATGAAGTCCAGACTCTCATCAATGGACTTAACCGTAGGTAGAGGGAGAATTTGAGGCAAGCTTCCTTCCCTATCCAACTGTTCAATTGCCGTGATCAGTTCCTGTGGTCGCTCACTTGAAAAAAGAAACTGCCCATGGTTCCCGTGTTGGGTTTTATAAAAACCAAAACTAGGAATCCCCGCCAATTCTACCTGTGATAGAATCTCACCAGCTTCATCGCCATGATTAATATCCAAATAAAGATCCGCACTATGAATCAACTGGGTCAACTGCTCCTGATTGATCGCAGGATACAAACTAACATTGGGATGTTTCTTTAATTCGATTAACTTAGGCCCCATTGCTGTCCAAGCGCCGATATGAAACTCTACAAAAGGAAGAGCACAAACCAGTTCTTCAATTGACTCGAGATCTTGCGTTTGGGTCATGGTAAAGGAGTTCAATCGTGGAAGCTCGTGAACTTCTCCCCATTTCCCTGTCTTTATACGCTCTTTAATGAGTGAATGCATTTGTTCAACTGTGTTAACCTCTAACTGCGCTTGCTCACTATGTCTGGTTTCCGGGAAGGACAAGATTGGTTTTCCTGTTTTCGCATAAGTCGCCAAGGTTGCTTGATCAGCAGTACCATAATTAATATCTAAATAGGCAGCAGAACGATGGATAAGTTCTTCCAATACTGGAGGGACGATTTCTGGATACAATCTAACATTTTCATATTTTGCAAGATGCACCAATTCCTCTCCCATTTCCGTATAGGCAGCAATATGGAACAAGGCCTTCGGATGTCCCTGAATCAATTCCTCAAGGTTTTTAAAGGATTGAGAATTGGTCAAATTGAACAGATGGAGCTCATAATCTGGATCCACCTCTATCTGGAAGTCCCCCATATGGTGAGACAAGACCTGACTGTAATCCATATCATGAAAGGCCCACCATAATTGGCGGAAACGATTGGCACTTAGCGTCGTCCATGGTTTTCGGTGAGAGACAAAATGCACAATATAGGGATCTTCACTATCTATAAAGTGATTTGGCCAATGACTCATAAAAGCCGTCACGTCATGACCAACTTGGAGGTTCATCCTTTTATCCAAGGCCAACCATCTATCACGAAAGACCTTATTAAAGATTGTCTGGTCCCCATTAAATTTAGGAATATTTCCTTCCAGAGCTTGCCGGAGTGAACCATTCGTCTCATTCACCAACTGATCTGTCATATTTTCTCGTTTCCACAAACCATTGTCAATTAATAAGACACCCGCATTAAAGCTTTGGTTATCTGTGTCCATCACGGCTGCAATCGGGTAGTCCTTCATATCTATTTCAAAGACATCCTCTAAGTTCTTTAGAACCAGCAAATCCGCATCGAGATACAGCACCTTTTCCTCTGAGATATACTTGGAAATAAAATAGCGAGAATACGTATCCATACTAATATGTTCCTGAGTCCACCAGGTATCCTTCAGATCGTCTGGATCCAGTTTGACATCAATGAGGTCACCCCCTAAGAGCTGAGCCATCCTCCGTGGTTTTCGAAACCAGTCTGGAAGGATATCTCGATTCAAAACATAAATTTTCACATCTTTATTGTGATAAAAGATGGATTTTATAGTCGTCGATAACTGAGCGGTATAGTTCTGATTTCCTGCTAGAACAATCGCTCGACTTTTTGTATCATGCATGAACACTCTTCTCCTTGATCCGTCTTTTTACCAGTACTTGCTGGTAAGCTTCCATGTCTCCATGTTTTAAGGTCTCTTCTTCATGAATGGCCAATCGCCACTTGTAAGCAGCAATTTCTGCATCTATTAAGCCCTTTGGAGCTCCGATCAATTGAAGAATCATCATGCGTTCTTCGATACTTTGTAACGGATAAACATCTGCAAGATTGACCGTTTTAGTCACACTTGTCTCACGTTTACGATGCAGATAGATGGCACGGTTCATATAGACAATTTTATCGGCTTGTAGATAGACCTTGTAGGTCGTATAATCATCCTCTACCGTTTTATCTGTTGGATAAACAATCTCCTTAAACAATTCCACCTTATAAAGCTTTGCCCAAGGGACCGTGAAACATTGGCTCAGATTATATTGTCCTTCATATTGATGTTGGAACCACTCAAAAGGAGAATAGACACGCTCGAAATAATCATTTCCCCCAACATGGATTAAAAAGTTCCCCTCTTCTTCCATAAATTGAGTGAAATTTCCAATTGCAATATCTGCATCTGCTTTTTTCAGCAAATGATATAAACTCTCGATATGATCCAGTTCCAACCAATCATCGTTATCCACAAAGAGAATATAGTCACCCGTCACCGCTTCTAAAGCACGATTCCGGCTTGATCCAACTCCTCCATTAGGCTTATGATAGACCTTCACTCGAGGGTCCTGAATCTTGTAGCGTTGGCAAATAGCGGCAGAACCATCCGTTGAACCATCGTTGACTAAGATAATTTCTAAATTTTGATAGGTCTGTTGGATGATACTATTTAAGCAATTTTCAAGATAAGCCTCTGAATTATACACAGGGACGATGACACTAATTTTTTCCATTTTTTTCATTTTCTTTTATATTTTAGCAGAGAGTGCGATGTGAAAGAAATTCATCACTTGCAGGCCAGGCAAAAGATTGAATCGACTAACAACTTCTTAGTGATATAGCCCTCTTTAAGGAGGAAAGCAAAGCTTTGAGCCCTACTACTGATCTCTTGATACATTTTCGGATCCATATTTTGAACCAATTGATCAGCCTCTGCCAAACTGTTCACAGCAAAGCCTAAACCACGCTCTTCTATCAGATGACTATTTGATAAGGTGTTGGGTACAATCACAGGAATTCCTGCTGCAAGATAGGTGCTGAGCTTATGTGAAATATTCATTTCATAGTAGTCAACATTCTCCCCATCGTTGTACTGGGTATTCCAGACAAGGCCAAAACCTCCCCTTGAGAGTTCCATCAGGAGTTCTTCATTGCGCTTCCATCCTTCAATCACCAAATTGGCTTCTGGATTGCTCTTTGGCTCATTCGCAAAAACTCGCAAAGGGGTTTCATAAACCCAATTTTGCAACTCTGGAAAACGTGTCAAAGATCCTGCAAAGAAAATCTCTTTTTTAAATACTGGTTGGTTCAAATTGAGGTTATGAGGATGATCCCAAAATTCTTGAATCAAGACTTTTTTCACCGTTAGCCCTTCTTTACGCAGACAATCTACCATCTGCTGTGATGGCGCAATAATAACATCTGCTTGGTTGAACATATCCATATAAACTGGCATGAGGTAGGCATTATCTCGGAACATCAGTGGGACAACGTCATGGATGAACACCACTAATTTGACCCTCAGATCCTTCATCTTCGCTACAAATTCCGCATCAAATTCCCAACCATTCCAAGTTGGTGATTGAAAGATAACAATATCTCCAAATGAGATACTAGCCATGATCCCATCCAGACGCTTGCTTCGTTCCCCTGGACTATCTGTCGTGATATTGTAAAAATAGATTCCGATTTCACGAAAACCCATTGAACGTGCAATTTCTGTCACAGCATTCTGAGCTAAGATTACAGTGCTATCGCCTGCCATACCATATAGATTTGTAATATGTACTTTCGTCATAGTTTCCCTTCTTTATTTTCTGTCATTTGAACCATCCTCTTTAACTCTTCTTTTGTTGCTAGCGTCGGATGCATCTTTTGCTTATCATAGGCTGATTGATATCTTTTAGGATCTTCCAGCTGAGATAGTTCATCGAGCAAGTCTGTAACGGAATCTTTTTGAAACAAGTGATCTTTTGTATAGACATTTGGTCGGTGACAGGTTTCTTCAAAGGCATATAAAACCATTCCTTTTTCAAGAGCCATTCGATTTCCGTCTAAAATTTCATCTGCATAAGCGATATCTAGGTAGATACGGCATTTATCTAATAACCACTCATAATTATCATCTGAAATCCCTGGATAAAGGTAAACATTTGGGTAATCATTGAGACGCACTAATCGTTCCCCCATTTCTGTCAAGGCTGCAATATGAAACTGAAAATGAGGAAGAGCGGTCACAAGAACTTCAATCTGTTCGATCTCTTGTGTATTTGTCAAAATAAGAACCTGTGGCTGAAATTCCCTCAAATCTCCCAAATAGGTCGGGAAAAATACTAGCGAATGAGGCGCCATATCAATGTTAGGCTCACGAACGAACACTTTTACACCCTTGTCCACCAGAGGAGCAAGTTCTGCTTCAGAAAGAGTTGACCGACCATAGAAGATAATCTGTTCCTTCTCAAGTTTGGGTAAGGCCTTCAACAATTCTGGATCAGACAAGAAGACTGTTTCAGCCTGCAAAAGAGCTTCTTGAAGAAGGGCCTTTTTCGCGTCTTCTATAGAGGAAAACCCCTGTTCTAACCCATCGATCGCTTGGTAGATCGCACGATCGTGTTGATGGAATAGATAGAGTTTCCCCATTCTATCATTCGTATAAATAGAGAAATGGCGTTCATTTGCACTCCAAACTTCTTTCAGAAAGAGGCTACCAGATCGATCATAGTGGTCACTCGCAGAGCAATGACCATCTGGATCATACCAATCTACTTTTTTAACCCTTTGAGGGCGATCCTGAAAACAGTCTATCTTTCCCCTCTTCACTCCATCAGCAACAACATCCCCATTCACATACACTTCCCAAAACGGGGGTAGCGGAAGACTGGTCATATGCAGAGGTGAGTCCACTTTCTGATTGGAAAAAATAGAATCCAGAACATTTTCTAACTGTAGAGATTGGATTGATAGGCCAATTTGTTCTAAGTCCTTCCTCAATCTCTCGTCGTCTAAGGTCCATTCATTGACTAGATAATACATCGCTATTCTTCCCCTATTTCACCAAAAAATCTCTCCATTGTCCCATCATTTGATCTGTCATGTAGTGTTTCGCCAATTCATAAGAACCTTCTCTTAGTCTATTCAAGTGCTTGAAAGCCTTCTGCATAGCTCCATTCAAGTCAGCAACCACTTCTTCATGTGATCGATCTACAAACGGAATGAGAAAACCATTTTGATCATTTTTTATAAAAGTGGGATTCCCATAAGGGACATCTGTCCCCACCATGACAAGACCAGATCCTATCGCCTCTAACAAGGTTAAGCCAAATGTTTCCCACTCGGAAGTGGCTAAATAAAGTTCATACTCCTTAAAACGAGTTTGAAGGTCTTGGTGCCCCTTGAGATGAATATAACTTTGAGCATTTAACTGCTTAATTTTTTCTTCTATTTCTTGCCAAAGCATACCTTGACCATAAATGTCCAATGTAACCTCTGGAATTTTTTTATGCAAGGCTACTACCGCATCGATCGCTAGGTCCAATCTCTTTCTTCGCACAAACCGGGCCGCAATCATCAAGCTATAAGGTTTGCGATTATCAGCATATTGCAAGCCTTCAAGTCCACCGACAGGCAAGACCGATACAGACTTATCCGTCGACAGATCCCGTTCTAATTCTTCCTTTTGAGCTTCCGTAGATACAATGATATGATCGAAATAGTTAGCATACTGAAAAAGAAGAAAATATTCTGAATTGATACAGTCGCCCCAATGGTGTATCGAATGAAGGACACACGATAAGGTTGCTTCTCCCTTCATTTTTAAAAGAGTCTGTGTAAAGGGAAGACGCTCTAAACGATCCACAATAATATGGTCTTTTGCAGAGAACTGTAAGGTGCTGATCGCTTGGCTCAAAAGCTCCGACTCATTATAAAACCAATGATCTCCCTGCCGATAGACCGACTTCATCAGATCACCTGGTGTTTTTTTGATTTCCTCCAAAGCTACGGAACCATCCAAATTATAAAAAAGGCGGCGAAAGACTCTTGCTTCTAAGCCCGCATCAGTGGGAACAGCTGTAAAATATTCTGTATAAAGCTTTACACTCCCGTAATGTTCCCTCCTAAGAAGATGACCAGCTACATAATAATCGACATAATCAACATAGTTTGACTTAAGAGTATTTCGATGAAAGACAAGCGAAATCCCATTCTCTTCCGGAAATATTAACTCTTGATTTCGTTCAATTGGAGTGGATTGAAGATTCAAACCTTGCTTCATTTTCTCCACACTCATTGTCAAGGTCATATCACGCTGATCTGTCAGTAGCATATGTACTAAAATGATTTCATCTTCAGCATATCCTAAAGACAAATAGTAATCCCATTTATATCTAGGAGGAACTTGCGTAAAGACAAAGCGTGCTGGGCACCCCAGTTTCCTAAAGATTTGTCCACGGTAAGCCTGGGCAACATCGACACCGTTAGGCTCTAATTCCACCATCAGATTAAAAGTGTAAATCATCTCTCCTCCAAGCAAGTTCCAGTTGTACTCTGATAACGTTCTTTCTCTCTCCACAAGTCTAATCAGCCAATGTGGCCAGATAAGATTTAATTTCTTCCACCATCATTTCAGGATACTGATGAGAAAATATACTACCACCCAACTCTGCCCTGTGAGCTACATTATCAAAAGCAAAGACTGGTTTTCCCTTTTCAAATGCCCGATCTACAATAGAATCCACCTGATCCCAATGATTAATATCCAGGTAGATTTCTGATTGATCCAATAAATCCTCTATAATATCATCATGGTGGACGTTTGTGTATAACGTTACATTGTCATACTTTTTAAAGGCTTCTAAGCGATTTGAAACATTGGTCTTGGCTGCAATATGAAACGAAACTTCTGGAAGATTTTCTACCAAATAAGTCAGATTTTCCAGAGTGTCTGAAGCTGTCAGAGTAAAGACATGATGCTCTAATTGAGGACGCTCTTTTATGATGAGTTCCTCTTTACTTACAACAATGGAGTTACTTGGAATATCTTTATGAATGACTGCTCCTGCACCAATAATAACATTGTCACCGATCGTGACTCCCTTAAGAATCACAACATTGGCACCAATCCAACAATTTTTTCCGATCGAGATCTTTCCGTAATTAAAAGCGATTTTTTCTACGTGGTAGTTGGAATATTGATGATTACTATCGAAAATACGAACGCCATCTCCAAACATGGTATCCTTACCAATTTCAATATGATATCCACAATGAATGGAACAGTTAATATTAAAGAAAACGCGATTTCCGAGTTTCAGGGTTGCTCCATTTCCCACCTCTAGGCAAACAAAAGAACGCAAGGTAACATCCTGCCCCAGTTCGACATGAGCTGTAGGATCAATTGAAATCTGTTGAAATTTACCATCCAATTGAAATTCTTTCATTTATTCTCGTACCTTTCTCATATTACAAATCGCATCAACCAATCCTTGCCAATCTTCCATTGGGAATACCTGTTGATAATGCTCTGTCGATTTCACTTCTTCAAAAGCCAAGATTGGCTTATCTTCCAACTGAAAACGATCTAAGATTTCTATTGTCTTTTCGCCAGGATTGATATCCAGTAATACATCACTCAAGGTAACTAACTCTGCATCTAGGTTAGGCATGTTATTAATTCCTGAGTATACAGTTACATTTGGGTAGACGAGCAGGCGTGCAAGCTCGTCGGATACTAGAACACGCGCAGCAATCTTAAAGCAAACATTCGGTAAGCGTTGAATCATATCTTCCAAATGAGGAATCTCAGCTACACTCGTATAAACCAAGCAAGTAAGCAGACGACCTTCTGGGTAGAGATCTACTTCACGCAGCGGAAATAAATCAACATTATTAGAAACTTCAGACCAATCCAATTGCGCATAAAACCACCAAACATCTCGATAGGTCTGTGCCGCTAGCGGAAACCATGGTTTCCTATGAGATAAATAATGGAGAACCTTTGGAAACTCTTGACCTTCTGGAATTTGATAATCTGTAAAATGATTGTGCAGCACAACATGATTCAGATCAAATGGCAGTTCATACCAATTGTTTTCAAATACCATATTTAAAATAGATTGATCTGCCTGATCCACTCGATCGTGCCATTCATTCGTCATTTCAATCAGGTATTGACTCATTTGTTTGGCTCTCCAATAAGCATTGTCAATCACTAAAAAGCCTGCATTGAAGATTTCTCGGTGGTAAAAGACACGTCCCCCATAATCTCGGACTGCTGCGACAGGATATCCCTTTAGATCCATTGTAAATAGATCATCAAGTGGCCCCGTCACTACCATATCACAATCCATGTAAATCACGCGCTCTTCTTTAACAAAATCCGAAATAAAGTACCTCAAGAAAACGGTATAAGATATATCTGTCTTGTACTGTTGGATCTGCGAACTCGTGACACGACAATTTACAATGTCACTATCAAAACGAACAAGATGACGATTCATCCCCGTAAACCACTCCTGTGGAAAATCACCATTGATGAGGTAAAAGCGGATATTCCGATGGTGGTAAAGGACTGATTTCATCGTTGCCAAAACCTGATCTAGATAAGGATAATTGGCAGCCAAAACAATAGCCCGTTTTTCTCCACGATGCGGTTGTGGTATCAAACTCAAGGCTTGGTATTTTTCCGTCATTTGTCGATAAGCCTCACTATTCTCTAAACCATGAAATCGACTATTTGCCAAACATACTTTTAACATCATTTGATAAAGATTGATCGTTTTTTCAAGAGGATATCCCCGGTTGGCTAAAAGTGCCAATTTTTCCTCCATCGCAAAAACCAAGGCAGGCATCCACTCCCCAGTCCATGTATGAGAGAGACTACCAGTACGTTCTCGATAAGCATATAAACCCTTATTCAGATAAACCACTCTCTCACTGCTCAAAAAAGCCTTGAGGCTCAAGAAACGATCCTCTCCTATTCGATCCTCTGAAAATCGTAACTCATCAAACAAGGAACGTTTGTAAAGTTTCCCCCAAGCAGAGAGGAGCGCAAAACTCTTATTAAACTTTGTTTCATAAAGTCCATCAATCAGCTGTACAGGGGTGTAGAGGCGCTCATAATAATCCTGCTCCCCCATAAAGAAATAAAAAAGGCTCTCTGCATCATTAAAGAGATAATAATTAGCGGCCACTATATCTGCATGATAAGTTATTAGTTTATCATACAGTTCTTCAATATAGGTTTTCTCTATCCAATCATCTGAATCAACAAAGGTCACATAGGCACCAGATGCTTCTTGCAGTCCTATCACTCTGGTATCAAAAACACCGAAATTTTCCTTAACATGATAGGTTATTCGCTCATCTTTTTCAAGATACTCTCGACAAATCGTATCACTTCCATCTGTTGAGCCATCATTGATGATTAGGATCTCAAGATTTTGATAGGTCTGCTGAAGAATGCTATCCAAACACTGTCTAAGGTATTTTTCAACGTTATATACGGGTACAATTACACTAACTTTTTCTGTCATTTTTACTTTTTACTTTTATTATTTGGGAAGGTATTCTGCAATAAAGGCAGAGAGATCCTTACTCATCATACTTTCTAGTCGTTCTGCAACGACTTGTTCTGGCCAATCCCACCAGGAAATCTTTTGCATTGCCAAACGTTGTTCTTCATCTTCAATACGATAGCGGATGAGTTTTGCTGGATTTCCTCCAACGATTGCATACGGCGCTACATCTTTTGTCACAATAGATCCAGCCGCAATTACTGCTCCATCTCCAATTGTAACTCCCGCCATAATTTGGACGTTGTTACCAATCCAGACATCATTCCCTACAAGAATAGGTTTAGAAAGAACATGGTCATCCGAAATCGGCAAAGACTGATCTGTATAAAATTTTTCTAAGCTCTTAAAAGGATACGTCGTCACCAGGTCAAGAGCATGATTGGCGGTTACAAAGTAGACATTCTGTCCAATAGAGCAATAATCCCCTATGATAACCTTTCCACCATGATCAAAGTCAACCAACAAAGGAATGCCATAAGTATGTGGTCCCACAGTTAAAGCTCCATAATCAATTAAATGACGACTTGTGAATTTCGTTTTGAAATCGAATAAATCTGATCGCAAATCATAAAGACGCAACTCGAGCGGAATGGTCTGCTGATGCATCCCTTCCCAATAGGAATAACCTTCCTCCTCATAACAACAGGCTAAGGTGGCTGTCAATTGCTTATCCTTGGAAAACAAACGAATCTGATGATTTTCAACATCCCAATATCGCTCGTTATCATGACCTTCTCCACCAATATCTTGGATCTGCCCATCAGGTGACAACCGAAAATAACGCGAATATTGCTTATTCTTATGTGAAAACACACAATACCGACCGACTACAGCTACCATTTTTCCTCATTTCTATCTAACCATATTTTTTACATCAATAATTAGTATAAATAGGCTGAAATAGTTGGAAAATCAACCTCCAACCGGCCTTATTACCACGTTATTATTATACCTTATTTCAGATAGTCAATCCATACCTTTAGCTGACATTATCCGTATCTGACGGAAAAGTTGGAGACAAAATAATACAAAAATAGGGGGGATCTGAACAAATCTTGAAATGTTCTCCACGATCACCCCTATTTCATATTTTATTTTGTAATTTTTTCCAACATTTTCTCAATGTGTTGGATGGATTTTTCACGTCCAAGCAAGTAAATGGTATCTGGCAATTCTGGACCATGCATTTCACCTGAAACAGCGATACGGATTGGCATGAAGAGATTTTTCCCTTTGATACCAGTTTCCTTTTGGACTGCTTTGATTTGTGGGAAGATATTTTCTACCACAAACTCATCGTCTGACATGGCTTCAAGTTTTGCTTTGAAGGCTTCAAGTACAGTCGGAACCGTTTCACCAGCCATGACTTCTCGCTCAGCTTCTGTCAATTCTGGGAAGTCTGAGAAGAAAAGGTCTGTCAATGGAACGATTTCGTCCACCGACTTCATTTGTGGTTTGTAGAGTTCCACTAATTTCTCAGCCTTGTCAGTCAAACGACCTGCTTCTTCAAGGAATGGTTTAGCCATTTCAAAGATGGTCGTAAGGTCTGCATTCTTGATGTAGTCATTGCTCATCCAGTCTAGTTTCTTTTGGTCGAAAGCTGCTGGAGACTTGCTGAGGCGGTTTTCATCAAAAAGCTTGATGAGTTCTTCACGAGAGAAGATCTCATCTTCCCCACCAGGGTTCCAACCGAGCAGAGCGATAAAGTTAAAGACTGCTTCTGGAAGGTAGCCCTTCTTACGGTAATCTTCGATAAATTGAAGGGTGTTGGTGTCCCGTTTAGACAACTTCTTACCAGTTTCAGAGTTGATGATCAAAGTCATGTGACCAAACTCAGGTGCTTCCCATCCAAGCGCTTCATAAACCATGAGCTGTTTTGGTGTGTTAGCAATATGGTCATCTCCACGGATAACGTGAGAGATTTGCATATCGTGGTCATCGATGACAACGGCAAAATTGTAAGTTGGGTAGCCATCTTTCTTCTGGATGACCCAGTCACCACCGATATTGCCACCTTCAAATTCGATATCGCCCTTGACCATATCATGCCACTTGTAGATACCAGACTCATTCACTGCCAAACGAACCGTCGGGATGATGCCCGCTGCTTCACGTTCTGCAACGTAAGCTGCTTTTTCTTCTTCGCTCATCCCAAGGTATTCGTTGATGTAGCGAGGTGTTTCACCTGCTGCTTCTTGACGTTCACGTTCTGCCGCCAACTCTTCTTCTGTCACATAAGATTTGTAGGCTTTTCCTTCAGCTAAGAGTTGATCGATGTATGTTTGATAGAGTTCCAAACGTTCAGACTGGCGGTAGTTTTCATGCGTCTCTGGACTTTCATCCCAGTCCATGCCCAACCAACGCAGGTTTTCAAGCTGGGAACGCTCTCCGTCTTCGACATGACGTTTGCGGTCCGTATCTTCGATACGGATGATAAAAGTTCCACCATGGTGGCGTGCATACAAATAGTTAAATAATGCTGTACGAGCATTTCCGATGTGTAGTAGTCCAGTTGGACTTGGTGCATAACGCACACGAATATCTTTAGTCACGTATGTTTCTCCTAATCGTTCATTGATTCTGGGCTTCTCATCTAACTAGCCCAGGTACTTTTCACTCTATTATAGCATATCTCCCAAGGAGTAGCTTCCTAATCGAGTCGTTCTTCTAGTTCAAAATTGATCGGCAGGGTTGCTAAGAAATGTTCCAACTCCCGCTCCCAATAAAACCATTCATGTTTTCCTGGTCCATGGCTGTATGTGATATCAAAGCCGAGATACTTCAGATGATCCACAGCTATATTGTTGGCCTCATACAGAACATCTTGCTCTCCGCACCAAGCCCATAAGGCCGTCTTCTTATCTGAGTACTTCTCCGCAATACTTTCCAAGGAGTAAGGACTTGTCGTCCAATCTTCTAGCTTTCCAAAGACCCCTTGCCAATAAGCTGCACTTCCAAGGTCGGTGTCTGCCAGTTGACGCCCCTCAAAGCTAAGAGCACCAGAAAAGCTAGCGGCATGCGAGAAGCGATTGGTTTGAAGAGCCAGTTTGAAAGAGCCATAGCCCCCCATCGATAGACCAGCAATAAAGGTCTTCTCCCGCTTCTTAGTCATATTGGGGAAGAAACGTGCCAAGGTCTTAGGCAATTCCTCTGCGATGGCTGTGTAATAGGGATAACCATACTGTGTATCTGTATACCAACCATTATTGGTATTAGGCAAAACGACAATCAAATTGGTCGAACGTAGGATCCGTTCTACATTGGTCCGTTTCAACCAGGAGTACTGATTGCCATTCATCCCATGAAGGAGATAGAGGACCGGGATATCTTGATCATCCGGATTTTTCACCCGAGACGCATCTGGATAGAGGACGTTGATCCCCCATTCCATTGCGAGCGCTTCTGAATAATATTCAATCTGCATTACTGCCATCTATCTTTCCTCACCATTTCTTTCTTCTTTGACAAGAAAAAGCCGACGATCGACTTTTCCTCTTATGTTAATCTTAGCGTACTTCCATGACAACTGGCAAGATAGCTGGTCGACGTTTGGTCTGGTCAAAGAGGTATTTAGCCAAACTATCACGAACAGCACTCTTGAGCTCACCCCAATCGAAGCTGTCCTGAGCCAAGTATTCTTCCACACTTTGGTTGACAATTTCTGCACTTTCGCGCAAGATATCGCGACTCTTCTTCACGTAGACAAAGCCACGGGTGTGAACTTTTGCCTTCGAGATGATGCGTTTCTCACGACGGTTAACCGTAATAGCCACAATAAAGATACCATCTTCTGAAAGGACTTTCCGGTCACGGAGAACGACATTCCCAACATCTCCAATGGCATTCCCATCGATGAGAACATCTCCTGCAGAGACGCTACCAGCTGGGACGAAGTCCCCATTGTCATATTCCATGATGGAGCCTTTTTTCGGAATGAAGATATTTTCAGGTAAAATCCCCACTTCCATAGCAAGCCTTGCATGGGCATCCAATTCACGGTATTCCCCTTGGATTGGGAACAGATAGTTCGGACGCAGTAAGTTGATCATCAACTGCAGATCACGCGCATTTCCATGTCCTGATACACGCAAGCTTTGAGTAATCTGTTTGACGACTCCTCCTGCTTGGTAGACCATGTTTTCTACACGTGCCATAACCGCTTCTTTGGCGATAGATGGAGTTGTTACGATATAAACCAAGTCACCATCCTTGATTTCGACATAGCGGTGACGGCCAATGGACATCTTACGAAGTCCGTTGATCGGCTCACCCATACGTCCAGTTTCAAGAATAATCAATTCATGGTCCTCAAAACGAGACATTTCTTTTGGCTTGATCAATAATTTTTCGTTGGCCAAAGAAAGCTTATTTAACCGAATCCCTGTCCGGACGATATTTTCTACGTCAAATCCAGTCAAAACAACCCGACGACCTGTCTCTGCAGCTGCGTCAAAGACCTGCTGGATCCGTGATAGGTTACTAGCAACAGCAGCAACAATGACCCGGCCATCCCAGTCCCCAATGGTATCCAGGATTTCATCTCCAACTTCTTGCTCGCTAGCCACTTGAACAGTGCTGTCAGCATTCGCAGAGTCACTCAAGAGAGCTAGCACGCCTTCGCGTCCAATCTCTGCCAAACGAGCAAAGTCTGTCGCATAAAACTCACTCGCTGTCTGGTCAAACTTGAAGTCTCCTGTATAGACGATGTTGCCCTCAGGAGTCTTGATGACAATTCCTAAACTTTCTGGAATAGAGTGGGTTGTCTGGAAGAAGGAAACAACGGTTCCTCCAAAATCGATTTCTGAATTGGCATCGATCACATGGAAGTCATTGAACTTCTTGACACTGTCGTTACTCTTGACAAAGAGCTTGGCCAACTCGACGGTCAACTCCGACCCAAATACTGGAACTTTAGCCTCCGCTAAAAGATAAGGAAGTGCTCCGATGGCATCCGCATGCCCGTGCGTTAAAAAGACCCCTGCGATACGGTCGCTATTCTCAAAGAGGTAGTCCATGTTGGGGATCACGACATCGACCCCTAGTTGCTCATTTTCTGGATACTTGAGACCAGCATCCAAAACAAAAATAGAGTCATTTACTTCAGCTATGTAGAGGTTTTTCCCGTTTTCACGGACTCCACCTAAAGTAATCAACTTAATGTTACTCATGTTTTCTCCTTTATGTGATGGTTCATACTTACGGTCCTTGGCTCACCAAGTCGAATTACAGTTTTGCAAAGTTCTTGCATATCTAGAACATTATACTATTTTTTCACGATTTTTTCAAAAGTCAGATCAAACAAAAGAGGCTGGGACAAAAGTCCTAGCCTCTCAATTTTCTTTGGATTGTCGAGCAAGACGCAGTGGTTGAGTGGGCTCTACTACGCTGATTTCATCAACTTTTACAGCCCTACTCAACTGTGCGGAGGTGGGACGACGAAATCGAATTCTAACGAATTACCGATTTCTGTCCCACTCTCACTTTATTAAGACCAAAGACGACAGCCTAGATTGTCAACTCTGTCAAAAAGAAACACTAGTCCGTATGATAGTCATTTTTCTTATTCTCAATCACCCGTATCGCCGCCTTGATGACGTGAAACTCATTTAGCAGTTCTTCAAGGTGGTGGTAATTCCGATCGCTAAGCGCCCCCTTCTTAAGGGTTTGGGACAAGCTATAAAATCGATCGACATGCTCATCAATATTGGCCAGCAATTCTTTGGCTTCTTTTAAGCGATAGCGATTTAGAAGCTTGCTTTGACTATGTTTATAGGCTAGCACATTCTCACGATGAATGTCTTGACAGACTTCCTTCTGTTCTTCATCCACCGTCAAATTGACAGCTTGGAAGCAGGTAATAAACTCCCGATTCTTCAGATCACACACAAAGACGACACCGTCCTCTGCTACATAGGCTTCCGTATCGGGCCGTTGATCAAAACTGCTGTCAAAATGATGAAGCGAGGGTACGTGTTGATTGACCCAGCGTCTCAACTGCTCGTTATCGACTCCAAATCGTTCCATTGCTCTTTCTTTAAAATGATCTCGACAGCTATATTCATGTGCATATGGCAATCCCACAGCCCTCACCTCAACTTTCTACCACGACAGACAAAAAGACCTCCAGTCTTACGGGACTAGAGGTCTGGTCTGCTTCACTGACAAGAGGCGATTAACCATTTAGGCTAACGAAAACAACAGTTATGATTTTCATTTCTTTTCATGGTACGATTCACATACCAGTGGTTTTCTTTGCAAGTTCTCTTTCAGTTTTGTTACAAAGCACTCAGTTGAGCATACCGAAGTTCGAAAACCATCTAAAGCTTCCACTACTATTTCCACGTATTTCAATGTCATTTAGTAAGTTAAGCAGACTTACTTGACGTCTCAACTGATTTAACATTTCCGACGTTCTGGCTTTTTTATAAAAAGCACAATCAAGTGTCAGCGAAGGCAAACCTAAAACGAAGTAACCTAATGTATGAATCTATAAGGCATTGGTATCAACCCCTTCTCCCTTATCTTCATCTATAGTATACTCCTTTAATATCAGTATTGCAAGCGATTACACACTGAAACTAGTTTCTAAATTTACTCAAAGAAACGGTAGTAATCAGACAAGGCCATCTTAGCCTTTTCCTCTTGATTCAAGTCCTGGATAATCTTTCCATCCTTCATGACAATCAAGCGATTCCCGTACTTAAGCGCATCCTCCATATGATGGGTAATCATCAAGGCAGTCAGGCGATCTGTTTTGACAAAACGATCCGTCAGCTCCATTAAGGCTTGACTTGTCTTGGGATCTAGGGCAGCTGTATGTTCGTCCAAAAGTAAGAGTTCTGGCCGTTTTAGGGTAGCCATCAACAAGCTCAGAGCCTGACGTTGTCCACCAGATAAGAATTCTACCGACGTATCGACATGCCTCTCTAAACCATTGCCGATCTGGCTCAAAACCTCTTTAAACTCGTCTTTGTACTGGGCAAGGCGACGAGGAACCAAGCCCCGCTTTTCTCCTCGGAATTTTGCAATCAGGAGATTCTCAGCCACTGTCATACGAGGAGCTGTCCCCATCTTTGGATCTTGGAAGACACGAGATAGGTATTTGGCCCGTTTTTCCGGACCATAGTGAGTCACATCCTCTCCCTTGATCAAGACTTGACCACTGGTCAGAGGAAGGGTCCCAGCCAAGGTGTTGAAGAGGGTTGATTTCCCAGCACCATTGCCCCCAAGAATGGTGATAAAGTCATGCTCATGAATCTCCAAAGAGACATTATCCAAAATGACTTTTTCTTCATTCAAGCCATTATTCACCACGATGGTGGCATTTTTTAATTCTACAATTGCAGTCATTTGCTGAGTTTGACTCCTTTCAGCAGTTTCTCTTTAAAGGTTGGAATCATGAGACAGATAGCCAAGATGATAGCACTAAAGATACGGATGTAGCTGGTATTGACACCGATGGCAATCACAGCCCAAATCAAGAATTGATAAATGATTGATCCAATAACGATACTGAGCAAACGTTCTGCTAAGGTTAGTTTTGAGAAAAGGACCTCTCCGATAATCAAGCTAGCCAGACCAACGACGATAACCCCGATCCCTCGAGAAGCATCTGCATAGCCTTCTTGCTGGGCCATCAAGGCACCTGACAAGGCAATAATCCCATTGGAAACCACTAGCCCCATCAACTCCATCCGACTGGTATGGATCCCAAAGCTTTTAGCCATCTCAGGATTGTCCCCTGTCGCAATATAGGCCTGCCCCAGTTTGGTATCTAAAAAGAAGAGCATAGCGGCAATCACCAGGGTCACAAAGATGATCCCAATGATAATCTCGTTCACACCACTGGCGATAGGAATCATATCTTGGATTTTTGAGTAGCCAAGCAAGCCCAGGTTGGCCCGTTGCATCACAAAGAGAATGACTGAGTTACAGGAAGTCATCACCAAAATCCCTGATAACAGCGTCGGAATCTTCCCTTTGGTATAAAGAAGACCTGTTGCTAATCCAGCCAAACAACCCGCACCAATGGCGGCTAGGGTGGCTAGCAAAGGATGAACCCCTTTGGTGATCAGAGTTACCGCAACGGCTCCCCCTAATGGGAAAGAGCCCTCTGTAGTCATATCTGGGAAATCCAAGATACGAAAGGTCATAAAAATCCCCAGTCCCAAAATAGCCCAGATCAAGCCTTGTGAAATAATCGAAATAAGCATATCTTTGTCCTAACTATTGTAAATATCCTCTATTGTATCATATTGCAAGACGTGATTTCAATGCTTTCAAGAAATAACAAAAAGGCCCCACTCCTTAGAGCGAGGCCTCCTTGTGGAAAACTGAACCATTTACGATCCTAGCGGGAATCGTTAGTGTCTACCACTTGTTTAGTCTTCGTTTTTCTTGCGTCTTGCAAGACCAGCCAGTCCTACCAAACCAAGAGCAGCGCCTAACAATGCAGCAGAAGCTGATTGTTCTTCACCAGTTTCAGGAAGCGCTGGAGCTTGTGGTGCCACAGGAACTTCTGGTTTTGGTTCTGGTTTTGGTTCTGGTTTTGGCTCTGGTTTTGGCTCTGGTTTTGGCTCTGGTTTTGGTTCTGGTTTTGGTTCTGGTTTTGGTTCTGGAGTTGGAACAGCGTTCTTTCTATAAAGAACAGTTGTCACAAAATCCTTGCTATCAGCAGTCAATCCAGTGATTGCATCAACGACAAGTGGACTTGCAGTGTAGCCTTCGATTACTGGTGAAGTCACTGCATCAAAAGTAGTATCGTTATTATCTGCTACCCAAGATGTCGCACTCAATACTTCGTTTGTCTCAGGATTCACCATTACCACTCGACGGAAGGTAACTTGGTCAGTGTGATCTGGTGCCAAAGTTTCTCCTGTAATCGCGTCTTTATAGTGAATTGTCTCATTGACAACTTTTGTTTCCTTACGTGGTACAGCCATAAGTTCCAATACGATAGTCGTGTTACGACCAATTGCATCTGGATCTGCTGGGTTATTTGGATCTACCGTTCCAGCAGCTACATCATAACCATAGACGTTTTGACCAGCCTTAATCTTATAACCCGATGGGATAGCTGGAAGGGTAGTCGCAGCTGCTCTTGTTGGATTAGATGGATCATTGCTGTAGATAACCTCTGACAGAACTTTTCCATTTTGATCTACTAATTGAATATTACCTAGTTTCTTATAATGAACTTCGTATTTTAAGTCAGCAATATTATCTCCATCTACGATTGATGATGGGATACTTTCTTTATCTGCGTAATACCCAGAGAGAACTTTTGTAGGTACTTCTCCATACTCGTAAGTATCACCAGAACTAGTCACAGGTTCATCTGCCAAGGCACGACGTGAACGTGTCCGAGGTGTAGCACTTGCTAGACTAGTTGCTTCTGCATAAGGAGCTGGCGCATCTACTAAGGCGCGACGTGAACGAGCTCGTGGTGCATTTGGCTCATTATCTGCAATTGGAGTCGCACTGACAAACTGCCAACGTTGCGCAGACATTTCTCCAGTTACCAAGTTAACAAGAACAATCCGCTCGAATACAACACGTTCACGTACTGGTTTTGGTACTTTTACGCCGTCATTTCCTTGCACATAGTAAGTAACTGTACGTGTTCCGGTAACTCGACGACTTTGAATCTTATCAACAGTCTTCGGCCAATTTGGTGTATTTGGATCTGTTGGATCGTAAGGTGTTTCTGGAGTTGGATCCGGATCTTCTGGTCCTACAGGTACGATACGTTCACGTACAACAACAGTGAATTCTTGGTCTACTTTGGCATCAAAGTCGAAGTTCTTGTTTGAAGCACTCGTGAAGCCGTCACTTACCAATTCATAACCCTTACGATGGAGTTCATTGATCTTATTAGTAGTGCTGTAAGCAATCACTTCACCTGATTTACCATTTACAGTATCACGATCAACCTCAACATTACCTTTTTCGTTGACATACTTGATGATCGCTTTTTGAGCATCTTTCACATATGTTACGA
>NZ_GL636091.1:578777-599423 GCF_000186465.1 Streptococcus australis ATCC 700641 | reverse complement strand
GATGCGTTCACGGAGAACTACTGTGAATTCCTGGTCAAATGCTGCATCAAAGTCGAAATTCTTGTTTGAAGCACTTGTGAAACCATCACTTACCAATTCATAACCTTGGCGTTTGTAGGCTGAAATCTTAGCCGCTGTGCTATAGTCAATCGCTTCACCTGATTTACCTACTACTGCATCACGGCTCAATTCGACATGACCTTTTTCATTCACATATTTGATCACAGCACGTTGTGCATCACGTACATAGGTTACTGTCACCTCAAAGTCTGGCGAAGTTGCTTCCACTCCTGTTACAGCTGGAACCATATCTTTGTCAGCTGTATATCCCTGAATACGAGGAGTCAAGACAGAATCAAATGTAGTATCAGTTGAAGTCCACTCACGGTAATCAATGTGGCCTGTTACCAAGTTGACATAAGCAAAGCGTTTGAAGCGGAGTGTTTCTGCTACATCATCTTTCGCTTTTGAACCATCTTCGTAAACATAATGAATTGTACGGGTTACATCTTCTTTATTGACTACATCCTTAACTGGATCTGGCCATTTTGGTGTGTCTGGGTCTTTTGGATCAACTGGTTGATCTGGATTTGGTTTTGGTTTATCTGGATCGATTGGTTCGATGCGTTCGCGAAGGGTAACTGTGAATTCTTGGTCAACTGCTGCATCAAAGTCGAAGGTCTTGTTTACAGAATTAGTGAAGCCATCATTTACCAACTCATACCCTTGGCGTTTGTAGGCTGAAATCTTAGCTGCTGTGCTATAGTCAATCGCTTCACCTGATTTACCATTGACCTCATCGCGACTCAATTCTACATTACCTTTTTCATTGACATACTTGATGATCGCTTTTTGAGCATCTTTCACATATGTTACAACTTCTACAGTATCTGCAGTTCCTGCTTTCACACCAGTTTTAGCTGGTACTACCAATTTATCTGCTGTGTAGCCCTTGATCACTGGTGATGTTACTGCATCAAAGGTGTCATCATTTGTAGTCCATTCACGGTAATCAATGTGACCTGTTACCAAGTTGACATATGTGAAGCGTTTGAAGTGAAGTGTTTCTACCACATCATCTTTCGCTTTTGAACCATCTTCGTAAACATATTTAACCGTACGAGTCACATCATCTTTATTGACTACATCCTTAACTGGATCTGGCCATTTTGGTGTGTCTGGGTCTTTTGGATCTACTGGTTGATCTGGATTTGGTTTTGGTTTATCTGGATCGATTGGTTCGATGCGTTCACGAAGGGTAACTGTGAACTCTTGGTCAACTGCTGCATCAAAGTCAAAGTTCTTGTTGGCTGCATCTGAGAAGCCATCGCTAACAAGTTCATAACCTTGGCGTTTGTAAGCTGCAATCTTATCAGTTGTGCTATAGTCAATCGCTTCACCTGATTTACCATTGACCTCATCGCGACTCAATTCGACATTACCTTTTTCGTTGACATACTTGATGAGCGCTTTTTGAACTTGTTTGACAACGACAATTTTAGTATCTCTACCGATAGCATCTAAATCGTCTTTTTGGTTCGGATTGACCGTTTGACGTGCCTCATCGTATCCATGAATAACTTGCCCCGGTTTGATTTCCCAACCAGTTGGAGCAGTTGGGACTTTCGTAAACCATGCACGAGTAGGATCCGATGGATCGTTAGCATACTGGTTATGAGCGGCTTGATCAAGACTTGATGTTACATCACCAGATGGTGTAATATAGTTACCTTGCTCATCAACCAATACAACTGAACCGAGTTTCTTGTACCATACATCAAAGTTAAAATCATCCAAATGGTCTGGATCAACAACTAAGGCTTCAATACTAGCTTTATCAGCATAATATCCAGGAAGGATCGGCGTCATGACCTTCTTAAACTCATAATCTGGGTCTTCTGACGTTCCATCTCCTGCTACACGGAAACTTCCTCTTCTACTGTAGTTGCGTCGTCTAGCAATGTATGCTGCTAAAGAAGTGCGATATTGTTCTTGAGCTTCTTTAGAAAATTCAATATTAAACCCTCCATTAGGGTTGTCGGTTGCATTTTCTAAATTCAAACCTGGAACTTTTTTGTCAATAGTGAGTTTATCTTTTACAGAATCTGTAGTCGCTTCATTTGATTTTTCTTCTGTAACTTCAGATTTTGTTTTTTCCTCAGATTTTTCTGATTCTTTAGTAGCTTCTTCTACTTCAACTGTATCTTCTTTTTTTACTTCTTCCGCTTTAGTTTCTTTTTTGCTTTCTTCTACTTTTTCATCTTTAGTCTGAGCAGTAGTTTCATCTGTCTTTGAATCAGTAGCGACAGCTTTTTCAGTATTTTCAGCTAAGTTTAGGCTTGCTGATGACAAGGTAGGTTTTGCAGAATAAGTTACAGAAGGTTGAGAACTTTCAGTAGTTTCAGATTCTTCTTTAGCCACTTCTGAAACAAGAGTTGCTGAAGAACTTGTAGCATCATCCACTTTAACTTCTGTATCCGCAGATGCAATCGTTGTTCCAGCTAAAACAGATCCAATTAAGACCGATGCTACCCCAACAGAATATTTACGAATTGAAAATCGTTGTTTTCTATCAAAATTCATTTTTTCTCCTTTTTTAATAGTGGCAAATGTATAGCTGTGCTTCATTCTTGTTCAAAGAAGCACAACTACACTGTACCATAAAACAAATTTATTTTTCTACTAAATCTTTGGTGGTCGACGTGAGCTTCTACCACGTGTTACAACAGGTTTTGCTCCGTACACTCGTTTATTTAAAGTTGCGGAAGCTTTGCGAGTTGCAACAGTAACTGCCTCAGGTTGAACTTTTGGGATCTTAAGAACCTTTGGAGTTTCAACTGGTTTTGATTCAACAGTACGAACTGCTGGTTCCACCGGCATTCGTTCTTCTTTCGCTTCAACCTTAGGTGCTGAACTTGGTTCCTCTACTACTGTAGCTGGATCAGCTACTGGTGTTGTTTCAGTAGAAACTGAGCGTCTCACTCTTGCTGACAAGCTTCTTACTTCACCAGTATTCGGTGCTACATTGACACGATTAGCTGTATTAGAATTAACAGGTTGGACAGGCCCATCTTGGTCTACCACTTTACCAATTCTCCATGAAGAGTAAGTAATATTACCTGTCACTAGGTTTACATAAGCTGTTCTTTCAAACGTAATCTTACGAAGGATTGTCTTGAAGACTTCTTTTCCACTTTCTTCTTCTCTGAAGCGGATAGTTTGAGTTGCTGTACGCTCCAACTCTTTCATATCCTTAACTTCTTTTGGCCAGTTCGCTGGATCTTCTGGTGTTACAGGGATGCCAGGTACTGGTTTTGGATCTTGTGGAGTAACAGGTTCAATCCGTTCTTCAAGAGTCACTACAAACTCTTGATCAACCGATACATTCGTATCAAAATGTTTGTCTGTAGCATTTGTAAAGCCATCTTCGATTAGCTTATAGCCAGCCTTCTTATAAGTAGTGATTCTATCAACTGTACTATAATCGATAAGGGAACCACTCTGTCCTTCCATCTCGTCTTTCGCAAGTTCAATATTTGAAGTCACGTTAACGTATTTGACACTTGCTTTTTGTTTATCTTGTTTATAAACAACAACAGTCTCATAATTAGTCAATTCAACATTGTCTACAATATTACGCCAATACGTTTCAGAAACAGTGCGACGACCACCTTGAGAGATAACAATCTCATCTTTAATTTCGCTAGGATTGAAGGTCACGGATACACGAGAAGCTTTTGTTCCAACTGCCAAACCAGGTACGTTGGATGAAAGAATTTCTGCTTTATAGCCCTGAAGTTCAGGAGATACAACTGTATCATACGTTGCTTTACTGTTCTTAGTACCTGCAAGCCTCCAACCAGTATCTCCAATGCCATCTCCATCAATATCGCGAACAACATATTCTGTCTTGCCATAGGCTGCTAGGAATTCGTCCCCATTTGCTACGCTAGAATTTTTTAACACATTCTTGAATTGATCTTGGTCAATTGCAACTTCAAGGAGGCGTTTCCAATCAGAGGATTGGACAACAACTTTTGGCTTACCATTAGCGTCCAAAACAGGTGTACCGTCTTCGTAGACATAACGGATAGTATTGGTATGCGTTGCATGCGGATTAATACTTGTTCCATTTGATACCCAAATATTTTGACGGTTAGCTGTAACTGGATCAATACCATATGTCTTATCTGTCGCAAGAACGCCACCTGAAGAAGAACCTGTCTGAACAGACGTTGAAGAGCTTGGATTGATTTCTGCTTTTCCACCAGGCTTGAATCCGGCGATACTCATTGCCCCGCCTTGAATATCCGTCCATACGGAACTCATTTTATTTTTACTTACAACATCTCTACCATCTTTGTTAAGCGAATAGACTGTATAAGTGCCAGCACCTCGGTTTACACGAGTTCCAGTTGGACCATTGAACTCAATGTGATTTCCTGATACCTTTGATCCGTTAGAAATATAGAGAATATTACCATGTCCAATTTGTTCTGGATTGTTTCCTTGAGCAATTCCAAACGGAAGCTTACCTGTAATTTCACCAGCTGAACGTCCTTCAGAATTCGTGTAACGCATTAAGGAAACGTAGAGAGGATTATTAAATTGGAAGACTACGTTAGTACTTGAACCAAGTGGCACAGAAATAAGTTCAGCATAGTAGTCTGTATTATCATCACGAACATCTACAATTGAACCTTTGTTAGCTTGGAATAATGGTTGATCTTTCCGACCATGTTTTGAATCTAAATTAATGACATCATCCCATGGATTAGCTCCACGGTTGTCCATTTGAACGCGGAAGGTCGCATAGTCATCTACTAAAATGGAACCGTTCTCGTTCAGACCGATATAGTTATATGCATTGTAACTACCAGAAGGGCCTCCACCACTCTTCGGACCTTTTCCTACAGAGTGGAAGGTATTGGTTGATTTTTTACCAAATACAACACGTGAGTTATCACCAAAATCAATTGCCGTTCCTCGACCTTTGTTTTCAAAACGAACTCGAGAATTAGAACCAGTTGTGAAGGTTGCATTATTTCCGAAGATCAATCCATCACGACCAGTGAAATTGAAGCTTGCATGTTCTCCAATAGTAAGACTACTCTTTCCATTTCGACGGAAAGCATTACCTGTTCCGTAGCCTCCCCAGCGATCTAGGTGTGTTAAACCATCTGCTGGACGTCCCATTCCAAGTGAGATAGCCTGACCAATGCTTGTATTTAGAGTCAGTTTCGAATCTTTACCAGTTACGACCGTTCCTCCATGTTCCATGAAGATCCCAGCATTATGATAACGGGCACTTTCCGTTCCATTATTCGTATTCATATTAATTGTGAGACTTGCTCCATCATTAACACGAACAGTTGAGCCACCCGCAAGGTTGATAGCATCTCCCTGTGAAGAGCGATTCAATGTCAAGCTTGCCCCATCAGCAACTGTGATAGATTTTGCATCATGGATATTTGCTTCACGACGTAAAACTGAATGCCCCGCAGATCCAACATTTCGTTGTACATACTGAGTTTGACCGTTTGCTACACGATAACTATCACTAACGGTAGAGGTAGTTGTGCCTTTTACGATTACGTCGGTATTCCCGCCACCACCGTAAAGAGATGAACCTTGGCTTTTCACGTTCTCAAACGTAACAGTATTGGCTCCAGTTGTTGCTGAAAGATCAATAGGCCCTTTTGAGTTTCCAGTAGCTAGTTGAAGATTCTTGAAGACCAGATTCCAAGCACTTGAGCCTGTAAATTTCAAGCTATTTGATAAGAGGTCCAGGCTTGCTTGATCATTTCGACCTTGGATAACTACATTACGGCCTTGTGAGTTGATCGCAACTGTACGATCAACCGAATTCACACGACCATTATCAGTATTACCATTGTCTCCAGTCGCTACGACGTTTCCTGAAATGGTGATATTCTGAATAGAATTATCATTCAATGCAGAAACAAAACCATTCCAGTTTGAAACCACACGTGAAGTTACTTCACCACTATTACGAAAACCACTTGTACCTGTAGCTTCACGAGATACAGTTTCAGTTGGCTCAGCTGTAGCTTCCTTCCCTGCTTCCTTATCACCTTCATGTTGCGAATCAGTAGCTACAGAAGGTTGTACAATTGCTGCAACATTGTACGAAGTTGGGGCAGACGATTCCCCTGTGACCGGTTTTGAAAGAGCAATCTCTTTGTCCGATGTCGCCTCACTAGAAATTACATCTGAAGTCGAGTCAGCAGGATTTTCAACTTCATCAGCCAAAACCGTCTGAGAACCAGCTGCAAACAAGGCTGTTCCTAACAATACGGAACAAACGCCAATAGAATATTTCCGAAGGGAAAACCTTTGGCGTCGATTGAATATATCCTTCATGTCCATAAAACTCCTTTTTAAAATATATTTTTACTCCAATATAATTTTAGCAAAAATAAACTCTCAAATGTCATTTTGTCGTAAATATCACGAAATATATCGTAATATTGTCTTTATATCGTCATTTTTTGCAAAAAATACGAACGTTTTTTTGCGTTTCTTTCGTTTTTGCACCTTGAGTTCACTTTTTTAAACATGTATTTTTTAACAATTTTTTTGCCTATTTCTCTGTACTTTTTAGAATATCCCCTTTGTTTTACCAACACTTAATAGCTTGAATTAGTAATTTCTATTTTTTCTGACACCACCTATATCAAAGCCTAGTTATCTATCTAAGAGAAGACTTTTTCCATAACAGAACTTTACTATGAAAACATAAGTATTTAAGTACCAACCTATTCTCATTTTTTTCTCGTATGATTTGGGATTATCTTGTTCTCTTTTTCTGTTTGTTAAATAGGAAAATAGGAATAGGGATTCTTTGTTTCTCAAAAGAAAAACTTCAACTATTTGGATAACAGGAGCCATTCACCTGTCAATACAAAAAAGCAGCCGGGAAAATCCCGACTGCTCAAAAGAGCTAATCATTTCCATCACGCTCTCATTCAGCTTTCTGATCTAAGGAACGTGATTTTATTCTAGTCTTTTTATAATGAAGTCTAAATTGTTCTAAGAAACCCCTTAGAAAGACGCCTGTGCTTTCAATTTAGTCTTCGTTTTTCTTGCGTCTTGCAAGGCCAGCCAGTCCAACCAAACCAAGAGCAGCGCCTAACAATGCAGCAGAAGCTGATTGTTCTTCACCAGTAGAAGGAAGTTCTGGTGCTGGCGGTGTCACCGGTGGTGTTGGCGGTGTCACCGGTGGTGTTGGTGGTGTCACCGGTGGTGTTGGCGGTGTTACCGGTGGTGTTGGTGGTGTTACCGGTGGTGTTGGTGGTGTCACCGGTGGTGTTGGTGGTGTTACTGGTGGTTTCGGTGGAATTACCTTGTTGTTAAACTCAGTATCTTCAGGCATTTGTGAAGTAAGAGTCAACACTTTACCATCCTTGGTTACAGTAACTCCAACAGTCGCTACCATCTTATCGTACTCAACTCCAGCCTCTGTACCTTTCACTTCTTCTACGTGATAGATATAAGTACCTTCTTGACCACGTTTGAATTCAAGAGCTGAGAACTTGATCTTACCTTCAGCATCGTTGCTTACGGTTTCAATCACGTTTCCATCTTTATCTTTCAATACGAAGCTGAATTCACCAGCTTTCAACGCACGACCTTCCAATTTCTTCGTGAAGTTGAATTCAACTTTCACTGGGATATTAACAACACGTTTCTCAGTTGGTTTTTCTGGTTTATCAACTGATTTCTTAGTTGGATCATATTGGTGAACAATTTGAGAAGCTGTATTTTCAATATCTACACCTTCTTTAGCAGTTCCCTTGATACGTGCTGGAATATCAAACTTGTAGTAACGTCCAAATGCTAATTTAGCAGTGTCGATTACTTGAGTATTTTCTGCATCTCCAAGAGACTTAGTCAAGTCAGCCTTAGATGTAGCAGTAATGACACCATTCACAATTGAGATATCAAACTTAGCTGTTACATCTTCACCAGTTACTGAATCATAAGCTTTAATATCAGCCACATTAACATCCAAGTTTTCGCTATCATATTTATCCGTAATACCAACAGATTGAATATAATGTGCTTCTGTGAATTTAGTTGTATCCAACCATACTTGGTAAACAACCTTATCACCTTTATGGAGTGTTTGGGTATTGATATTTTGCTTTTCATTATTATCAACTTTGTCCACATATGGATCTTTGTTGGTATCAGCTACTTTATCAGTCAACTCTTTATCATCATCAAGAAGTTTATTTCCAGTGATATCAAATTTCTCTTCATTAAGAATATATTTCTCTGGATTGAACTCAGGAGTTTCTGGTGGAGTGACACGGTTGTTGAACTCTTTATCAGCGATATCGCCAACAGTTGCCACAAGAACTTTAGCTGTTCCGTCGTGTGAAACAGTTACTGTTACATTCGCTTTCATGGTGTCGTATGTAACGGTTGCGTCTGTTCCAGCCACTTCTTCAACTGTGTAGTTGTGAACACCAGCTTGTTCTTTCTTGAATTCAAGAGCTTTGAACTTAACGTTACCTGATGCATCATTGCTTACAGTTTCAAGAGTCTTACCTGTTGAATCTTTAAGCACGAAGCTGAATTCGTTCGCTTTAAGTTCACGGCCTTCCAAACGTTTAGTGAAGTTGAATTCCACTTGTACTGGAACGCTGTTTACACGTTTTTCAGTTGGTTTGTTTGGTTTTTCAACAGTCTTGCTTACTGGGTTGTAGTAGTTGACTACTTGAGCCGCAGTATTTTCGATGTCTACTCCACCTTTAACATCCGCTTTAACAGTTGCTGGAATATCAAACTTGTAGTAACGTCCGAATTCGAATTTAGTTGTGTCAATGATTTGAGTGTTTTCTGCATCGCCAAGTGACTTAGTGAAGCCAGCTTTAAGAGTTGCAGTAATCACACCATTGTTAACAACGATATCGAATTTAGCTGTCACATCCGCACCAGTCTTACCATCGTATGCTTTAATAGCTGAAGCTTCAACGTCGACTTTTGCCTCATCGTAGTCATCTGAGATTCCTACTGATTGGATGTTGTTCTTGTTAGCTGCGTCAAATTTAGTTGTATCCAGCCATACTTGGTAAACAAGTTTTTGACCTGGTTTAACTGATTTAGTATTGATATTCGCTGCTTCGTTATTAGATGCATCGTCCGCATATGGGTTCGCATTTGTATCTGCGACCTTGTCTGCCAACTCTTTATCATCATCTAATAATGAAGTTCCAGTTAAATCAAATTCTTTTTCGTTCAGAACATATTTTTCTGGATTGAATTCTGGAGTTTCTGGAGGAGTTACACGGTTGTTAAACTCTTTATCAGCGATATCGCCAACAGTTGCCACAAGAACTTTAGCTGTTCCGTCGTGAGAAACAGTTACTGTTACATTCGCTTTCATAGTATCGTATGTAACGGTTGCGTCTGTTCCAGCCACTTCTTCAACTGTGTAGTTGTGAACACCAGCTTGTTCTTTCTTGAATTCGATAGCTGAGAATTTAACTTTTCCATCAGCGTCGTTCTTAACTGTTTCAACTACTTTACCTGTTGAATCTTTAAGTACAAAGCTGAATTCGTTAGCTTTCAATTCACGACCTTCTAATTTCTTAGTAAAGTTGAATTCTACTTGAACTGGAACGCTGTTTACACGTTTTTGAGTAGGTTTGTTTGGAGTTTCAACAGATTTGCTTACTGGGTTGTAAACGTGAACGATTTGGTTCGCTTTATTTTCGATGTCTACCCCACCAGGAACATCCGCTTTAACTGTAGCTGGGATATCAAATTTGTAGTAGCGACCAAATGCAAATTTAGTTGTGTCGATCACTTGAGTGTTATCAACATCACCTAAAGATTTGTTCATAGAAGATTTAGATGTAGCTGTAATTACTCCGTTAGCTACTGTAATATCAAATTTAGATGTTACATCAACTCCTGTTACGCTATCGTATGCTTTAATGTCAGCAGCGTTAACAGTCAATTTATCTGCATCGTAAGTATCAGAGATACCAACAGATTGGATGTTGTTTTTGTCTGTGAAGTTCTTAGTATCTAACCATACTTGGTAAACTAATTTATCACCACGTTCAACAGTCTTGGTATTGATGTTTTCTGCTTCGTTGTTTGAAGTTCCATCTGCGTATGGGTTAGCGTTTGTTTCAGTGTACTCATCCTGAAGCTCATCGTCATCGTCCATTAATTTTGTACCTGTTAGGTCAAATTTTTCTTTGTTAAGGACGAATTTTTCTGGTTGGAACTCAGGTGTTTCCGGAGGAGTGATCTTGTTGTTGAACTCTTTATCCGCTGTTCCATCAGTCACGTTACCGTTCGCATCTACCCCACCTGTTGATGATAGGTTTGTTACAGTTGTAAGAGTATGACCATTCTTAGCAACTTCAACTGTGACTGTTGCTTTCATAGTATCATAAGTCATACCAAGCTCTTTAGTAGATGGAATAACTTCTTCTACTGTATAAGTATGAGTTCCAACTTTAGTATTATCAAATGATAATTCAGAGAATGTTACAGTTCCGTCAGCTTTATTTGTTACTGTTTCAAGAGTTTGACCAGTTGAATCTTTAAGAACAAAGCTAAATTCGCCATCTTTAAGTTCACGACCAGCTAATTTCTTAGTAAAGTCAAATCTTGCAACGACTGGAGCTACATGGTAGTTATTGAACTCAGTATCATCCGGCATTGTAACATTAGCAGTCAAGATACCAGATGCAGCATCTTTCGTTACATTCACTGTAACGACTGCATTCATTGAATCGTAGTCGATGTTTGTATCTGTTCCAGCTACTTCACGTACAGTGTAAGTATGTGTACCTGCAGCGGCGTATGGGATTGCATCGAATTGGATTGAACCATCAGCCGCATTTTGTTTGGTTTGAATCACATTGCCATTTTCAAGCAATTCGAATGTGAAGGCATTGGCTTCAAGAGTCTTACCTTCCAAACGTTTTGTGAAGCGGAATTGCGCTTGTGTTGCAGCAGGTGTGAAAGTATTGTTGAACTCTTTATCTGCTGGAAGAGTGTTTGTTGCTTTAAGAACATGACCTTCTTTAGTAACAGTGATTGTTACTTCAGCTTTCATTGTATCGTAAGTCATACCAGCTTCTTTATTTTCTGGGATAACTTCTTCTACAGTGTACTTGTGAGTACCAACTTGTGTATTGTCAAAGGTCAAGTCATCAAAGGCTACAACACCTGCTTTAGTATTGGTCTTAGTTTGAAGAACTTTACCAGTTGAATCTTTCAATACGAAGCTAAATTCACCGGCTTTCAACTCACGACCTGCGAGAGCCTTGCTGAAGTCGAAACGAGTCTTAACTGGAGCTACTGCAAAGTTGTTGAACTCTGTATCTTCAGGCATTGTAACATTAGCAGTCAAGATACCAGATGCAGCGTCTTTCGTTACATTAACTGTTACGACTGCATTCATTGAATCGTAGTCGATATTTGTATCTGTTCCAGCTACTTCACGTACAGTGTATGTATGAGATCCTTCGTTATCGTAAGAAATCGCGTCAAACTGGATAGTTCCGTCAGCCGCATTTTTCTTCGTTTGGATGACATTACCATTTTCAACCAATTCAAATGTGAAGGCATCCTTCGTAAGCTCTTTCCCTTCCAATTTCTTCGTGAACTTGAATTGAGCTTGTGTAGCAACAGGTGTGAAGGTATTGTTGAACTCTGTATCTGACGGAAGTGTGTTTGTTGCTTTAAGAACATGACCTTCCTTCTTAACAGTAATGGTAACTTCCGCCTTCATTGTGTCGTAAGTCATACCAGTTTCTTTATTTTCTGGGACAACTTCTTCTACAGTGTATTTGTGTGTACCAACTTGTGTGTTATCAAAGGTCAAATCATCAAAGGCTACAACACCTTCTTTAGTATTTGTTTTAGTTTGAAGAACTTTACCAGTTGAATCTTTCAATACGAAGCTAAATTCACCGGCTTTCAACTCACGACCTGCGAGAGCCTTGCTAAAGTCAAACTTTGTCTTAACTGGAGCTACAACGTAGTTGTTGAAGACTTTATCATCTGCACTTGAAGCAAATCCACCAGTACCACTATATTTAACTGTAGCTTGTAATTCACCTTGAGCGTTTTCAGTTACAGTAACAGTCATCTTAACTGTCATACCATCGTAATCGACGTTTGTATCTGCCCCTTTAACCTCAGTGATTGTGTAAGTGTAAGTTCCCGCTTTGTTAAATGTTAATTTGCTGAATGTAGCTTTACCGTCTGCTTTGTTGGTAACAGTTTCTTCATATGCTTGAACAGATGAAGGAACTGAGCTGTCAGGTTGTACCTCTTTCAGTTTAAATGTAAACTCACCGTTTGCTAGTACACGTCCTTCAAGTTGTTTTTCAACTTCTGGAGTTACTTCAACTGGTTCTTGTTTTACATAGTAGTAAATAGGCTGTTTATACGGAGTCAAAGTGTTAAGCAAGTCAACGTTTGTACCGATACCACCAACTCCACGTTCTAATTGTGCATTAGCTGAACCGTGTCCAATCCCGTCTCCTAAGAATGGTACAAATACAGTCTTCTTAGGCGTATATCCTGAAGCTTTTTGGAAATCGAATTCAACTTCAACACCATTTGGATGGTTAACACCATCAGCACCAGTGAATGCAATTGTATTAAGAGGTGTTTTTTTAACAACTAATTCTTGTGTATTATGTTCACCTGGTTTAATAGGTTTCGTTTCTGCAAGCAACATATAGCCATCTGTACTTAGAGAGCCGTCAGAACGCTTGCTTTGTTGTCTTGGATCTAGTAAGTAAACACGAATAACTACTGAACCGTCTTCTCCAACAACTTCTTTGATACGTTTGATACCGTATCGGTCCGCATCCATAAATTTAGAACCGATAGTATAAGGACGATTTACAAAGCCTGATTTATCGTTTGCATCAGCTCTTTGATACAATTTATATCCATCAAATTGGCGCTCACCAGATGCTGTGAAACGTTGTCCTTCTTCAGCTTTAAGAGTATATCTAGCTAAGTCTACTTCATTACCATTTTCCTTATAATCTTGAACAGTTTTATCTGTTTTATTGGCGTTGAATGTTGGGTTGTTTTTATCAACTACTTTATAATAAGTTGTTTTATTAATTGTTTCTGGGATTTTGGCATTTGAGTCAGTGATCGTACGGCCATTGTAGGCTGGTTCAACAACGTTTAGAACATCTGTTGTAGTACGAGCGTTATAAACATCATTATAAAGTTTTTGCTCATCTGGTGTAAGTTGGTGCCCCGCAGCTACTAAGTCTGTGATACTCTTTCCAACCTCATACCCATTTTGAATAAATGGTTGAGTAGTTTTACCTTTTTCAGCAGTACCTGCTTTATAATCCACTTGGAAGGTTAATTGACTATTAGACGCAGCTGTGGTAGTAGTGAATTTTTGAACACCACTAGATGAAGTAATAGTTCTAGTTTCTAGTACATTACCAGTAGTTTTATCTAGTAATTCAACAGTTGTATCTGTAGATTCATCAAATCTCTTATAAGCACGAGCATAGTATTTTGTACCATAACGTTCATTGAATCTAGTTAAATCCCAGATAGCGTATGTGTACCAATCTCCTTCTTTTGCTGAGTAACCAGCTGGTGCAGTTTGAGAATAAACACTTGCACCATTTGAATCTGTCATATTAGGTGTAGCAACTTCACCATCTTTTAGGTAAGTAGTTACAGCAATTGGGTTAGAGTTATGGTCTCCAGATACAATTTCTTCAGTTGCGGCGCGACGATTACGGCGACGACTTGTTGCCAAAGCTCCAGCATTTGTACGTTCCACATTGGCAGTTGCGATAGTCGCTGTTGCCTCAATATTTGCTGCCCGATCTGCTTGCGGAGCTGCTTCCGTACCAGAGATCGGAGCTGTTGGATTTACAGAAACTGAAATAGCAGTAGGGACTACTGCTGAAGCTTCACTTGCAGCTGCTTCTGAGTTTTCACTTGCTGTAGCACGAGTTGCTGTTGTAGAGGCTGGTTTAGAGCTTGACTCTTTTTTCTCCACAGGTTTGCTTGTTTCTGTTGGTGTTGCTTTTGGAGCTTGCTCAGATTTTTCAGTTTCAGCTTTTTCTTCTTTTTTTGTCTCAGCTTTCGCTTCCTTGTTCTCTGTAGTAACTGGTTTTTCAGCTACTTCAGCTTTTTCAGTCGCTGGAGCTGATGTTTCAGAAGTCGCAACAGGAGTAGATAGGTCAAGTTTTGGCACTGGTGCTCCTTCACCATAGGCCTTAGAAGCTGTTGCTTCTTCTTGACTTGATTCTGTTGCAGCAGGTTGTGCTTCTGAAGCCGCAGTTTCTGCAGATTCAGATGTTGCTGTTGCTTCATCTGCTGATGCAGATTTAGCTCCTGCAACAAAAAGTGCTGTCCCTAACAAGACAGAACAAACACCCACGCTATATTTTCGTAAAGAAAAGCGTTGGCGTCTATTGAACATTTCCTTCATTTATTTGTATCTCCTATGTGTTATTTCATGATGAACATGATACAAAGCTTATAGTATCAAAAATAGACAGCCACTGTCAAATTGTTGCACTATAATTTTGTATAGTTACATATTTCCCTCTAAAAGCTATTTTTTTATTTGTTTTTTCAAATATTTTTACATCCCGTATCAGTATAATTCCTCTATCATACATTTTTTTAAAACAAGAAAAAGAAGCAAATTTCCGTGTAAAATACGGCGTAATTTACTTCTTTATCAATCTAACCATTGTCCTTTAACCCACTTCTAAGATCAATCCTGTATCGACATCATAGACAGCTCCTGAGATAACGACGTCGTCTGGAATCAGTGGCGAGGCTTTCAAAAGTGCGACATCCTCCCGGACGCTATCGTAGATATCTTGAAAGGGGAGAAAGTCTTGGTCTCCAACATCAACGCCCAGTTCCTTCTTCAGATGCTGACGGAATCCTTCATTCTCAAAGGTTTGCGCTCCACAGTCTGTGTGGTGCAAGACCACGATTTCTCGAGTGCCCATCTGTTGCTGGGAAATGACCAAGGAACGAATCATATCCTCTGTCACGCGCCCACCTGCATTCCGCAAAATATGGGCATCCCCCAAAGCAAGACCTAGTGCTGGTGCGACGTGAAGGCGAGAGTCCATACAGGTCACAATGGCCACTTGCGTTTTCGGTTTGATGGGAAGATGAAGGTCTCCATGCAATTCAACATAGGCTTGATTGGCTTTTAAAAAATTCTCAAAATAGGACATAGGAACTTCCTTTCTGGTTGGTAAAATAGTTTGAACACCAAATTATTTACACTCTATCTTACCATCTTTTTCCCAGATTGTCAGTTGTCAGCCTACATGAAAAAGAGAGTGGGACAGAAATCGGTAATTCGTTAGAATTCGATTTCGTCGTTCCACCTCCGCACAGTTGAGTAGGGCTGTAAAAGCTGATGAAATCAGCGTAATAGAGCCCACTCAACCACTGCGTCTTGCTCGACAATCCAAAGACAATTGAGAGGCTAGGACTTTTGTCCCAGCCTCCTTTATGTATTAAGACCGTTTTGGTAAATAGCGATTTAGCAAGCCAGCAAAGGTTTGAAGGTTGAGACTTTGAACATAGATCTCACCAGTCCCTCTAAAGGTATTGACGACTCCCTCACCAGTTCCGATAGATTGCCAGAAACCATTTTCCAAATGAATATTATAATCCAAAGACTGGCTCCAAGCAACGACATGGGCATTATCGATGGTGATTTCTTGATTGTTTAGCTCGATTTTTTTAATAGAGCCATAGGCATTCACCAAGAGGGTCCCTTGCCCTTGGGTCGTCATGACGAAAAATCCACCCTGACCACCAAAAAGAGCCTTACCGATCGATTGGGTTTCCATTGTATAGTAAGCTGTACCATCCAGTGCAAGGAAGGCACCATCGTTCAATCGATACTGCTTTTCACCCAAATACAGTGGTACAACCTGACCTGGTGAGTCAGGCGCCAAGGCTAGGTAAGCATTATTAGACTGGGCAAAAACCTGGGTGATAAAAGTACTTTCACCCGAAACCATTGACCGTCCAACTGCTTTTACAAAGCGTCCTACACCGGAGCCGCTGGCATTTAATTTGGTGTTGAGGGTCACATTAGGTGTATGGTAGACCATACTCCCTCGCTGAATATAGACAGTCTCACCTTGATTGAGAGATAGCTCGACCAAAGGGAACTGCACATTGTTATCTGTAAAAAATTGCATGATAATTAACCCCTATCTTTAAGTAAGTATAAACAAAGTATAGCACAGGAAAAACCATTTCGCAAACGATTCCAAAAAATGGTTAAGAAAAGACTTTTTTCAAAACTTCTCCTACAGTAGAGACCGCTATCACTTGAATGCCATTTGGGATCGTGATCCCTTGGAGAGAATTTTTTGGCGCATAAATCTTAGTGAAACCAAGTTTGGCCGCTTCGTTAATCCGCTGCTCAATCCGAGTCACGCGACGAATCTCCCCAGTCAAGCCAATCTCACCGATAAAGGCCTCTTGAGGATTGGTTGGAAGATCCTTGTAGCTAGAAGCAATGGCCACCGCTACGGCTAAGTCAATGGCTGGTTCGTCCAGTTTGACACCACCAGCTGACTTGAGATAGGCATCCTGATTTTGGAGAAGAAGTCCGCAACGTTTCTCTAATACGGCCATAATGAGACTAACCCGGTTAAAGTCCAGACCCGTTGTCGTCCGCTTGGCATTTCCAAATACAGTCGGTGTCACCAAGGCCTGAACTTCCGCCAAGATTGGTCTGCTTCCTTCCATGGTGACGACAATGGCAGAGCCAGTAGCGCCATCCAAACGTTCTTCTAGAAAGACCTGACTGGGATTGAGGACTTCGACCAGCCCACCTGATTGCATCTCAAAGATTCCAATCTCATTGGTCGAGCCAAAGCGGTTCTTGACCGCTCTCAGGATCCGGAAGGTATGGTGGCGTTCCCCTTCAAAGTAGAGCACCGTATCCACCATGTGCTCCAACATACGCGGGCCCGCCAAGGTTCCTTCCTTAGTCACATGGCCGACGATGAAGATGGCGATGTTATTGGTTTTGGCCAGTTGCATGAGCTCAGCCGTCACTTCCCGCACCTGAGAAACCGATCCCTGCACCCCTGAAATCTCCGGAGACATAATGGTCTGAATAGAGTCGATGATGAGGAAGTTAGGCTGGAGGCGCTCCACCTCGGCTCGCACGCTTTGCATATTGGTCTCAGCATAGAGATAAAACTCACTATCAATATCCCCCAAGCGCTCTGCCCGTAACTTGATCTGCTGGGCAGACTCCTCGCCACTGACATAGAGAACTGTTCCTACTTGAGACAGCTGGGTTGATACTTGTAAGAGAAGAGTTGATTTCCCAATTCCTGGATCTCCACCAATCAGGACCAGACTCCCTGGGACGACACCGCCTCCAAGTACACGGTTGAATTCCTCCATCTCGGTCTTAGTACGATGGACATTGATGGAAGTCACATCCGCCAGTTTCATGGGTTTGGTCTTTTCACCTGTCAAGGACACCCGGGCATTCTTAACTTCTGCAACCTCAACTTCCTCGACAAAAGAAGACCAAGAACCACAGTTAGGACAGCGCCCTAGGTATTTGGGTGAATTGTAGGCACAATTTTGACAAATAAATGTCGTTTTTTTCTTTGCGATGATAAACCTCTTTCTAAATCTCTATCTCACACTCAATCACTTGGCAAAAATCAATGGTTTCATTCGGTACAAATTGACGCATGAGCATGCGATGGGCTACAACTACCACAGTTTGATGTTTCCGATACTTAGCCATGCATTCTAGAAAACGAGACTTCATCTCTACAGCTGTCTCATATTGAACAGGAGAATTTGGGAGCAACTCCCCCTTGTTTTCTAAAAACAGACATCTAGCTGTTTCAAAGTTCTCTATACCTGTTTCATAAACCTGCCATTCATGCAATAATGGCTCTACCCTCAAAGGAAGGCCAGTAGCACAGGATACATAAAAAGCCGTTTCTAAAGCTCGCGTCACTGCAGAAGACACCAGGATATCAGCTGAGCCAAACAAAGGATTTTTGCAAAGTTCCTGAGCTTGTTGTCTTCCTTTCTCAGATAAGGGTGCCAAATCTATCCCGAATCCCGTATAGGAACGCTCCTCTAACTCACGGTAATTTGGCTCCCCGTGACGGATAAAAATAATTTTCATATTAAGATCCCCATAAAACTATCCAATCTTTATTCCGCAATCTTGCCACTGCTTCAGTGTTTTAGAGAACTTCTTCTGGTTGACAACTCCGACAGCAGACAAATCGACAGAAACCTGATAATTCTCCTTGACAGCTGCCAAAACGGAAGCCTTAACACAGCCATTGCCATCTACCCCTATAAACTCTATGCTTTTAGCACCGTTTCCCTCTAAAAAATCTTTTAAATCTGGATTAGTAAAGCAAGAAGCCCGACGCTTCTCAAAGATACGAGAAGATACAAGTAGCAAGCCGGTCGCAAATTTCTTCTTTCTGTCTTTTCTCCCCCGTCAAGGACACACGAGCATTCTTGACCTCTGCAACCTCAACCTCCTCAACAAAAGAAGACCAAGACCCACAGTTTGGACAGCGCCCTAAATACTTGGGGGAATTATATTCACATTTTTGACACACAAATGTCGCCTTTTTCTTTGCGATAATAAACCTCTTTCTACATCTCTATCTCACATTCAATCACTTGGCAAAAATCAATCTTCTCATTTGGTACAAATTGGCGCATGAGCATTCCGTGAGTTACAATGATAATAGTTTTATAATTTTTATATTTTTCCAAAGTTCTTAAAAAACGATGACGCATCTCCAGAGCAGTTTCATAGCGACAAGGAGAATCTTCAGATAAACCTCCTTGATGTTTTAGATAATATTCATGAGCTACCAATACACTAGTTAAATCAGAGTTAGTACCATCTAAGTCTGGACGCCACTCATGAAAAAACGGCTCCACAAATAAGTCCAATCCTGTTTCAACTGCTATATAATGGGCTGTTTCTAAAGCCCTCGTCACAGACGATGAAATAATAATCTCTGCCTTTCCAAAACATGCAGTTTTAGCAACTTCTTTTGCCAGACTGCGACCTTTTTCTGTCAATGGTGCTAAATCACGACCAAAACCACTATAGAGTCGCGGATTTTCAAGTTTATCAAGCATACTATAATCTGGCTCCCCATGACGTACAAAGATAATCTTCATCTTAATGCCCTGTCGATCCAAATCCACCAGTTCGCACGCCATCTGCCTCATCTCCGTCTGCAATTAAGAAAGGAGCAAAGACAGCCTGAACCACACGTTCCCCGACTTCAAGAACAACTTCTTGATCGGTGATGTTTTTCATCTGAGCAAAGATATGCCCTTCATTCCCTGGATTGCCATAGTAGTCTCCATCAATAACACCGACTGAGTTAATCAAGACCAGACCTTTTTTACGAGGATTAGAAGAACGATCATAAAGATAAAGCACCTCACCCGCTTGCATATAAGCCTTGACCCCAGTTGGGACGAGGACGATTTCTCCTGGTCCAATCACTGTGCGCTCTGCCACCTTTAAGTCGTAGCCAGCTGCGTGTGCTGTCTCTCGTTTTGGAAGCAAGTCCTGATTGGTATAGGTTGATACAAGTTCAAATCCACGAATTTTTGTCATCATAATTCCTCTTTCATTCTAAATTTTTTCTATCTCTTCTATTATACCATCACTTTTCTCACCTATACTACTATTCGTATTTTTTTAATCCTAAATAATAACGAATATCAAACACCATCAAAATACGTTAAAATCCACTTATCAAAGATTTCTGTGACAGACTATTTTCTTCGAATTGTTGCTATCTTGCCTACTTGAATAGATTCTACTCGTCAAACTATATTCTTATTTGGTACAAAAAATACGATGATAAACATGAAGGACGTTGATAGAAAAGAAAAATGAGGAAAATCATACGATTTCCTCATTTCTCAAAAAGATACATCTAGTCTATCAGGTTATTTACTCTTCTTCTTTGCGTTTTTTTGAGAGAAGTAGACCACCTGTTAGAGCAGATAGAATTGCCAAGCCAATTGATGCCACTGATTGTTCTTCACCTGTACTTGGAAGTTTTCCAGATTCAGACTTCTTAGAAGAATCAGTTGCTACACGACCTTGATGACTAGCTTGTCCATTCGTTTCTTTAGCTGAAACTATCAATTGTTCTGACGAAATTACAACAGTCTTGCCGTTTAATTCCACAGTAGCATTTCCATAACGATCTACCTTAACTGTTGCACCTGGGTTCACTTGTTTAATCTTAGAAACAATTTCTGAACGCTCTGCATCTGTTAGATTCGATGGATCCTTAACTAAAGTTTTTTCGGCTGGAACTTTAACAAAAGTATTCGATGTCTTATCAGAATTGTTATCTGAATTAGAGTTACTATTACCCTTATTTCCCGTTTCTGAAACTTTTGTAATTGTTTGTTTTGGTGTCAAGATTGCTGTTGTTCCATCTGGATAAGTAATAGTTGCAGTACCGTCGTTGCCAACTTCTACCTTGCTTGCTGTAGGGTTGGCTTTCTTAACTTCGTCCGCCACCTTAGCTTTTTCCGCATCAGTCAAGTTACTTGGAT
>NZ_GL636091.1:489019-575217 GCF_000186465.1 Streptococcus australis ATCC 700641 | reverse complement strand
CAGCTGTACCTTCACCGATCTTGTTGCCGTCTTTATCGAACAACTCAACCTTAGTTCCTGGTTCTGCACTTACTTCAACTGGTGTCTTAGTACCTGCTTTACCTGTAAGGTCTGTGTTAATCACTGGTTTAGCTGGTGCTGTGGTATCTTTAGTTACAAATTCTGATAATGGTTTTTTATCTGTAGAACCATCTGTGTAGGTTACTACAAGATTTCCATCTGCATCTTTTGTGACTGATTTAATCTTACCATCTTTATCAACTGGAGCATCTTTTGCGATATTCGCATCGTCATTGTTCTTGTTGTACTCAAGTTGTAATTTTTCTTTAATTTTATCTAACTCAGCGTCTGTTACCTTAGTTGGATCTGCTACTTCAACTTTGTCAGTTGGAGCTGGAGTTGCAATATCGTACTTATCTGTTTGAGATTTAACGATGAATTGAACATATCCTGGAGTCTGAGTTGCATTTGGATTTTTATCTAATGCATTAAAATCTGTATTTGATGGTGCATTATCATTGTCATTAGCAACAACAAAGCTTGTCCATCTGTTTGGAGCTTTAAGTGTTGTAACACCTGTCATCTTAATAGTAGCTGTATTACCTGATACAGTACCATCACCATGCGTGACAGCTGAATTTTCTATTTTCCCTGTTGTAAAGCCGTAATTTGCCGTATTATCTGTTCCAATACCACCAGGACCACGTACATACATATCTTTAACAGCAGTATTGTCTGATGCTTTGAATGTTAGATCAGTGTTTTCACCTGTATAAACATAGATTTGTTTATGCTCTTGATTTGAGTATGGAAGTTCAACTGTTGGAGCTACGTTTACGAATTCTGATAATGGTTTTTTATCTATCGAACCATCTGTATAAGTTACTACAAGATTTCCATCCGCATCTTTTGTGACTGATTGAATCTTATTGGTTTTATCAGCTGTTGTACCTTTTTTGTCTGCTAAGTTTGCATCATCGTTGTTTTGAGAGTACTCAAGTTGTACTTTCTCTTTGATTTTAGCTAGCTCAGCTTCAGTTACGTTAGCTGGATCTGCTACAGTAACTTTTTCGCTTGGAGTTGCAATGTCATATTTTTGATTTTGTGCCTTAAGTACAACACGGAATGCACCTGGGTCAGTTGCGCTTGAGCTACCTGTGGCTTTATTCTCAATAAGTGCCCCATCAGCATCAGTCGCAGTTGCATAACGCCAGCCTAATACCATACCTTCTGGGTTTTCTCCCTTAGTAGCTGCATCTAGTCTATCTTGTGATAAACCATCTGTCGCCGCTGGAGTACCTCTATAAGTAATGACTGCTGGGGTTTCTGCTGTTGCTGGTGTTTCAGTAGAGATAACATTGGCTTTAAACCCATATTGAGTATTGATGGTATTCTCTTCACCTGCAACAGGACTAAACGCTCTGTTACCCCCTTGTTTGACAGTAGCACTTACAATTTTTCCGCTATCATCTTTGAATTTGATATCGAATGAGTTCTCTTCTCCAGCATATACATAAACTTCCTTATTATCTTTGTTAGAGTAAGGAATCTCTACTGTTGGCGCTACTACTGCCGCTGTAGCCGTAGTTGGTTCGCTTGCATCTGAAGTGTTACCTGCCGCATCAGTTGCTTTCGCTGTTACTGCACCTGCTGGGATATCAACTGTTGGAGTAATCGTTGCTCTACCATTTTCTCCTGCTGTTGCTTCACCAATCTTGTTGCCATCTTTATCGTAAAGGGCAACAGTTGATCCTGGTTCTGCACTTACTTCAACTGGTGTCTTAGTACCTGCTTTACCTGTAAGGTCTGTGTTAACAACTGGTTTAGCTGGTGCTTCTGTATCTGTAGTTACAAATTCTGATAATGGTTTTTTATCTTGAGAACCATCTGTATAGGTTACTACAAGATTTCCATTGTCATCTTTTGTGACTGATTGAATCTTATTAGCTTTATCAGCTGTTGTACCTTTTTTATCTGCCAAGTTAGCATCATCATTTGTTTTAGAGTACTCAAGTTGTAGTTTCTCTTTAATTTTAGCTAAGTCATCCTCAGTTACATTAGCTGGATCTGCTACAGTTACTTTTTCGGCTGGAGCTGGAGTTGCAATGTCATATTTTTGATTTTGTGCCTTAAGTACAACACGAAATGCACCTGGGTCAGTTGCACTTGAGCTACCTGTGGCTTTATTCTCAATAAGTGCCCCATCAGCATCAGTCGCAGTTGCATAACGCCATCCTAAAGGCAAACCAGCTGGATTTTCTCCCTTAGTAGCTGCATCTAGTCTATCTTGTGATAAACCATCTGTCGCCGCTGGAGTACCTCTATAAGTAATGACTGCTGGAGAATCTGCTGTTGCTGGTGTTTCACTAGAGATAACATTGGCTTTAAATCCATATTGAGTATTAATGGTATCTGCTTCACCTGCAACAGAACTGAACTCTCTGTTACCGCCTTGTTTGACAGTAGCACTTACAATTTTTCCGCTATCATCTTTGAATTTGATATCAAATGAGTTCTCTTCTCCAGCATATACATAGACTTCCTTAATATCTTTGTTAGAGTAAGGAATCTCTACTGTCGGCGCTACTACTGTTGCTGCTGGAGCTGTAGCTGTAGCTGGATCACTAGCTACTGATGTATTCCCTGCCGCATCTGTTGCTTTTGCTGTCACAGCACCTGCTGGAATGTTTACTGTTGGTGTGATAGTGGCTTTACCATTTTCACCTGCAGTTGCTTCACCAATCTTGTTGTTATCTTTATCGTAAAGGGCTACGGTTGAACCTTTTTCTGCAGTTACTTCAACTGGTGTCTTAGTGCCAGCTTTGCCTGTAAGGTCTGTATTTACAACTGGTTTAGCTGGAGCTTCTGTATCTGCTGCTGGTGTAGCTGTAGCTGGATCACTTGCTACTGATGTGTTGCCAGCTGCATCTGTTGCTTTCGCTGTTACTGCACCTGCTGGAATGTCAACTGTTGGCGTGATTGTAGCTTTACCATTTTCTCCTGCTGTAGCTTCACCAATCTTGTTGTTGTCTTTATCGTAAAGGGCTACGGTTGAACCTTTTTCCGCAGTTACTTCAACTGGTGTCTTAGTACCTGCTTTACCTGTAAGGTCTGTGTTCACAACTGGTTTGTCTGGAGCAGTTGTATCTTTTGTAGGATTAACGAGATATGCTGCTGCAATCTTATCTGTTGATCCATCAGGATAAGTGATGGTAAGGTTACCCTTTTCATCTACACTGTATTGTGAATCTGCTGGAAGTGGAAGTTTTGAGTTGGCGTTGGCAGCTTTAACAGCGGCAATGACCTTGTTCTTGTCATCTACACTAAGATTGTTAGAATCCGCAACATCTACTTTTGTACCTGCAACTGGGTCATACTTTTTAGTAGTCTCAAGAACTGTAACAGTAATTGGTCGATAAACTGATAATAGTTTCCTGCTTGTTGCGTTTTCACTTCCAGTAGCTCCAAAGACAACCTTAGTTTCCCCAAGAGGTTGGTCCCATGCAACAGGACCTTCTAGTTTACCTTGAGCATTAGTTCGTGTGCGAAGAAATTCGGTGTACTTTACCCCCTTAACATTTCCAATAGTTTCTGGAGTAACTCCAAACCAACGAAGGGAACTTGAAGCACCTCCACCTAATAGAAGAAGATTATCTCCACGATAAACTGACACCTGTGTCGTATTGGTCCCCACTCCCAACTTGTAGTAAGGAGCATTAGTTTCACCTGGATCAGTATACGGAGTTGGTGTTTTTGTAACCGTAATCGGTGCACTCTTAGCTGACTCTGTTCCACCTGCTGGTGTTGTAGTCGCTGTAATCTCTCCTGCTGGAAGGCTGTTTGTTGGAGTGATTGTTGCTACACCTTGATCGTTTGCTACCGCTTCACCGATCACAACGCCATCTTTGTTGTAAAGTTTGACAGTTGAGCCTGCTGTTGCATTTACAGTCACATCAGCTGGTGTACTTGCTTTCCCATCAAGATTTGAAGTGATTTCTGGAGCCTGACCTGCTGGTGCAACTGGTTTTGGTGTTTCCCCTTCAACTTCAAAAGTAACTGTCACTTCTTGTGGAGCTTGATTATAATGAGCTGGATAGGTTACAACTACTGTTTTTGTATACGTACCTGGAGTGGTAGCAGTTGGTGCTTGACCGTCTTTCCATGCAAATGTTGTTGCACCACGGTAGTTGTTTGGAAACTCAGGTGTTCCAGGTTTATTAGTTACATAGTTAGCTGGAGTGGCATCAAAACTTCCACCAACTTTTGCAGTATATTTTTCTTTAACTGCTACGGCTTGGAATTTTGAACTTGAATTATCAATGAAGTTGTCCGCATAGCCAGTCATAATATTAGTTTTTTTACCAGCACCAGTACCTTGCAAGCCTGCTGTGTAGTCTAAAGTCTTAGACTTATCCACAATTGGAGTATCAAAAGTAATAGTCCAAGACGGGTTTTTAGCAATTCCACCTGCTACGTCAGCTGTCAGCCTGTACAACGCTTGTGAACGTTCTGACGCTTGTTGCGCCGCTGCCGCTTCATTTCCCTTAATAGCAGGATTACCGATTTTTTCATATAACCTCGTTAACTCCTTAGTCATTTCAGAACCAGTATATAGGTTCATTCTTCCAGCTCCACCCATTGTGTATATTCCGTCATTATTTTTCCAATAACGACGATCACTCATGGTGTTTCCATATTTATCCGTTTGCAACACTCTCCAGTTAGTAGGAGCTCCTACAGAATCTTTTGGAACAGTAAAATAAGAATAGCCACTGGTCTGATTCCCAATGCGGCCACCATTAACGACTACGCTCCAGTGGATTGTATTTTGGGCATCATCCACTTCATAGTTCATCTTGATGTAGCCTTCAGGATTATCTCTATTAGAATAATCAAGGTTTTGTGAACCTTCTGTTGCACGAGTCGCTGATGTAGTTTCTGTTACTGCGCGCGCTCTACGTGGTTTTACTACTTGCGAGCCAGCTTTAATGGTTTGTGAAGGTGTCAAAGTCGCACTTGATCCATCTGCAAAAGTGACTACTACAGTACCATCTGATTGAACTTGAACATCTGTGGCTGTAGGATTTACACCCTTAACAGCTTCTGCCACATTTGCTTTTTCTTCCTCAGTCAATGCTGCAGGATCAGCAACCATCGTCAACGATGGAGCCTGGATAGCATCCGATTCTTTTGTTTTTTCAACTGTCGCTTCAGATTCTTCCTTGGTTTTTTCATCTGTAGCTGGTGCCGTATTTGTTTCTGCAACTGTAGTTGAAGCTACTGTTACAGCCGGAGCAACATAAGTGCTGCTCTCTTCTTTTGAAGTTGGTTTTTCCTCTTCGTTTGTAGTGCTAGATTCTGGTTGAGGTTCAACCGTATCAGCTTTCACCGATGGAGCAACAAAAGTTCCCCCTATTGCTAAAACAAGCGAACAACCAAAAAGAAAATGCTTCCCTTTTTTTATCATTCGCCAATTCTTTTGTTCTGTATTTTTACGATTAAAATACATATTACAATCTCCTATTTTTATTTTTTTGTACTTAAGATACAGTTTAATTATATCCGCTGAACATATTTTGGTCAAGTGTTTTGATAAGTTTAATTATTTTCATTTTATAGTCTCTAAAATTCAAATTATTAACGAATAGAAATCACATTTTTTCAACAAAGATAATATAAAAAATGTCAAAATATTCTTTTAAAAATTAGTAATTTATTGAAGAAAGTACATCTGCACCTTCAATCACTTTGAGTATTAAAATAAAAGAATAACTTCATTAAATCATAATTTATCTATAAAACACAAAAGCCCCCTCAAACGAGGAGACTTTTGCAGGAAATTATATGAAAAAAGTAAACTGTATCAAACAAAGTTAGGAGGTCTTTGTTGATGAGACTAGTTTACCTCTTTCTCCTTAAAAAAAATTAAAGATTTTACAATTCTTGTAACAGATAGCGGAAGAGTTCGAGATTGCCTTTTTCTTCTTTGACTAGGAACTCTGGATGCCACTGCAAGCCAATGATGCGATGACCATCCACTGCTTCGATGGCTTCAATGGTCTGGTCGCGTGGGTCAATGGCTGTCACTCGAAAGTTAGGCGCCAAATCCTTGATGCTTTGGCGATGAACAGAATTGATCTGGCTGGCTTGCCCAAAGAGACGCTCCACCACACTGCCTTTTTTGGTCTCAATCGAATGAGAAGTACCAAAAGGAAGGCCTTGCCAGTGCCCTTCTACTTCTTGATGGAGAGTCCCACCGAAGGCGACATTAACCAACTGAACCCCTCGGCAAATAGCTAGAACCGGCTTGTTTTGACGGACTGCTTCTTTTAACAAGGCCAATTCAAACTGATCACGCTCGAGATTGTAGTCATCACTCTCGATGGCGATCTCTTCTCCATAAAATCTAGGATGGACATTTTGCCCCCCACTGAGGATGAGCTTGTCCACTGTTTCGATATAATCTTTAGCAAAAGATGGGTCTCCCACTGGGATAACCATAGGAAGGCCACCTACTTGCTTAATGGTTTCCGCAAATTTACAAGATACAGACGAATGGATATTTTTCCCATCTGGATCCACTGCACATAGATTGGCAGAGACTCCAACAATCGTTCTACACATGGCCTTCCCTCCTTTGATATTTCTATTCCCTATTTTATCATCCCACTTCAAGAGCGTCTAATATGTATTTTTTAAGGACCTGATAAATATTTTTTAACACAGAAATCATAGGGATTTTTCCCTTAAAATCTTCCTATGTCAAGTGAGTTTTTTTCCTTTTAGTATGGTAAAATAGAAATGAAATCTTCACGAAGGAGAATACTATGGATAAACAAACCGTTGCGGTCATTGGACCCGGTTCTTGGGGAACTGCCCTTTCTCAAGTCCTCCACGATAATGGCCATGAAGTGCGGATCTGGGGAAATGTTCCAGAGCAAATTGATGAAATCAATCAAGAACATACCAACAAGCGCTACTTTAAAGATATCGTTTTGGACAAAGAAATCAAGGCTTATCATGACTTAAAAGAGGCCCTTACTGGAGCTGATTCCGTTCTTTTTGTCGTTCCAACCAAGGTAACACGACTCGTTGCCAAGCAAGTGGCCGAACTCTTAGACCATCCGGTTAAGGTCATGCATGCGTCCAAAGGATTAGAACCAAATACTCACAAACGGATTTCTCAAATCTTAGAAGAGGAAATCCCTGCGTCTCTACGTAGCGAGATTGTAGTCGTATCTGGGCCAAGTCACGCTGAAGAAACCATCGTTCGCGATATCACTCTGATCACAGCAGCTTCTAAAGATTTAGAAACAGCTCGTTACGTTCAAGAACTCTTCAGCAACCACTACTTCCGCCTCTATACTAACACAGATGTGATCGGAGTAGAGACAGCCGGTGCCCTTAAAAATATCATTGCAGTCGGAGCTGGTGCCCTCCACGGACTTGGATTCGGAGACAATGCCAAGGCTGCTATTATCACGCGTGGACTAGCTGAGATTACCCGTCTAGGAGTGAAACTTGGAGCTAGCCCCTTGACCTATAGTGGACTATCCGGAGTTGGGGATCTGATCGTGACAGGCACTTCTATCCACTCTCGTAACTGGCGAGCGGGGGATGCCCTCGGTCGCGGTGAAAAACTAGAAGATATCGAAGCCAACATGGGTATGATCATCGAAGGAATTTCAACCACTAAGGCTGCCTACGAACTTGCCCAAGAGCTAGACGTCTATATGCCGATCACACAAGCCATCTACCAAGTAATTTATGAAGGGCAAGACATCCGCGAAGCCATCAACTTCATGATGAACAACGAATTTAAAGAAGAAAATGAGTGGAACTAAGGGTTATTTCTTACTACTCAGTCAACGAAACCTTCATTCTTTAGTTAGAAAGGAATTATTATGATAAAAGTTAGAAAAGCAGTCATTCCTGCGGCTGGACTTGGAACGCGTTTCCTACCTGCAACCAAAGCCCTGGCCAAAGAAATGTTGCCAATCGTGGATAAGCCAACCATCCAATTCATCGTTGAGGAAGCCCTTAAGGCTGGCATTGAGGATATTCTCGTTGTCACTGGTAAATCAAAACGTTCAATTGAAGACCACTTTGACTCAAACTTCGAACTTGAGTACAACCTCAAGGAAAAAGGAAAAAATGACCTGTTGAAACTAGTCGATGAAACTACCGGGATGCGCCTCCACTTCATTCGTCAAAAACATCCGCGTGGACTTGGAGATGCTGTCCTTCAGGCTAAGGCCTTCGTTGGGAATGAACCTTTCGTCGTGATGCTGGGAGATGACCTCATGGATATCACTGATGATACAGCTACTACTCTCACCAAGCAATTGATGAATGACTATGACGAGACACATGCTTCTACTATTGCAGTCATGAAAGTTCCCCATGAAGAGGTTTCTGCCTACGGAGTCATTGCTCCTCAAGGGGAAGGCATCAACGGACTGTATAGCGTTGAAACCTTTGTCGAAAAACCGGCACCTGAAGAGGCGCCGAGTGACCTTGCCATTATCGGTCGTTACTTGCTGACTCCAGAAATCTTCCAAATCTTGGAAAACCAAAAACCAGGCGCTGGAAATGAAATTCAATTAACTGATGCCATTGATACCTTGAACAAGACCCAACGAGTATTTGCCCGCGAATTTAAGGGCAGACGCTACGACGTGGGGGACAAGTTTGGTTTCATGAAAACTTCTATTGATTATGCCTTGAAACACCCACAGGTTAAAGATGATCTCAAACAATACATCATTGATCTTGGAAAAAAATTAGAAACATCTGAACAAACTTCGAACTAAACCATTTACGAATCTGAAGGATGTTAAAGAGACTGACCATATGGTGTAAGTGGTTCCCCACTTTACAAAATGGTCAATCTCTTTTTTTCTTGTAAAAAAGAAGCTGGATAAAAAGTCCAGCTTCTTTCATTTATTCTCTTGTTCATCTATTTTATCTGATTCTATTTTTTAAGGATGAACATTGTAAGAATAGTTTGTATTTGGGAAAGTTTCTACATCTCCTTTAGCAAAAGAAGAACCAAAACGATTATTCTCATTACCACCATTACCTGCAGAGACAGCTTCAGATGGATCTTGAACCTTTTCTTCCGGTTTCACAAATGTTTCAACTTTAGTAGAAACATAAGATTCCTTGTCTTTTGTAGCTGCATAGCCGAAACGGTTATTTGGATTGCCTTCTTCATTGACTTTCGTTTGAATTGGCTGAGTTTTTTCTGGCTGCACTGGCTTATCCGGTTGAACTGGTTTTTCAGGTTCTACTGGTTTCTCAGGTTGAACTGGTTTCTCAGGTTGAACTGGCTTCTCAGGTTCTGGGTCTTTGTAATCATCTGGCTTAGAGGCACGATATGGATCATCTTTACGACCTAGTGCAATCAAATGCGCATGCATATCCGCTTCATAAGATTTGAAGTGTTCAAATAGTTTTTTAGATAGTGCAAGAGCATTTGCTGTCACTTCATCTTCTACTGCTTTAGCAGCTTCTGGATTATCCTTCAAAGCTTTATATTTCGCGTCGCTAGCTTCTTGTTCAAGAATCAATTGTTTTTCCAAAGCTTTCCAGTGATCTTGAACAGTTTTTCCGAAGACGTCTTGGTTATTGATAGCCATTTGATCAATGTGCCAAACTGTCCAATACCATGAAGTTGGATCATAAGTAGCTGTTTGAGGTTTAAAGGCTTCGTAGGTATCTTTTAGATTGCCATAGAATGGAACATACGGAGTGTTCCGAGATGGTCCCATACCTAGCCATAGCGTACCACCAAATGATTTTGGAAGGTTTGGATTGATTTGATAGACATGGGCATCGATAACATTTTCATTACCTAGTGCATATTTGTATTGATCCTTGCGAACCGTGTCGTTTGCCCCATTGTCACCTTGTTTCTTCACTCCAATTTGATCGTCTGGTACAAAGCGACCATTTAAGTGTTCAAAACGATTCCGTTGCATAGCAAAGGCATCTTCTAAAGTAAATTTCTTATTTGGATCTGTTGGTGAGCGGAAGAGTTCGTATTCATCATCTTCATAAGTCACTTTTGATTTTGGATCCAATAGAGTGATTCCTGCATAGGTACGTGAACGATCGCCTTCAGCATATTTTTCAGGTCCGTAAGATTTAGCAATATGGAAGTTGCCATCTTTATCAGTCTTGTAACTTCCTGATTCTTTGGCTACTTTTTCAACATCTTTTGAAGCAATCACATTTTCCTTATCATTCAAATCAACATGACCGAGGTAATAAGTATTGGCAAAGACTGCATATTTATCTTCTGGTACTTTTACAGCCACATATTGGTGACCTGATAGAATTTCCATGTACCAGGTTTCTTTTTGGTCTGCTACTACAACTGTATTTCCTTCAGCTGAGCCCTTTTCTTCGATAACCTTACCAAGCAATTCGATAGCTTCACGAGCTGTTTTTGCACGAGGCAAAATCACATCGAGCATGGCAGCTTCTGGGAGACCATCTGCTTTTAGAGGATCTTTTTCCAATACTTTTTTATTTGGAATAGCAGTAACTGTAGCTGTCATAGAGACACCTGCTTCATTAAAGCCATGTTCCCCAAAAGCACCGTTACTACCATCTCCACGAGCAGAGTCATAAGTCGCTGTATATTTCATTTCGTTAGCAGCATGCGGATAGGTGAATCCGTTGGATTCGTCCTGAATTTGATCCCCTTCCTTATAATTCTTCGCATCAACAACAACAAAGTTCTTGTTATGCTTACCACCGTTTGGATAGTAAGGATAGTCCTCAGTCCGACCAAACAAGGTTGTTCCATCCTTGGTCAACTGTCTCCCAATAATGAATCCACAACAAGCCTCAACAGCTTGGAACGGAAGGAGCAATATAGCCATCGCTACTAACGAGAGCTTAACCAACCATTTTTTCATTGCAAATCTCCTTTTATATAATATTTTATCCATTTTATGAATGGATAAGAAAGATATTTACAATTGTTAGTTTACTCCTTTTTAATTCTTTTTGCAAGCGCTTTCCTATGTTGTCTTTATTCACTTTTCGAGCAACTTTTTGAGTGTAGCTGCTTATTTTTGGATTTTATATACAAAAAAACTGAGACTTCACTCAGTTTTCAGATAATTTACAAATTCGTTACAAATCATAAAAAGGGATGAGCAAGTAAAGCCCAAGCATAAAGAAGAATGCCTCCAGCTGTGTAAAGGACTAAGGCTCCCCAGCGCCAGCTTTTTTTCATGCTATCTCTCTCACCATAGACGGGAAAGACAAAGGCTAGAATCCCTCCTCCCACCAGGCCTCCTAAGTGACCTGCTAGACTAATTCCCGGCATGAAGCTAAAGAGGATATTGATCAGAATCAAGGCAGTATAGCGTTGACTCAAATAGCGAATATAGGGACTTCGAGCAATAAATCGCAAACTGACAATGGTAGCAAAGAGGCCAGACAGGGCTGTCGAAGCCCCAGCTGCAACGACTTCTGGAGAAAATACCAAGACAAAAAGATTGCCCATCAAGCCGGATAAGAGGTAGAGGGCCAAGAAGGCTTTGGAGCCAAATAAATCTTCTGCGATTCTTCCAAGAAAATAGAGGGTAACCATGTTTAAAACAAAGTGTTGCAAGCCGACATGAACAAACATGGCAGCAAGCAACCGCCAGCTCTGGCTTGGGTCTACTTGGATTTCAGCTCCTAGGACACCCCCAAAATCGTAGACAGTCTGGACAGATTCATAGTCAAAACCACGAAGTAATAACATGGATAGAAAAACGCCGGTTGTTAATAGAAGCAAGCTACTGGTCACGGGGTATTTCTTATCAAATAGTTGATTCATCCACAAGAACCTCCTGTACTGGGATATCATAGGAAGCAGGTAAAAAGTTTACTTCTTGGCAAGCATAGATGGTGCTGACAGTCGCTCCGTCGAAATCTGCCAAATAGCGATCGTAATAGCCTCCTCCATAACCCAGCCGGTAGCCATCCTTTTGAAAGGCTACCCCAGGAACATGGATCAAATCAATCTCCGACTGATCTATTGCTTGACTCCCATCCTCCGGTTCCAAGAGACCAAAGGCTGTTTGCTTCAAGTTCTGCGGATCATAATCTACAAATTCCATGCGTCCCTTTGGATAGGTTTTCGGAATGACGACCTGCTTGCCATCGGCTTGAGCTGCGTCAATCAGAAAACTCGTATCCACTTCATGCGGGAAAGACAAATAGGTCGCTATCACACTTGCTTCTTGGTAAGCTGGCAAAGAGCGCAACCGCTGGATTAAGGACTGATCTGCAACCCATTTGATTTCCGGCTCCAAGCCTTTCATCTTCTTCAACACACTCTTTCGAATACTTGCTTTCATTTCCATCTTTCTTTATTGGTTGGCTTTCATTTGTAAGAAAGGACTAATGGCTTTGACACCAAAGTGCAGGGCTTCTTCCTTGGGACTCATCTGAGGATGGTGGAGGGCATAAGGGCTGTCCACTCCCAACCATAACATGACCCCATCTACTTTTGACAAGAGATAACCAAAATCTTCTCCAGTCATCGCGGGCAGGATATCAATCAGGGTCACATCTTCTGCTTGATCAAAGAAGGTCATCAGTTCATCTGCCAAGTCCGGATTGTTTTCCACCGGCAAATACCCCCCTTGCTTAAGTTCAAGCTCTAGCTCCATTTCAAAAGCATCTGCAACCCCTCTCGCAATCGTCTCGAGTCGCTTCTGGGTCAAGAGGTTCATTTCCATGGTCAGGGTCCGAATCGTTCCATGCAGAAAGGCCGTCTCTGCAATGACATTATTGGTCGTTCCCGCATGCAGGGAACCGAAGGTCACAACTGCTCCCTCGATAGGATCGACATTTCGGCTGACAATGGTTTGAACCTGGGTGACAAAATAGCTAGCAGCGACAAGGGCATCCTTGGCTTCATGGGGAAAGGCGGCGTGCCCGCCCTTACCTTTAAAAGTAATTTTCACCTCACATGTCCCTGCAAAGAGCGTCCCCCGATTGGTCGCGATTTCGCCTACCTTTAAGTCTGGACGGACATGGAGACCGTAGAATTGATCAGGCAACCAATCTCCAAAGGCCCCATCCTCATACATGAGCATGCCTCCAGCTTCATTTTCCTCAGCAGGCTGAAAGAGGAACAAGAGATTGTTCTTCGGTTGTACGTGGACCAGTTGCTCCAGCAAGCCCAAGGCCAGCGTCATATGGACATCATGGCCACAGGCATGCATTCGACCTTCGTGGCAGGAGGCAAAATCAAGGCCAGTTTGCTCAATAATGGGCAGTCCATCGATATCCGTCCGCCAGCCAATGGTCTTTTCTGGATTAGATCCCTTCAAAAAGACTAGAATCCCTGTCCGCCAGGTCCGCTGCTCAACGAATTCTTTTCCCTCGGTGATTTCTGCGATCCGCTCCAAGAGATAGGCTTGTGTTTTAAATTCTTCTAGTCCAATTTCTGGTATTTGATGCAGGTCCCGCCGAATTTTTACTAAATCAAGTGTCATATCCATCTTCCTCTTTTGAGAAGAAGCCGAGGTATCCCCCAGCTTCCTACTTCTATATTCTCTTAAAGGTTACGCAAGGCATCCTCAAGTGCTGTTTTTTGTTGCGTCTGTTCGTCAATCGTCTTGATCACGCGCGCAGGCACACCTGCTACCACTACATTTTCAGGCACATCCTGCGTTACAATAGCCCCTGCCGCTACGACAGAGCCATTGCCAACTTGAACCCCTTCGATGACGACGGCATTGGCACCCACCAAGACATTATCCCCGATACGAACTGGTTCTGCAGAGGCTGGCTCAATCACACCGGCAAGGACTGCTCCTGCTCCGATATGGCTGTTTTTACCAACCGTTGCACGGCCACCAAGAATAGCTCCCATATCGATCATGGTCCCCGCACCGATTTCAGCACCGATATTGATGACTGCTCCCATCATGATTACCGCATTGTCTTCAATGGTCACCTGATCTCGAATGATCGCACCCGGTTCAATCCGGGCATTCAAATAACGCTTGTCCAGCAAAGGCACCGCTGAATTGCGACCATCTTGCTCTACGATATAGTCTTTATTTTCTGTTAAGTTGGCAAGAAGGGGCTCAATCTCTTTCCAGTCTCCAAATAGGACATTGCCTAGTTTTACAACGGATGCTGGAAGCTCTCCTGCCAGTTCCCCTTCGAAGGTTACTTTTACATTGGTTTTCTTTTCTGCATTGCCGATAAAGGCGATAATCTCTTGTGCAGTCATTTTTTGTGCAGTCATGGCGATACCTCTTGTTCTTTATAATAGGTCAGCCCTCTAGGAAGACAAGCTCCTTTTGAACTCTTTGATTTTACTATTATAGCATAATTTTAAGAGTCCTTTAAATCACTGGCAGATGAAGTAATCTTAAGATCCTAATGTATCTTTGTACTATCTCCCAAAATCATGCTATGGTTTCTTTTTAACAGCTATTCCTTTTAGATACCACTGCTCAGAGTTTTCCTCGAAATTTAGGGAAACTTGTTCGTTATCTACTGTTGAATAGGAGAGGGTGCAGGAGTATACTTTCTGAGAAGATGAGATGGAAAAATGCGTGACTTGAGGAGTTCCCATTTGAGAAATAACGTCATGAATTTCCTGTCCATCTTGAGAAAAGAGAGCTCTAAATTCTTCTGTTGTTTTGGTTGGTTCTTCCAAAGATGTAGCGTAATATCCCATATAGATATTAGTGACTCTATACTTATCGTCATGCCCCAATAGATTAAAACTGACATTTCCACGATTATCCGGTAGTTCATATTGTAAAGTGATTCCCCGATTGTCTGCACTTACATTAGAAAAATAACCTCTTTTAGCTTTTCCATACTGATTCACAAGTTCTTCGGCTGTCACATTGGATAATTTATTTTTTTGGCTGAGAACTAATAACTCGTCAAAATTAAAGTCATGAATCCCATTATCACCATCTATATAGGGGGAATTAGTGGCAGTCAATCGTCCTGATTCCATATCTGACTCACTCTTCTCTTCCTTTGTTGAGCTAGAAGATTCTGATGGTTGGCTTGAAGAGGCAGATGATTGTTTAGCGGATGCCGAACTGATAGAATGACGGTCCTGTTTCTTACTTACAGGGGTAGCCTGCTCTGTCTTTTGGGAAGATAGACTCACATAGCCAATGACCCCAATGATAAAACTAAAGAGAAGAACCAACCCCACTCCAGCTGCTAGAAGCGAACCAAAACGAGGCAAGCCTGCTCCTCGAAAAGCATCCTCACGAGCACTTCTCTTTACCCCTTTTTGATAGCTCCGAAGACTGGGACTTTCAAAAGCTTCTCCTTCAGGTCCACGATCTGAAAAGACTTCGGATACTTCCCTATTCCTACTTGGGAACCTAGACCGTTCTCTTTGAATCCGTCTATCTTTTTCCATTCTATTTTCCCTTCTTTTCACTTACATTTGTTTTTTAGTGTCTAGTTGACTCTTACGCAACAAGTAATAGGAATCCTCTACCTGTTCAACCTCCAATAAATAAGTTTCCCCCTTCTCATCCTGATAGGACAGTTGAAAGCCTTCCTGATCAGGGCCGATTTGGCGTCGGACGAGGGATTGTAAACCCTGATAGCTACCTAGAAGTGCTTTTAGATCCATCTTTTCTCCAGGTTCTAAGCTCTGATAAACTTTTTCTGAAAAAACTTTTTTCCCCTCCCGATTTAGATTGGCCAGACTCGCGTCAATCTCTTCTAACAGATAGCTCCCATCAGTCCCCTTGCTAAAAAGCAAACGGATGGAAGCTCCCTTGCCTCTGTCGTCCCATCGATAGAGAAGAGAGAGACTGGGTTGCTTGCTTGCTGTAGATTGAAAGAGTACTTTCTCTTGGGGATGCCCCATCTCCTTCAGAAGGGTCTCCAGGCGACTTCCAGTCTGCTTTAGGCTACCGTTTTGGTTCTTTATCGACAGAGGGAAATGCTCGATCTGGTCCAAGGTCCATGGCGAATCCTTTTTTTCATTCGTCTCTTTCAAGAGTCGCTCCCCTTGAAATTCTTTCGCTTTAAAAGTTGATAAGTTCTTTAGTTCATTTCTGGCTGTAGAACTTTTGGGTGGATGACTAAGGACCTCTAGACCCATCCCTAAGAGGAACGCCACCAGCAGGAGACTAGGAATTTTTAGCTTCTTGATGACTGTATCCATTTACTCCTCCTTATTCGACCTTGACTAGATGATAGCGAGCATCTTTTTGGGCTTGCAAAGTGAGAAAGACCAGCCCCTCTTGTGCACGGTAGGTTAGGACCAAAACTGTCTTTCCATCCTTCTGATTCAAAAGCAATGATTGTGGCAAGCCAACCTTTTGTAAAATGTCTTCTAGTTTCATGCTGGTTTTCTTTTTCCCACTAGCAAGACTGGTCAGGGCTGCCTTTTTCAGCTGTTTACTTTCTATATTCTGCTTAGAGCTTGGTTGATAGCCTTGAATAGCTGTTAGATAGTAACCATCCTTCATATGGGTAAATTCAAATTGGTATCTATCTCGACCATCTTGTGTCGTTCCATAGCAGAGACGAAGGAGCTGCGTTCTAGCTTTTGACTCAAGCCGAGCTTGCTTGGCTCCCCCTAATTTTTTGACCAGGGTCTCTGGTGTCGTCCCCTTGGTGCTTGGCCCAAAAGTCGCATCTCCTATTTTAAACTCCAGCAATTCCTCCAAATGCACCCCAACTTCTGGTCGATCTGATTTCGCCAGGAAAGCCTGCAGATAAGCTTCTTCCTTACGAAAGGTCACTTGCTGGTCTGGATTTAGCTGGTCTTGTGGCCTCCCAGAAGCAGCAAGCCCATATCCTACTCCCAGCATTAGGAGGACCCCGAAAATAATTCCTCTTTTTTGGATGAATGCTAAGAGGATCTTCAAATGTTTTCTTGTTGTTTCCTTTACATTATCCATTCTGCGATCGTATCTGTATCCCTTTCCGTCCAATTATTCACACCTGTTTCCTTTGTCAACATATCCTACTATACCATAAATAGCCAGTCCTCGCTAGAACAGAAAAAGATCTGAAAATACTATTCCAGATCTTTTTTCTAGCTTTAGGAAAGTTGAGTTTCTTTCTTCCACCTACCATTGTGAAGCAGGAAAGTGACCTATCTTAGTCGTCACCTTTTTTTAGCAAGAAGGAAATCCCCATCTGATTGTTTCACAAAAGTCAACTTATATTGGTCTGTCGTTGACGATTTAAAACGGATTGTCATGGTAGTCACAATATCATGTGTTTTGTAGTCTTCATCTGCAGATAAGGAGAGAGAATAAATGGTATTATCTTTCAACACTTCCTTATAAGAAACACCATCCTTACCAGTATTGGAATCTCCGACTTTGAGCTTGTCATAGTAAGATGAGGTCATAAAATCGTCCTCAGCTTCTTTATGATTTCCTGTATAATAGAGGTCCTTTAAATAATAGGTATCTCCCTCTTTCTTAAAGGTCAATCTCATATCACGAACGGTACGGTATTGAGAATAGGTATCATCCTGATCTTCTTCTAACTCGCCCCATTCTAAATCAATTTTATCTTTTCGAAACGTGCCTTTCAAAGCCTTGCCATGTACATCCACAACATCTTCAATGCTTGTTCCCAAATCTGGAGTTTCGTATGTACCAAACTCCAAATCAGCCAAATCTGTAATGTTCCAAGAAAAATCCGTATCGTCTGGATCAATATATTTTCCAGCCTGATCGCGTTTTGATTCCCCTGCATCAGCTTTCGGATGAAGGACAGGAGAGGAACTTTTAGCACTATTGGCCGCACCCATAGAATGGCCAAAGAAGAGACCGACAATGACTCCTAAGACCGCAAAGCCACTAATACAAGCAATTAACAGACCTTTCCCTGGCTTTTTTTGATTACCAGTTTCTGGCACACCAAATGGTGCCTGTGATTGATTCGTATTCATCTTTCATCTATCTCCTCTATATTAAAAACGTTCTGGACCAATGTATAAGAAGTCCCCATCTGGTTGTGCTAAGAAGCGTAATGTCTTATAATCGTCTCCCACTTTAAGATTGATCTTTGCAACCACACGAGTAGAGTCATACTCTTCTCCATCAGCAGTGAATTTTGTCTCTGTACCGATTTTAACATTTTGTTTATGTTTCTTCAAAACTTCCAACAAGGAGGTTCCACCTTTACCAGTTTCCTTATCTCCTTTTTTCAGATCCTTGAATTCTTTCGTGCTCATCTCATGATCTTTAGAAGTATATTCATCTTCAACTTCATCGTCTTCACTGGCATAGACTTCTTCCAAGTTAAAGGCTTCTACAGATTTCAAATAATAGTTGCCATCCACTTTTTCAAATCGGAAATAAATATTTTGGTGAGAAGCGTTCTTTGCACGATCCCAAGTAAGAGTCATGCCATTCTTTTCATAATCGACACTGGTAGCCAATCCATAGGTATCAACAATCTGATCAGCAGTCAAGCCGTAACCGTCTTTGTTGCTATAACTTAATGCAGCAAGGTCTTTAAGGGTCCAAGTAAAGACAACCTCATCCTTTTCCGTGATGAAGCCCTTCTTTGTCTTCTTAGCTTCTTCGCTGGCACGATCTAATCGTTTGGTACGTTTAGCATCAGCTTGAGGCTTAGATGAATTTCCCCAGAAATAGCCAGCTCCGCCACCAATTAATCCACCAAGAAGGAGTGCAAGAAGGGAAAAGACAACAAATTTCGTCCATCCACGCTTCGGTTTTGGCTGAACATTCCATTGCGATTGGAAGGCTTGAGGGTTCCCTTGTTGGTAGAACGGATTGTTTTCTACCTGAGGCGCTTGATTTTGGAAAAATTGTTCCTGTCCTCCAGCTTGTGGTCCTTCTACTGGAGAAGACTGTTGAAAGCCTTGTGCTCCTGGTGCTCCAAATGGCTCATAAGCTGTTTGGCCATTTTGTGCTCCAAAAGGTTCTTGAACAGTCTGCCCCCCTTGTGCTCCAAAAGGTGCTTGAACAGTTTGCCCTCCTTGTGCTCCAAAAGGTTCTTGGACGCTTTGACCAGTTTGGGCTTCAAGAGGTGGTTGAACGGTTTGTTCGTCTTGCGCTCCAAAAGGTTCTTGAACAGTTTGTCCCTCTTGTGTTCCAAAAGGTGTCTTGTCTTCTGTTGTCATAATCTCTCCTTTATTAAGAACCTTCGCCCATCATCCTCTCCACTTTTTTGTGGCCATAGTTTGACGTGCAAAGTATAAATATAATAATTCTACTATATCATAATGCTATTCATTTATCCACCTCATTCTGAGATATGGAAAGCGATTAAAAAACGATCCCTTTCGAGACCGTTTTGTCTATCGATTAAAGACGAGCGTTAAGTTCTTTGCTCAATTCTTCGAATCCTGGTTTACCAAGAAGGGCAAACATGTTGCGTTTGTATGCTTCAACACCTGGTTGGTCAAATGGGTTGATAGCGTTCAAGTAACCTGAAAGGGCGATGGCCAATTCGAAGAAGTAGATCGTGTAACCAAGAGTGAAGGCATCTTGCTCAGGAAGAGTCACGTACATGTTTGGCACGTCACCGTCAGTGTGGGCAAGAAGAACACCGTCAGTTGCTTTTTTATTAACGAAGTCAACGTCTTTTCCTTGAAGGTAACCAAGTCCGTCAAGATCTTCTTCCAAAGTAGGGATGATCACGTTCTTACGAGGTTTGTCAACACGAACAACTGTTTCAAACATGATACGAGTTCCTTCTTGGATAAATTGACCCAATGAGTGCAAGTCTGTTGAAAAGTTAGCTGAAGTTGGGTAAATACCTTTTTGGTCTTTCCCTTCTGACTCACCAGCCAATTGTTTCCACCATTCTGAGAAGTATTGAAGTGATGGCTCGTAGTTTACCAAGATTTCAGTAGCATATCCTTTACGGTAAAGGATGTTACGAACTGCAGCGTATTGGTAAGCTTCGTTTTCTGAAAGTTTGTCTGATGTGTAATCTTTACGAGCAGCATTAGCACCTTCCATAAGGGCTTTGATATCTGCACCTGATGCAGCGATTGGAAGCAATCCAACTGCTGTCAATACTGAGAAGCGTCCACCGATATCATCTGGAACTACAAAAGTTTCCCAACCGTTAGCATCCGCTTCAACCTTAACTGCACCTTTTTGGCGGTCAGTTGTTGCATAGATACGTTTGTTAGCTTCTTCTTGACCGTATTTCTTCACCAAAAGTTCTTTGAAGACACGGAAAGCGATGGCTGGTTCAGTTGTTGTACCTGATTTAGAAATCACGTTTACTGAGAAGTCTTTATCTGAAACATACTCTACCAAGTCAGCAAGGTAAGTTGATGAGATTGAGTTCCCAGCGTAAAGGATTTGTGGTGCTTTGCGTTCTTCTTTTGTTTGCAAGTTTGCAAAGTGATGGTTCAAGAAGTCAATGGCAGCTTTCGCACCAAGGTATGATCCACCGATACCGATAACGACCAAGACATCGCTGTCTGCTTTGATTTGCTCAGCAGCTTTCAAGATGCGGTCAAATTCTTCGCGGTCGTAGTTTTCAGGAAGGTCCAACCAACCCAAGAAGTCGCTACCAGCACCAGTTCCTTTACGGATCAATTCGTCTGCTGCTGTTACTTGTGCTTGCATGTATTCCACTTCATGCGGGGCTACAAATTTATCTAACACTTTTGAATAATCAAATTTAATATGTGACATAGTATTCCTCCAATATTTCTTCTCCTCTATGATATCGCTTTACAGGGATTTAATCAAGGGAAACCATCTTGTAAAAACGTTTTCATTTGCTAATTTTTTTATTTTCACAAATCAAGCAACGACGCAATAGCAATCGTTTGCATATACGGACTTATTTTAAGCGGAACAGACAAAAAAAGAAGAGGCTGGGACAAAAGTCCTAGCCTCTCAATTGTCTTTGGATTGTCGAGCAAGACGCAGTGGTTGAGTGGGCTCTACTACGCTGATTTCATCAGTTTTTACAGCCCTACTCAACTGTGCGGAGGTGGGACGACGAAATCGAATTCTATCGAATTACCGATTTCTGTCCCACTCTCTCTATTTTTACGCTATTATTCTTTGAATCTACTAATGAATTTCGAGATATTGCTAGTGAATTATAGCCCTCACATCGCAAAGCTCCTCAGGATCAATATCTCTAAGTTCGGTTGCGCCTTCCAGGCTTGATTCTAGATACTTCGGAACGTAGTTCTCGCTTTGCTCGAACTGCGTCAATGTACCTAAGTTCATCCGCGTCCGTTGGACTTGATTCACTAAGAGCTATCATAGGTTTACAGCTTTTTCCCTAACGGGAAAAACTGCATCCATTGCTCTAAGATTCGTCTGCGTCCCTTGGACTTGACTCATCAAGAGCAATAGAAAAGAGCACACAGTTCACTTCGCTTAGGGCTGCTGGATTCCTCCCCTGACCCGCTTCACGCAGAACTGTTGCTCCGATAGGTATTATATCATAATTTGTTCGATTTGCAAAGGTCCGGTTTTTATTCTTGTGTTTCGGCCTTGGCTGCGAGTTTGGCTTGTTTTTTTCGTTCTCGACCTTGGCGGAAGAAGGTCTGCATGATGGCTGCACATTCTGCTTCCAAGATTCCTGTTTCTACTTCGACTCGGTGATTGAGACGCTCATCTGTCAAAATGTCGTAGAGACTACCTGCTCCACCGAACTTCTGATTGGTCGCCCCGTAAATCACCTGGGGAATCCGAGCTAGACCAATGGCACCACTACACATAACGCAAGGCTCAATGGTTACAAATAGAGTGGTATCCAGCAAACGCCAACTTTTTTCTTTTTGGTTAGCCTCTTCAATCGCCATTACCTCCGCATGCATGACCGCTCGCTGCAATTCTTCTCGCGCGTTGTGCCCACGTCCAATGATCTCACCGTCTTTGACAATGACACAGCCAATAGGAATTTCCTCATGAGCCAAGGCTATTTCTGCCTCTTTCAAGGCCTCTCGCATAAAAGCTTCTTTCTCTTCTAGGGTATAGTCTCTCACTAATAACACTCACTTACTTTTTTTGTTCATGTTCTATTATATGATGAAGCTACAAAAAAAGCCACCAATGGGTGACTTCTTATAGGGAGATATTATGAAAAAAGTTTGGATTCTAAACAAAGTTAGGAGGTCTTTGTTTATGTTCTTAGTATAGACCACGTGTCTTAAAGTAAGCTTAAGAAGAAAAAAGTTGAGAGAGAACTCCCAACTTTTATTTGATTTACTTACTTGACCAGACACTTTCAAGGATATTGGTTTGGTCACGATCTGGTCCGACTGAGAAGGTCGAAATACGTACACCAACCAATTCACCGATCCGGCGGACATAGTTGCGGGCATTTTCTGGAAGCTCATCCAAGTGGCGGACACCTGTAATGTCTTCTGACCAACCTGGTAATTCTTCATAGATTGGTTTGCAACGTTTGAGTTGCTCCAAGCTTGCTGGGTAGTGGTCGATGCGTTCTCCATCCAAGTCGTAAGCCACACAGATCTTCACCTTATCCAAGCCTGACAAAACGTCGATGGAGTTCAAGCTAAGGTTGGTAATTCCTGATACACGACGGCTATGGCGCATGACAACTGAGTCAAACCAACCAACACGACGAGGCCGACCGGTTGTTGTCCCATACTCATGGCCAACTTCACGGATCCGATCACCCACTTCATCAAAGAGTTCCGTAGGGAAAGGGCCATCACCAACACGGCTGGTATAGGCTTTACATACACCGACCACCTTATCAATCTTGCTTGGGCCGACACCTGATCCGATCGTCACCCCACCTGCGACTGGGTTTGAAGAGGTTACAAATGGATAGGTCCCTTGGTCGATATCCAACATAACCCCTTGGGCTCCTTCAAAGAGCACGCGCTTGCCGTTGTCCAAAGCATCGTTCAAGATGACGGAAGTATCGGTTACATATTGCTTGATTTGTTGACCATATTCATAGTATTCTTCGAAGATATCATCAAATGAAAGAGCCTCTGCATCATAGAGTTTGGTAAATTGACGGTTCTTTTCTTCCAAGTTGATACGAAGACGTTCCGCAAAGACGTCGCGGTCCAAAAGGTCCGCGATCCGGATTCCCACACGCGCAGCCTTGTCCATGTAGGCTGGTCCAATCCCTTTGATGGTCGTTCCGATTTTGTTGTCCCCTTTTGACTCTTCTTGGAGACGGTCCAATTCGATGTGGTAAGGAAGGATGACATGGGCACGGTCAGAAATGCGAAGGCTGTCTGTTGATACCCCTTCTTCATGGAGATAAGCCAACTCTTTGACCAATGATTTCGGGTTGACAACCACCCCATTTCCAATCACAGAGATCTTTTCAGGGAAGAAGATACCAGAAGGAATCAAGTGCAACTTGAACTTTTTGCCATCAATCACGATGGTGTGACCGGCATTGTCCCCACCTTGGTAGCGAGCAATGACTTCTGCATTGGCTGATAGGAAGTCTGTAATCTTCCCTTTTCCTTCATCTCCCCACTGGGTTCCTACAACAACTACTGATGTCATATCTTTGTCTGAGCTATATAGCTCGTCCTTTCTTGAAAAGCAGGCAGGAATCTCACCTGCGATTATGTTTTATACCTCATTATATGAAAAATTTGACAATTTTTCAAGGAGGGTTCATCATTTCATTTGTTTTTTCTCTTATGTAGACGAATTACATTTTTACAAAATATGTATTTTCTGAATTTTAGTACTTAATTTAAAATAAAAGTTCGGAATTTTTGTAAAATCGTAGCGGAAATTTGCTTTCTTTTTCCGTTTGTAATAGACTAAAATAACTACCATAGGACGGTGAAACGATGACGATTAATCAATTACTGCAGAAACTGGATACATCAAGCCCTATTCTCCAAGCGACCTTTGGTCTGGAGAGGGAAAATCTGCGAGTGACAACTGATGGACACTTAGCTCAAACTGCTCATCCGAGTCAGCTTGGTTCCCGCAATTTCCACCCGACCATCCAAACAGACTTCAGCGAACAACAACTGGAACTAATTACACCTATTGCTCACTCTACTAAGGAAGCGCGGCGCTTACTGGGAGCTATCAGCGATGTGGCAGGCCGCTCAATTGACCAGAGTGAATGCCTGTGGCCTCTGTCCATGCCACCGCAGCTGACTGAAGAAGATATTATCATCGCCCGTCTGGAAAACGAATACGAACGCCACTACCGAGAGGGTTTAGCGAAAAAATATGGCAAAAAACTACAGGCCATCTCTGGCATCCACTACAACATGGAGCTAGGGAAAGATCTGGTCGCTGCTCTCTTTCAAGTCAGCTCCTATCATTTACTCAAGGACTTTAAAAATGACCTCTATCTCAAACTGGCTCGAAACTTTCTGCGTTTCCGATGGCTCTTAACCTATCTCTACGGTGCTGCTCCTCTGGCAGAAGCCGGCTTCTACAGTCAGGAATACCCGCAGCCTATCCGCTCTTTTCGCAACAGCGACTATGGCTATGTCAATGACGAGAATATTCAGGTATCCTACACTTCTTTGGAGCAATATGTAACCGATATTGAAAACTACGTTCAGTCTGGCGAGCTCAGTGCTGAAAAAGAATTTTACTCAGCCGTTCGCTTCCGTGGACAGAAGCACAATCGCGCCTATCTGGAGCAGGGTATCACCTATCTGGAATTCCGCTGCTTCGATCTCAATCCTTTTGACCATTTGGGCATTAGCCAAGAGACCTTAGATACTGTCCATCTCTTTTTACTGGGCCTGCTCTGGCTAGATGATGTAGAAAATGTTGATGCAGTATTAAAAGCTGCCCATGATTTGAACCAGAAAATTGCTTGTAGCCACCCGCTGACTGCCCTGCCAGATGAGGCAGACAGCTCAGCCCTTCTCCAAGCCATGGAAGAGCTCATCCAGCATTTTGAACTGCCAACTTACTATCAAACTTTGCTGGACCAGATGAGAGAGGCTCTCTTACATCCTCAGCTGACACTGTCAGGACAGCTCCTGCCCCATATCCAGCAAGATTCCTTAACAGCTTTTGGTCTAGAAAAAGCAGAAGAATACCACCGCTATGCCTGGACTGCTCCTTATGCCCTCAAAGGCTACGAAAATATGGAACTGTCCACCCAGATGCTACTCTTTGATGCTATTCAAAAGGGGCTAAATGTCGAAATTTTAGATGAAAAGGACCAATTTCTCAAGCTTTGGCATGGTAGTCATGTAGAATATGTCAAGAACGGCAATATGACCTCCAAGGATAACTATGTCATCCCTTTGGCCATGGCCAATAAAACAGTCACCAAAAAGATTTTGGCAGCAGCTGACTTTCCCGTTCCGGCTGGAGCAGAATTTTCTTCTCTAGAAGAGGGACTGGCCTACTACCCTTTGATTAAGAACCGAGAAATTGTTGTCAAACCCAAGTCAACTAACTTCGGACTGGGCATCTCTATCTTCCAAGAGCCAGCTAGCCTGGAAGCTTATCACAAGGCTCTGGAGATTGCTTTTTCAGAAGATGTCGCCGTCTTAGTGGAGGAATTTATCGCTGGAACGGAGTACCGCTTCTTTGTCTTAGACGGACAATGCCAAGCAGTCCTCTTGCGAGTGGCGGCCAATGTCGTCGGAGACGGTCAGCATACCGTGAGAGAATTGATTGCCATCAAAAATGACAATCCTCTGCGGGGCCGAGATCATCGTTCACCGCTTGAAATCATTGAACTGGGGGACATTGAACTGCTCATGCTGGACCAGCAAGGCTATGGAGCAGATGATATCCTGCCTGCTGGAGTCAAGGTTGACTTGCGGCGCAATTCCAACATTTCTACTGGCGGAGACTCGATTGATGTCACAGACAGCATGCACCCATCTTATAGGGAACTCGCTGCGGACATGGCAAAGGCTATGGGAGCCTGGGCCTGTGGCGTTGATCTCATCATCCCTGACAGCTCTGCTATTTCCACAAAGGAAAATCCCAACTGTACCTGCATCGAGCTCAACTTCAATCCTTCTATGTATATGCACACCTATTGTGCTGAGGGGCCGGGACAAAGCATTACTCCGAAAATACTAGCTAAACTTTTCCCAGAAATGGACCTATAAAGTAAGAAAACGCAGAAGATGTCTCTGCGTTTTTGTTTTGTAACCGAGGTAGAGTTTTAGATGATAACCTAAAAAGATTAAGCATGGTCCTCCTACAAGTTTAAAATAGCAAGTCATTTGCTGTAAAATCATCCTCTAACAAGCAAATTTCAAACCTCTCCTGCATATAGCAGAGGAAATCTTCCCTTTTTCCTAAAAAGAATCATAGGTCGCGAATACAAGGCTAGTATCATCTGAACAAGTTCCAGCCAGTTACTGTTGGCTTCCATAGCCCACCATCTCAACCGCTTTAAAACTGCCTCGGGTTAAAAATTCATACGGAACCCCTAATGCATCAGCTACCGCCAAACCATAGACTGCCGTTTTCAAAGATTGGTTCATGCTAGCCTCCTTTGTTTTATTATACTATTTTTGGTCTTAAAATTCTTCCTAATCCCCAAAAACAAGCGCAGGCCCGCGCTTGTTTTTCTATTTTATGCTAAAATAGAAGCTATGGACAAAATTATTAAAACTATCTCAGAAAGTGGCTCCTTCCGTGCCTTTGTACTAGACAGTACAGAGACCGTGCGAGCAGCCCAAGAATACCATCAGACACAAGCAAGCTCAACTGTGGCCCTCGGTCGGACCCTGATCGCAAGTCAAATTCTCGCCGCCAATGAAAAGGGAAACACCAAGATAACGGTGAAAATCCTCGGTACTAGCTCACTTGGTGCTATCATCACTGTGGCAGATACTCAAGGAAACGTCAAAGGCTACGTGCAAAATCCTGGTGTGGATATCAAGAAAACAGCGACCGGTGAAGTCGTGGTCGGACCATTTGTCGGAAACGGGGAATTCCTAGTGATTACCGACTACGGCACAGGCAATCCTTATCATTCCATGACACCTCTCGTCACTGGAGAAATCGGTGAAGACCTAGCTTATTACTTGACTGAAAGCCAACAAACTCCATCTGCAGTGGGGCTCAATGTCCTTCTTGATGAAGAAGACAAGGTCAAGGTTGCCGGTGGTTTCTTGGTGCAGGTCTTGCCAAATGCCAAGGAAGAAGAAATTGCCCGCTTTGAAAAACGTATCCAAGAAATGCCGGCCATTTCTACCCTTTTAGCCTCTGACGACCATATTGAAGCCCTTCTTACTGCCATCTATGGCGAAGATCACTACAAACGTCTCTCTGAAGAAGAGATCCGCTTCCAATGTGACTGTAGCAAGGAACGCTTCATGGATGCCTTGGCTAGCTTGCCAGCCAAAGACCTTCAAGAAATGAAGGACGAGGACCAGGGAGCAGAAATTGTTTGCCAATTCTGTCAGACGGCTTATCACTTTGATAAAAACGACTTGGAGGAACTCATTCGTGACAAATCTTAATACACCTTTTATGATTGGGAATGTCGAGATCCCAAACCGGACGGTCCTTGCACCTATGGCCGGTGTGACCAACTCAGCCTTCCGCACGATTGCTAAAGAACTCGGGGCAGGGCTTGTAGTCATGGAAATGGTCTCTGATAAAGGAATCCAATACAATAACGAAAAGACCCTGCATATGCTCCATATTGATGAAGGTGAAAATCCTGTATCGATTCAGCTCTTTGGTAGCGATGAGGACAGCCTGGCACGCGCAGCTGAATTTATCCAAGAAAATACCAAGACCGATATCGTCGATATCAACATGGGCTGCCCAGTTAATAAAATCGTCAAGAACGAGGCGGGTGCCATGTGGCTCAAGGACCCAGACAAGATCTACTCTATCATTAACAAGGTTCAATCCGTCCTTGATATCCCCCTCACTGTTAAAATGCGGACAGGTTGGTCTGACCCTTCTCTAGCAGTTGAGAATGCCCTCGCAGCTGAAGCTGCAGGTGTCTCCGCCCTTGCCATGCACGGACGGACCCGGGAGCAAATGTATACGGGTCATGCGGATCTTGAGACCCTTCACAAGGTTGCACAAGCACTGACCAAGATTCCATTTATCGCCAACGGAGATATCCGGACGGTGCAAGACGCCAAACAACGGATCGAAGAAGTCGGTGCCGATGCGGTCATGATCGGCCGTGCTGCTATGGGGAATCCTTACCTCTTCAATCAAATCAATCACTACTTTGAAACAGGAGAAATCCTGCCTGATTTGACCTTTGAAGACAAGATGAAGATTGCTTATGAGCACTTGAAGCGCTTGATCAATCTCAAGGGTGAGCACATTGCCGTTCGCGAATTCCGCGGCTTAGCTCCTCACTACCTCCGAGGAACCTCAGGCGCAGCCAAACTCCGCGGAGCCATTTCGCAAGCTAGCACTCTAGCTGAGATTGAAGAACTTCTTCAATTAGAAAAAGCTTAATGACAAAAAAACAGCATCGAAATATTGATGCTGTTTAAAATATGTACTAACTATTTTTAACATAAAATAGCTAGCTGGTTTTTCAAAAAAACTGACATATTTTTTTAGTCAGTTATGTAAATCTAAAACTTTCCGCTGTGAGAAAAGCGCCTGAAACACAAATGTTTCAGGCACTCGGAATTATTGAGACCTTAGGCTCAATAATTAGTCATGGAACTTCGAAGAAGTTCGCTGACGTCCGTACTCACTTAAGGAAAGTTTTTAGAAGAACTTATCTTCATTTGACAGCATCAACTTTTTGATGCTGTTTTTGTATCTTATTGATCCGCTTGAGATTCGCTTTCTTTCCAGCGATAGGTCTTGCGTGGTTTTTTCTTAGGTACCCGCTTAACCCCCACTTCTTCAACGTAAGAGCCATAGGTCACAAGGAAATTATTGGTCAAAATTTCTTTATCTGGATGGATAAGATTCACCAACTCGGTTGCTTCGTATACGGTGAAAGGCTCTTCTAGGAGATGGAGGAAGGTTGGATTCCAGGCCAAGCGCCCTTGGATCCGCTTGATGGATTCTTGCACAATCTCATAGTGGTCAAAGGCAAAATCTTCAGCTGCCAAGACACGACCATCTAGGGAACATTCCCCTTGTTTGAAGTCCACATCGAGGAAGAGAACTTCTTTGGCATCATCTCCAGCTCGGACCATATCTACCGCTTCAGCTGGCAAATAAACCAAGTGAGCAATGGTAATGACCCAACCCCGAGGGTCCCGACCAGGAGTAGAAACTGTCATTAACTGCTCGACCTTTTGAGACGTTAATTCTAGTCCAACTTCTTCTTGAACCTCTCGGATACAAGCTTGAATAGCGTCTTCATGCTTTTGCAAGAACCCCCCCACCAAGGCTACACGATGCTGACAAGGATGCGTTTTCCGGCGAATCACCAAGAGCTTCAAGCGCCCCTCCACAAAGCAGTAGGCCACCATATCCGCTGTCACACTTGGATTTTCATAGGTAGGGTAATCCTGCTCCTTGTACCAGCGGAGAAATTCTTCCTCACTGACGACCCTTTCGTAGTATTCCTTTTCGTTCATTCCTTCCGGAATGCTTGTTGCTGTCATTTAAGCAACCTCCTTTTTCACTGCTTTACTCCACTGATACCAACCGACAAGACTGTTAAGGGTATAGACCCAGTACATGCCTTGAATATGGATGCTCTTTCCCCACCAGAGGTAGATACTGAAGAGGTTGGTTGCAATCCAGAAAATCCATTGTTCGCGATAGAGACCAGTCATCAGAAGCTGTCCGACACCATTGGTCGCATCTGTTATACTATCACGGAAAGGCCGAGCACTGTGGATGCTTTTATAGGCGTAGCCCATCCCGATCCAAATCAGAGCTGTTAGAACCAAATACTTGATCCATTCCATTAGCGTTAATTTCTTGGCCTCAAAGTGAGATTCTTCTGCATCCCCCTGGTCATTGATCCGATTCGACAACCAAACATAGAGACCAATTGGTTGCATCACGAAGAAGTACAGGGTCGTCAAAACTTCTCCATAGAAGTTTTTGTTCAAGGCTAGGACGAGGTAAATCGCTGAGTTTACTGCTCCAAAGAGATAGTTACTAGCCCGACCTTCTGCTACTAGTATAACACAAACGATTCCTGTCCAGGAGGCAAAGAGCCCTAACCAATCGTGACTTGCTTCCTGATTGGTAAACTCTAGGACAAAGGGCACGCTAGATAAAGCAAGCAAATAGAGCCATTGTGTCAAAGTGCGATCAGCGAATAGGTCTTTCCAAAGGAGTTTCATAATCCCTACGAAGCCAAGTTTGCCAGCTTCTCGATGGACATTTTTTAAATGCTCCCCAAAAGTTTGAATTTTTTCTTGTAGTCGTTTCATGCTGTTTCTCCTTTAATCAGCTTGATAAATCGTATCGATGACACGCTTCGCTTCTTCATAATTCCCCAAGTAATCTTGCCCGAGATAAGCTGTAGGGATATCCGAGAGGTATTGGTTGCGGAGGTGATCCAGGTGATTTGAAAAACTGTTGCGAATTTCATCATCTGCCATGGTCATATCACGGAAGCCATCATTGACATAGGATCCAATGGGTTGAACAAATAAAATTAGATCCCATTTTTCCTTAGCTAGGATACTGACGAAGAGGTTGTCAAAAGTATCCGTCATACTGGTCTCTGGGCCTTCTACTTCCATATAGTAGTCGTAATAGCCCTTCGTCACCAGAGAATTCGTATCCGCAATGACCAGGCCTCGATTGGCGCTACTATCAATCAATTTAGAAGTCTGATCGTATTGCCCCAACAAGAGGTAATAGTAATCTTTTGGTGTCAGCTCATCATCCCGTACATTGTTTCTAATCTGGTACTCGCGAGCATATTCTAAGCTCACTGGTGCATCATAGAAGCGGGCCAAATCTTTTGCCAAGGTTGTCTTCCCGTTGCTAGCACTCCCCATAATGAGGACTTTCTTCGTGAACTGACGGCGGAAGGGTTGGGCAATGTATTTCCAATACTTGCTCGGGTTCTCTCTGATGAGGGTCCCTGAAATGCCAAATTGACGTTCCTGTAGGCGAGCTTCAAAACCTCGCGCTTCAAGTTCTTCTTGGTAAGTCTTCTCTCCAACAAAGAAGACTAAATCTTCTCTCTTAGAATCATATTGAATCGTTTCTAAGGCGGTTTTCAACCAAGGTTCCCATCCCAAGGGATAGCGAGGAAGTTCTGTCTCATCGAGTTTATAAATCTGAGTGAGTTCATCATTTGAAAAACCTTCTCGAATATAGCGAAAACGTTTTTGCAAAGGAAGGCCAACTTCTTCTCCTCGGTCACCTTTGTAACCAGAGACAATCACACAAACGCGGTCACATTGGCGTTTTGCCCGTTGAATTAAATCAATATGCCCTTGATGAAGGGGGGCAAACGTTCCAAATACCACTGCCACTCTTTCTTTCATCTAACTGGCTCCTTTATCATAATGTCAAAACATGTTTTGCTTATGATTTTATTATAAACTATAATTTCAATCTGTCAATACCTTTTTATAAAAAAATATAATTTTGTAAAACAAAATTAAAAAGATTCAATTCTGTATGTTATTATACAGAATTGAATCTCTGATTTCAATCATTTTTTTAATTTTCTCAGTGGCGAGCCATTATTCCCGAACCAAGGCATGCGTATGGCCTTTTTCTGTCACTTGAACACTTGCCAGTTGGCCATCTTGACCAACGACTATATCCAAGCTAGTTGCAGATCCATCTTGGGCGGAAATCAAGCCAGCATGATAATGACCTTGATCCAAGTTGTATTCATAGCTTCCAATCGTATAGCCCACTGCATCGCCACCTGGAGTTTGTATGGTCACTTGGCCTCCTTGCCCGATCGTTACAGCTGTATCGCGACCGTCGGTCCAACTACCTATTGCTCTAGAATAATCCCCTGAGGCATAAGCTAATACACCTTTATAGCGTGGGTTCTCTGTCTTAGAGGCTTGCGCTTTTGCAGTCGTGCGACCTTCTTCCAAGCTAGGTAGTTTTGGTTTTTCAGGTGCTGGAGTCACTGCTGGATGTGTTTCTTTGGAAGGAGTTGGGGCCAGGCCTTGACTGACTTCTGGAACTCTTGGTGTCACCGGAGTTGACGGAGTCTCTTGGCTCGCTTGTGTTTCACTCGAAACGATGGCAGGAGTTTTTTCCACTTCTGCGCTTTGTTGGCTTTGTGTGGTTTTGACTGTAGCCTTTTTCTCTTCTTTTTTACTTGTAGAGCTTTGTTTCACTTGCTCAATTTTACTAGTTGAAGATGGACTGGTTTCCTTTTTCTTTTCTGATCCACAGCCGCTTAATAAAAGAGCAGCTGTTAAAGCAAGGGTTGACAGACTAAATAAGGTTCCTTTCATTTTCATGGCAATACCTCTCCTTTGTAACATTTGTTACATTTTGTAATACAATTGTAACATTTATCTATAGGGAAGTCAAGAGGATTTACGATACTTATAAAAAATAGAAACTAGTTTCAAAAAAAGAGTGAATGATTGGAGCTCTACTCCAATCATTCACTCTTTTTCTTATTGATAAACTTCTTGATAAAATTCGATGGTATCTCCATCTTGGACAGTCGTTTCTGCTGCCCCTTTTGGTGCCATCTCTCCATTGATCTTGTACATCCAATAGAGCCCCTTGCTTTCATCCTGGGCTACGCCATCAATTGAGGTGATGAGGCCACTCTTCTCCTCGATCTTGTAGTTAGCCTTCAGGACTTCCATCAGGTTGGCTTTTTCAGCAACCTTCAAGGTCTTGCTTTGAGCTTCTTGCCCTTCAGGGGCGATACTGACCGTAATGGTAATTTGTTTTTCTTTAGCTACTTGTGAGCTAGAAGCTGAGTTTTTCGTGGTCGATGGTGTGCTTTGTCCACAGCTGACCAAGACAAGAGCCGCTAGGACAGCAAAGAAGCTATAAAGTGTTTTTTTCATGATAGAATCTCCTAAATATTGTATAAAGTAGAGGGTAAAAACAGACGGTGGAAAAGGCGTGGGCCAGGTTAAAGCTAAAGCCATTCACCAGGGCATAGGTCCACCAGGGCATGTGATAGAGGACAGCATAAAGACTGTCAATCAGCACCCCGTAGAGAAAGGATAAGATACCGACCACTAGGATTTGGACTTCCAAAGACAAGTGGCGGTAAAGCCCCCGCCAGAGAGTCAAGAGGAGACCAAAGGCCAGTATCTGAGCGAGCACCACTGGGCTCATCCCCAAGAGAAAAGCCGAGGTAAACATGGTGACCGCCATCACCAAACAGGCAAATTGCCAGTCTTCAAATAGCACCAGTAAAAAGAAAATGGCACTAATGGGTTGGACATTGGGCAAGAAGGCAAAGGCTTGTCTCAGCACCACACAGAGGGCTGCTAAGAGGGTGATTCGGGTCAAGCGTTTGAGAGGCACTGCATATCCTCCTAGTCAATCGTGAAGTTAAGCTGAGCAGACTTGACACCTACCTTGAGAGTTTGCCCTTCAGCCACTTCTCCTCTCAAGAGGATCTCTGCCAAGTAGTCTTCCACTTGGGTCTGAATGGTCCGACGCAAAGGACGCGCTCCCATCTCTGGATCATATCCATGAGTTGCCAGCCATTTAAGGGCAGATGCTTGGAATTTCAGAGTAATGCCCTTCTCTGCTAGAGATTGAACCAAGGGTTTCACCATAATCTTGACAATCTCGTGCATTTGGTCACTGGTTAAGCTATGGAAGACAACCTTTTCATCAATCCGGTTGATAAACTCTGGGCGATAGGTCTTCTTCAACTCTTCGAAGATGCGTTTTTCCATATTGGCTTGGTCAAAGCGAATATCCTTGGCTCCAAAACCAACTGTCTTATCATCTCGTAAAGCGGTAGCTCCCAAGTTTGACGTCATGATAATAATCGTATTGGAGAAATCTACCTTGCGTCCCTTGCTATCAGTTAAGACCCCGTCATCCAGAACTTGCAAAAGAACGTTAAAGATATCCGGATGAGCTTTTTCTACCTCATCAAACAAGAGGACAGAATAAGGTTTGTTGCGAACTTTTTCCGTCAACTCGCCCCCTTCTTCGTAGCCCACATAGCCTGGAGGAGCTCCGTTGAGACGACTGGCCGCGAATTTTTCCATGTACTCACTCATGTCAAAACGGATCAAGGCTGACTCGTCATCAAAGAGAACTTCTGCAAGGGCCTTGGCTAGCTCGGTTTTCCCGACTCCTGTAGGACCGAGGAAGAGGAAGGAACCGATTGGTCGCTTGTGGGACCGGATTCCAGACTGATTGCGGCGTATTGCTCGGCTGATGCTTGAGACGGCCTGATCCTGACCGATCACGCGCTTATGAAGTTCCGCTTCTAATTCCAGGTATTTCTTAGCCGCTGTTTGCGTTAGTTTCTCCACAGGAATGCCAGAAAGCTGACTGAGCGTCTTCAGGATATCCTCTTCCTTGACTTCTAGCTGGTAGCCTTTTGGACTGGCGTCTTCTTTTAGTAACTGAGCAACTTTTTTCCACTGTCCCTTGAGCAAGGCCTGGTCGGCAGGTGTCAAATCAGACTGAAGACCCGCTTGAGGTCCCTTGTTTTGCACGGTCGCTGCCGCCTCATCCAAAAGATCAATGGCTGAGTCTGGCAAGAGGCGACTGGTCAAATACCGATTAGCATAGACAACAGCTGTCTCAATGGCTGCATCCGTAATATGGACGCGGTGGTGACGTTCATAGTTGCTCTTGAGCCCTTGTAAAATCGCGATGCTATCTGCAACAGAGGGTTGCTCAATCAAGACCTTAGCAAAGCGGCGTGACAAAGCGGCATCTTTTTCAATGTGTTTCTGGTATTCTTCTTGCGTAGTAGCCCCTACGGTCCGTAGTGTTCCACGAGCCAAGGCAGGCTTCAAGATATTGGCCGCATCCAAGGTGGAGTCAATCCCAGAACCAGAGCCCATAATGGTATGGAGCTCATCAATGAAGAGGATGACATGGCCATCTTCTTCAATGTCATTGATGATGTTGTTCATCCGCTCTTCAAAATCACCACGGAACCGCGTTCCTGCGACAACATTCATCAAGTCCAACTCTAAGACACGCATCTTAGCAAGCTCCGTTGGAACATCGCCGCTGGCAATCCGTTGGGCCAAGCCCAAAGCCAGAGCAGTCTTTCCGACACCCGCATCTCCAACGAGGACCGGATTGTTTTTTGTTTTGCGGCTCAAAATCTGAATCATCCGCGAGATTTCTTGCCCCCGGCCAATCACCGGTTCCAAACTGCCATTGCGAGCCATTTCTGTCAGATCTCGGGTGTAGTCTTCCAAACCACCGCTAGTAGAGGCCGGCATGCCCATCATATTTCCCATGGTTTGACGATTTGGTTGCTGGGCCCGATAGAGAGAACGGATAGCCTTGACAGCCTCCTTGTCCCAACCTGCTCGCTGTTCCAAACTCTTACGAAGTTCGACGATTTTTATGCCATCTTCCTGATCATCATAGCGGAAGCCGACATACTCCAATACTTGCGAAGCTAGGGTTCCCCGCTCTAGTAGGAGCGCCAAGAGGACATGCTCTGTTCCCAGACTTTTGGCATGGACTGCTTGGGCAATCTCTTGGGAACGGTTCATGATTTCTTCTACACGGAAAGAAAAAGGAAATACCTCATAGCGGCCATCCCGTTGGTAGACTTGACCCGTAATGTGCTCTGCTGCATCTTGAAAATCATCAATCTGCATGGGATAGTCACTTAAGACGGAACCAGCTACACTATAGGGGTTATTTGCTAGGGCCACTAGGATATGCCAGGTATCTAGTGTTTGGGAATCAAAATGACCCGCCAAGATTTGAGCGGCTTCAATCGTTTCTAATAGGGCTTTTGAATAGTTCATAAGGAGATTACATTCCCTTTCTATCGACTTGTTGGATAATTTTTCGTAGGATATTGGCTCGTAAGCGATGGGCTTCACTTCCCAGAACCTCGTCTGTTGTCGTCACTGACAAGAGCTCTGCTTCTCTATTTGTAAGGAGTTTTTCTTCAAATAGCATCTGGAGGATATCGCAAAAGACAGTCTGACTGATTTGTTCTCCGATACTTGCGCCTAGCTCTTTTAGCATCTGGTGTTGGTCTGAAAATTGAATCTTGCCAATCCGGATATACCCCCCACCTCCACGCTTGCTCTCTACGATGTAGCCTCGACTTTCGGTGAAGCGGGTCTTGATCACATAATTGATTTGACTAGGAACAACTTGGAAAACATCCGCTAATTCGCTTCTCTTGAGCTCTGCGATTCCTGCTTGGGCCAGTAGCGACTTGATATAGGCCTCAATGCTATCTGATGTATTTTTACTTGCCATGATGCTCCTTTCTGACGTCTTCATTCTAGATGAGCTCTCTGCTCTTCAGAGGGTAAAAATGGTCTCACCATCCACGATGTCATTATTGACCTTATCTGACTATTATACAATTTTTACGCCTGTAAATAAAGCAAAGACTACGTCGAGATAGAATCTGAAGCCCCCTTACTGGTAGCTAGAAGGAACAAAAAAGAGGCTAGCGATTGCTAACCTCTTATAGAAGGGGCATTAGGATTTCCGACGAGCGAATTTCACTCTTCCGCCTAAGAAACCTAAGCCGAGAAGTCCGATCCAAGCTAAGAAACTTGCCTTCTCTGATCCTGTCTGTGGCAGTTTTTCTTTCGACTGCACAGTGTCTGGATTTACGGCTTCTGATGTAGACACAGGAGAAAGAGGAGTCGCATTTAGCGCCGTCGGTGTCAATATCCGAGAAATTCCACTTTCTTTTTTGTCTTCTAGCGGAAGCAACGGTTTCGTTTCTTGTGAGTCTTCACTTGGACTTGTTGGTAGCGGCACATCCGGAATAATTGGATTTTCTTCTACCACTCCTGTTCCGACTTCTGTTATCTGGTCCTGGGCTTCTACTTCGACAAAGGCATCGACTTCTGTCCGAATTTCTTTGCCTTCTTCTTGTCGAACCTCGATCAACTTCAACCGGCGTCCAACCTTCCCTGCTTGAAGGATCCGGCTTTCCCCCTTGGCCAAATCCTTGTTTTCACGCGTTTGACTCTCAAATGGAATCTCCTCCGCTTCGATGAGCAGTTCTGGCTTTTCAAGAATCAAATCCCGAACACCTTCGTCTGGGCGTGTCTGCGTCAGCGGTTCATAATTGCGATCATCTTCTAGGATGGTTTCAAGGGCTTCCACTTGATTCGCTGCAGCAACCAAATCTGGCCGCTCTTGATTCAACAACTGAGTCAATTCAGCCAATTGATGTTGAATAGTCGGTTTGAGGTCTGCTTTCAAGCGATCGAGAGAAGTAGCCTTGATCTTTTCTACTCCTTCTTTGATAATCTGTTGTAGCTCTTCTTGACTGAACAACTGACTATCTTTTCCTGATAGGACAAACCGGTCTACCTGGATGGCTCTAGATGACTGAGGATCATTGAGGGCTGGATCTAGGTGCAAGCGTAGCTGGTGGTATCCTTTTGCTAGGCCTTGCAAATTGACCAAACTCTGGTCGAGTTTGCGTTGATCTCCGTAGCCACTGAAGTAATGATCGCCTTCGATCTCATAATCATGACCACGCCCTTCTTCAAAGGCGATTTCTTTTCCGTCTAGGGTGACGCTGTAGAGACCATGGCTTGGATCAACCACTCCTCGAACCTCCACACCGGTTCCCTTAAAGGTGATGGTCACATCAATGTGTTTCTTGCCTTCTTCATCGGTCACTTGGTTAAAACTCGACCAGGATTCTGTTCCATTTGAGAAGTTTTGATTGTCTGTCTCATGATGCCAGCCTTGGCTGTAGTGCAGTTTTGGATCTTGGTCATCCACTTCTTTACGATTTTCTGGAAGCAGGTCCTCGTTCATCACTTGGACTGTCAGCTCTGGAATAAAGCCGACCAGACTTCCTTGATCTGGATGCAACAATTTGACCTTAAAGTCATAGACATCGGTCGCCTTGCCTGCAAAATCAAGGGTTGGGACTTGGACTGTTTTTTCTGTCTCTCCATCTGCAAACTCGAGAGTGACATTGGTATCTTTATAAACCTTGCCATGAACCCCTGTTCCTGGTTCTGTGATTAATTTAAGACTGGCACTTCCTTTAGAGCCACCCTTTCTCTTGACGACGACTTGCGCTGGGTCGCCTTTCTTAACGGCTAGGGTTGGCTGAGCAAACTCAAAGAGACCCTTTTCTTGGTTATTGAGGGCATAAATCCCTTCCGTTGCGATCGCATCTCCCTTGCTATTGACCAAGGTCAAAGTATGGGCCCCTGCTTTCAAATCCGGTGTTTCATAGACCTTTTGGCTGCGTTTGCGGGTTGGACTTTGGGTATTAACCGTCGCTAGTTTTTGGCCATCGACATAGACATCCATTTCCCCATGACCAGGGTCTACGGTTGCGACGACATAGGCCTTGGTGCCTTCGAACTGATAGGCCACCGAAGCTCCCTTTTCCTTGGTCCACATAGAGGTGCCTCGAACGCCTTCTCCCTCTTCATTCCATTGGCTATTGGCACGGTCAGCAGTCCGGTCAGAATGATAGGCCAAACCAAGCGGATAGCCATCCGTTTCTTCAATGCTAGCTGGCGTCTTATAGACAGAGACGCCGTTCAAGATTGGAGTGGCTTGGGCATCGGTGATGGACACCCGGAGGTAGCGACTATCAACTGGTTGCCCTTTGATCAAACGGCGATATCCAACGGTTGACCCAGCCCCAAAAGGAACCCATTGCCCATTCACCGCTACATCGATGGTGAAACCGGAAATCCGTTGGCCTTTCTCGATGGTTTCTTTGAGCTCTACCACATCAAAATGTTGCTCTTTTCCAAGATCGAGGACAAAAGATCCGGTCTTGGCATCATCGGCAGGTGCCCAACTGGTCTTCTCATCTCCATCCGTCAAATGGCTGGCTGAGTAATGAGAATTGCGCCGTGTCGAGTCAGCTTCTACCAAAGCGCCCGCCGCATAGTCCACGCTGTAGAGTTGATCCAAGGTCTGGCGGAATTCTTTCAAACGGGCCACATCCGCATCCGCAAATTTTCCGTCTTGGTTAGGTGGGATATTGAGCAAAAGCGGGGTTCCACGACCAACCGATTTGAAGTAAATATCCATCAATTCGCGCAAGGACTTAGGCTCTTGATTGTCATGGTAGAACCAGCCGGAGCGAATAGAAACATCAGCTTCTCCCACTGAGTATTGCTTCCCTTCCGGATCCCCGTGATTGAGGTAACTGTTGGATGGATTGTTGCGAATCTTATCCGGATTGACCTTATGCCAAACTGGATCTCCGGCAATCCCCTTTTCATTTCCGATCCAACGAACATTGGTTGGCTCAGCTGAGAAGATGGCAATATCTCCTTGGGCCTTACGAATGGCATCAAACCACTTGTCAAAGGTATAGGTGACTTTTTGAGCTCCATCGCCACGCGCTCCATCCATCCAGACTTCCACGAACTTGCCCTTGTTTCCATATTTTGGATCTTCAAGGATTTCTTTGAGCTGGTTGAGATAGTATTCGTTGTATTGGTCCTCTGTATCCACATGGTAGAGCGGGCTGTGAGCATCCCAAGGGGAGAGGTAGACCCCCATATCCATGTCATACTTGCTGGCAGAAGCAGAAACTTCGGCTAGGACATCGCCTTTTCCTTCCTTCCAACCACTTTTGGCAATGGTATGGTCGGTGTATTTAGAAGGGTACAAGAGGAAGCCATCGTGGTGCTTGACGACCATGATGGTCCGTTTGAAGCCAGCATCTTTCAGGGTTTTGATCCACTGATCGGTATCCAGATGCTCTGGATAGAAATAATAAGGGTCTTCTTGCCCATCTCCCCACTCACGATCGTAGTAAGTATTCATCCCAAAGTGGATGAAAGCTGCTAGTTCTTCGCGGTGGTATTGCATCTGAGCCTTGCTTGGAAGTGGTCCATAATCCGCAATCTCAGGCTCCTCATCTAGAGAAGTGGCTGGTTGGCTTGCTTCTGTCCCTTGGCTAACTGCGCGATTTTCTTTCTCACTATTAGCTGATGAGGGCTGTTCTGATTCTTCTTGGTGCTCGTTCACAGTTTTCTCCTCCTCCCCTTGATGCTCGACATCACTTGTGTCGACTCGTTCTTCACGAGTCTCACTCCTCTCAGCTTGTTCCTCTGCGTAACTGGTAGTGACTCCTAAAAAACAAGTCGCTACGACTACCGAGCAGACGCCTACTGAGAGTTTACGAATACCAAATCGATTTCTCTTATCAAATAATCTTTTTCCCATATTCCATTCCTTTTTGTCATCAGGTAAAGAGGGTGGAGACTCCCCCCATCCTCTTTCTGTTACCTGTGAACTTTTCACCGTATGTTTACTGGTTTATCCAGTTTTTTTACTTGGCCTTATCGGCTCTTTTTTTCTTATCATCCAGCACAGCACCAGCAAGTCCTGCTGCTAGGAGACCTGCAACAAGGCTTGCGACGCTTTCTTCTGATCCTGTATTTGGTAATGTACCTTCGGAAACTGGAGCAGACGAAACTGCTGGCGCCTGAGCTATTTTCTCAACTGCCTTCCCTTCTGAAACGATTCCTTTCTGACTGACAGGTTCCACTCCAACAGATGACTTAGAAGTTTCTGCTGGCTCTGGTCTTTCTGAGACATGAGGACGTTCTGGGCTCGGAAGCGGTTGTGGCTCTGGTTGTGGCTCTGGTTGTGGTTGTGGTTCTGGCTGTGGCGTTGGCTTGTCACTTGGATTTTCCGTTGGAACTTCCTTGGTGCCCACCTCTGTGATTTCTGCTACTGGATCTTGCTCTACAAAGGCATCCAGTTCCTTCCGGCTTTCCACACCATTTTCTTGAGAGACTTCCACTAAGCGCAATTTGCGGCCTTTTTGACCTACTTGAACCACACGTTTCTCACCTTTTGGAAGATCCGCATTTGGACGTTCTAGGCGTTCAAAGTCCATCTCTTCTGGCTCAATCACCAACTCTGGCTTGGTATGGACCAGATTCTTAACTCCTTCTTCAGGAATAGCTGTTCCTGTTGGTGCTTTTGCGGAGAGAGAAAGTTGATATACTTTTTCTAGCTTGCCATCTTCTGATACAACCTTGACAAGAGCAGGTGTATCAGAACCTTTAGCATCAACAACTGTAACAGTTGCCCCATTCTTACCTTGTGCTGAAACTATTGGACGTTCTCCCTCATACTCTAGATGATAATCCGTCACATCTGGGTTAAATCCTTCTAGGTCTTTGCCATTCACTTGAATGGTGACGTCTGTTGTCGCCTGAGCCTCTTCCGTTGGTGCATAAGCACTCAATTCAACGATTCCAATTCCTTTTAGATTTTCATCACGGACCATTCTTAAACGGATGGCTTTGGTTCTGGTTTCATTGAAGCTGAGGTTAGAGATATAACCAGGCTCAAAGGCATAATCCAAGCTGTAAGGAATTTCTTCCCAGTTAGAGGCTTGGTTAAATGGATGATCTGGAAGTTTTTTTAGATTGCCATAATCATCCGGAACATCAAAGTCTGGTCCAATGTAGCGTTCAAGAACCGTCTTGGTTGGCAGACCTGTTTCCTGATCTGCAAAGAAGTCGACTGCTACTTTATTGACTAAACGCTCTGTTACTTGACCATTTTTCTTGAAGATGAGACCGGCAAACACTTCTGTTTGATCTGGTTCTCTCTTCCAGTTGGTCCAACGATAGTACTCGTTGTAGCCACCATCATTGATGTAATCGATATAGTCAATTTGATTTGGATCGAGATCGTTGGTTTCACTGGCAAATGCTCTGGTATCCTCTGCATTGTAGTCAGGGTTCACAGAGAGGATTTCTCCGGTTTTTTCTGACACCCGGACGGTCAGCTGAGCCGTCAGATCATAGCCAATGACTTTTCCTTCTAGCGTGAAGCTACCTTCATGAGAAAGCGCATCAGCTGGTACAGCTTGCCAGTTCACCGTCAGTTCCTTGCGTTCATAGCCTGTAGCCCCTTTGAAGTAGACGCCTACGGTAGATGGTAAAACTAGATTTTGACCAATCTTCACAAAACGGCTACCTGCTTCGACTGCTACTGGAGCAGATTGTTTCAGTTTTTCTGCATCGCTTGTGAGATGGAGGCGGTATTCTTGTAAGATGGTGCCATCTTCTGCTTTGTGGATGACGCGGATTGGCTCACCTTCATGGACGCTTGGCACAACTGTTGCAAGACCGTGATGGCTAGCTGTTGCTTCCACTTGTGGATAAGCCCGATCACGCGCATCGATGTAGTAATCTATCACACTTGGGTTGACACCTGGCAATACCTCACCATTGACACGAATGGTCACCTGGCTCTTTTCTTCTGCCGCAACCTTATTTGCAAATACCTGAATCTCTGAAATAGAGCTTCCACGTTTACCTTCTGGTGTCTTCATTCGGATCCGAACGGCATAGGTGTCGACTTTATCAAAACTAAAATGATTCATCTTGCCAGCTGTCACTGCTTCGTCAACGCTTAGGTTGCTGACTTCTTTCCAGTTAGCTGGGTTGTTAAATGGATGGTCTGTTTCGTCTTTGACGCGATTTGGATTGCTTGGTACTGCTGGGATTTGCTCACCCACATAGTATTCAATCACATATTCACTTGGAGCCCCAACACCGTGGTCTTCGTGGAAACCAACATGGAGGTTATCCACTGCACGCTTGGTCAAGATACCAGAGTCCCCAAACAAGATACCGACAGAATCTTCCGCATTGTCACGGCCCCAGTTGGTCCAACGGTTAGCTGGAGCATCGGTAAAGGAGACGACCTTATCATTGACCTTAGCAACTGGATCTGCATCGTTAGAGTCACTTGCAAAGGCAAGTGGCAAGACTGAGCCTGTCCATTGTTCTGCTACGTTGGCTCCCTTGACTGTGTTTGCGGAAACACGGATATGGAGACGGGTTGGAAGGTTGGTTCCTTCTACACGACCGGAGATAACAACTTCTCCTTCTTGGGCCAAGAGTTGCGGATCGACCGCGTCCCAGGCTACCTTAGCAGCATAGGTCTTACCATTAGAGTGATAGGTCCGCACGCTTTCTGGAAGAGCTGGTTTTTCTCCGACTGGCGTTGTCGTGCTAACTTCTTCTACAGCGATAATGCCTTCAACTGTGACTTGGGCCTGGGCTTCTTTCTCCACACCCTCTACATGACCTGTGACTGTAAAGCTATGGTAATCCTTGACTTGATCTGCTGTTACGGCATCCCAGGTCACACGTTTTTCTTTCGGGAATCCCTTATCATACTCGACCAAGACTGTCTCTGGAAGAACTGGCAACACGTTTCGATCGGTGCTGATCCGTACAGGACGCACCTTAACAACTGTCTTTTCTTCAGGATTTGGCGTGATGGTAAAGCTGATTTCTCCTGTCTGTCCCTGGAAGCTAGCTTGTAAATGAACCAAGCCTGCTTCTCGCAGTTCCAAACCTTTCTTGCTTACGACTGCTTTTCCTTGACTTCCCGCTGCTGTTGCCACATCGATTTGATCTGCTTGGAGACTAGCCACACTGCCATCTTGGTAATGAGCAATGACATCAAGCGTTACTGTTTGGTCTTCCTTGAGTTCTTGCCCTTCTGGCAGACGCAATTCTAGGCGCTGGATCTGTGGACTTTCTTCTTGGAATTGCACCACATAGGTCTGAACAGCTCCCGTATCCTGAGCAGTCACAAAGATTTGAGCTTTCAAACCATTTTCACGACTAGCTTGTAGGACCGTCACTTGGGCATTTTCTGCACTTGCTGTGACTTGACCAGGCTCTTGCCCATAAGCCAATGGGCGGAAAATAGTATGGTTGCCACTGCCAAATTTTGGAAGGGCTACCCCATCTAGCTGTACTGTTGGTTTCTTAGCCTTGCTGACTGTTCCACCAGCAACCACCAGAGTCGCTTGGACTGCTTCCCCATTGCCTAGGAGTCCTGTAGCTTTCAAGCGAGCACCTGGTGTAGACAATTGCTCCTCTTGACCAGCTTCCAAGGTCCATTGATCAACTTCATAGCTAACTGTTCGGCCATCTGTGAAGACCAATTGCACAGTCTTATCCACTGTCGCTAGGTCTGCTCCCTGCGGGATTTGTTTGATAACTGGAAGGACTTGCTCCACGCCGATCACATCAACCAGAGCTTCGACCGTGCGTCCTTGAACATGACCTGTCACACGAACTTGGCCAGCCCGACTATAGTCTGCTCTTTCCCATTCAACGGCTTCTTCTTGGGCCTTGCCATCGCTATAGACCACATTGACCTTACTTGGTAAAGCTGGCTCTTCTCCCAGATAAGCACTTTGTCGAACGGGTTCCACACCCAATACGGTGCGTTCCGCCTGGTCCTTCTTGCCGGTAAAGAGGCTGACTTGGTCTGACTGCAAGCGGTCTGAGTCTGCATAAAGGGTAAAGGCACCCGCCTGTTCCGTTGATTTGACAATGACCACCCCTTTGCCGTTAAAGGCCCGACGTTGCCATGAGCCATCTTCCTGTGCTTTGTAGCGTTCCCGGCTAGCTTGTTCCCCGTTGTCGACACCGACAATTTGGCCTTGGCCATGCAAATGGAAATGCACCAAGTTATTGGCAGTTGGGACGACACGACCTGCTTCATCGACGATTTCATAGGTAATATAGGTCAAATCCTTGCCGTCTGCCGCAATAGCATGTTCTTCTTTCAGCAGACGAACACCGGCTGGCTTCCCAGCTGTTTCAATCTGATCGCGGGCAATCACTTCTCCTGCTTCGTTGCGGGCAATAGCTTCCACCTTACCTGGCACATAAGGAACCAACCACTCTAGATAGAGTTCATCCGGATTTGCCCCTTCTTGGTAAGTCCGGCCATCTGCTGTGGTCTTCTTGGTAAAGGTCTTCACTCCTTGTGATTCCCCATTGACAATCAATTCCACACTGTGGGCATTGGAGAAGGCACGAACAGGAATCCGACCTTCTTCATCCATGACACGATTGGCCAATTCTGGATTGTCCCAGTTCCAATGTGGTAAGAGATGGACCATTGGATGTTTCTCAGCTGACAACCATTGACTTTGGTAAAGGTAAAAATCATTCTTCGGAAGGCCGGCAGTATCCACGATACCGAAATAAGAACTTTTCACAGGTGTATCATTTTGGTTGTGCCATGGTGTTGGCTCACCAATATAGTCTGTACCTGTCCAGATAAATTGACCTGCATAGCCGGCATGATCACGGTCAAAGGTCCAAGAGGCTGTCGCTGTCCGACCCCAACCAACCCGGTCATTGCCGTAGTCTGATTGTTCATAGTGGCGATCTTCTTGGTTGCTTCCGACCCATTCTCTTTCAGGGTGGTAGTAAGAGCCTCGTGTCCGCGTCGCAGAAGAGGTTTCAGAACCATAAATGAGCCAGTTTGGGTGTTTAGCTCGTAGGCTTTCATAGTTGGCCTCTGAATAGTTAAATCCAACTGCATCGAGCTCTGCCGCTACCTTTTCATGCCCTCCTGATCCATCACCAAAGCGGAATTTGTCAGCTCCCATGGTGACATAGCGAGTTGCATCCACTTCCTTGATGGTCTTGACAAGACGACGAACGGTTGCGACAGACTTATCAGATCCATCTGCTTCACCGACTTCGTTACCGATTGACCACATCACAATAGAAGGATTGTTCTTGCCCCGCTCTACCATGGTCCGAAGATCATAGTCAGACCACTTATCCCCTTTTCGAGCTTCTGGATGCGTTGCATCCTTTTCAAAGAATCGACCGTAATCGTATTGCTTCTTACCACCATACCAAGTATCAAAAGCTTCTTCTTGGACCATCAAGCCCAACTCAGCCGCAATTCGCAAGGTTTGTTCACTGGCTGGGTTGTGGGTCGTCCGGATGGCATTGACTCCCATGTCCTTCATCTGTTTAAGGCGGCGGTATTCAGCCTTGTAATTTTCCTCAGCTCCGAGGGCCCCATGGTCATGGTGAAGGGAAACACCGTGGAATTTGGTAGCCACTCCGTTAAGGAAGAAGCCCCCTTCTGGTGTCCAGTTCAGATAGCGGTAGCCAAAGCGTTCCTTTTGCACATCGACCAACTGCGAATCCCGATAGACCCGCGTATACAGCGTATAGAGGGCTGGGTTATTGGTCTTCACATCCCAGAGGGTCGGTTTTTCAACATGAAGGGTATGAGACAGGTTGATCTCTTGACCAGCCAAAACGGATTGAACTTCACTACGTACCTTTTCACTGACCACTTGACCATTTTGATCGACGATTTCGTATTCTGCATAAATACTGTGGGCTTGATCATCTTGGTTGACAATACGACTCTTCACAAGAGTATCGACTGCCCCATTCTGTTGTTCTTCTAATTTTGAACTCGTGATGGTGGTCCCATACTTAGCCACATGAACCTTGTCCGTCACACTCAGTTTGACATCACGATAGATCCCACTTCCAGAATACCAACGACTACTTGGTTGTTGGTTGACCACATGAACCGCGATGGTGTTTTCACTTCCATCCGCATTCAAATAAGGAGTAATATCATAAGAAAAAGCATTGTAGCCATTTGGATAATGACCAACAAATTGCCCATTTACATAGACTTTCGAATCCATGTAAACTCCACCAAATTCCAAACGCACCTTCTTATCGAGGTCCTTGTCTTCCAAACGGAAGGTCTTGCGATACCAAGCATCCCCACCGTTTAATTGTCCCCCTTCATTTTGAGCCGGAGAGTTGTGATCGAAGTCAAAGAAGATCGACCAATCGTGGGGTAAATCTAATTTTTTCCAGTTTTTAACATCCACCTGGCGACCTTCTGCACCAGGAGCTGCATTTAATTTGAAATACCAGTCCTTATTAAAGTCTCGTTCGCGATCTTGCACCATGTCCTCCGCTACCTGTTTTTGGTCTTTCGTGGCCTCTTCAGTAGCCCCAGCAGAACGTACACTTGTTTGAGGTTCCACCTGTGGCTGTTCGACTTCGCTCTCATTTCTTTCAGGAGTAATGACAGCAGGCGCCTCTAAGGTTATTGAGGCTTTATCACTTGTCACAACCTCTCCAGTAGTCCCCTCTGACGCTTCCCTTGTGGATGTCATCTCCTCTTCTGTTACAGTTCTTCCTTCTTCTTCAGCTAAGACAGATGGAGCTCCAAAAAAAGATACACCGATTAATACAGAACAAGCTCCAACCGCGAGCTTGCGAATACTAAATACACTGCGCTTTTCAAAAAAAGACTTTCCCATATTTAACCTCCTCTTGGGATTTTAATAATGTAAGCGCTTTCTAAAATGCGTTTGCAAAAAAAGAAACTCTACATTTTAACTATACCAAAAGTTGGGGCTTAAACAAGAGAGCTAGCTAAGAATATATAGTTTGTACTAAAAGAACTATACTTTGTCGAACTGATTCTTATTAGCATAAAATAGCCTTGTCTGGAGAATTAATCTATAATAACAGTTCTTTCATATACGAGAACTTGAGAAACAAATCGTGAGTTGATCCCAATTTAATATAAAGGATTCGAGCTCCCTCTATTTCCATGCCTTCAAAAGGAATTCTCCTGTTTGAAATAGTTGTCATTCCAGTGGAGATAAGGTAGAATGAAAAGGATGAATTGAAAGGATGACACATGAACTACATTATTACTTTTTTAATCTCCATGATTCCTCTGGTAGAACTTCGTGGAGCCGTTCCCTACGCCATCTCTAGCGGAATTCCTCTTTGGCAAGCTCTCCTGATTGGGGTCGTTGGCAACATGCTTCCTGTCCCTATCATTTTCTTTTTCGCTCGCCATATCCTGGAGTGGGGTAAAGAAAAGCCTATTATCGGGAATTTCTTTACCTGGTGTCTCAACAAGGGACATCGTGGAGGTCAAAAATTGGAAGAAGCTGCAGGAGATAAGGGAATCTTTTGGGCACTACTCCTCTTCGTCGGCATTCCATTGCCAGGAACTGGAGCCTGGACTGGAACCCTCGCCGCCTCTATTCTAGACTGGGACTTCAAACGGAGCGTCCTAGCGCTCATGTTGGGAGTCATTCTAGCAGGGCTTATCATGGGAACCCTCTCGCTCCTCTTTGGACTCGATACCTTTGCGCATTAATCGTAAAAGGACTGAAATAGATGATTCAGTCCTTTTAGAATGTAGACAACTAGTTTTTACATAAAATAGCTAGATGATTTTTCAGAAATATAACTTCTATTATTTTGGGTCACTGAAGCAGATTAAAAAACTTTCCGCTGTGAGAAAAGTGCCTGAAATACAATTTTTTTTGGCACTCGGGAGTTTTGAAACTTTAGGTTCAAAACTAAGTCATGGAACTTCGTAGAAGTTCGCTGACGTCCGTACTCACCTAAGGAAAGTTATTTAGATGACTTTATCTTGCAAAAAAAGAGGTTTCCATCGAAACCTCTTATTTTTTATTCTTAGTTGTTAAGAGCTGCTGCCATTGTAGCTGCAACTTCTGCTTCAAAGTCATTTGAAGCTTTTTCAATACCTTCACCAACTTCAAAGCGAACGAATTCAACAACTGAAGCATTTACTGATTCAAGGTAAGCTTCCACTGTCTTGCTGTCATCCATGATGTAAACTTGTGCAAGAAGAGTGTAGGCTTGGTCAACTTTCGTGTTGTCCAATAAGAAGCGATCCATTTTACCTGGGATGATTTTATCCCAGATTTTTTCTGGTTTACCTTCAGCTGCCAATTCAGCTTTGATATCTTCTTCAGCTTGAGCAACCACTTCGTCAGTCAATTGAGCTTTAGAACCATACTTCAAGTGTGGAAGAGCTGGTTTACCAACCATTGCACGGCTTTCGTTGTCTTGGTCGATCACGTGGTTCAATTGTGCCAACTCATCTTTTACGAATTGCTCATCCAATTCTTTGTATGAAAGAACAGTTGGTTTCATTGCAGCGATGTGCATTGAAATTTGTTTAGCAAGTGCTTCGTCTCCACCTTCGACAACAGAGATAACACCGATACGTCCACCGTTGTGTTGGTATGCACCGAAGTGTTGTGCATCTGTTTTTTCAAGCAAAGCAAAACGACGGAATGAGATTTTTTCTCCGATTGTAGCTGTTGCAGATACGTATGCTGCTTCAAGAGTTTCACCTGAAGGCATTGTCAAAGCAAGAGCTTCTTCGTTGTTAGCTGGTTTACCTTCAGCGATGACTTTCGCTGTAGCATTTACCAATTCAACGAATTGAGCGTTTTTCGCAACGAAGTCAGTTTCAGCATTTACTTCAACTACTGCTGCAACGTTACCGTTCACATAAACACCAGTCAAACCTTCAGCGGCAACACGGTCAGCTTTCTTAGCTGCCTTAGCCATACCTTTTTCGCGAAGCAATTCGATTGCTTTTTCGATGTCACCATCAACTTCAACCAAGGCTTTCTTAGCGTCCATAACACCAGCACCAGATTTTTCACGCAACTCTTTAACAAGTTTAGCTGTAATTTCTGCCATTTTGATTCTCCTATATTTTTTTAAAAATAGGAGAGCCGGGCTAAGCCCCGCCCTCCTAGGTAATTACGATTGTGATAATTAAGCGTTGTCGCCTTCTACAACTTCAACGATTTCTTCGATTGAATCTGCTTGAGTTTCAGTTGCTGCCAATTCAGCTTCAACTGATGCAACTGCATCTTCACCTTGACGTCCTTCGATAACAGCGTCAGCCATTTTCGCAGTGATCAATTTAACAGCGCGGATAGCATCATCGTTCGCTGGGATGATTACATCGATATCGTCTGGGTCAGTGTTTGTGTCGACCATCGCTACAACTGGGATACCCAATTTCTTAGCTTCTTTAACAGCGATTTGCTCTTTGTGTGGGTCAACAACGTACATTACGTCTGGGATACGAGGCATTTCTTCGATACCACCCAAGAATTTTTCAAGACGAGCGCGTTGTTTGTTAAGAAGTGCAACTTCTTTCTTAGGAAGAACGTCGAAGATTCCTTCTTCTTCCATACGTTTGATTTCTTTCAAACGAGCGATACGTTTTTGGATTGTTCCCCAGTTAGTAAGGGTACCACCCAACCAACGGTGGTTGATGAAGTATTGACCTGAACGAACAGCTTCTTCCGCAACAGCTTCAGCAGCTTGTTTCTTAGTACCAACAAACAATACAACTGCGTCGTTTGCAGCAGCATCACGCATGAAGTCATATGCTTGGTCAGCGTATTTTACAGTTTGTTGCAAGTCGATAACGTGGATTCCGTTACGCTCAGTAAAGATGTACTTAGCCATCTTAGGGTTCCAGCGACGAGTTTGGTGACCGAAGTGTACACCAGCCTCAAGAAGTTGTTTCATTGAAATTACTGCCATGAGTAAATTCTCCTTTTTGTTTTTTTCTCCTCTCCCAGACGTCAGCTTGCAACACGACCACAAGGGCAACGGTGCCACAATGGTTCCAGGATGAGTATTTATTGCTTTACGCAACTTTATCAGTATAGCAGATTTAGAAGCTTTTTGCAAGTCATTTGAGAGAAATTCCTAGACTTTCCTGCTTTTCTTCAGGTCTTTTTTCTCCTTCCTTTATGTTTTTCTGCACGATTCTCATTCTTTCCCTTTCATAAGCCTTTTGTCCGAAATTTTTTCTTGACCTTATCTGATTTTTAAGATAAAATAGAATATGTTGTGGCGGTATAGCCAAGTGGTAAGGCACGGCTCTGCAAAAGCTTGATCGTCGGTTCAAATCCGTCTACCGCCTTCACAAACAAATATCAATGAGCCCAGCAATGGGCTTTTTTTGATACCATCACTGGATTGGACTGCACCATCGCTCCTTTGCGAGCGATTCTGTTCTCCACTCATGAAAGGAAAAGATGATTATGAAAAAAGTTACCTTGTATACTCTCAGCATCCTCTCTTTTGCCATGCTTACCGCTTGCCAACCCGCTGTACCAGAGACTCACCAAAGAAAGCCCCTTGTTAGCAGTTCTAAAAAAACCTCTAAGAGCTCTAGAAGTTCATCCTCTAAAAAATCAACCAGCAAAAAAGAATTTCCATCAGACTTCGATGACGATGGTTCTTCTAGTTCTTCAAATTCTAACACGCGCGAGGATCCTAACTATACAATGAGCTGGATGGACCAAGGGGAAGCTCTTGAATCTATCGGAGATATCCCCGAAATGCCAAAATGGGTTGCATTCAAAGAAATTAAAGTGGAGGCCCTCATTGGCAATGAGAACCTTACTCCTACTTCAAAAGAAGAAGTCCTCAGAAAGTTGGGATCTGCTGATACTGATACTGCTGATGATTTCTATTGGCATGGAGATAACTTTAGTATCTTGATTGGATTTAATGAAAAAAATCAGGTGTCTAACAAAATTGCAACCCTGCCTAACGCTAAAAAGGTTACGAATCTCAAGGATATTCAACCTGGAATGACGGCTAAAGAAGTCGTCGAAAAACACGGCCGTCCAGAAACTGTTTTCGTCTTTGGCTACGCGACGATCTTCAGTTGGAAGGGAGAAGACGGAAAAGACTACTCAGTTGGTTTTGACAAAGAGACAGTCTTCCAAATCTCTGAGCCTGCATAAAGTTGCCCTTTTCGGGAATCATTTCTGATCCTATTCAAGCATTCAGTTGCTTTTCACACCAATGGGATAGAATCCCTTCTCAACAAACACAAATCCTCCAAGACCAGCGTCTTAGAGGATTTCTTTGTATCAAGGAGGGAAGGACCCCTTTTCATTCCTTACAATTCTGCAATTTGATTGAGGTTGACTTCTGCCACAGTGTCATTTCCAAACATGGTGATAATCATTTTCACCTTGTTGTTATCGATTTCTGTGATCTTACCAGTGTAGTCTGCAAAGGCACCATCGATGATACGTACAGTATCTCCCACCTTCACATCAATGTTGAAATCTTGAACTGTTTGTCCCATCGAAATCAAGATGTTACGAATCTCGTCTTCCAAAAGTGGAGTTGGTTTTGAACGGTTCCCGTGTGATCCAACAAATCCTGTTACGTTTGGTGTATTCCGAACAACAAACCAAGCTTCATCAGTCATGACCATTTCTACTAAGACATAACCAGGGAAGCGATTTTCTTCGATTTCTTTTGTTTTCCCGTTCTTCTCGATTTGCACAGTTTGAGTAGGGATTTCTACACGCAAGATGTTTTCCAACATGTTATATGTTTGTGCGCGTTGAAGAAGGTTTTCCTTCACTTTGTTTTCATATCCTGAGTAGGTCTGTAGGACAAACCAGCCTTTGTCAAAACTATCCATTTTTGTTTCCTTTCTTATCTACCAGAGGTCCATCGTTTCATCACGATACTAAAAAAAGCCTTCTGGCTCTTGTTTTCCTAGCTCCATTATAACATAAAACCGGAGAAAGCAAAGCAGTTTCTCTTGTTTTTCTTCAGCAAGATAAGAAAAAAAGCATCCACAGGGGACGCAAATTTGTTTCTTTTTTAGAACATATCGATTAGCTTCAAAATACCTTTAGCCACTACTTGGTCAAACAAATAAATCAAAGCTACAAAAAAAGCGGTGTACTCAATCACGGAGATAAAGTTTTTCCATCTTTCCTTGCGATTTGGCCAAGTCGTGTTTTTTAGCAAGACAAAAATATCTTTAAAAAATTTCACAACATTCTCCTATCTGGTTTCTTTATGAATTGTATATTTGCTACAATGTTTACAAAACTTATTAACTTCTAGACGTTTTGGTTTTGGCGTCGCACTCAACTTGATTGAGTAGTTGCGTGACCCACAAACCGTACACGCTAGACTTGCTTTTTTTAATGCCATAACGCCTCCATTCACACCATTATAGCAAGTTTTCCACTATTTGACAAGTTCTTCTGCTCTCTGGAAGCGCATTTTGTTTGGCTTTTCTCTACGATTTGATACAATATAGGAGATAAAGGAGAAATTATGAAAAGCGATCATCTGAAAGAAAGTAAAAACATTGAAGACCGTCGCGAGCAAAGTGGCGGAAGCTACTCATCTGGCCGCTCTGGTGGGAATTTAGGGGGTGGTATTTTACAAATCCTCCTCTCACCTGGAAGCTTCAAGAGTAAACTAATCTTGATCCTGGTCCTCATCTTTTTGAGTGGCGGAGCTGGATTAAGCGGGCTCTTTGACCCAGGTCAAAACACGCAGAACTATAACTCAGGACAAGTCACGCGCCAAAGCAATACCCAGGTGAGTGACGGAGATAGCAAATTCGTCAGTCAAGTCCTTGGAACTACTGAGGATTTCTGGGGGCAAACCTTCCAAAACCAAGGCCGAACCTATCACAAGCCAACCTTGGTTTTCTATACGGGTCAAACTCGAACTGGCTGTGGTGTAGGCCAAGCATCTGCCGGCCCCTTCTACTGTCCGACAGACCAAAAGATCTATTTGGACATCAGCTTCTACAAAGAGTTGACCACCAAATACAAGGCTAGCGGAGATTTTGCTATGGCTTATGTCATCGCTCACGAAGTCGGCCACCACATCCAAAACGAATTGGGGACTCTTCAGAGTTACCAGAAAGCCATCCGAGGGAAAAGCGAGACAGAAAAAAATGCCCTCAATGTCCGTTTGGAACTTCAAGCTGACTACTATGCGGGTATGTGGGCTCGCTACATTGAAGAACAAGGCCTCATGGAGACAGGAGATATCGAAGAAGCGCTCAACGCTGCCCATGCCGTGGGAGATGATACCCTTCAAGAACAAGCCTATGGCTACTCCGTCCCTGATAGCTTCACCCACGGGACTTCTGAACAACGCATGCGCTGGTTCAAACGTGGTTACCAATACGGTGATTTTGAGCACGGAGATACCTTCAGCGTCTCTGACAAAGACTTGTAATGAACATAAAGACAAAAGCCTTTCAGGTCATCATCTGAAGGCTTTTTTAGCACCCTATCGATAGCTATCTAAGCTACGAAAATTATTTAAAAAATCCTTTCCATTCAAAATCTTTTCAGAAACTTTCCTTAGGTGAGTACGGACGTCAGCGAACTTCATAGAAGTTCCATGACTTAACCAAGATACAAAGGGCGTTCACGGATTAAGTCAAAATAGGAAGTTCGACTCAGAATTTTTAGATTCTAGGAGAACTTATCTTTTTGACACAATCCGCAGCCCGTGTTCAATTAGTTTTGAATCTAAGGTTTCAAAACTCCCGAGTGAGAGTGGGACAGAAATCGGTCATTCGTTAGAATTCGATTTCGTCGTCCCACCTCCGCACAGTTGAGTAGGGCTGTAAAAGCTGATGATATCAGCGTAGTAGAGCCCACTCAACCACTGCGTCTTGCTCGACAATCCAAAGACAATTGAGAGGCTAGGACTTTTGTCCCAGCCTCACTTTTCTCACGGCGGAAAGTTTCGAGATTGAGTTGAATAATTTCATAAAATAGAAATCATCTTTTTTATTGAAGGATCTCCCAGTTATTTTATGTAAATATAGTTTCTCTACAATCTAAAAGATGGCAAGAAATCTTACCATCTTTTAAAGGTCTATTTTTTAGAATCCAAACCAACCCTTGAAAGTATCCCAGGCATTTTGTGCTTTTCCAGGAATATCTGCTTCATCGATGGCTTTTTTGGCATCGTCTACGATACCTGCAGCGCGTTCTTTGACCGTATCAAAGAAGCCCTTGTCCTCTTCTGGACTCTCTGTTTCTGTTTCTTGACCGACAGGGGCAATGCCATTTTCCTGGTAAGAATTTTTCTCATTGTCAAAGCTAGTTCCTTCTGTATAAGGAAGGACGCTATTGGCTACATTTCGGAAGATCACTGAGGCTGTTTCTGCACTGGTCCCTGTCAAATAGTGGGTTTCATCCGTCTTAGGGAAGCCTAGCCACTGACTAATGACCACATCTGGCGTGTAGCCGATGACCCACTGGTCTCCGGAAAGATCGGGGTTGAAGTCCGTTTCAGTCGTTCCTGTTTTACCAGCCATGGTATAACCATATGGTGCTGCATTGACACCCGTTCCATTGGTAAAGGTTCCTAACATCATATTGGTCATCTTCTTATTGGCTGAACTGCTGAGCACTCGTTTCGATTTCTGGCTGTGACTTTTCACCACCTGACCGCTAGCATTTTCAATCTTCGTAATGAGATGGGCATCGTTCATCACTCCATCGTTGGCAAAGGTTCCATAGGCCTGAGCCATCTGAAGCGGATTGGTCGTCACACCAGATCCGAGGGCAACTCCGAGAGATCTGTCCACCTTGTCCATATTGAGACCAAATTTTGTCCCATAATCAAAGACAGTATTGAGCCCTAACTCATTGGCTGTAGCGACAGCTGGAAGATTAAGAGATTCTGCCAAGGCTTGGTACATAGGGACAGTCGGGCTACCTTGAATGCCGCCGTAGTTATTGACTGTATAACTACCGTAGACCTTAGTCGTATTGTCCAATTCTTTATTGGTCGACCAGCCGTCGGCAACAGCTGGACTATACACGACGAGAGGTTTAATGGTAGAACCAGGACTTCTCGCAGATTGAGTCGCATAGTTGTAACTTCTGAAGCCAACATCCTGGTCACTAGCCACGCGTCCAACGATCGCCCGCACTCCTCCGGTCTTAGGATCCAGGGCTACACTACCAGATTCTGCCCGCGTGCCATCTTCGGCAACTGGGAAGAGATCTACATTGTCGTAGATGACCTGCATGCTTGCTTGGTAATTCTGGTCCATCTCTGTGTAGATCCGGTAACCATTCTTGATGATATCTTCTTCTGTTAGACCATATTCGTTGACAGCCTCATTGATAACCGCATCAAAATAGGACGGGTAGCGATAATCTTCTGACTTGCCTTCATAGGCATCAATCAGTTGGCCATGAATGTCGACTGCGGCGGATTGATCTGCTGTGGCTTGATCGATATAACCAGCTGCGACCATATTTTGTAGGACCGTATTACGACGATTGGTCGCATTCTCGACAGAATAAAGTGGATTATAAATTTCTGGCCCTTTGAGCATACCGGCAAGGACAGCTGACTGATCCAAAGTCAACTCACTAGCGGATACACCGAAATACTTCTTAGAAGCATCTTCAATCCCCCAAACCCCATTCCCAAAATAGGCATTATTGAGGTACATGGTCAGGATTTCTTTCTTACTATATTTTTTGTTAATCTCGAGGGCTAGGAAGAACTCCTTGGCCTTCCGCTCAACCGTCTGATCCTGAGAAAGATAGGCATTTTTGGCCAACTGTTGGGTAATCGTCGATCCCCCACCAGAGCGACCGGCAGTCAAAATCGCCAGGAAGAAACGACCGTAGTTAATCCCACTATTTTTGTAGAAACTCCGGTCTTCCGTCGCAACAACTGCATTTTGCAAGTTTTCGCTAATGGCATCTAACTCAACGTAGGTCCCTTTTTGCCCCGTTAGGCTCCCTGCTTGGTTCCCATCTTTATCATAGATGATTGTAGTCGCCTTGAGGGCATTTTGCAGATCTGCTACATTGGTCGTCTTGGCTATGTAAAAAAGATAACCTCCGACAATGAGACTAAAGGTCAGGCCAATCAGTAGGAAGATCTTGGTCAAGTGATACTTGCGCCAAAAGCGTCTGATCGGATGTTGGGAGTGAGATTTTCTCCGTGACTTTTCCGAGCGGCTATAGGTCGGAGCTTGCTCCTCCCCGTCCGTTGATAACTCAACCTCTTCCGCGATCTTCCTTGGTTTTTTTTCTCGTTGGAAATGACGAATCATTCCCTCCATTAATTCTTTTAATTTGTTCATAGTCCCTATTTTATCACCTTCCTAACGTCTAGACAAGAAAGACCTTCGCAAGAAAGGATACTTTTAGCTTTCTTTAAGGTTGCTATATAGTCTACTCTAGGGCGGGTTTCAGCGTCTCGTCCCCCCCTATCTTCTCTCTCCTTCTCGCCTTTTCTTTCCTCTTGCTTTCTGATACAATAACACTATGCATTATACGATAACGATACCAAGCGCCTTGCCCGCCATGACGGTCAAAGAGGCCCTTGAAGATTATTTTCTCATCCCACGAAAGATTCGTCATTTTTTGCGAACCAAAAAACATGTCCAAGTCAATGGGGAGACTGTCCATTGGCAATCGATGCTTCAGGCTGGTGACCAACTCACCCTCACCTTTGATCCGGAAGATTATGAAGAAAAGGATCTCCTAGCAGGGGATGCTAGCCTGGTCGAAACCCTCTATGAAGATGAGCATCTCATCATCGTAAACAAACCCGAAGGCATGAAAACGCACGCCAATCAACCAGATGAAATCGCCCTTCTTAATCATGTCTCTACTTATGTCGGAAAGACCTGTTATGTGGTTCATCGCTTGGACAAGGAGACCAGTGGGGCTCTTGTCTTTGCCAAGAATCCTTTTGTTTTACCCGTCCTGAATCGACTGCTAGAAGACAAGAAAATCCAACGAGACTATTGGGCTTTAATCCTAGGTAGCTTACCCAAAAAGCAGCTGGTTTATAAGGACAAATTGGGACGAGATCGCCACGATCGACGCAAACGCATTGTTGATCCTCGAAAGGGCCTCTATGCGGAAACCCATGTGACCATCTTAAAGACTTTCAAACGCACCAGCTTGGTCAACTGCCAGCTCCAGACAGGTCGCACCCACCAGATCCGCGTCCACCTCTCTCACCATGGCCATCCGATTGTGGGAGACCCTCTCTACAACCCAGAAAGAGCTCCTCGTCTCATGCTCCATGCCCACCGCTTGCGACTCAGCCACCCCTTTACCTTAGAAAAAATCCAAGTTGAGGCTCCTTCTGCAAGTTTTGAAAAAGGATTAAAAGAGCAGACATCTCCATAGAGCCAAATTCCTGATGTTTGGATGTTCTAATCTACTACATTACAGAATAATTTAAAAGAGAGTGGGACAGAAATCGAATTCTAACGAATTACCGATTTCTGTCCCACTCTCTTTTCTGTTATTTCTACATAGATCCTAGTCCGTCGTTTCTTCAGTTGCGGCTGGGCTAACTTCTGTGTTTTCTGACTCTGGAGATGGAGTCTGAACAGGATCTGAAGTTTCTTCCTTATTCAGATTAGAATCGCTCGTGGCAGGACTTTGAGGGGCTGGGGCTGCTTTGTCTGCTTCCACTGTCACTGCTGTCGATGGAGCCGCTAGCAAATCATCTCGAAGGGCTTGGATCGCCTGTAACAAGGCTTTCTTGTCGCTCTTCGGATCAGCTAGTTGATCAAAGAGGGCTTCTAAGCGTTCAAACTGAGCATCACTGGCTCCTTTTTCGACCAATTGTTGGTGGAGAGCGATCAACTGGTTATAAATCTCTTGATAGAGGGCTACGTCTCCCAGTTGAGGTTCTTCTGTTTTCTTTTGCTTTTGTTGTTCAATCGTTTCACCAACTTCACGCAAAAGAGTTTTCCCAGTTGTCAAAGCCTTATCAGCATCTGGCTCTTGACGCACCTGTTCCAAACGTTCTTCAAAAGCAGGACGTTTGCTTTCTTCTACTTGTGGCAAAAGAGAGGAGATTTGATCGATAAGGGCTGTCAGGAGATTAGAGCGTTGACGAGACTCTGTCTTTTCATCCAAGTCCCCATAGACCCCCTTGAGGAAGTCGTAAACAGCTAAGTTATAGGACGGAGCATCTGCTCCCTTTTGATCCAGAACTGTTTTTTCAATTGGATAGGTTGGAGCATTTTCCTGAGACACTAGTTGGTCAATGGCTTGCTTGGCTTGGTAGAGTTCCATGAAATGGGCTTTTGAGTCCCAAGCTTCTTCAAAGGCCTGAGCCCGGTAAAGCTTCAAAGCAAGGTCTGCTGCTGTCGCCCGCAATTCTGGTGTCAAGCGCGCATCACTTAAACTTTGGTAGAAATACTTGAGGTAGTCCACCGAAGTCACACCGGTCCGATCTTGCATCTCTTGAATGGCCTGCAACAATTTTCCTTCTTTCTCCAATCGTTGGCTATCTTTGGCCGTATAGGCTTCCTGCAACTGAGAAACCAGGCTTTCTTTCTTGAGTTGGAAGGCTTCGGTATCTAGCAAGCGAACCTGCTCCAACAATTCCTGGTAGCGACGGTCCAAGGCCGTTTCTTCTTTCGGTTTGACTTCCTGGGTCGCGTGGATATATTCCTTGTCAACTTGGTCAAGACTAGCCAAGTAGCCTGCTGTCGAATTGCTTGGGAAGTTTTTAACAGTTTCTAAGAATTGACCCAAGTTCAACTCAATCCGTCTTTGTTGCAGAGGGTCTGAAGCATACAAAGTCCGGCTTTCTGCTAGGAGTTGGTTAACCTTGTCCTCTATAGCTTTCTGGTCCAAGTCACCTTTCTGGTAAGCTGCTTGGATGGTTGGTAGACGGTGAGCTAAGTAGTCCGCCAAGCCTGCAGAGCGCACTTTGATATAGTGGTTATGGTCTCCATGCGGAATGACAAACTGACCATTCTCGATTTGCATCGTATATGGCGAAATACCGGAGCGAAGCGCTGTTGCATAGAGCTCGTTAATAAAGTCTAGCTCAGGATTCCCTGTTTCAAGCGGAATCCGAACATGCTCCTTCCGTACTGCATAAGGGTGGATATGGGTTGGATCGTATTCTTGGTCTGGATTGTTAAAGACAAAGAAACCATTGGAAATCTTGATAGCTTCTCGAGGGACACCGTAAGTCTGGCTAATGTACTGAATTTTTTCTTCATCCGAAGCATCGCGCGAATAGGTCGCCACATCATCTGTCAGTGGTTGACCCTTGTCCTCTTCCTTCTTACCAGCCAACACTGCCTCTGCAGCTGCGATCTCTTGTGGAGAGAGATCCTTCTTGTAGAAGTAATGAGCATGGTCTCCGTGAGCGACCATATATCCCTCGTCATCCTTGCTGATGACATGATCTGCATGGAATCCATGATCGTGCTCATGGGCCTGTTCACCTTCATGATGATGATCATGATCGGCTTCATGGTCCTCATGGTCATGCTTGTGATGAGGATCCTCCTTCTCATGGTCGTGGTCCTGATCGACTGGTTTTGTGTCTGGGCTTGAAGGTTGAGTTGGACTCTCTTCTTTTGCGATACTTCCACCTTGTGTACGGGATAGTTGGAACTGTCGTGCCAACTCCCGCTCTAAAGGCGAAAGGAGACTATAAGGGATGAAATGGAAGTGATCCCCATGAGGATAAATTACCCCTTGATCTGTCCATTTGGTAATCTTACTTGGATCAAAAACAGAACCATCCGACTCAACATGGCGCTCTGAAAGCGGAGTTTTTTGCAACTCTTCCAAAAGGCTCGGCAAGGTCCTCCCCTTATTAGTTGCTGTTGGATGAGGCACAGAAGCTGTGATCGTTGGAGTGACCGGGTCGGAGATTGGCTGATTCGGATTAACCGATGAAGCTAGCTGGCTAGAAGGTGGAGCAATAGGATTTACTTCATTTTTTCCTCCTCCATTTAGAACCGCTAAAGCAGCATATAATTCTCCAGCTGATAAGGCACTCTTCGGAATATAGTGGTAGTGTCCCCCATGAGGCACGATAAAGCCATCTCCTGTATCAGAAATTACATCCCCAGGATGGAAGACATAGCCGTCATCTGTCCGGTAGCCACCTTGGCTCGGCTTGACTCCTGCTGTTAGACTAGCTACTGTTTTCCCTTCTCGTAAAGCCTGACTTGGCTGACTAAAATCACGAGTTTGCCCAGCTTTTTGGACACTATCTTTCGAAGCTGAAACCAGCTCTCCTTTTTTCTGTTGGGCAATTTCCTCCACCGAACGAACATTCAGTGTATGTTGCGGATCGGTTAGATAAAGGTAGTAGGTTCCATCCTTCTTGATAATATAGCCATCTCGCACCTGTGTGACAATGTCCGATTGCCGCAGTTGGTAAGTGGGATCACGTAATATCAGTTCCTCACTAAATATCGCATCGTAAGGGACCTTGCCATTGTAGTAATGGAAATGATCTCCATGGGAAGTCACAAAGCCCTCGTCAGTAATCTTGACCACAATCTGCTCTGCCTGGGTCTTTTCCTTCGAGTTGACGGATTCAATGCTTTCTTCTTGCTTGTTTGAGCTGCTAGCTGACTTTTTCTTGTCTCCTTGTAAATACTGCACCTGATTCTGACTCTTTTTGTCTTCCTTGACTGGTGCTTGCTGACTTAAGGCATAGGCACATAAACCAAGCCCTAGGGTTGCTACTAATCCAATTGTTCCTTTTTTCTTCATTCTTCTACTTACTCCTATAATTCTTTCGCTAGGCTAGCCATATTTTCTTCTAGGTTCTCCAAGAAATCTTTGTTATTTTCTGGATCTGCTTCGAGAGGATCCAAGACCTTCACTTTTGCCCCTGTCGCCTTGGCAATGCTATCTGCCACCTTGGAAGAGGTATGCTTCTCAACAAAGATGGTCTGAACTTGGTAGTCCTTGACAAACTGCTGAATCTCCGCTAATTGACGGGCTGTTGGTTCCTGCTCAGGTGAAATCCCTGCGATTCCTAATTGTTTCAAGCCAAAGCGCTTGGCTAGATAAGAAAAGGCTGTATGCTGGGTCACGAAGGTTTTTTGTGTCACTTTTTCAAAGAGAGGCTGGTATTTGGCCACCAAATCCTCACAGCGTTTTTCAAGCTTTTGGGCATTGGCCTCATAATAACTTTTATTCTCTGGGTCAATGTTTCCCAACTCTTGGGCGATGATCTTCCCTTCTTCGGCAATTTTCAGTGGATCCATCCAAGTATGAGGATCATACAAGTTTTTTGTATCCTTCCCCTCCGTATCCTCAATATCCTCTAATCCAGGAACCTTATCCAATTCCATTCCTTTGCTGGCTTCGATGACCCGCAGTTTCGAGTCTTGCAAGCTAGGATCTAGACGTCCGGCCCAAGATTCGAGTGTTTGAGAATGGTAAATGAAGACATCCGCATCATAGATCTGGGCTGTCTCCTTGGCAGAAGGTTCGTAATCATGAATCCCCGCACCTGACTGAACCATCCAGACCTCGTTTCGATCACCTGAGATTTCCTTAACCAAGGAATAGACAGGATAAAAACTCGTCACAATTTTGAGCCCCTTTTTAGTTGAGCCAGCTCCCGAACTTCTCTGGCTTCCACAAGCCACTAACAACAAAAGGCAGATGAAGCCAATTCCTAAGACCCTTAGTTTCCTCCCATACATGTCTAACCCCTCTCTTTTTCTTAATCGGTTTATTAAATAGTTAATTAACTAGTTAATAATAACGCTAATTTTTTAGTTTGTCAAGAATTTTTTACCTCTGTAATAAGAACTAGAAATGCTAATATTACTGAGAACTAATCTGTCCTCCTGACATACTGAGTATTATTTTTCTCTCTATAAAAATAGACAAAGGGAAGAAAAATAAAAAGAAAACTATACTAACAATATACTTCTCTTCGTTTTATAGCTATTTCTTATTCATAATTATAATCCAAGTATTCATTTCTGCTACCACTTCCAATAGCCACTTCAGTATAAACAATCACACAAGAGTTGAAACATAAATGTAGTGCACTCTAATTATTCACAATTCCACCTTACTTCAATATGATTTGCTATTATAACTTTCAATTGCTTCAGGAGCTTTATGAACAATATTTATAGGTGAAAATCTGAGAGTGGGACAGAAATCGGTCATTCGTTAGAATTCGATTTCGTCGTCCCACCTCCGCACAGTTGAGTAGGGCTGTAAAAGCTGATAAAATCAGCGTAGTAGAGCCCACTCAACCACTGCGTCTTGCTCGACAATCCAAAGACAATTGAGAGGCTAGGACTTTTGTCCCAGCCTCTTAATCCTTAGTCTTTAAATGAGTAGTGAATCAATCTATTTAGTCAAAATTTAAAATAGACTAAGCCCTTTTCTAGCATTTGTCAAGCATATCAAGGCATTTGATAAATAGTAGAAAAGAGAGACTCACACCAAGTGTGAATCTCTCTCGTACTAGCTGAGAATTCGTTTTGTCTCAGACTCGTCGAAATATTAGTATATTCGTACTAGTTTTTCTTTTTCTTCAAAATATAGACTGCAAGTCCACCTAAGGCAACCGCTAAGACAATACTTACAACCGAAACAACCGTACCCGTACTTGGCAAGAACTTCTTCTGAACCGGGCGACCAGGTTTTTCTGGTGTTGACGGTGGTGTTGACGGTGGTGTTGACGGTGGTGTTGATGGTGGCGTTGATGGTGGCGTTGACGGTGGTGTTGACGGTGGCACTGTTGGTTTGTGCTTATTGATCAAGGTCACATTACTTGGATCTTCTTGCACTTTTGTCCCTTCATAACCCGCTGGAACCACCATTTCACTAGCCGTATAGACAATGATTTTCCCATTTGCTTTCTCTGGAAGTTTTGAGAAAGTATAGGTCCATTTATTGGCTTCACTGAGCTCAATTTCGTTGCCAGCTTTCTTACCATCCGCAAAAAGTTGAACCTTGATGCTCTTCGGACGGATGCCCGCTTTATTATTTTCATCATCCCAGCGTTTCGTCACTGTTAGGTGAGTTTCACCTGGCTTGTGAGTATTGGTAATGACATAGTTGGTTTGATCGATGTCAGCTGTATAGTTGTCTACTTTTGCTTCTTCAAGGGTGTAGACAATGGCTTTTCCAGCCTCGTATTTTGGAAGGTTTTCAAAGATCCCTGCCCAGCCAGTTTCAGCTGTGAGGGTCTGGCTAGCTACCTTCTTACCATTTGCCAACAGGTTCACTACGATAGACTCTGGACGAAGACCGTCTTGGTTGCCATCGTCTTGCCATACCTTGCTGAATGGAATGGCAGTCCGTTCAGGAGTACGGGTATTGGTGAGGTTGGTTCCTTCTACACTGGTTTCATAACCTGGAACAGCTTCTTCATCTACAGAGTAAACAATTTCTTGTCCATTCTCATATTTTGGAAGATCTTTAAACTCATAAGCCCACTTGTCTTTTGCTGTGACCTCTTTACGAGCGACTTCTACTGCTTCTGATCCAGCTAGGGCTTTTTTCAAGATAACAGTGATTTGACTCGGACGAAGTCCATCACGGTTGTCAGCGTCCTTCCAAGTCTTGCTTCCTTTAACTGAAACAGTAGCCGGTGTATGGCTATTGATGAGGTTGGTCCCCTCTACCTTGCTACTATATCCCGGAACTTTTTCTTCCGAAATTGTGTAGGTGATTTCCTTACCATCTTTGTATTTTGGAAGGTTTTGGAAACGGTAGGTCCAATTACCGCTTGCATCTGGGCTAACAATAGCACTATCCACTTTTTTCCCATTTGCAAGAAGGTTGACAGTGATTTGACTTGGACGAAGGCCGTCACGGTTGTTGTCATCCTTCCAAGTCTTACTTCCTTCAATAGAAACAATGGCTGGAGTGTAGGTATTAGTGAGGTTGGTTCCCTCTAGCTGACTGGTATAGCCTTCAACAGCTTCCTCAGATACCGTATAGACAATCTCTTTTCCATCCTTGTATTTTGGAAGATCCTTGAAGCTGTACGTCCAGTTCCCATCCTTGTCAGCTTTCACTTTGAGGCTGTCTACTTTTTCTCCATCTGCAAGGAGGCTGACAGTGATCTGGCTTGGGCGTTTTCCATCACGGTTGTTATCATCCTTCCAGGTCTTGTTACCAGAGACTTCTGTTGTTTCAAGACTATTAACTAGTCGGACGCTGTCTTTTGCTTCTGATTCAACAGTTGCGACATAGCCGATTACGTCGACTTCTTGGACTGAATAATTGCCTGTTTCATCTAGGTCTGTGAAGGCCCCTGTCCACTGATTGTCCGCGCTCAAGACCAGACTCTTGCCTTCAACAATGACACCGTCTTTCAAGAGGTTGACAGTCACAGATGCTGGACGAGTCTTGTATTGATTTTCCTTATCATTCCATTTCTTAGTTACCTTGAGTTGACGGTTGTTTTGTTTCTTATTGCTAATCACAACTGTCAAGATTTTACTAGTAACATCGAAATTCGGATTATCTTGGGCAAAATCAGTCTCTGAGATGGTCACCGGATCTTTGAGCAATTGATAACCATTTGGAGCTGCCACTTCTGTAACAGTGTAATCATCCTTGAGCAAGCCTGGTACATTCAAATCACCATTTTCATCTGAAGTGAAGATATCCGTTTCTTTTCCATCCACTGTATGAGTAAGGGTTTGTTTGTTGGCATTGCGGACAATCTTGAATTGAGCCCCTTGAAGTGGCTCACCTGCTTCGTTCTGCTTGTGTAGTTTGATATGATAAGCATAGCCGACCGCATTTCCTCCACCTTTTTGCCACAGAACCCGTGCTTCTGCATTCTTCACAATCGAATCTTCACCGTTTAACGTAGCATTGTTGACAAACTTTTCATTATCAAGAGGGATGTATCCTAAGATGACATTATAACGAATCCGGTACATTTCTTTGTCAGTTATATTGGCTATCTTTATCTCAAAAGACTTGTCATCTGGGAAAGAAATTTCATAAGCTGCTGTTTCGGCATTTTTAAACACCCAGTTAGCATTTTCCCATACCCACTGACCTTTTTCAACGATGAAAGAATTCTTGTCATATTTGGCATTGGTAAATTGAAGAGTATCTCTTAAAACCGCATTTTTAATATTTATAGGTTTGCGGTTGATGGCGATGGTGTAGTTAAGGGTTGGAGTGGTTGCTTCCCGGTTATAAGAACCAACCTTGTTAAGGGTATAAGTGTCAGGTTTTTCAACCCCGATGTAGTCTACTGGGGGTTGAGGAGGGTCATTTGGAACAATCTTGTTTCCCACAGTTAAACTGATTGGAATTTTCTCTGCATTTGGAACGAGCAGGTGATCCACCCGAACATAGAAGAAGAAATGACCCTCAACATCTGAATTTTTTTCAGCAAAGTCTGTATAAGTTAAGGTCAACTTTTTGTAAGTTGGATCCACATGGGCATATGCGGCAATCTGTTCATTACCATCCTTGTCTATCCCTTTCAGTTCATAGTCCGTACTGTTGATAATCAACTGAGATGGCACAGAAACTGTTGTTGTATCTCCTGCATGAATTTTATTATTCGGTAAGGCAAAAGTCGCATTGATCTTAAAAGTCGCCCATGGTGCAAGTGACCAGTTCAGCTCTCCACCTTCATTGTTGGTATATTTGATGCTTGTGATGACATCATCTACTTCCTTTGGAGCTCGAGTCGCTGCTGCTCGTACGCCTCCTGCTGGAGCTGGTGTCTCAGTCACACTAGCTTCCGAACTGACAGCTTCTGTACTCGTATCTTCCGTCGCACTGCTCGGTGCCTCTATTGCTGACTCTGGCTGAACAGCCTCGGTACTAGGCGTCCCTTCACTTGTCTCTGCTACAGTGACAAGCGGGGTCGAAAACATCGAAAACACCAGCAAGAATAGACTTACTGCATTCAGGAATTTTGACATGAATTGCTTCACTTGTCTTTCCTTTTTCATATGATTCTCCTCTCTTCTTTCGCATGGTTAGCTAAATCATCCCACACAGTACAACTGGTTCTTCATGGAGAGTATCAAATTATTTTCCATATAAAACCTTTTATACACTTTAAATTGTAATACTTTTCTAAACCAATTTCAATAAAATATAGATATTTTTTTCAAAATAATGTTTTTTGCGTTCAATTAATTTAAAAAGAACTTCAAACTAGTTCTACTTCCGAATGTTTTTCTTTGAATCGTCAAATTAATTCCGATATATGGCTAACGTTTTTAAAATAACATTAGTTAATCGTAAACAAAACCCGAACCTGGCACTGTACCCCAATAATGGGACAAGAGAAAAACCACAAAAAACAGTCCCTAGCCTGCTAGGAACTGTCCTTCTTTTTAATAATAACGCGGTGTTGCAAAGCCACGGATATTGCCATGTCCAATTCGGTAAACATTGCGTTTTACAGTACCGACATCATGACCTGAATTTCCTTCAATTGTATAGATCATCCCATCGCGAACGGATTCAACAATCCCAATGTGATCAGCCCAACCATCATTTGATTGATGATTCTGATCCCAGTTAAAGGTAATAATATCACCCGCTTTTGGTGTAGAAGCTCCATCCTCATTCCAAATACCTAAACGTTTAAAAATTTGGATATGGCGCTCTACGCCACACTCCCGACCAATCAAATGACTAAGGCCTTCGCGTTGGAAAACTGTTGTAACAAATACATCACACCAGTCATCTGAATTTTTTACAGTATAGCCAACTGGTAGGGGATGTACGCTATTATAATCCTTGACCAATTGATGATGGGCTGTGCTTCCGCTACGAACACCGACAAGACTTGCTGCAGCTCGTAAAATACGATCTCGTTGACCATTAGAAACATGAGGATTGTATGCTGTTTGATCAACTGTCTCACGAGGTGAAAGAGCTGTTTGACCCAGGTTAAAGCCTTCAACGCCACCATCCACATAGTCCACATAGACGTGAGTGGTATAGTTTCCTTTCTGGTACTGGTGATTCGCTGCAGAGACTTGCACTTCTGTATGGGTACCAGAAGGTGCTGTAGTATACCAGTAGAGATTTTCTTGATGAGCTTGAGACCAGGCTGCAACACGGATGTTCTTAATCCGACGTCCCTGAGGTGCTTGGTCCACTGTTACCGTATAGGTACCGTTATTCGAGTTCACATCCTTGATGTAGGTCTGTGTTTTGGTCTTAGCATTACGGAATTCAACGTCTGTAGTTATCCCACCAACACCGACTCGTGTGCCATCATTTTGGATGTAGTAAAGATGAACATGGTATTTACCAGTGGAGTTCTTATGATCACTCGCTTTGACGGATGCCTTGTAGTCTCCATTCGCTTGACGAGTCGCTTCGTACCAACGGATATCATCTTGACCATCCTTATCAGACCAAGTTGGAACTTGAACTGCCCGCACACCTTTAGGGCTGTAGACATCTTTAATGATGACGTCAAAAGTTCCCGTATCCTTGTTATTGTTTTGGATTACAATCGTACCAGAACGACGGGCTTGACGTACTTCTGCTGTAGTTTTTGTAATATAGTTTCGTTGGTTGTCATTGTCCACATAGTAGACATGGACATTGTATTTGCCATCCTCATGTTTATGATCTGAGGCTTTGATGGTAGCTCGGTAACTTCCATCACTCTGAAGGACAGCTTTGTGCCAAATAAGATCATCAGGTCCGTTTGGATCCGACCAGGTTGGTACCAGAACTTCTTTCAAACCTTTTGGTGCAACAACATTACGAATTACTGCGTCAAATGTTCCTGTACTTAAGTTATTGTTCTCAATCGAAAGCGTCCCTTGCGGCTTAGATTGACGAACTTCTACAACGGTCTCAGTAACATAACGACGTCTATTGTCTTGATCAAGATAATGAACGTGTACTTGGTACTGACCTAAAGTATTCTTATGATCACTGGCCTTAATCGTTGCTCGGTAGGATCCATCTGATTGACGAGTGGCCTTATGCCAAACTAAATCATCCTGACCTCCTGCTACACTCCATGATGGAATCAAGACTTCCTTCAAACCCGTCGGTGATACTACATTGCGAACAACTGCGTCAAAAGTTCCTGTAGTTGAATTATTATTCTCAATCGAAAGTGTTCCGCTTGGCTTAGTTTGACGTACTTCTACAACGGTCTCTGTAACATAACGACGTCTATCATTTTGATCAAGGTAATGAACGTGTACTTGGTACTGACCTAATGTGTTCTTATGCTCACTTGCCTTGATTGTTGCTCGGTAGGATCCATCTGACTGAAGACTTGCCTTATGCCAGATTAAATCATCCTGACCTCCTACTACGCTCCATGATGGAATCAAAACTTCCTTCAAACCCGTCGGTGATACTACATTGCGAACAACTGCGTCAAAGGTTCCTGTACTTGAATTATTATTTTCAATCGAGAGCGTTCCACTCGGCTTAGACTGACGCACATCTACAACAGTTTCTGTGACATAACGGCGTCGATTTCCCTGATCAAGATAATGAACATGGACTTGGTACTGACCAACTGAGTTCTTGTGATCACTTGCCTTGATCGTTGCGCGGTAGGAACCATCAGCTTGACGAACAGCCTTATGCCAGATTAAATCATCCTGACCATCTGCTACACTCCAAGATGGAACCAAGACTTCCTTTAAGCCAGTTGGGGATACTACATTGCGAACAACTGCATCAAAGGTTCCTGTGACTTCGTTGTTATTTTCTATACTTAAATCCCCTTGAGGACGACTTAGAGTACTAGCTGTACGCCCAGATGGGGCCTTGGAACTAGCGCTATAGAAAGTAGTGGTTCCTGTTACTGGTTTCGCAGTTGACTCAGAAGATGGCGCAGATTGTCCTGCTGAAATAGGCTTTGTTTCTACCTGTGGCTCTTCCACTTTCGGAACTTCTGAGCTAGTGACTGGAAGCTCTGTTACTGAGGCTGGTGCCGCATATTGACGAGTCCCTACTTCTTGCTTTTCCTCGACAATTGGTGCTGAGCTAGCTGGTGTCGTTACTGCTTCGCTTTCAGTGACTGCCGATTCTTTCACTCCCACTTCATCAGCATGTGCAACTTGAACAGACGCAGCTAGCAATACAGCTGTACTGGCAAAATAAATGAAATCCTTTTTTCTCATTTCCATTCCTTTAGTGATTTTTTATACTCTCCCTATTCTACCATACCAAATCCTCCAGGAAAAGTTTTATGAGGTGAATTTTTAAAATTAGTGATAATGAGTAGAAAAAAAGAAACCACTGAAAGGCTTCTATTTTATAATTTTATTCAATGCATTTGTTAAATAACTTCCATTACGAATCTTTTAAAAACTCTTCTTTTAGCAAATACTTCATGAATCACTGTTTCTTTCAATCAAACTCATTTGCTACGACTTCTAGAGCACGCTCAATAACCACGTGCATATCGTAGTATTTATAGTCTGCTAAACGTCCACAGAAGATGACCTTGTCATTTTTAGAGGCTTCTTCTTGGTACTTAGCAAACATGGCGTTGTTCTTTTCATCGTTGATTGGATAGTAGGGCTCATCTCCACGTTTCCAGTCAGCTGGGTATTCACGGGTGATGACTGTCTTCGGTTGAATACCGTACTCGAAATGCTTGTGCTCGATAATCCGAGTATAAGGAATCTCACGCTCGGTATAGTTGACCACAGCATTGCCTTGATAGTTTTCCTCATCCAAGATTTCGTGTTCAAATCGCAGGCTACGATATTCCAACTCCCCATGTTTGTAGTCAAAATACTGGTCAATCATCCCTGTGAAGACCACTTTTTCCGCTGAGCTTTCCAGCTCTTCACGATTGGCAAAGAAGTCAACTCCAAGCTCTACTTCTACATCTCCAAGCATATTTTCAATAATGACATTGTAGCCACCGATTGGAATTCCTTGGTAACGGTCATTAAAGTAGTTATTATCAAAAGTCAATCGAACTGGAAGGCGTTTGATGATAAATGGTGGAAGATCTGTAGCAGAGCGTCCCCATTGTTTTTCGGTGTAACCCTTAATCAACTTTTCATAGATATCTGGACCAATCAACTTGATGGCTTGCTCTTCCAGGTTTTTAGGTTCAACATCCTTCATATCAACTGTTTGCTCAGCAATCTTATCCTTGACTTCTTGTGGTGTCTTAGTTCCCCACATAGCGTAGAAGGTGTTCATGTTGAAAGGAAGATTGTAGAGGCTGCCCTTGTAGTTAGCCACTGGTGAGTTGATATAGTTATTGAATTTAGCGAACTGGTTCACATAGTCCCACACTTTTTTGTTAGAAGTATGGAAAATGTGGGCACCATACTTGTGGACATTGATGTCTTCAACATTTTCACAGTAGATATTTCCACCGATGTGATCACGTTTGTCAATCACTTTTACTTTTTTGCCACGCTTGGTCGCCTCATGAGCAAAAATTGCTCCCGATAAACCAGCACCAACAATCAGATAATCGTACATTTTGAGCTCCTATTTATAATTTAACAATTCGATTGAAATAAGGGATTTTCAACAATATTCCAACCACAATGAAACTAATGCTTAATGTGAAGATGGCAAAAAGGAAATGGGCTCCTGCAAAACTGAATCCCACTAGTTTCTCCCACACCTTCATAATATATGTATGTATAACAAAAACTCCCATTGTTTGATTAGAAAGATTGATAATCCATCTGTTTTTATCTGTATTTAAATCAAACGTGAGTACCGTCAAAAAAGTTCCTAAACTTACAGCTTTCACAAGAATACTATCGTAAAAATATTCAGCAAAAAGATTATGATGAATATCCTTCGCTATCACAAACAAGATTAACGGTGAAGCAAATAGTAAAACTACGGTGATTACTTTCATCCAACTCTTAAAACATTTTTTTAAGAATATCCAAGTTGAATTGAGCGAGAAAACCACCTAAAATATAATAGAAAAACCAAGTCCATAATCTAAATGTCTGTATAACATAAAATTGCACTGGCTTTTGAAGCAAATAATTTGTCAGTTCAAACATCAAACCAATAATTACTAGGAGAGTTAAAATAAGTAAATATCTATTTATTGAATTTAGAAACTTTTTCAAAATAGGTAAACACAAGTAAATAATTATTAGAGCACCAAAAAACCAAAATTGAAAAAAATAACCTTTTTGTATCAAAGAGTCCAAAATTATTCTTATAGGATTTTCGGAAAAATCTCTCTTATATATCCAAATTATTAAAGACCAAATTGATACGGTTATAAAAATCCATTTTACTTTCTGCAGGATGTATGAATAGCTAATCTTATTCCTTCCCAATAGTAAATAGCCATTTACCATAAAAAATAGAGGAATTGAATAGGTACCTAAGTAATATAAATATGTCAAATAATTCCAAGATCTAGTTTCTTTAAATCCTGATATTGTAGTATGGAGTAATACAACTCCTATACAAGCCATGATTTTAAGGAAATCTAGGTTTATATTCCGTATTTTCTTCATTTCGATTGTTTTCCTATTGTTTGTTTAAACTCTTTCACATTCACCACCTTAAAGAGCAAAATCAAGGTTCCATAGATGACCCCACCTAGGCCAGCATACAGAATGACATTCAGAGTCGGTGAAAGATAGACAATGGATTTGGCTAGTAGCAAGAGACCATACATGAGGCCTGAAGCGAGCACAATCTTCATCATTGAGCCCATAATCGGCACTTCTTTAAGATAGGTTCGTGTGAAGTAGAGTTGAATCCCCCATACCAAAGATTCTGTCAACACTGACACAATTGCAGCTCCAATAAAGCCCAGTTTTGGTAGGAAGATCAGGTTCAATCCGACACTGACAATGGCAGGAACAGTTGTCGAAATCATAAATTCTTTGTTTTTATTATGAGGGATTAGAATTTGAATCCCCATGATATTGGTCCATCCGATAAAGAACATTCTAAAAATCATGATGGCAATGGCATAACGCGCATCCTGGAAATCCTTCCCTAGGAAGAATTGAACAAAGTCATCATTGACAATCAGCATGCCGGCAATAATGGGAAAAATGACTAAATTATAAATCAAAAAGGACATTTGGTGCATCTTGTTAACAACCTTGTGATCTCCCGAGGATAAGAGGCTCGATACACGAGGCAACATGACACTCCCCAGCGAGGTCACCAAGGTTAACAAAATATTGACGAGTTTTAAGGCCTGGTCGTAAATCCCTACATCCATCTTAGATGCGAGAGCCCCCAGCATGGTTCGGTCCAAAGTGACATACAAGGAAATGGCAATCTGCGGTAAAAAGAGTAGAATGACCGGTTTTAAATGCACCCGTGCATAAGCCAAATCAAAATGGGGTTTCCCAATAAATTCACGAGCGGGTAGCCACATACTGAGCTGACCTAAGAGCTCAAAGATCGTTAGTAAGAATACATAGAGATAAAGATCATTGGCAGATTTGACAAACAAGAAGATGGAGATGACTCCAACCAGTTTGACCGTGATATTCCGAATTGTAATCTTTCGGAAATCCTCTAACCCCTGAAAGAGCCAGGAAATGTCGAGTCCCTTAGAAACCAAGCTAAGTCCTAAGATATAAGCGACAGGATTTTGCATGAAAGATAGGGTTACACACAAAAGAACATAGAGGGTAAGGGATAAAATCGTGGCCCCCAACTGGAGAGTATAAATCCCCCAGAAATTCTTTTGGATGTCTTTCCGGTGTCCTGAAATCTCTTTGGTTCCATAATTAGCCACTCCTAGGGTCGCCAAAAGGATAAAGTAGGTGACAATGGAGTTGAAATAGCCATAAGTCCCTAAGTCATTTGAACTAAAAACCCGCGTTACATAAGGTGTTGTGATAATCGGTAAGATAATTACCAGTAACTGGTAGGAGAGATTATAGGCGTAATTTTTTAACACTTTCATAATGATGTAACTCGTCTTAATCTTTCTTTTTAACTGGAGTTAACTCAGTTTATTCAATTTTTTTATCTGGATTCATAATAAATAATCGACTAATAAACAAAATTAATGGAGAGTAGCGAAGAACCAACATCTGAGGATCAAACATTCCATGGATAATCATAATCCCTAAACAGGCAAGTACGATATCTTTTCGAATGGATACAAAATATTTCATAACTTTAGTAAGAGCAAACAACATAAAGGCACTGACGATTAAACCATCAATAACTAACAGCTGAACAAACGAGCTATCAATGAAATTATAATTACTAGTAAAGTTCCCAAATATATCTAACGTAGAAAAAGAAATTCGTTGCCCAAACAAATGGACTCCAAAATTTTGAAAACCTTCTACACTAAGCCTTAGTCGATTATGGGTGTATTGATCCACTAAGTGAAAAAGATTGCCAGATGAATAAAAACAAAAATATAAGATAACAACTAAGGCAAGAATAAAACCATAATTCGTTACTCGTGAAATCCAAAAATTCTCAATAATAAAACCTTTTTTAAATATTTTGATACTAAATAATGCATATGCAAGTATCAAAATGCTTAAGTAAAACGGACTGGATGTTGAAGTTTGTTGGTACATGTAAATCGTAGCCGAAAATAAGGCCAGTAATTCTATGTAAGAAATTTTTTTACCACGAAACATCAGATAACTACACAAAGCAAAAAATAACCTTTGTGAAGCAAATGATACATAATTAAAACCCAAACTAAAACGATAACCGTTGTCTGCATTCATAAACATATTGGCAATAATACCTTGTTGACTGGCAAAAATCGTCAAACAAAGTACTGAAAATGTCGCTAGAGAAAAAGTAGCCAATAATTTTCTAAAATCAATATCTCTAGCAGAAAAAACAAGAAGCAACACATTTATATCTAACATTCCATCACGATTTTTTGAAACTATAGACATCACAATAAAAAATACTATTACTATTAATAATTGTTTCCAATGAAATCTAAAATAATGTATAGTTTTCGAAAAGTTCATAAACTCTTTTATCAACAGCATTAAAGTAGTACAATAAAGGACTGTGCGGTAAAATGATAGAAAGCCGTCTAATCGAACAAAATAAGTGGTTGTGACTAATGAAGCGACAACAACCCACACAAATAGGGTAAACAAATAGATTTTTTCTGAAATAAAACGATTGTTATTCACAAGTACTTTCCATACCTTTCGATTCTTGTATTAAAGGAATCCAAAATAATTTAAACGTAAGATAAATAGTAATAAGATCAGTCATATATATTGATTTATAAGAATTTCGAAATAATACACTAATCAATCTTTCCTAAACCTCTCATATCCCTTAATTTTATCCATTATCCGATTGTAAATTAAACATAATTTGTATTGTTTATATCTTAACAACTTTCTAAACACAACATAACGATGTCCAATGGAATAATCTAGTCTACTACTATTAAAAGCCTTTGAAAATTCATTATCTTCTATTGTGGTTTTCATCAATTTTGACGCTTTATTTAAAGAGTAGGTTCCATTTAACCAAAGTGGTCCAAAGTAACGATCAATAAAAATAGTCATTGCATTTATGATGAACTTATCCTCTAGTAATTGTTTATCAGAATTATCAGGATAGATAGATAATATTTTTCTTACCTGATTCACAAATTCTACTTGACCAGCTAGATTTTTTTCGTTATAGAACATTAAACTATGCGTACCTGTTACAGTATAAAATTTTTCTGAACTAAGTAGTACATTATCTGCATAAGTAATAAAGTTAAAATTAAATAGCACATCTTCACTTACAGATAACTCTGTATTGAATCTTATCCTATTTTTATTAACTACCTCTGTTCTAAAGAACTTTCCTGCTACTCCAGGTTCAATGCCATATTCACCAATTCGTAACGAATTTTTAAAAACATTGATTTTCTTTTCAAAAGAAATTCCTGGTATATATAGATTTTTATCCAAATATTTAACATCTGTAAATAAGATATCAAAATTTTCCTCTATACTTAAAAAAATATCTAAAAAATTCTCTTCGAAAAGATCATCACTATCAACAAAGCTGATAAATGTCCCAGATACCACATCTAATGCTGTGTTTCTAGCTTGACTTACACCACCATGGTTATTTCGTATAATAATCAAATTATCAAAAACAGATTTATATTCTTCCAATATAGCAACAGTACTATCAGTTGAACCATCATCAACACAGATTATTTCCACAGAACTACTGTGTTGACCAATTGAAGCAATTAGACTATCCATCGTTTTTGCCAAGTATTCTGAAGAGTTAAAAGTTGGCATGATAAAGCTCAACAGTAGTTCAGACATTTTTTACTCCTTATTAATAATTAGGATCTACTCGTTTACCCATACGTTGAAAAATACCATCCCAAAAACCTTTCCAAATAATCGGAACGTTCTGTTTTAAATGTCGATGGCGAATAGCAAGCACAAGATGATGAGCAATTAGTATCAGTGGGCTTAACTGACGAACTTTCCAATTTTTTCCATAACGCTTGTCAAAAATAATATTGTTTCGAATTTTATAATAGTTTCTCCAATTGTAAGGTTCTTCCTGCTTAACAGCTCTCGGATCCACCTTCACTGCAAGTTGACGATGTAATTGTGCTTTAGTAGCAAACACAATTTCTGAATACTGTTGAAGGCGTTGTGCAAAATCTGAATCATCATACTCAATGAAAAAACCACTGTCAGGAATACCAACTTTTCGAAGCAATGACATTTCAATAACAGGACCTTCAAATGGCATATCAACAACTTTTATCGCATCTTCATTGAACGGTCCATATGTTACCGTCTTTCTCAACTCCGTCCAAAATTTATGGTGATCGTCAAAATCAAAATTCGTAATAGCACGATCGTCAAAATTCTCATCTGTTCGATTCGGAATACCCACATGAACATTTTGTAAAAACATTTGTTCCATAATTTTACCCAAGCAATCAGGTTCTGGATAAACATCATCATCCATGATCCAAACATAATCGTAGTCAAGTTTAGAGATTAACTTAATGCCATTAGCAAATCCACCAGCACCTCCAAGATTTTCATGATTATGATAATAATAAAAGCGCCTTCCATCCTTTTTAGTTTCATACAGTTGATTTTCTACTATTTCATTTCCTTTTACGTCAATGTAGCCTAAATCAATAAGTGTCTCTTCCGTATTATCTGTAGCATGGTTATTAAAAATTAATATCCCAGAAACTTTTTGTTGTTGGTTTAAAATACCTTCTATTGCCTTTTGAAGATATTTTGAACGATTGTAGGTTACTACTAATGCACAAACTGATTTCATTCTTTCTCACTTTCTTTACAATAATTCAAAACCACTTTTTTCAGGCAACAACTTCTCCATTGTAGTAATAAATTCCTTCATCACTTTTTCTTCATCTTGAACATTAAATCCGTCATTGATACACATAATTTGGTATTTTCCAGAATTCAGTAAGTCCCAAAATTCTGGTCCGGCATTATCCAAAGAAAAGAGTCCCCCTAACTTGGGATTTCCAATAGCATATTGACCACTAGCAATCTGCCAATACTTAAAGACCCAAACATTAGTATCAGAAGGATTTCTGAAGCGACTAGCCGAGGTTTTTTCCAAGATAGCTTTTTCCTTTTCCCATACCAAATCCATAGTTGACTTTAATAGTGGATAGGGAAGATGACTCTCCCAGAAACCACAGATAAATTGACTGTTTCTGTATAGTAGTGACTTGACAATATTTTTCAATCCCTGCTTAGGATTAAAGAATTGTCCATTCTTCAAAATTTCATTTCTACTGAAATAACTATTTATTATTTCCATATCATTTATTTGAAAATTCCCTGTACCAAATCTCTCAGGAATTATCGGAGATAACGCTGTATTGTATTTAGGTAAACCATTTTCAGAGAAAAAATCTGATGGAGAAACTGGAGCAGTTAAATACATATCATCATTAAAAAACACAAATTGTTCCGAAAGTCCTGAAATATTGTGAAGGTTACTTTCAATAGGATTTGCAGAAAAGACCGGTAAATAATCTGGAAAAATAATTTCTTTATGATCCACAACAACCAACTTCTCATTACTTATATCCAACCAATCTGGTTTCTGATTATCAGTTACAAGATAAACTTTATTTACCCACGGAGCAAATTTTTCTACACCTCTAAACCAATACTTAAAGGTACCCCAATCTCTGTACGCTTTTTCTGAATTCATGCTTTTTTTGGACGTATCTACTGATCCATCATACCGACTTTTCTTTTCTCGCCAAATCGGATCACTTCCATCGACCCAAGTTACCACAAAATCAATTGGAAAATTCATATTACTTCCTTAATATTATTTACTTATATTTTTTATACAACTCCGAAAAATTTCGAATATAACTTTGTAATGAAAAGAGTTCCTTTTGATGTTTGACAGATGCCTTGCCAAATTGCGCTCTCTTCCCTATATTATAGACCAATTCTTGAATTGCCTTAAACAATTCTTCAGGCTGGTTTGGTGTAGCAAGAAGACCGTTTTCACCTTCCCTGACCATCTCACAGACACCACCATGTCGGTAGCCCACGACTGGTTTGCCACAAGCCATGGCTTCTAGTACGACTGTTGGCAGTGGATCTGGATTGGTACTTGGCAAGACAAAGATATCAAACATATTATAGAGCTCTGTCGTCTTGCTATAATAGTCAATTCGCTTGATTTGTCCAGCTACTGGTGAGTTAGAAATAGCTTTTTCCAACTCATCCACGCGCCACTCCTCCCCCTCAAAAGCACTACCTGCTAGAAAGGCTACTGCTTTTGGATTAGCCTGTAAGATTGGAGTCACAGCTTCTAGGAAGTCTCCTTGCCCTTTCCAAGCATTCACTCGACCAACCATACCGATAACCAAAGCATCCTGTGCGATCCCAAATTGGTCACGGACCACGCTAGCATCCATCACCTGATAGACAGCATTGTCAACACCATTATAGATAACTTGAACCTGCTCGTCTTTCACATAGCGAGACTGCTTGACATGATTAGCTACAGCATTTGAAACTGTCACAATCGTATCGGCATAGCGCCCCATCAAAAAGTTGATGAAGTCTGAAATAGCCTTGGGCTTTACGATAATCTCATGCACGTGCCAAATCAAAGGAAGTTTCAACTTCCGTTTAAGGTAAATCCCTTCTAGCACCGCAGTCGTATTGTTGTGAACGAGGGTAATGCCATTCTCCTTAGCATATTGAGCAATTTGTTTGGAGTAACGGTTATAAGAGCCAAAGTACTCAAGGATTCCTTTTGGATTAAAATATTTGCGGCGCAAGATTGGGTAATCAATGACTTTAACCTTAGCACCGACCTTTTCTAAAGCACCTACTAAGACACCGTCATTGGGTAAGATGACATGAGCTTCGAAAGCATCCTTATCCAATCCTTTAATAAGCTCCAACAACACTTTGTCAGCACCGTACATTTCAGCACCAGCGTGAAGGTATAAAATTTTCTGCATGTTTATCCCTTAAACTCTTTCTCATAATCAGCTACGATCTTCTCCCAAGTGAAGGCTTTTGCGATGCGTCGGCTTGATTTCTCATTGAGGGCTTCAATTGCTTGAGCGTCTAGTTGCTCAGCCTCATTGATGACCCTTGCCAACTGGTCTTTGGCCCAATAGAGAGCCCCGTCTTCTCCCACTTCTCGGTTGAAACCAACATCTAACAACAAGTTGAGCTTGGTTGATTCCAAAGCTTCAAGAAGAGAGGGGTTGGTCCCGCCTACCTCATGACCATGGAAATAAGCAAAAGCTTGTTCGCGAATGTACTTCAATAATTCCTGATCATAGACCGTCCCGACAAACTTCACTCGAGGATCTCGATCAAATCCTGTATCCTTGCGCAACTGTTCATAGAACTTGTTTTGCTCTACATTGGTAATGAGGACAAAATCTTTTTTAGAACTGGACTGCATAAAGCCACGAATCATAGCCTCATAGTTATTTTCAGGTACAAAACGTCCCACTACTAAGTAGTAATTTCCTTCAGAAACTTGCTTGTCTGCAAACCAAGTCCGAACTTTCTCGTCTTCTTTGCTCAAGATAGACTTGCTTGTATCCGTTCCATAGGCAATATAGGTCGTCTTAGGCTGATACTTAGCATAGTCCTTCTGAATATAAGCCTCGATATTCTTGCTATCACAGATCAATAAATCGGCATGTTTGACCATGAGCTGCTCAGAGAATTTCCAATACTTACGGACTGGAAGACTCCACTTGGCCCGCAACCACTCATGCCCATCTGGATTGACCATGAGGGTCCCACCGATTGCCTTGATCTTCTTCTTGATCCCAGCCATAAAAGGTCCGATCCGGCACGCTAGGACATAAAAGATCGGTGCTTGATCCTTATTTTCCTTGGCCATTTCAATAGCCTTATTGAGAGCTGCAATATCATAAGCAATGGCACGCGCAGGACCGATATTAGGGACGTCAATATTGTAACAGATTGCTCCATTATGCTCGAAAGTATCAGCTGAAATCCCTGATTTTGCTGAATTCTCCCGTATACAGGCTACATAGTATTGAATCTCTCGGTCTTGTTGGCACTCCGTCAGCTTTTCGACAAAGGTTTCAAAACCACCATATTTTGCTGGAATTCCTTTAGAACCCACGATATAAACTGACTGTTTCATTTTTCTCCTTACATGGAAAGGACGAAGCAGGAATTTCCTACTTCGCTCCATCTCGTTTAAACACAACTTTGATCGTCTTCAGCAAGATCTTAATATCTGACCAGATGGTCCAACCATCGATATAGGACACATCTAGGCGGACGACTTCGTCAAAGTCTGTAATCTCACTGCGGCCACTCACCTGCCAGAGTCCTGTGATACCAGGCTTAAAGCTCAAGCGGCGTTTTTGTTCTGGAGTGTACTTCTCATACTCATCCACTGTTGGCGGACGGGTTCCAACCAGACTCATATCACCTTTTAGGACATTAAAGAATTGGGGCAGCTCATCCAGACTGGTCTTTCGGATAAAGCGCCCAATTGGCGTAATCCGAGGGTCATTGTCCATTTTGAACATGCCACCGGTCATGGTGTTTTGATCCATCAATTCTTTTTTCCGTTCCTCTGCATCGACATACATAGAACGGAACTTATAAAATTTGAAATAGCGGCCATTTTTCCCGACCCGCTTCTGGGCAAAAATAGCAGGACCACCGTCCTTACGAATCAAAGGAACCAATACAATCGCCACCAAGCCACAGAGGAGCAAGCCCACCAAGGAACCACAAATATCGATCACACGTTTCGCGGTCACATGACTCGGCTTATAGAAGTTGGTCGAGAAGGTGACGACATTGAGCCCAGCTACTTCTCGAATCCGTTTGTTGCCGGCAAAGTTCAAATCAAAAGCATTGAGGTTGACGGTAACGTCGATCCCCATGGTCTCAAATTGTGAGACATACTCCCCAATATCATACTCTTCACTTGGAAGATTGAGAAAGACTTCGTCTACCACTTCATAAGTCGCAAAGGTCAACAGGTCTTCCTTTGGAACAATCCGAACAGAGCGGTGTTGAAAGTTTGGGCGGTCTAGTACGGTGACAGCTACCACTTCCCCACCGCTATCATTTGACGAAAGAAGCCGATCCAGAACTTTATCCAGGCGAGAATTCGCCGTAATCAAGAGAATCTTGTGACTGCCTTTGAGGCTATAATAGAAGCGCCGCCAGTAGCGTTTGATCAGGTAGTTCATCAAATAAAGAACAAGTGTTAGCAGGAACAGAAAATAAATCATTCCGCGACGGGAGAGGGAGAACTTCTCCTCCAAAAAGAAGCTCGAAAAACTGATGGCAAGCGCAAAGCACAAGCTGTATTTCAAGGTTTGTAAGAAATCGACTAGATGCCCTCGCTTGAAATAATCTTGGTTGTAATCGCTGACGTAAAAGGCTACGTAATGTAACAAATACAGATAGAAAATTGTATTAGAATGGATTTCTGTCTCTGTCACAAAACTAAACAAATAAGCCACAACTAAAACTGGTAAGCTTTGGACAAAGGCCAAAGCAAATTTGTGAAATCCCCTTCCTTCTATCATAATATCCCTATCCCTTATCTTTTTTTCCCATAATTACCATAGTTCCCGTAATTACCATAGGAACCATATTTTTCTAATTGAATATCAAATTTATTGAGGACCACTCCTAGGAAGGGTGTCCCCGTCTGCTCTAGTTGCTCTTTGGCCTTTTGAACAGCCTTGCGACTAACAGCTCCTGCTGCCGTCACAATCAAGCTACCATCACAGCGTTGAGCAATAATCGCCGCATCAATCACCATCCCAATCGGAGGTGTATCGACAATAATATAGTCATAATGATTACGAAGCGCCTCAATGATGACCTCGAAGTTTTTGCTTTGCAAGAGGCCTGTAGGGTTAGGCGAAACCTGACCCGACAAGAGAACGTCCAGTTTTGGATAGTCTGTCGTCGCAATTGCTTGGGAAATCTCACTCTTCCCAGAAAGGACTTCTGTCAAACCAGCAACACGGCCTTGGCTCTTGAAGACACCTGTCATCACCGAGTTACGGATATCCGCATCGATCAACAAGGTTCGATAGCCCGCACGCGCAAAGGCTGTCGCCAAATTCGTAGAAATGGTTGATTTTCCTTCGTTTGGTTGCACAGATGAGATAGCAACGACCTTAATATTGGTCCCACTCAACTGAATATTGGTACTCAAGGCATTAAAATACTCTTCAGCCTGAGTCATCGCTGCTAATTTGCTTTTTACAATTTCTAAGGTTGCCATGAATTCTCCCTCTTACAGTTTCTTCACATGAGGGATCACACCTAATAGTGTGATGCCCATCACTTCTTCGATATCTTCTGGTTTCTTCACACGGTCATCCAATACCTCTGACAAGATCACCAGAATGGAAATCGAGACACCGCCAAGAACAAAGCCAATGACAACATTTCGTTTGATATTTGGTGAAGAAGGATTTTGCGGGACAACTGCCTCATCCAATGTTGTCACGTCAGACACCTTGGTTACAGCAATAATTCTTTCTGCCGCTACATCTTTCAAACCATTCGCAATGCGAGCTGCTTCTTGTGGATCTGGGTCTGACGCTGTGATGGACAAAATCCGAGTATCTGTCGGAACGGCCACTGAGACTTTCTTAGCGAGCTCTGCTGGAGTCATTTCCAACTTCAACTCTTCAATGGCTTGGTTCAAGACATTTTGAGAAAGGATAATCTCACGGTAGTCTTTAACCAAGTAAGATCCCGCTTGAAGATCTTGGTTAGTCAAGGCATTGTTTTCTTGGTTCTGACGGCTGACCACGTAGATACGGCTGGTACTTTGGTAGATCTTTTTCGCTACAAAAGCGCTGTACCCTAGGGCTCCAATCGCAAACAACAAGGCCGTAATGATAATTGAGAATTTACGACGCCATAAGGTTTTAAAGAGGGAGACCACATCCAATTCGATCTCTTGGCTCTCTTGGTTTTTCATATTCACTTTCTCCTTTTCAATCCCCGTGATGGAACTTGATTGTTAAAATAATTCGTTATCCAGTAATGCTTGTTGATTTTCAACAAAGAGGGCACGCGCCCGGTCACTTCCGTAGCGTTTTTCAATAATCTGATAAGCCTTTTCCATGTATGGCGGTCGTTGATCGACATTGTGCATGTCGCTGGCAACAAAATGGACCAAGTTCTTGTCCAAGAAATATTGGGCACGATGCTTCATGAACTTGTAGCGATCACCAAACAGTTTAGGCTTGAGGACGCTCGAACTATTGATCTGGGTATAGCATCCCATTCGGATCAATTCCCGCACCCGTTTTTCATTCTTTTCCAAACAGTGGTAGCGTTCAATATGGGCAACCACCGGAGTTACTCCTAAGCGCAAGACCGCACTTAAGGCTTGGTGAATCTCCTTGTAGGGTGTCGCCATACTAAATTCAATCAAGGCAAAGCTGGTCTCAGCAAGCGTTGGAATAGTCCCGGCTTCCAGTTTTTCAAGAATATCTCGCGTATAGTAGATTTCTGCCCCGAAATGCAGTTTCATTTCAGGCAGATAGGTCTCCACCATCTCTTTTACTGCCAAGTAGTTTTGATAGATCTTTTCTTCCGGGGTTTCAAACATCCTTTTTCGACGATGGGACGTCGAAACAATAGTGCGAATCCCTTGACGGTAGCTTTCCTCGATGAGGAGCTTACTATCCTCAATCGTCTTTGGTCCATCATCCACATCAAAGACAATGTGTGAATGAATATCAATCATTGTTTTTTCCTTCCATGGTTTGGTTTATCTTTTCTTTGGCTTGTGCCACGCTATCAGCATTCAACTCCATCATGTAAAGAGCAGATCCTGGCATAGCATATGAAGGCAAATCATTTCGACCTTGTCCAGTGACAGCTTGTGAAGTCACCTTGTAGCTTCCGCCAGTCTCCAACTGTGTATTGACCAAATTCATGATCGTTGGCAGTGGCATATTGGTTTGCAAGGAATCTTGTAAACCAGAAACGATTTCATTGTAATTACTCAATGCTTTTGTCGATGTTAATTTATGGATAATGGCTGCGATCACTTTTTCTTGGTTCTTCCCACGATCGTTGTCTCCACCTTCGAGAGAGTAGCGTTCACGGACAAAGCCAAGAGCCTGTTCCGAATTCAAGTGAACTTTTCCTACAGGGAAGTGGTAGTTCCCGTGTAGACTTGTAAACTCTTGATCATTTTCTACATCAATCCCTCCGACGAGGTCGACAAGCTTCAAGAAGGATGTGAAGTTCAAGCGGACATAGTAGTCGATCTTGATGCCGTACAGATTTTCCAAGGTATGAATAGACGCATCTACTCCGTAAATCCCAGCGTGGGTCAACTTATCCCCTTGGTTGTTTCCGCCATCGGCAATCGGTACATAGGCATCGCGCGGAGTCGTCGTCAGCAAGACTTGCTTGGTCTTTCGGTTGACCGTCATGATAATATTGACATCAGACCGAGAAACCGACGTCACTGGACCGTAAGTGTCAATCCCACTGACATAGATGTTAAAGGTATCCGCATTAGCATCCGCCTTTGCCTTGGTTTCCACTTGGCGGCGAATCTTGTAAGAGTAAATTTTCTTTAATTTTTTCGCATAGTCAGCATCCACACTTGCAATGGTATCTTCAAAGGTACTATTCAAGGCAATGGCTTGTGTCTTGTCTTCTTGTAGGGCCTGGTAGGCTGCCGCATAAGATTCCACATCTTCAATGGTCAAGTCATGCTGGCGCGTTTTCTTCACTTCCTCTACCAAGGCTAGAAGATCATCTGCATTGTTATTTCCCGTAGGGGCCACTACACTACTAATTTCTTTGATATCTTGGATCGGACTATCTGCTTTGACATAGACAGCCATTTCAAATTCCGTATAGTTGGCATTTCGGTTCACATTTCCAGAGACATCGACCAATTTCTGGGTAACATAGGTCCCCATGGAAGTCCCTAGCAAGCCTAGGACCAATAAAAATAGCGTCGTCTTTTTAGCCTTGCCTGCAAGGATCAAACCCAAGGTTAAAAAAAGTCCGCCAACTAGCGAGACCGTCACAAAGATATTCAAATAACGGAAAGCTAGGATATTGTAGCTAAAGATATTATAAAGAAAGAGTCCAGCCACAAGTAGCGTTAAGACCCAGAGACCACTATTGACAATACGTAGCTGATCCCAACTGCTAGTTCTGGTTGAACGTTTGTTTTCTCTGCTTCGATTCATTTTATCCCCCATACTATTTTCTTAAATATTATAACATAAAATCATCCCAAAAATCGGAATCTATGCCCAATTCTCCACTATTAATTTTATACTATTCTGAGCTCTCTGTACAGTAATATGGGAAAAAGAAATGAGTAAATAAAAAGAGGCTGGGACAAAAGTCCTAGCCTCTCAATTGTCTTTGGATTATCGAGCAAGACGCAGTGGTTGAGTGGGCTCTACTACGCTGATTTTATCAGCTTTTACGGCCCTACTCAACTGTGCGGAGGTGGGACGACGAAATCGAATTCTAACGAATTACCGATTTCTGTCCCACTCTCTTTTTATGGGTTTATACTTTATCTTTTGAGGTTGAGCTTGTGTCTAAATCTTTGCTAGTTGAAGAATCACTCTTCGAGGAATTACTTCCTTTACGAGTTTCAGCCCCATCAGCAGAGTATTCGTTTACAAAGATTTCCTTACGCAATTCAAGGAAGCTTTCATCACTAAGGATGTAACGTCCTTCTTTGGTTTTCGTCAATTCCAACGTGTACTCGCGTGGTTCGATGTAACCAAAGTCTTCATTCAAACGGTCAAAGGCATAGTAGAACAAGAAGTTGTTCAATAGAGACAAGCGTTTTTCTAGATCTGGATCTGTGTTGTCTTCTAATTTTTTAACATCTTCAATTCCGTTTTCAAAAAGACTAGATTTTGCACGGTTGATTAAGTTAGCCAAGTCACGTGTTGCAATTGCACGAGATTTGAAGGTAACTGTCGCAGTATCTCCTTCGTCTTCTACCTTAGTGATTTCATAGTCATCACCAATCGTTGCTAGCACTTTGAAACGAGCTTGGTCAAACAATTCCAAGATTTTTTCTGGAGTAAATGTTTCAGTTGTGAGTTCAAGTGTGAAGTTTTCTGCAGGCAGATATTTTGATGCATTTTCATCAACAAATTTTTCGGTAATTTGTTTTTTCCACTTGTCAACTGACGTTCCCATCAAGGTTGTGAAACCAGAAGAATGGTCCGTGAAGATGGCACGAAGAATAATATCTCCATCTTTCTCAATTTGTTTTTTGTTTTTTCTTCTTGTGATTCGCTAGATTGTTCTACTTTATCCTCTTTGGCTTGTTTTTTCTCAGTAGCTGGTTTTGATGAACAAGCAGCTAACAACAATAAACAGGCTGGTAAGACGCCATATTTTACGAGCTTTTTCATAAGTTCTCCTTATTTTTTATAGATTATGTTCATTATACCAAAAATAGCCCCCTTGAACATTCTTAGACAAGCCTATGTAAAGAAATTATAATATTTTGTCTCTCCTTCGTAATAAAAAAGA
>NZ_GL636091.1:384215-488969 GCF_000186465.1 Streptococcus australis ATCC 700641 | reverse complement strand
AATTCTAACGAATTACCGATTTCTGTCCCACTCTCAATCGTCTATAGCATGGGCGCAAATAACTGCATAATTTCTTTGATCAAATGCTGGTACCAGGTGATCCGGAAAGTGTCCAACTGGATCTGCTGAGACACAGAGAAAATCTCTTCAAAATCCGCTCGGATCTTGGTCAATTCTGGGCTTCGATACATCCAGACAGCATTCTCATAGTGATGGACTAGGCTCCGATAGTCAAAGTTGATGGTCCCGACTACTGCGACTTCGTCATCGGCCAATACTTGCTTGCTATGGATAAAGCCTGGAGTGTACTCATAAATTTTCACCCCTGCTTCCATCAGGTCTGGATAAGCCCCTCGTGTAACGATTTGGATCAATTTTTTATCCGGAATGTAAGGGGTCACGATGCGTACATCGACACCACGGAGAGCCGCATTTCGAATATCTTCTGTCAAATCATAATCAATGATTAAATAAGGGGTCGTAATGTAGACAAAGTCTGTCGCCTGATTGATGATATTCTGATACACAGACTTACCAACCTGGGACTTATAGATCGGTTTTGGTCCACTACCAAAGGGGATATAGAAACCTTCACCATCTACCGCTTGGTTTTCCATATGGTATTTATCAAAATCTTCAATTTCTCCCTGGTTAATGTACCAATTCATGAGAAAGAGTCGCGTCAAGGCCTTGACAGCTCGACCGTCCAAGCGCACTGCACTATCCTTCCAATGACCGAAGCGTTCTCTCTGGTTGATATACTCATCCGCTAGGTTAACGCCACCTGTATAGCCAATCTGGCCATCAATGACCAAGATCTTTCTGTGGTCTCGGTTGTTATAGGCCACCGTCAGACGAGGGACTACCTTGTTAAACTTATGGGCGTCAATACCTAACTTGCGCAAGCGTCTGGTGTAGTTTCCCTTAAGGGTCGCCATACAGCCAATATCATCGTAGAGCAGTTTCACCTCTACCCCTTCTTTGACTTTCTCAAGTAGGATATCTAGGATACTGTTCCACATCAGGCCTTCCTCGATGATATAGAATTCGAGAAAAATAAATTTCTTGGCTGAGCGCAAATCCTCCAACAATTGCGGGAGCATTTGATCCCCTAGTGGGAAGAAGGTCGAAGCTGTCCCGTTGTAGAGGTCTGCATTGTGGTCCATGGATAGAATAGACTTGACCATTCCATAGACGATTTTGCTCTCTTCTTTCAATTGGAGGCGAAGCTCACGACTATTGTCCTCTCGAAACTTCATGGACTCCATATTTTCCAACTGAACCATTTCTTTTTTGGACAGACGACGCTCCCCAAACATGAGGTAAAGAAGGAAACCAAATACGGGGATGACAGCAATCAAGAGCCAGGTCACCTTGCTCTCTGGAGGCATATTTCGGTTGACGATCGCCAAAATGGTCGAGATATACATGAGGGCCATGATAGTGACAGACATCCAATTTGGGAACCATTCATTTAGCCAAAAGAAGGCCGCAAAGGACAGCCAGAGTTCAAACCCCATAAAGAGTATACTGAACCCATATTTGGACATTAACAATCGAATCTTTCGAAAACTCACCCTCATTCTCCTTCTTTTTATAATCCCTACTAGTATACCAGTTCTATGAAGGGAGCGCAAACCCGATAAAATGAAAAAAGAGAGTGGGGCAAAAGCCCTAGCCTCTCAATTGTCTTTGGATTGTCGAGAAAGACGCAGTGGTTGAGTGGGCTCTACTACGCTGATTTCATCAGCTTTTACAGCCCTACTCAACTGTGCGGAGGTGGGACGACGAAATCGAATTCTAACGAATTACCGATTTCTGTCCCACTCTCACTTCTTCTATTTATTGCTTGGTTAGAACGATCGTATCCTGATCATCCAACTCGTTGTCAGCTTCTTTCAGGGTCAATTGTTGCCCCTCCAATTGATAGCGGTAACCATCATCTCCGACAAAAATGACCTGGTTGGCAGCATCTAGCTTGACCTGTTTCAGCTCTTGCTCTCCATCTGCCTCGACAGCCGTCCAAGTCCCTGAATCACCAGCGATGACGAGCGTCACTTGATCACTTTCATCCATTCCCATATAGGTTCCGTCAAGTCCGGCTTGGTTCACCTGCGGACTGGTCGTTGTCTGTTTAGAAGAAGTTGCCGTTGTTGTCTTCGCACTTGATGAAGTGTTCGTTTGCGTTGGTGTTTGCTGATTCGAACACGCTCCAAGTAGAAGGACTGTAGCTGTTGCTAATAAAGCAGTCACGTTCTTTGCCATGGATGGTCTCCTTTCGCGCCAACTTTTTTCAACGGACTTCCCGTTCATTTGTGGCTCACCTTTAGTATACGATAGAGGCAGTTTTTGGTCAATCTTTATGACTGGCCGATGAGACTTACTGCCTATAAAGGATTCTTTCCTTGCTCTAATAGATAGGCGCGAACTTCTGAAATGAAGTAGAGAGAGCCAGTGACAAAGAGCACCTCCTGACCAGCTTGCCGGCTATAAAAATCCTGTAAGTAATCTCGGAAATCTGCTACATACGGATAGTCTAAGCCATCCGCCTCTTGGACAACTTCCCCATAAGCAAAGGTCGTCACCGTCAAGTCCGCCTCCGGCAAGTCTCTTGAAAAGATCTCCAACATTCCCTGGTAATCCTTGCGCTTTAAAGCACCAAAGAGGATCTTCACGCGCTTATCTGAAAAGGTGCGGGCATATTCGACCAATCGATGGATGGCATGGGGGTTATGAGCGCCATCTAGATAGACGCCTTGGCCAAAGTTCTCCAAACGACCCGGCCAGCTAGTCGCTTGCAATGCCTCCCGAACAGAGTTTTCATCGACCGCCAGACCTCTCTGCTCCATAAAGAGTAGAAAGGCTTCGAGAGCCACCGCAGCATTCTCTTCCTGATAAGCTCCTTTGAGCCCAATTTTTAGTGAGTCAAACCGATGGTGCGCATCTTGGAAGACGCCCTTCACCAGTTGGAAATCTTCTCTATAGCGAGCTAGCGAACAGCCTATTGCTTGGGCCTTTTCTGTGCAGACTTGCTCAACCTCTTTAGCCAGTGGACCGATAACAGCTGGCTTCCCGGCTTTAAAGATTCCAGCTTTTTGCGTAGCAATGGCCTCTAGTCTTCCTCCCAAGGTCTCCTGGTGATCCAGCCCTACTGAGGTGATCACTGCCACCTCTCCTGTGATGACATTGGTCGTATCAAGGAGCCCTCCGATCCCAACCTCGATCAAGGCCAGATCTACTTTTTGTTCATGGAAATACAAAAAGGCCAATAGGGTGATAATCTCAAAGTAAGAGAGTTGGTCGTGGGTCTCGAGAAGCTGAGACTCCATCGCTTGGATGCTCTGACCCAAGCGAATCAGATCCTGATCCGAAATTGGTTGCCCATTGATACAAATCCGATCATGCATACTAACGATATGTGGAGAAGTAAAGGTCCCTACTTTCAGACCATGCTGTTGGAATAGTTGGCGCATAAACGCAATGGTTGAGCCCTTCCCGTTGGTCCCCGTCACATGGATCATCGGAACAGCTTCATGAGGCTCCCCTAAGAGCTTTACAGCCTGTTGCATCCGCCCTAAACCTGAACGAAAATTGAGGCCAATTCGACTATTCATCCATTCTTCAATTTGATTCATTTCTTTCTCCTAAAAGAAAAGAGCGATCAAGCCTTGTTGCTGGCTCACGCTCTGCTATTTCTTTGGTTTCTTATTTCAATTCCAGTGTATCTGGAAGCAGGGCTAAAAACATCCCCCGACTTCCTGCTTTTTCTTGTTTCTTGAAGCAGGGCTAAAAACATCCACTGGATGTTTTTACTCCTCCATAAAGCTGTTGAAGACCTCTTCAATCATGTTCCATTCATCATCTGAATCTTCTGGGATTGGTTGAAGGTCGCCTTCTGTTCCGTCTTCGTTTTCTGTAAATGAGTATGCTTGGATTTCTACTTCACCGTTTTCATCTTCTTCTGCATTTGCAGGAATCAAAAGAACATAGTTTTTACCAAATTCTTCTTTTCCATCAATGGTCAAAAGGATTTCAAACAAGGTTTCGTTTCCTTGCTCATCTACCAATGTAATCAATTCGCGTTCGTCATGGTTGTGGTCATGATCATGATTGTGTGCCATCTTATTTCCTCTTTTTTCTAAAATTTTCGATCTAAATAATTTTGCAAAATCAACTGGGCAGCCAATTTATCAATTACTTTTTTACGCTTATTTCGGCTAATATCCGCTTGCTCAATCAGCATCCGCTCTGCGGCAACGGTCGTCAAACGCTCGTCCTGATACTCAACCGGCAAGTTGAACAACTCTTCAAGGCGCTTCCCATAAGCTTGACTTGCTTCCACTCGAGGACCGCTTGTGTTGTTCATGTTTTTCGGCAAACCAACGACAAAACGATCAACCCGGTATTCCTTCACCAGTTCAGAGAGACGGTCTAAGCCAAACTCTCCTTTCTCCTCATCAATCTGAATAATCTCCAGACCTTGAGCAGTAAAACCTAATGGATCACTGATGGCTACTCCGACTGTCTTCGAGCCAACGTCTAGTCCCATAATTCTCATTAGAGATCGATCCCTTGCCCTTTCAAGTAGTAACGAACCAATTCTTCAACAATTTCATCTCGTTCGTACTTACGAATTTGGTTGCGAGCGTTGTTATAACGAGGTACATAAGCAGGATCACCACTGAGTACATAACCTACGATTTGATTGATTGGATTGTAGCCCTTCTCATCCAAAGATAAGTAGACATCCTTTAATGTATCACTAATTTCTTTACGGTTTGAATCGTCAAGATTAAAACGTACTGTTTCGTCTGTAAATCCCACAATACCACCCTCTTTCTTTATATTCATACTATTATACCATAATTTCCATACTTTCTCAAACGAAAAATATTGATTTTACGGGCTTTCTTGGACTTTTTATCACTTATTTTTGAAAGCGATCTACTGCATTTTTCAATGGCTTTATTTGACTTCTTTAAAGCCATTCTTTTCCATATTTTTGATGAAGAGTGTTGGAGAGTAGGTTTTGATCATTTTGCAAATTTCTCCCAAGTCTTCACTGCTTTTAATATCATCGAAGTCTACTTTATCAGGATCAATCTCAATCTCAGAGACCATTGCTTCACCTGTCCAATCTGATGTCACGGTGATTCCATCGTAGTCTCTCAATTCATCAATGCCACCTTCTCCTTCATACCCCTCGATCAAGGCTTGTTTGGCACCTTCTTTATCATCCTCAGCATCGATCAACTTCTTGATTTCATCTTTGAATTCATCCGACACATGAGTCGCTAGTTTGATTGAAACTTTCTTGTATTTTTTTCCTTGGTAGGATACGGTCACTGTGATTTCCTGTTTGGCTACCTCGTCAGCCTCATTGATATCCCTGTCAAGCTTAAAGGTCCGAGTGATAACGCTATCTTTCGATAAGGACTTGCCCCCTTTTGATTGAGAATTCCCACAACCTACCAAGATAAGTAATCCAGCAACGACTAGTAATAGAAATTTTTTCATGTTTTTTCTCCTTATTCTTCTTTTGCTCCATTACGGAGTAGATTATTCATATATTCTGTTGGTGTCAGTTTCAATAAATCTGCAATATTGGCTGATTTGAAGTACTCTAACTCGACCGCTTTTTTAGTATCCAACTGGGTGAAATCATAAGTGATGACCGTTTGGTATTCATTTTCATTTGGCAAAGTCAGTTCAATGGTAAATCCTGGAAGAGTCCGCGCCTGTTGAAGTTTTTCATCCTTACCCATCGACTCTACCATCAATCGTTGGGCCTCTTCAAGACCAACTTCTTGAATAGCATTTTTCAATTCATCACTGACAGGAGTGGTATTGGTCATGACCAATTTTTGAAATTGTTCCCCTTGATAAGTGATGGTCTGCTCCTGGCGAATACCACTTTCATCTTTTGGAAGGACAAAGTGTTTAGTGAAAACTTGCTGTTCTTCCGCCTTCTCTAACAGATTTCGATTTTCTTTATTGAACGATTCAATTTTAGCACTGTTGGATTTTTGGACATTGGAAGAATCAGTTTTCCCATGTTTCTTCTGTCCACAAGCTGTCAGCGTCAGGAGCAAGACACCCAAACAAATAAGCTTCTTTTTCATGTTTTCTCCTTTGATAAGCTTCTATAAAGGGATTTTCCCCACAGAAGTATTGTACCATAGAATCCTCCTCAAAAACATTCTTACAAGCATTTTTTCGTGGATTCTTTGGCCGGATACAAAAGAAAAAGTCGAGATCCTGACATCTCGACTCTTCTCAGTAGCTAAACGATTGGCTACTTGTTTCTTATAGGGCTGCTCTTAAGCGAGCCTCCGCATTTTCAACATTTCGTACAGAACGTGGTAAAAAGGCCCGAATATCATCTTCCTTATAACCAACTTGAAGCCGCTTGTTATCCACTAGGATAGGACTTTTCAAGATTCGTGGTGTTTCTAAGATGATATCGATGACTTCATTCATGCTGAGGTCTTCAATATCGACACCTAGATTCTTAGCGTATCGATTTTTTGAAGAAACGATACTTGCAATGCCATTTTCTGTTTTGGTCAAAATATCGAGTAATTCTTCTTTTGTAATTCCTTCTTTACCAAGGTTTTGTTCTTTATAGATCAACTGATGAGCATTTAGCCAAGTTTTGGCTTTTTTACAACTCGTGCAACTTGAAACTGTGTAAATTTTAATCATGTATGCACTCCTTTCGCCACACGATAATAACATTGTAGTATATTATACCATAAAAACCATCAGTCTTTCGACCTATTTTGAAAAAAATTACTCTTCAATCTCAATGGCATCATCAAGATCTAGTGTTACTTCTTCAACAAGTGGGCTTTCAGCTACTTCATCTTGTGCAACTACAGCAGTGTCATCATCGATCAAACCGAAGCGCACGCGCACTTGGTGATCAATCTCATCAAAAATTTCTGGATGGTCTGCCAAGTACTTCTTAGCATTTTCTGAACCTTGGCCAATCTTCTCACCGTTATAAGAATACCAAGCTCCTGCTTTTTGGATCAAATCAAGGTCTGTCGCGATTTTCAGCAATTCGCCTGTACGTGAAATTCCTTCTCCATACATGATTTCAACCATAGCTTCCTTGAATGGTGGAGCTACCTTGTTTTTCACAACCTTGATCTTGGTTTCTTTACCAACGTTGGTATCTTTTTGGTCCCCAGTACCCTTGATTTGAGTATTTCCACGAACATCTAGACGAACCGAAGCGTAGAATTTAAGGGCACGACCACCAGGTGTGGTTTCAGGGTTCCCAAACATAACCCCAACTTTTTCACGCAATTGGTTGATAAAGATAGCAATGGTCTTGGTCTTATTGATCGAAGCTCCAAGCTTACGCATAGCCTGGCTCATCATCCGTGCTTGCAAACCAACGTGGCTATCACCGATATCTCCATCGATTTCTGCGCGTGGGACCAAGGCCGCAACAGAGTCGATAACGACCAAGTCAACGGCACCAGAGTCAATCAATTTACCAGCAATTTCAAGTCCTTGTTCCCCTGAGTCTGGTTGAGACAAGAGGAGTTCATCAATGTTAACACCAAGAGCTGCAGCATAGGATGGGTCCAAGGCATGCTCGGCATCGATAAAGGCGGCAATGCCTCCTTCTTTCTGTGCTTGCGCTACTGCATGGAGGGCAACGGTTGTTTTACCTGATGATTCTGGACCATAGATTTCGATGATCCGACCTTTTGGATAACCACCAGCACCCAAGGCAATATCAAGCGCCAAGGAACCAGAGCTCATAACTTGAACTTTTTGCTCTGCGCGTTCGCCCAGACGCATGATCGATCCTTTACCAAAGTCTTTTTCGATCAACTTTAGGGCATCATTGAGAGCTTTTTCACGCTCGTCTCCAAATTTCTTCGAGATATCATCTAATTTTTTCTGTTTTTTCGCCATTCTTTTCTCCTATGTTTTTGCTATACAGGAAATGCATGCAACTCACTGACGTTTTCCGGTCTTTGAAAGGCACATTTCCTATCCATTTTTAGAATTATTCTTCATTTGGCACGAACTTCATTATACCAAATTTTCACCATTTAATACAGCCAAGCGTACCAAATTAAAGGCATGAAGGACTGCAATTTCGCGGACATCCGCCCGGCTACGTCCAGCGATATTGACTTGGACACTATCCACTCCATTTGGAGTCGCAAGTCCGATAAAGACAGTCCCTGCTGGGTGCCCTTCTAGACTATCTGGCCCCGCAACTCCGGTCAAGCTAACACCATAATCGGATCCTGTTAACTTACGGGCCTGTGAAGCCATGGCTTGAGCTGTAAAGTGAGACACCACTCCATGTTGCTCTAACTCTTGAGCTGGAATAGACAACATCTTGCTTTTTTCTTCCAGACTATAGGTGACAAAACCACCCGCGAAGATGCTGGACGCCCCTGAAAAATCTGCCAAAGTCGCTTGGAAAAGGCCAGCCGTCAGGCTTTCTGCAGCTGTAATGGTCTTACCAGTCCCTTTCAAGAGATCAAAGGCCACCTTGGCCATCGAATTGTCATCCCCATAACCGTAAAACAGTTCATGCAAGGGTTGATGATCCAGGGTGTGGCGTGATAAGATTTCCTTTTCTAAGACATCGAGCTTCGCATCCGCTGAGGCTTGATCCTTCGCCTTTGTAGACAGACGCAAGGTCACTTCTCCTGTCTTGGCATAAGGGGCCACCGTCGGATCACTCTGCTTTTCAATGATATCTGCTAGGATCGTAACCAGCTGGCTTTCCCCAATCCCAAAGAAGCGCAAGACTCTTGAAAAGAGCTGCTCCCCTGTTGTCAAATGAGGCACCAATTGTTCATTGACCATGGGTTTTAACTCACTTGGTGGACCAGGTAGAACGACATAGGTCACACCATCGACTTCAATCAAACCTCCAACCGCGAGACCTGTACGGTTTTGAAGGGGGATTGAACCGGCAATCAATTGTGCTTGTCGCTCATTATTGGGCGTCCGTACATAATCAGGGCGACTGGCAAAGAAGGTGTCGAGTTTGGCAAGCGCTGTTGGATCAAAAACCAGTTCTTTCCCTAAAAACTTAGCAAGGGTTTGCTTGGTCAAATCATCCTCTGTTGGCCCAAGTCCACCACATAAAATCACCAAATCACTGCGTTTTGAAGCTGTCTCAATGGTCGAGAAGAGACGACCTTCATTATCTCCTACCGCCACATGATAATAGACATCAATCCCTAAACTAGCCAATTTTTCAGACAAGAACTGAGCATTGGTGTTGACAATTTGTCCTGTTAGAATTTCTGTTCCAACTGCAATAATTTCCGCCTTCATGGTGCCTCCTACTTATACTATTCGTAATTTTCATTTCATTTTAACACAATTTCCTAAATTATTTAAAAAACAGATTGAAGATAAAGTCCATTTTGGACAACTTTCTTCAATCTTTTTCTTTTAGAGTATAAAGTAAAAAATTCTTAGAAACACTATTACATCAACATTCCCAAGAGTTTTAACTATGTGGTAATCAACTTCTAAAGGGCTATTTTCTATTGTTGATAGAGTTTATCTATATTCTGAAGCAACCATATCGAGCGGTTGCTTTTTTACTTCTTTCTTGATCTAAAAGCCTTCTTCTGGCTCTAATTCTTGTTGTTTCCCCTCATTTTTTGTGATACAATAGCATCAATTTTTTCTAGGAGGATGAGATGTGGTTTCTACTATTGGTATTATAAGTTTATCTAGTGGGATTATCGGAGAGGACTTTGTCAAGCACGAAGTGGACTTGGGGGTCCAACGACTCAAAGACCTCGGACTCAATCCTATCTTTTTACCTCATTCACTAAAAGGCTTAGACTTTATCAAAGAACATCCTGAAGCTCGTGCGGAGGATTTGATGCAGGCATTTTCTGATGAAAGCATCGACATGATCTTATGCGCCATCGGTGGAGACGATACCTATCGTTTATTGCCTTATCTTTTTGAAAATGACCAACTACAAAAGGTTATCAAACAAAAAATTTTTCTTGGCTTCTCGGATACAACTATGAACCACCTCATGTTGCATAAACTAGGAATCAAGACTTTTTATGGTCAATCCTTTTTAGCAGACATTTGTGAGTTAGACAAAGAAATGTTGCCATACAGCCTCCACTACTTTAAAGAATTGATTGAGACTGGAAAAATCTCAGAAATCCGCCCTAGCGACCTTTGGTATGAGGAACGGACTGACTTCAGTCCCAAGGCTCTGGGAACACCTCGTGTCAGCCATACAAATACAGGTTTTGACTTGTTACAAGGAACTGCCCAGTTCGAGGGAAAAATCCTCGGTGGTTGCCTCGAATCCCTCTACGATATCTTTGACAACTCTCGATATGTAGACAGTACAGAACTCTGCCAAAAGTACAGACTCTTCCCTGACTTATCCGACTGGAAAGGAAAGATTCTATTGCTAGAAACAAGTGAAGAAAAGCCTGAACCTGATGATTTCAAAAAAATGTTGCAGGCTTTAAAAGAAACTGGGATATTTGAAGTCATCAGTGGACTCTTGGTCGGAAAACCTATGGATGAAACTTTCTATGACGACTATAAAGAGGCACTATTGGATATCATTGACAGCAATATCCCAATTGTCTATAATCTGAATGTTGGACACGCAACTCCAAGAGCTATTGTCCCCTTCGGAGTCCACGCCCATGTAGATGCAACGGAGCAAGTCATTCGCTTTGACTATAACAAAGAAAGCTGAGATGAATTTCTCAGCTTTTTTCTATATTCTCAGATACTCTAGTTACCTATACTAACTAACCACCGTTTTTCCATTCACAATCATTCTCATGATCATTGACCAGGCCTGCTGCTTGTAGGTAGGATAAAACTGCGACTGGTCCGGTGAACTTAAAACCACGCTTTTTGAGGTCCTTGGCTAGCTTCTCAGAAAGAGCTGTCTTCGCTGGAGCCTGCCGGTAATCTGGAACATCATTGACGATGGTTTTCCCATTGACAAAAGACCAAAGATAAGCATCAAACGATCCAAATTCCTTCTGGACTTGTAGAAAGGCTTGAGCATTGGCCCGTGTCGCAAAGATCTTGGCACGATTTCGGATGATAGCTGGATTGTCTAACAAGGATTCCAGTTCTTCATCCGTCATCTCTGCGACGCGTTGAAGATGGTAACCATGAAAAGATTCTCGGAAAGCCTGCCGTTTATTGAGCACCGTCTCCCAAGATAGGCCAGCCTGATAGGTCTCCATACAGAGCAACTCAAAAAGCGCCTGGTCATCATGGAGGGGCCGACCCCATTCTTCATCATGGTAGGCTACATAGAGAGGGTTGTTCATTTTAACCCAGCCACAACGTTTTGGCATCTTCTTCTCCTATTTCACCAACATCTTCAGGGCAGACTTGATGTAGTTTTCAGCAGTATCAGAAGTTCCTTCAAAGAATTTCTTGATTTTCTTAAGTTCCGTTGCCTTGTAGCCCAATGCCAACATGGCTTCCATAGCTTCTTCAAGGGCTTGGTTTTCTTCTGCAACTTTGGCCTTAGACTGAGCTGGTGCATCTTCTAGATCAAGATTGATCTTACCTTCTAGGTCCAAAACCATCTGTTGGGCTGTTTTCTTGCCGATCTTTGGAAACTTGGTCAAGTAGGTGATGTTCTTGCTTTCGATGGCTTGGACAAGGCCTGCATTGTCATCTGCAGCAATGATAGCCAGAGCTGAGACAGGTCCAATCCCAGAGACTGAGATCAAGTTTAAAAAGAGCTGTTTCTCTTCTTCAGTCGCAAAGCCATAGAGAAGGTGAGCATCTTCACGGACCACTTGGTGCAGATAAACTTGCACCTTTTGATTCATTTTACCAGAGTAGGCATAGGGGTTGGCCACATGCAAGAGATAGCCGATCCCAGCCGTTTCCACCACGATGTATTTAGCGGTGATTTTCGTTAAAATTCCTTTAATGTATTCGTACATAATCTTCCTTTATCGTTTACTTAATATTTGCCCAATTCTCGTAGGCTAGTGTGATTTTCCTGAATGCGTCGGAACATCTTTTCCATGTCCGATTTGGTGAAGTTGACCAAGACGGGACGGCCGTGGGGACAGTTATAAGGGTTGTCACATTGGGACAGTTGGTAGATGAGATCCCGTGCGGAGTAATCGTCCAGTGTGTGATTGGCCTTGATGGAGCGTTTGCAAGACATCATGATGGCCAACTCCGCCCGGTATTTCTTGATGGACACTTCCTTGGTCAAAAGGAGCATATCACACATCTCATAGATACCCGACTCGATCTCTTCTTCCTTCATCCAAATCGGATGCTCCCGCAAGATCAACTGGTTGGCTCCGTACTCTTCTAGATAGACGCCCACTTCCTCTAGGAGGTGTTTACGCTGTTGCAGGCGGATCAGATCGTCTGCAGGGAATTCAAAGATATAAGGCACCAGCAGTTGTTGCTGACTGCCGTCTACGTCCCCGATGCTCTCCCGGTATTCTTCGTATTTGACCCGCTCTTGGGCCGCATGCTGGTCAATGATGTAAAGACCCCCATTGCCTTGGGCAAAGAGATAGGTCCCATGCATCTGACCGAAATATTCCAACTCTGGGAAGGTCGAATGTTCTTCTCCTTCCAACTTGTCATAAGCCTTATCTAGACTAGCTAGATCCAACTCTGGATGGTCCAGTTGATCATACTGAGGCGCCTTTCGCTCCGCAAATTTGATGGCTGGTGATTTAGCCTCCTGATTTCCCTCTTCTGAGGCAAAGAGAACCGTTTGCTCTGGGGTCAATTCACCACTTGGCTGGGATTCTGCAACCTCTGGACGGACAAAGAAGTCTCCCTTGTCTCGGTCGTAATAGAGGCTATTTTCTTTTAGAGGGAGGCTGGTCTGGACTGGTTTTTCTGTTCGACGAAGCGTCGACTTGGCTAGATTTTCCAAAGCATCTGGAATCAGATCCTGCTCTTTCAAAGCGGAGACAATGGCCTGGGAGATCAAGGCCATTAGTTCTCGTTCTTTAGAAATGCGCACCTCTTGCTTGGTCGGGTGGACATTGACATCCGCTAGATAGGGGTCAATCTGAATATTGATGACCGCTATCGGGAAGCGTCCAACCATGAGTTTACTGCCGTAGCCGTCCAAGATGGCCCGATTGAGCAAGAAATTCTTGATGTAACGACCGTTGATAAAGAGACTAATGTAATTGCGATTGGCCCGGGTCAATTCTGGCAAAGAGACGAAGCCCGACACTTCAAAGTCCAAATCACCTGTCTCGATGGCAACCATTTTCTTAGCGGTAGCGAGCCCGTAGACTCCTGCGATGGCTTGACGGAGATTCCCCGTTCCTGCCGTCCGTGTCATTTCATGGCCGTCATTGATCAAGGTAAAGGCAATCTCTGGATGGGCCAGACTCAGGCGGTTGAGAATGTCGACGATATGGGACAACTCTGCCTGCTGGCTCTTCATATATTTGAGGCGGGCTGGTGTATTGAAAAAGAGGTCCTCAACTGTGATTTTAGTCCCCACAGGGCTAGTCGCCGGCTCAAGAGAAGTGATTTCGCCCCCTTTAGCCTCTAGCTTGGTCCCATGACTAGCTCCTTCCTGAGCTGTCAGGATGGTCATGACACTGACAGAGGCAATAGACGGCAAGGCCTCGCCACGGAAGCCTAGTGTCCGAATGCGAAAGAGGTCGGCTTGACTCTTGATCTTACTAGTGGCATGGCGACGAAGGGCTAATTCCACTTCCTCATGGGCAATCCCTTGTCCATTATCCGTGATTTGAATGCTCTTTAAGCCAGCTTCTTCGATCTCTACGACAATCTGACTAGCTCCCGCATCGATGGAGTTTTCAACCAGTTCCTTGACCACACTAGCAGGGCGCTCGATGACCTCACCGGCAGCGATTTGATTGGCTAGAATTTCTGGTAATTCGATAATCTGTGACATAGCTTCCCCTCTTATGTTTTATACGCGCATAGGTAGAACTATTATACCATATCTCCAAGGAAGGCCTCCCTTTATAAAACCTTGTGCTCCAGCTCCATTAAAGATACCGGTCTTCTACCAGATAAACAGACAAACTGACCGAATATGCGAAAAGCCTTGTCTTGATGCCTGAAAAAGTGTTTAATAGACTTGTAAGCAAGAAGTCCTGCTAGCGGATCGCTTACCTGACGTTAATATGTTAGAAGGGATTTGTATGAAAGTAACAGTTACCATTGACCCCCATTTTCAAGAAGAAGGCGTAGCCATCACAGGGCCACAACCTAGTGAACGCATCCAGAAAGTCCAACAATTCATTGAGGAATTGGACCAGAAGGAACGCTTGAGAGCGAAGAAGGAGGGGGAAACCTATCTTGTAGAGACTCACTTGTTTCATCGGTTCTATATTGAAAACCGTCAAGTCGTTGGGGAAACAAAGGATGATCACTTCATCCTCACCGGCCCCCTCTACCAACTCTCTCAAGACTTGCCCATCTATTTTTTAAAAATTTCCCAATCTGAAATTATCAATACCAAAGAAATCGATCACCTGCATTTTACCAGCAGCGGATCGGTCCAAATCAATCTGAAAAACGGGACCATCACCTATTCGTCTCGTCGCTATTTAAAAGCTATTAAGGAGAAATTATCATGTTAAAGACTCATCTATCGAATGCCTCTAAAGGCATCTTCATCGGCCTTACCCTCTCTATCGTCTTTTCTTTCCTAAACTCACCTTCCACTTACATGCCTCTCAGTCCAAATTCAGGCGTTGGACAATGGATGCAAGCCCACGACGTGCATGGATCCCTTGTCATGCTCTATTGTATCCTTATATGGGCTGGCATCGGCTTGCTCTTCAGCTTAGGAAAAAACCTGTTCAACAAAGACTGGAGCCTCCTCCGTGCGACCCTCAGCCACTACCTTTTGATGCTCTTTGGTTTTCTACCTTTGGCAACCTTGGGAGGCTGGTTCCCAATCCAAATCAGCTTCTACATCTCCGTCATTATAGAGTTTAGCCTTGTGTACTTGGTTATCTGGGCGGTTTCTTATCGCATTTACAAGAAAAAAGTAGAAGATATCAACCAACAGTTGCAAGGGAAAGCCTGAGGAATTCAAAAAAATGACTTTTATTTTTTAGTCATTTAAGAAGATGAAAAACTTTCCACTGTGAGAAAAGTGCCTGAAACAACTGTGTTTCAGGCACTCGGAATTATTGAGACCTTAGGCTCAATACGAATTGAACACAGGCTTCGGATTGTGTCAAAAAGATAAGTCCTCCTAGAATCTAAAGATTCTGCGTCGAACTTCCTATTTTGACTTTATCCGAGAACGCCCTTTGTATCTTAATTAATCATGGAACTTCTACGAAGTTCGCTGACGTCCGTACTCACCTAAGGAAAGTTTTTAAAATTACTTTATCTTCAATCTGAAACAGTTCAAATGAACTGTTTTTTATATTCTCTTTTTCATCTCGGCAACTGCCATCATGACTTCCATCGGGGTCATATTGTAGATATCGAGATTCTTCAACTCTTCTAAGACAGAGTGGGAGGAAGTTGCTTCAAACAAGGATATCTGTTCTCCGACCTGTGGAGAGGATTCTTGTGTTGGAGTCGCCATCGGCACTTCGTGGCTTTGGCCTTCTAATTGACTCAAGATAGTATCTGCCCGCTTCAAGAGATCGCTTGGCAGCCCGGCAATCTTTGCCACATGGATCCCATAGGATTTATCCGCTGGTCCCTCTTCAATCCGGTGCAAGAAGGTCACTTGGCCATCCTTCTCCAAGGTTGCGACGTGGACATTGCGCAAGCGAGATAGGGTCTGCTCCAGGTCGGTCAACTCATGGTAGTGGGTGGCAAAGAGCGTCTTGGCACCTGTCCGGTCATGGATGTATTCGATGATGGCTTGAGCCAGAGCCATCCCATCATAGGTCGCCGTCCCCCGTCCCAACTCATCAAACAAGATAAGAGAAGCCGGAGTCGCTTGGCGAATGGCATTGTTGGCCTCCATCATCTCAACCATAAAGGTCGATTGGCCGGACACCAAGTCATCTGCAGCCCCAATCCGGGTATAAATGGCATCAAAGAGAGGAAGGGTCGCCGCTTGAGCCGGTACAAAGGAACCAATCTGAGCCATAATGACAATGATGGCCAACTGGCGCATATAGGTGGACTTCCCGCTCATATTAGGCCCCGTAATCAACTGGATATCACAAGTCTCATCCATGGAAATGCTGTTGGGGATGTAGCTTTGAGCTCCCATCACCTTCTCAACAACTGGATGACGACCCTTCTCAATCCGGATATCACGCGCCTCTTGGAAGACTGGCCGAGTCAGTTGTTGTCTTTCAGCCACACAGGCCAAGCCTTGCAAGACGTCCACCGTTGCTAGAGCTTGGGCTAGGGACTGCAGGCGCTGGATGTACTTGCCGACTTCCTCTCTGATCCGTAGGAAAATCGCATACTCTAGGCTAGTCGACTGTTCCCGAGCTTCTAGCATCTCCCCTTCAATCCGAGCCAGTTCCTCTGTCCCAAAGCGCTCAGAATTTTTCAAGGTCGCCTTGCGGAAGAAATGGGCTGGTACACGGGATAATTGGGAATTGGTCACATGGAAATAATAGCCATCTTTTTTATTGTAGTCAATTTTAAGTCCTGTGATGCCACTGGCTTCCCGTTCTTTGGCTTCAATCTCTGCAATCCAGCCGGTCCCTTCTCGGAGGACGACACGGTACTGATCCAGAGTTGGGTCAAAGCCCGTACGGATGATATTGCCTTCTGTCAGAACAATCGGGGCATCCGGATCAATCGCCGCTTCGATGAGTCGGCAAAGCTCTGGTAGCTCATCTAACTGGGCGATGAGGAGGTCTAGCACCGGCTCTCCCATCTCGACCAAGAGCGATTTGATCAAGGGAACATGGCGCAGGGTTTCGCCCAACTGCAAGAGGTCCTTGGGAGTGGTCTTACCAAAGGAGACCCGACTGGCCAAACGCTCGATGTCATAGACACCCTTGAGACGATCTGCCAGATCGCTTCGCTCAAAGAAATGATCCAAGAAGACTTGGATAATCTCTTGGCGCTCTTCAATCCGATGGCGGTCCATCAAAGGCTTCTGGATCCATGCCCGCAAGAGACGGCCTCCCATGGCTGTCTTGCTTTCATCTAGAAGCCAGTAGAGGCTGCCATGTTTTTTGCCAGTCCGAGCATTCTCTGTCAAGTCCAAACTCGCCTTAGTCGCATAATCCATCTGCAAGAAATCACGGACTTCATAGTGATGGGCAGGCTTGATATGGTGGAGTTCCCGCTTCTGGGTTTCCTGGACGTATCGGAGCAAGCCTCCAGCTGCTATTCTCTCCAAATGAGTCAACTCAGCCCCTAAAAGTTGGACATCCTCCGCCACTTCTGAGATAGGGGAGAGCAAGAGGTTCATTTGGCCAAGAAGGACTCTTTCTTCACCTTCTGACAAGGAGTAGGTCAGGACAATCTCCCGCGCCCGTAGGTTGCGGATCTCCCCACATACCATGGCAAAATCATTCAGACTGGTGACCTGAAACTCCCCGGTCACTAGGTCCATATAGGCAAGGCCATAGTCCGTCGCATCATGAGACAAGGCTACTAGGAAGTTGTTGGCGCTGTCTGGCTTGGTCGAATCAACAACGGTCCCCGGAGTAATGACTTGGACCACTTCCCGTTTGACCACACCGACGGCTTGCTTGGGATCTTCCATCTGCTCTGCAATAGCCACCTTATAGCCCTTTTCGATCAAGACATCGATGTACTGCTGGGCCGAATGATAGGGAACTCCAGCCATGGGAATCGGATTTTCTGCATTTTTATTCCGAGAGGTCAAAGAAATCTCTAAAATCTGTGCTGCATTGACGGCATCTTCATAAAAGAGCTCGTAAAAATCCCCCATCCGAAAGAGCAAAAACGCATCCGGATAGTCTTTTTTGATATCTAGGTATTGCTGCATGCCAGGTGATATTTTTTCTGCTGCCATATCGCTCCTTTTCTATATCATTGCATTCATTCTGAGTGCTTACTCCTACTCTAAACTGACATAAAAGGAGGGCCGATCCCTTTCGGGACTGGTCCCTCGCCCTTGACTAGTGACTAGAATGTTGGAGAATGGTCTGCTGGACTGTTTGTGCTACTTCTTGGTCCTTGCAAACAATTAAGAGGGTATTGGCCCCTGCGACGGTGCCAAGGATTTGATCATCCAAAATCTCATCGACTGCGTTGGCTAAAATAGCCGCCTCTCCCAGCTCCGTCCGAACAACCAGTGTGAACTCCGCTCTAGAGACCACTTGTGCATATTGAGCAATCAGTCTAAAAATATCTGTTCGATCCGGTTCGTCTGCTAATTTATAATAGAGGCCACCCTTTTCTTTTACCTTGATCAGACCGATTTCTCGTAGATCTCTAGATAAGGTTGTCTGGGTCACTCCCGCCCCTCTTTGATCTAGACGGTCTTGAATGTCTTTTTGCGTCGATAACTTCTCATTTTGAATAATTTCTCGAATCAAAAGCTGACGTTCATCTTTTTTCATTTTTGCTCCACTTTTGAATAATTATACTTTGATTATACCAAAAAGTTTGAAGAAAGGCCGAATTTTGTGATAGAATAGTAACAAAAGACCAAAGGAGCTACTATGAATCATAAAGAACTTATTGCAAGTGAATTGGCAAAAGTCATTGAAGGCTTAGACCAAGAAACTATCTTAAATTTACTAGAGCAACCAAAATCTTCAGACCTCGGAGATATCGCCTTTCCTGCCTTTTCTTTGGCTAAAATCGAACGCAAAGCTCCTCAAGCGATTGCTGCTGATATTGCGGAAAAAATCGATGCCTCTCACTTTGAAAAAGTCGTTGCAACTGGTCCTTACGTAAACTTCTTCTTAGATAAATCACAAATCTCTGATCAAGTCATCAAAGCGGTTATCCAAGCAGGTGCAGACTACGGTCAGCAAGACGAAGGACATGGAGGAAATATTACCATCGACCTTTCTAGTCCAAATATTGCAAAACCTTTCTCAGTTGGTCATTTGCGCTCAACCGTTATCGGAGATGCTCTTTCAAATATCTTCCGCAAAATGGGCTACAACACCATTAAAATCAACCACTTGGGAGACTGGGGTAAACAATTTGGTCTCTTGATGGTCGCTTATAAAAAATGGGGTAGCAAGGAAGCTGTCGAAGCCAATCCAATCGATGAATTGTTGAAACTCTATGTCCGCATCAATGCCGAAATTGAAAACGATCCTGCTTTGGATGAGGAAGGACGTCTCTGGTTCAAGAAATTGGAAGATGGAGATCCAGAAGCAACTGAATTGTGGCAATGGTTCCGTGACGAGAGCTTGGTAGAATTCAACCGTATCTACAAACTCCTCGGTGTTGAATTTGACAGCTTAAACGGAGAAGCTTTCTACAATGACAAGATGGATGAAGCTGTCCAAATCCTTGAAGAAAAAGGCTTATTGAAAGAGTCTAAGGGAGCTAGCATCGTTGAGTTGGATGATGTCAACCTTCCACCAGCTATGATTAAGAAATCAGACGGTGCCACTCTTTATATCACTCGTGATATCGCAACCGCTATCTACCGTGCACGGACTTACAACTTTGTGAAAAACATCTATGCTGTCGGTCAAGAACAATCCAACCACTTCCGTCAGTTGAAAGCTGTTTTGAAGAAAATGGGATTTGACTGGAGCGACGATATGATCCACGTTGACTTTGGTTTGGTGACAAAGAACCGCCAAAAATTGTCAACTCGTAAAGGAAATATCATCCTGCTCGAACCAACCCTTCAAGAAGCCATCTCTCGTGCCAAAGCTCAGATCGAAGAAAAGAACCCTGAATTGGAAAACAAGGAAGAAGTGGCACATGCAGTCGGTGTTGGTGCCGTTAAGTTCTACGACTTGAAGACAGACCGTCGCAACGGGTATGACTTTGACCTTGAAGCCATGGTATCCTTCGAAGGAGAAACTGGACCATACGTTCAATACGCATACGCACGTATCCAATCCATCCTTCGCAAAGCCAACTTCACACCATCTGCAGATGCAACTTACAGCTTGAGCGACCCAGAAAGCTGGGAAATCATCAAACTTCTCCAAGACTTTGCTCGTGTCGTGAAACGTGCTGCTGAAAACTATGATCCATCCTTGATTGCTAAATATGCCATCAACTTGGCTCAAGCCTTCAACAAGTACTATGCTCACACACGTATCTTGGATGAAAGCCCAGAACGCGATAGCCGTCTTGCACTTAGCTACTCAACAGCAGTTGTATTGAAAGAAGCGCTTCGTCTATTGGGTGTTGAAGCACCTGAGAAAATGTAATTTCTTCCTTACTTTTTGATAGGAAACCATCTCTTGTAGGGGTGAGAGGAATCGCTAAATAAACCTTATTTAGTTCCATCTCACTCCTTTTCTCATGCTAAATACACCTATATTTTTAGGGATTATCGCTTCCCTTTATTCATTATCTTATCCTTTGGAGAACCCTATGAATCAAACTGTTTATATTCTTATTTTAGTTAGTCTGCTCATTCTCTTTTTAATCAATAAATACGAGAGAGAAAAACTGCAAAAGATTTTACAAGAGCAACTCTTAAAAGATGAAGCCTTCAAAGCAAGCATCAAGGAACAAATCCAAACGACGGAAAACATCAACGATGTCATCCACGCCATCAATAAGGACTATCGCCTCGGCCTCTTGCTTTCGAAAGAAATCACAGATCAATTAAAATAAGCCCTAAAAGAGGAGTCATACAAAATATGACCCCTCTCTCTTCAACCGCAACAAATAAGAGAGTGGGACAGAAATCGGTAATTCGTTAGAATTCGATTTCGTCGTCTCACCTCCGCACAGTTGAGCAGGGCTGTAAAAGCTGATGAAATCAGCGTGGTAGAGCCCACTCAACCACTGCGTCTTGCTCGATAATCCAAAGACAATTGAGAGGCTAGGACTTTTGTCCCAGCCTCTTTTGTTTTAAAGACGATACAAATCTTCTACAATGGCCGCTACTTTTTTGATATCCCCTAGCATCCCTCTCATCTCAAAGTCTGCTAGCACAGGGAAACCAAAGCGTTGGCTGTACTGCTTGGCCGTTAGGCAATATTGATTGTTGAAGTTGCGATTTCCTGATCCTACAACTCCCAAGCATTTAGTGGCATTGTCTCCATAGGCAATAAAGTCTGCTACATCGGTCGTTAAAATTTCCACATCTCCATTATCAACACCATTTCCTCCTTCTAGGTAGGTCGGTAAAAAGGCGATAAAGGGTGTATCAACTTCAAAGAAGGGCTTCCCTTCTTTGACTAGGTCTTTGACATGGATTTTTTCAATGACCAAGTCAGGGTACTGCTCCCATAGATAATCACTGAGGCGACGAACAAAACTTTCAGTATTGCCACTTAAACTGATATAGACAAAACATACTTTCATTTTCTTCTCCAATCAGACCAGCTCCTCTTCTTTGTTCCAGACTTGAGGAGTTTTTTAATGCTATGATCTAAGCTTGAAGGTCGCTAGCTGGTCTATTTTTCAATTTGTAGAGGAGGATTCCCAAGTAAACAAGGGCTACAACCACACTCAAGACAAGTGCATATAAGCTAGAAGCCTGTAACAAGGTCCGCAATTTGTCTGACGTGATCACAGACATAGAAGAACGATAAGACAAGAAATTATGCAAGCTCATTAAGACAAAGGCACCAATCTGTCCCATATAGGCATAGGTCGCCTTAACAATATCCTTTTTAGACAGGAAGAAATAGGCAACTGCAATCAAGCCCCCAATCAAAAGAGATAGCAACAACCAAGCAATCGGTCCGCGTAAGGCTACGATTAATTTCTCAAGGAAGGCTTTGTATTCTTCCCGTTCAAGAGCAGTGGTTAAGTTCAAAGAAGCTGCCATTTCATCTGTGAGCTCCACTTTAGCCAATCCAAAGAAGGACTGAGCAGTTAATAGAGTTCCCATCGCTGATAGAGCTAGCAAGACATACATATAAATTGGATTTTTCTTCATTGTATTTCCTCGTTTCTAATATCCATAGTATTTATTATAACGTGAACCTTAGGGAAGCGCAAGTTTAGATTTTCCCAGCGATCCTGTTCTAAAAAAGCTCCCTCTAAATCAGGATATGATTCAAAAGGAGCTCTTCTTTCTAAGTATATTGCTTCTAGAATGTCGAAAACAAATTAGTTCAAGTGCCAGATATCTTCGTTGTACTGAGCGATGGTACGGTCAGATGAGAAGAATCCTGCTTTGGCAATGTTGACGATGACTTTATCCAACCATGCGTCACGGTCTTCGTAGTCAGCCAACATTTGCTCTTTGACTTTGATGTAGTCTTCCAAGTCAAGAAGGGTCATGAACCAGTCTTTGTTGATCAACTCATTGTGAAGACGAGACAAACGTTCTTGGTTACCAACTGCAAGAACAGCGTCGCTGATGATAAAGTCAACCAATGGTTTGATCGCTTCACGAGCGTAGAATTCGCTTGATTTGTATGCTGATTTTGCGTAAAGGTCGATAACAGTTTCTGAATCTTCACCGAAGATATAGATGTTTTCGTCTCCAACCAACTCAGCGATTTCCACGTTAGCTCCGTCCATCGTACCAAGCGTCAAAGCGCCGTTCAACATGAATTTCATGTTACCAGTACCTGAAGCTTCTTTAGAAGCCAATGAGATTTGTTCTGAGATATCACATGCTGGGATCAAGAAGCTTGCTGCAGTCACGTTGTAGTTTTCAACCATCACTACTTGCAAGTGTGGAGCTACTGCTGGGTCGTTTGCAATGACTTCTGACAAGCAAAGGATCAAGTGGATGATATCTTGAGCGATGGTGTAGGCAGGAGCTGCTTTACCACCAAAGAAGACTGTGATTGGACGAGCAGGGATATTACCAGCCTTGATGTCCAAGTATTTGTGGATGACATACAAAGCGTTCATTTGTTGACGTTTGTACTCGTGAAGACGTTTGATTTGGATATCAAAGATAGAATTTGGATTGATTTCCACACCTTGGTGATCTTTCAAGTGACGAGCCAATTTACGTTTGTTGTGGGCTTTGATGTTTTCCAATTTTTCTTTGACAGCAGCTTTATCTTCGTATGAGAGAAGGTCTTCCAACTTAGAAGCATCATGGTGCCAGTCACGTCCAAGGATCTCATCCAAGTAGTGAGACAAGCTTGGGTTGGCATGCATAAGCCAACGACGGAAGGTAATTCCGTTTGTTTTGTTGTTGAATTTTTCTGGGTAAAGGTCGTAGAAGGCCTTCAACTCTGAGTTCTTCAAGATTTCAGTGTGAAGAGCTGCAACCCCGTTTACACTGTATCCATAGTGGATATCCATGTGGGCCATGTGGACACGATCGTGTTCATCAATGATTTGAACAGCTGGATCTTTGTGTTCAGCACGAACACGACGGTCCAATTCTTCAATGATTGGTACCAAGTGAGGAACCACTTCTTGCAAGAATTCAAGTGGCCATTTTTCAAGGGCTTCTGCAAGGATTGTGTGGTTAGTGTAAGCGGTCATGCTACGAACGATAGAGATAGCTTCATCCATTTCGATACCGCGTTCAGTCAAGAGACGGATCAACTCAGGAATGACCATAGATGGGTGAGTATCATTGATTTGTACAACTGCGTAGTCAGCAAGGTCATGCAAGTTGCTTCCTTTTTCGATCGCTTCGTCGAGGATCAATTGTGCACCGTTTGAAACCATGAAGTATTGTTGGAAAATACGGAGCAATTCCCCTTGACGGTTACTATCATCTGGGTAAAGGAAAAGAGTCAAGTTGCGAGCGATATCTGTCTTGTCAAAGTTGATACCATCTTCAATGATGGATGAATCAACTGAATCCAAGTCAAACAAGCGCAAGCGGTTCTTGGTTTCGATCTTGTAACCAGGTACATCGATATCATAAAGCGTAGAAGTCAATGTAAAGTGTGCAAATGGCACTTGGTAGCTACGGCTTGAACGAACGAGCCAGCTTTGGTCAGTCAACCACGCATTTGGAATCGTTTCTTGTTGGTTGTTTTTAAGAACTTGTTGGAACAAACCAAAGTGGTAGTTCAAACCAACCCCATCCCCTGTCAAACCAAGGCTTGAGATAGAGTCGATAAAGCAGGCTGCCAAGCGTCCCAAACCACCGTTACCAAGTGATGGTTCCAATTCCACTTCTTCAACTTCGATCAAGTCTTTGCCAGCATCAGCCAATTCTTTTTTGACATCATCGTACAGACCCAAGTTGATCAAGTTGTTTGACAAGAGTTTACCAATCAAGAACTCAGCTGAGATATAGTAAACTTTTTTCTTACCAGTATTTAATTTCTTTTGGGCACTTGCTTGCTTGGTGTAATTAAGCAAAGCAATGTACAATTCTTCGTTTGAACATTCTGCAATTGTTTTTTGATAATGATCAATCACATATTTTTGTAATGATTCCATGGTTAAGTGTCTCCTTGTGTTTTGATTAAATAGGGGGAAAGATTATTTTTCTGCTTTTTTCGCTTCTTCTTTCACCAAGTCAGTATTTTCACGACGATAGATGGTTGTGAAATCAAGCAATTCTTGCTCGACAGCAGGAGTCAATTGATCCGCTGTCATCCGCCATGCCCAGTTGCCACCAAGGGTAGATGGGAAGTTCATACGAGCTGAGCCATCCAACTCTAACAAATCTTGCATGGTAGCGATGGCCATAAAGCTGACTGAAGCAAAGACGGTACGAAGCATCGCATGTGGAACAGATTCGTATTCTTTACGGTTGGTGTAACGAGCAAGGTACTCACGAGTTGGATCGTCAATTTCATTGCGATACCACCCAAGAACAGTGTTATTATCGTGTGTTCCTGTATACATAACTGAGTTGTTTGGTGCCAAGTGAGGGCTGTCGATACTTTCATCGTCAGGATTGAAGGCAAATTGAAGGATCTTCATGCCTGGGAAGCCTGTGCGCTCACGAAGCTCAATGACTTCGTCAGTCATGAAGCCAAGGTCTTCTGCGATGATGTTCAAATCACCAAGTTCTTCTTTCACTGCGGCAAAGAGTTTGTAGCCAGGACCTTTAACCCATTTACCTGGTGCTGCTGTATCAGAACCAGCTGGGATTTCCCAGTAAGACTCGAAGCCACGGAAGTGGTCAATCCGCACGATGTCGTAGATCTTGAAGCTCTCACGCAAGCGTTCAATCCACCATTTGTAACCATCTTTGTCCATTGCTTCCCAGTCATAGATTGGGTTGCCCCAAAGCTGACCAGTTGCTGAGAACTCATCTGGTGGGCATCCTGCGATGCAGGTTGCTTTTCCATTTTCATCTGTTTTAAAGAGATGAGGATTTGCCCACATATCGCTTGAATCTTCCGCTACGTAGATTGGCATATCACCTACGATCTCAATATGGTTGTCGTTAGCGTATGCTTTCAATTTCAACCATTGTTTGAAGAAGAAATACTGTGTTACTCGATGGTAAGTCAATTTGTCTTCCAATTGAGCGCGATATGAAGTAAGGGCTTCTGGTTGGCGTGCACGAATCGCAGCGTCTGGCCATTCTGTCCATGCTTTTAATTCAAAGTGCTCTTTAATAGCCATGTATTCAGCAAATAATTCCAACCAAGCTGCATTTTCTTCAGCAAAACGGCTGAAGTCATCCCAATCACCGTTTTCAATAAAAGCTTTAACCGCTTTTTCTAGAAGAGGACGACGTTGTTCGAAGATCTTCGCATAGTCTACTTCTGTTGGGTCTTGACCAAAATCAACACCTTCGACATCGGATGCATCCAAGAGCCCTTGATCGATCAAGAGATCGAAGTCAATAAAGTGGGTGTTGCCTGCAAAAGCTGAGAAAGATTGATATGGAGAATCTCCATAACTGGTTGTTCCGAGAGGCAAAATTTGCCAATACCGTTGCTTGGTCCGAACCAGGAAATCCACAAAATCGTAGGCCGCTTGACCAAACGAACCGATTCCATACTTCCCAGGCAAGGATGAAATGTGCATCAAGACACCACTTTGGCGTTTTTTCATTGAGGGTACCACCTTTAGTTTAATATTTTTTGTTTCAAAGAAAAATAGACGAACCTTCTACACTGTTTCTGATCCAACTCCGACTCTCAGAAAGAATAGAAGAAGCCCAGCCATCAGACATAGAACTGAATTTAACCTATTTATAAATGACCCTAGGTCATCTTTATGCAACGTCCAAGGAAAACGTTTGCGTACGTGTCCATTATAAAGTATTCCTGCAGTTTATGCAAGAGGTTTCCTAAACTTTTATGATTTTTTCTGCAGGTTCACCCCATGCCTAGTTTATCCCTTTCTTATCTCCTTGTCAACTATTTGTGTGTATATAATAGAAGATAAAAAAATTTTAAAAATTAGAAGATGAAAAATTCTAAAAATTTTTGCACAAAGGGCTTGCAAACGTTTTCTCCCTGTGATATACTATTCGTGTTAAGGAAAACGTTTGTCTAAAACGTTTTCAACTAATAATCTTATTTTTATTCTTTAGGAGGAATAAATCATGAAACGCACAATTCTTCGAAGCGCTGCTGTACTTGGTACAGTTGGATTCGCATCACTTCTTTTGGTAGCTTGTGGAGGCAAAAAAGACGACACTTCTGCTTCTGAAAACGAGTTGACAGTATACGTTGACAATGGTTACAAAGCTTACATGGAAGAAGCTGCGAAAGCTTTTGAAAAAGAAAGTGGAACAAAAGTAACTATCAAGACAGGTGACGCTCTTGGTGGATTGGACAAATTGTCTCTTGACAACCAATCAGGTAAAGCGCCAGACGTTATGATGGCACCATACGACCGCGTAGGTGGTCTTGGTAACGACGGTCAATTGGCTGAAGTGACATTGAACAAAGACAGCAAGACTGACAAAACAACTGAATCACTTGTAACAAACGGCGGTAAAGTATACGGTGCACCAGCAGTTATCGAAACATTGGTTCTTTACTACAACAAAGACCTCATGCAAGAAGCTCCAAAAACATTTGGCGAACTTGAAGAATTAGCAAAAGACAGCAAGTATGACTTCGCTGATGAAGCTGGTAAAAACACTGCCTTCCTTGCTGACTGGACAAACTTCTACTATGCATATGGACTCCTTTCAGGTAACGGTGGCTATGTCTTCGGTAAAGATGGTACAGATCCAAAAGACGTTGGTTTGAACAACCAAGGTGCAATTGACGGTATTGAATACGCAAAAACTTGGTACGCTAAATGGCCTAAAGGATTGCAAGACACTAAAAGTGCTGCAAACTTCATCCAAACTCAATTCCAATCAGGTAAGACAGCTGCCATCATCGATGGTCCATGGAAAGCTGCTTCATTGAAAGAAGCAAAAGTAAACTACGGTGTAGCAACAATCCCTACTCTTCCAAACGGAAAAGCTTACTCTGCCTTCGGTGGTGGTAAAGCTTGGGTTATCCCTGCAGGTGCTAACCACCCTGAAGCAGCTCAAAAATTCGTAGACTTCTTGACTTCAACTGATCAACAAAAAGCCTTATACGATAAGACTAACGAAGTGCCAGCTAACACAGAAGCTCGTGAATACGCTGTTGGTAAAAACGATGAGTTGACTGCTGCCGTTGTTAAACAGTTTGAAAATGCACAACCAATGCCAAACATCTCTGAAATGAGTACTGTTTGGGACCCAGCTGCAACTATGCTCTTCGACGCTGTAAGTGGTAAGAAATCTGCTAAAGATGCTGCTGACGATGCTGTTAAATTGATCAAAGAAACTATCGAACAAAAATTCGGTGGCAAGTAATACAGTTCCCAAGGGGCTGGGAGTCTTTCCCAGCCTTTCGCTGTGATGTGGCCTCTGGTCACTCACTTATAAGGAGTCGATATGGAAACACAACAAAATCCAAAAAAGGCAATGTGGTTATCCCTCATTCCTGGTTTGGGACAAATCTATAACAAACAGAAAGCAAAAGGATACATCTTCCTCGGTGTAACACTTGTCTTTCTTGCTTACTTTTTCGGTATTGGTTTGGAGGAATTGTCCAAACTCGTTACCCTCGGTACTGTCCGTGGAAAAGATAATTCTCTTTTTATCTTGATTCGTGGTGCCTTCCACTTAATTATCACCGTCGTTTATTTGATGTTCTACGCCTTGAATATCAAAGATGCGGGTACTGTAGCTAAGCGGATTAATAACGGTATTCGAGTGCCGAAGACCCTAAAAGAGATGGTGAATACTATCTATGAAAATGGCTTCCCATATCTCTTGATCATCCCTTCTTATATTGCCATGACCTTTGCAATCATCTTCCCTGTTTTGGTTACCTTGATGATTGCCTTTACCAACTACGACTTTAAGCATACAGCTCGCTTTACGCTCCTTGATTGGATCGGACTTCAAAACTTCACCAACATGTGGACTTTGAGTACCTTCCGTTCTGCCTTTACATCTGTATTGGGCTGGACCTTGATCTGGGCCTTGGCAGCTTCTACTCTTCAAATCGTTCTTGGTATCCTAACGGCTATTATTGCTAATCAACCATTCATTAAAGGAAAACGCATCTTCGGTGTTATCTTCCTTCTTCCTTGGGCGGTTCCTGCCTTCATTACGATCTTGACCTTCTCAAACATGTTCAACGATAGTATTGGGGCCATCAATGCGCAAGTTCTTCCGCTCTTTGCGAAGATTTTCCCATTCTTGGATGGGGTTCTCATTCCTTGGAAAACGGATCCTACTTGGACGAAGATTGCTTTGATTATGATGCAAGGTTGGCTCGGCTTCCCTTACATTTACGTCTTGACACTCGGAATCTTGCAATCTATTCCAAACGATCTTTACGAAGCAGCCTATATTGATGGGGCCAACGCTTGGCAAAAATTCCGCAACATTACCTTCCCAATGATTTTGGCGGTTGCGGCACCAACTCTCATCAGCCAATACACCTTCAACTTTAACAACTTCTCCATTATTTACCTCTTTAACGATGGTGGACCTGGATCTGTTGGTGGTAATGCTGGTTCGACAGATATCTTGATTTCTTGGATCTATAAATTGACAACGAACTCATCACCTCAATACTCAATGGCTGCTGCGGTTACGTTGATTATCTCTCTGATTGTCATCTCGATCTCGATGATTGCCTTCAAGAAACTGCACGCATTTGATATGGAGGATGTGTAAAATGAAAAATTCAGTTCAATTTAAACGCCGCCTTAATCATTTCTTGACTTACCTCTACTTGGTTGTCCTTTCCATCATCATCATCTATCCATTGTTGATCACGGTTCTTTCAGCCTTCAAAACTGGTAATGTCAGTGCCTTTACGCTTGATTTCAGTGGCAGTCTCAGCTTTGATAACTTCCAAAAACTCTTTACGGATACCCTCTATGGTACTTGGTATCTCAACACCTTGATTATCGCCATTATTACCATGGTTGCTCAAACATCCATCATTACCTTGGCAGGGTATGCTTACAGCCGCTATAACTTCTTGGCTCGTAAGCAAAGTTTGGTCTTCTTCTTGATTATCCAAATGGTGCCTACTATGGCTGCTTTGACTGCCTTCTTCGTTATGGCCTTGATGTTGAACGCCTTGAACCACAGCTGGTTCCTGATCTTCCTCTATGTCGGTGGAGGAATTCCAATGAACGCTTGGTTGATGAAGGGGTACTTCGATACAGTCCCAATTTCACTTGATGAATCTGCAAAATTGGATGGCGCTGGACACTTCCGTCGCTTCTGGCAAATCGTTCTTCCATTGGTACGTCCAATGATTGCGGTCCAAGCACTTTGGGCCTTCATGGGACCTTTTGGAGACTACATCTTGTCTAAATTCTTGCTTCGTGACGAAATCAATTACACGGTAGCGGTTGGTCTTCAAACCTTTATCAGTGACCAAAAAAATCAAAAGATTGCCTTCTTTGCGGCAGGTGCGATTCTGATTGCAGTCCCAATCTGTGTGCTGTTCTTCTTCCTTCAAAAGAACTTTGTTTCAGGCTTGACAGCTGGTGGGGATAAAGGATAAAATAAACTTTTCTATAACCTTCCAGCAATAATGAAAAGGACGAGATCTCCTTCTCGTGCTTTTCTCCCAGTCACATAAATTTTATCTTTAAGGAAAGGATGGGAGTGGGACAAGGGTAGCAAGTTGATTGATTTGCTACCGGTCTCTCTCCCATCTTTGGTTAAGGATAAAATCTTGTTATGCTCTCCATCATTTCGGAGATTAGAAAGGTCACTTCATGCCCTATCCATTTAATTATTTTTCCAGCCTTTTTCAGGTAAGAAAAGCATTTGCGAACCGTAAACAACTCAATTGGTTCCAAATGATTTTCACCTCACTCTTTCTTCTATCCTTGACCCTCATTCCTGTCGCCGTTCAAAATGCGGAACTCCAGACCTACCCCTTAACTACCTTCGTCAGCGATGTCTTTGATCCTTTAACGGAGGATGTCATGAAGGACTTGAAAGAAAATGTCCGTATTGAACAGCATGAACTAGTCTATAATAGTCATTTTGGAGTTCATAAGAACAAAGCTGGCCATGTGATCATTGGTCATCACGAAGGGACTTCATTAGGTGAAAAATTAACCCTCTATTTCGATAAGACCCAACTAGTGATCAGCAGAGAAAATAAAGAACTTGCAAGCATTCCTTATCAGGCAATCAATCAAAAGAGTCTTGAAAACAAAGATGCTTTAAGCCAAGCCATTTCCAAAGATTGGTTCCAAGCCAATCGATTGGCAGTTAGTCTCTTCCTCGTCCTCTTCTCAGGTTTCTTATCTGCTGTGAATTTTGCAATTTTAGTATTTGGAGCTTCCTTCTTCCTCTTCTTGACACGGAAGTCCCGTCTCTTCTCTCTCAAGACCTTCAAAGAATGCTTCAACTTCACTCTCAACTGTCTTGGATTGCCTATTCTTGCGAGCGTCCTGATCAGTTTAGTATTCCACCAAGTCTTTACGACAACCATTTTGATCCAAAATATCCTATTTGTCTTGTTCCTCGCACTTGCTTTCTATAAGACTCATTTCCGGGATCCAGATTACAAACCTTAGGGAGGTCCTTTATGCGTGTCACCATCAAAGATGTCGCCAAACATGCTGGCGTTGCACCATCTACCGTTACACGAGTGATTCAAAATAAATCTACCATCAGTGAAGCCACTAAAGAACGGGTTCGTTCTGCCATGAAAGAACTGGATTACCATCCAAACCTTAATGCTCGTAGCTTAGTGAGCCAGTCTAGTCAGGTGATTGCTCTTGTTTTGCCTGATGAAAGTGATGTGTTTTTCCAAAACCCCTTCTTCCCTACGGTCCTCCGTGGGATTAGTCAGGTAGCTTCTGATCATGGCTATGCCATTCAGATTTGTACAGGGGCCAATGAGACCCACCGTCTCGAGCAACTCAAACAAATGATTTATGGTAAGCGGGTAGATGGGCTCATCTTCCTCTATTCCAAATTGAATGATCCTCTGGTTGACTTCTGTATTCAAGATAAATTTCCTTTCTTGATTTTAGGAAAAGCAACTTCTCCTTTTGTATCTTTGGTCGATAATGACAATGTCAAAGCCGCCTTTGATGCGACCGAATATTTCATCAAGAAAGGATACCAACACATCGCCTTTGTTGGAGGAAATAAGGAACTGGCCGTTTCTCAAGACCGCTACAAGGGCTACCAAGAAGCTCTTTCCAGTCACCAGATCCCTCTCCGTGAGGAATTGGTCAAGTTCTCCTTTGGTTTCTTGCTGGAAGAAAATTCTTACCAAATCATGGATACCCTGCCTTTTGAAGAACTTGAAGCGCTCATGACAACGGATATTCTAGTTGCCGAAGGGGTTCGGAGATACCTGAGCGACAAACAAGTCGACCTTCCGATTATTTCCTTCGACTCCATTCGACCGCGGATCCCTATTGACGCCTATATTGATATCAATACGGTTGAATTGGGACGCGAATCTGTCAGAACCTTACTCCAAATTATTAAGGACAACAAGGAAAATAAAACTGTTTGCTACAGACAGCTCATTGAACACTCGATTATTGAACTTTAGGAGAACCTATGACCACACACTTTGCAGCTTATTTAGATGACCAAGACTTGATTCGCATGGAAGGAGGAGAGAGCGTAACGGCCTTTCTTCCTTTTACATTGACGTCTGGTTCGAAAACGATTGAACTCTTGCCGACAGAGGAAGAAAAAACTCTTCGAAGCCCCCTTCCCATCGACATGAGTCAAAGCTATACTCTCTCCAACGCTAAAGGAGAAACCTGCCTCCTCCACTACCGCGACATTGTCCGCCAACCCATCTTTGATCAGCTATATGCTTATGATGGAGAGGATTTAGGAGCTCATTACTCAAAAGAAAAAACGACCTTTGCCTTCTGGGCTCCCATTTCTCAAGAGGTTGAGCTCTTGATTAACCAAACTGCCTACCCGATGGAGCGGACAGAAAAAGGAGTTTGGCGTCTAGAACTCGAGGGAGATTGGGAAAAAGCCTCTTACTACTACCAACATCAAGTCAACGGTGTAACCCATATCGTTCATGATCCTTATGCTCTTTCTTCTGAAGCCAATTCAGGAGCTAGCTATGTCATCGACCGACACAAGATTGAACGCCCCATTCAGAGATCAACGACACAATTGGATCCGACTGAGTCCATTATTTATGAACTGAGTGTCCGTGATTTCTCTGTCCAAAAAGAGGCGGGCTTTAAACATCCTGGAAAATTTACAGCCCTCTTAGAATCTCCTAAGCATGATGACCAGACCTTTGGCTTTGACTATTTGAAATCCCTAGGCATTACTCATGTCCAGCTCATGCCCCTCTATGATTTCGGAAGCGTAGATGAAACAAATCCTACTGCTGGCTACAATTGGGGCTATGACCCTGTGCAATACAATGTTCCGGAAGGAAGTTTTAGTAGCCAGCCAAATGATCCTTACCAACGGATCATCGAGTTGCAACAAGTGATTGATGCCTATCACGAAGCAGATCTCAGCCTCATCATGGATGTGGTTTATAACCATGTTTACCTCTCTGACGAGTTTGCCTTTGAGCGGATTGTCCCAGGCTATTTCTATCGCTATGACCAGAATCGCCAACGAACCAATGGAACCTTCTGTGGGAACGATGTAGCCAGCGAGAGAGCCATGGTTCGCAACTACATCAAGCAGTCAGTCAAGCAGTGGGTTCAACTCTACGGCTTTGATGGTTTCCGCTTTGACCTGATGGGCATTCTTGACCGCCAAACCATGATGGAAATTCAAGAAGAATTGGCAGCCATTTACCCCAACATTTACCTTTATGGAGAAGGGTGGAAGATGGATACTGGACTGGATCCTGAACTTCTGGCCCATCAATACAATGCCAGTCAACTTCGTCCGTATGGCTTCTTTAGTGACAACTTCCGTGATACCATTAAACGAAGCATCCTGAGCGAAGGACGTATAGATAGCCGCTATCAGGCCAATGATTTGGCCAATATTTTGACTGGTAACGTCGGACTCAAAGGAGCCCCCCACTTTATGCGTCCTCAACAGGCTATTAACTATGTGGAATGCCATGATAACGCAACCTTCTTTGACTACCTCAAGGTTGAAGACCCAAACATTTCAGAAGAGGTACGTCAGGCTAAAGCTCGACTCGGCTTGCATCTCGTACTCTTAGCTCAAGGAGTTCCCTTCCTACATGCTGGTCAAGAGTTCTATCGCAGCAAGGGCTTAGAAGAGAATACTTACAATCTTCCAGATGCTCTAAATCAATTAGATTGGCTTTCCTCTATGTCTTACGAGACAGACATTCAGTTCCTGCGCGAATTGATTGCCTATCGTAAAAAGGAAGAGCTCCTCCGCCTTGTGAATGCCCAAGATATTCGAGATTATTGTCAAGTTACTTGGACTTCGGAGAAGACCTTCTCATACAGCATCGAGAAAGGCGGGCGTAAGCTGCTTATCTTGGTTAACCTGGGGGATCAAGAATGGTCCTATCGACTCAAACAGCCTGCTAGATTAGCAATTTCCTACCCTCATATTTATGGAAAAGAGCAAAATCTTTCTCAAGAAGAATTTACTGTTCCAGGCCATGGTTGGATCTTGGTAGAACAAGCATAAAAAAATTCCTGCAAGAAGTTCTTGCAGGAATTTTTTTAGTCTTCTACTTCGACAAAGCGTCCAATAATATGGACATTTTCTGAAATTGTTATAAAAGCTTGAGGATCCGCTTTTTTCATTAAAAATTTAAACTCATTAAACTCTGCTCGGGTAATAACGGTGAGCAAGACCGCTTTTTCCTGACGGTTATAGGTTCCTTCGGCATTGTGGATAATGGTTGCCCCACGATGCAATCGCTTATGGATTTTCTCAATAATCTTATCCGGTTGGCTAGTGACAATCATAGCTTGCATCCGCTTCTGCTTGGTAAAGACGGCATCTGTCACTCGACTAGAAACAAAAATGGTAATCATCGAATAGAGGGCATACTTCCAACCAAAGGTCATCCCTGCTATCAACATGATGGTCCCATTGACGATGAGAGAAATTTTACCGACATTCTTGCCCGTTCGCTTTCGAATGGTCAAACTGACAATATCGGTTCCCCCACTTGAGATATTATTCCGAAGAGCAAAACCAATCCCTGTCCCCATAACAACACCCCCAAACAAGGCGTTCATGATAGGGTCATTGGTGAGAGTAACTTCGGGGACAAATTGGATAAAGAAGGAACTCATGGACACCGTGATAAAGGTGAAAATGGTAAATTTATGACCAATTTGATACCAGGCAATAATCATTAAGGGCAGATTGATGGCATAAAATGACAAGGAAACAGGAATCGTAAAGCCCAAAAATCGATCACTAAGAGCGGAAACAATCTGTGCTAACCCTGTCGCTCCACTTGAATAGACACGTCCCGGCTGGAAAAAGAAGTTCACAGCAATCGCAGATAAAAATCCATAGACCAATGAGGCTGAAATCTTTTCATCATACTTTTCGCGGGAAATACTTTTTAAGACCCGTAATAATTTAAAATTATAAGCAATTCTTCTCACATAAAAACGTAAGATTTTACCTAAGCGAGTTTTTTTCATGACTATCTCTCAATTTATAAATAAAGGGAAAATCTCAGAAGCTACTTCTGCTGATTTTCCGCTTTTATTCTTACTCCTCAGTTTTGACTTCCACTTGTAGACTCAACTCTTCCAGTTGTTTAGTGGCTACTGTAGAAGGGGCTTGGGTCATCGGATCTGTTGCCTTATTGTTCTTAGGGAAGGCAATCACTTCACGGATATTCTCCTCACCAGCTAACAACATAACAAAACGGTCCAAACCAAGAGCCAATCCACCATGTGGAGGGAAACCATAATCCATAGCTTCTAGCAAGAAACCAAATTGCTCTGTTGCATCTTCTTTTGAGAAACCGAGAGCTGTAAACATCCGTTCTTGCAATTCTTTTTGGTTAATCCGGAGACTTCCTCCCCCAAGTTCGTAACCATTGAGCACAATGTCATAGGCAATGGCACGTACCTTGGCAAGATCGCCCTCTAATTCATGAGCTGTCTCTGCTTGCGGAAGTGTAAAGGGATGGTGGGCACTCATGTAACGGTCTTCTTCTTCAGACCACTCAAACATTGGCCAATCTACCACCCATAGGAAGTTGAATTGACTGTTGTCAATGAGGTCCAATTCCTTGGCAATTCTACAACGAAGGGCACCTAGTGTTGCGTTGGCTACTTCTAATGTATCTGCTACAAAGAGGACCAAATCTTTTTCTTCCAACTGTAAAGCACTTGTCAACTCTGTTGTCACATCTGTCAAAAACTTAGCAACTGGACCGTTCAAAGCACCATCCGCCACCTTGACCCATGCTAGACCTTTAGCGCCATATTGTTTGGCTACTTCTGTCATCTTATCGATGTCTTTACGTGAGTAGTTATCTGCAGCGCCTTTGACGACAATGGCTTTCACTGCTGGAGCTTCTGAGAAGACCTTGAAGTCTACGCACTTTACAACTTCTGTCAAGTCTGTCAAGAGCATCTCAAAACGAGTATCTGGTTTGTCAGAACCGTAAAGAGCCATCGCATCATCGTACTTCATCCGTGGGAAAGGAAGTGTCACTTCAATCCCCTTGGTTTCTTTCATGACACGCGCGATTAAACCTTCTGTAATATCTTGAATTTCTTGCTCTGTCAGGAAAGAGGTTTCTAAGTCGACCTGTGTAAACTCAGGTTGACGGTCTCCACGTAAATCTTCGTCACGGAAACATTTGACGATTTGATAATAGCGGTCAAATCCAGCATTCATCAATAACTGTTTGGTGATTTGAGGGCTTTGAGGCAAGGCATAAAAGTGACCCTTGTTAACACGAGATGGAACGAGGTAGTCACGCGCCCCTTCTGGTGTTGACTTAGAAAGGAATGGTGTTTCCACATCAATAAATTCCAACTCATCCAAGTAGTTACGGATAGAATGCGTTACCTTGGCACGTAATTTCAAGTTTTCCAACATTTCTGGACGACGCAAGTCCAAATATCGATAGCGTAGACGGGTATCGTCGTTAGCTTCAATGCCGTCCTTGATCTCAAATGGCGTGGTTTTTGCCGTATTAAGGACAGTCAAAGAAGAAACATGCATTTCAACCTTACCTGTTGCAATTTTATCATTGACTTGCTGTCTGGCAGCAACTTGACCTGTCACTTCGATCACATACTCGCTACGAAGACTTTCGGCCGTTGCCATGACTTCCGAACTGACAGTTTCTGGATTGATGACCAATTGCATAATCCCTTCACGGTCCCGCAAATCAATAAAGATCAATCCACCCAAATCGCGGCGTCGACTCACCCATCCCTTGAGGGTTAGTTCTTGTCCAATGTGTTCCTCTCGAACACGCCCAGCATACATGGAACGTTTCATTGTATTTTTACTCTCCAAACTAATATTCTTCCTTCTATTTTACCATAAAGCCTGTCAGATAAGTGCTTTTCCAGAGATTTTTCCAGAAAAAACAGTTCTTTTATTCCGCTTCTTTCCTGGTAGGAGTTTTCTCTTGTTTTGCCTCTTCATCATATAGGGTTGGGGCCAAGATTTTCATCAGACTAGCTGTTCCAAAACGCATGACAGTTGCCAAGACTCCAAATATTGGAGCCAAGCCACGGAAAAAGAAATCTCCTCTGACTAATTGGGTGATGAGGCCCGTAATGAGAAAGATCACGATTCCTTGAAGAATCGCATAAAAGGCTATTTTCTTCATTGTTTTCATGGTTTACCAGTTCCTCTCTTTCTAGTAGATAGACTTATCCACAAGTCTGTGGATAAGTCTGTGAATATGGGGATAAGTTTCTTCAAAACCATAGGAAAAAGGTTGAGACTGGGTATTCTCAACCTCTTCGCATCTTACTTAAATTGATCCGGCTGACCTTTGTAGTTAGCCCAGTCCTGACTTAAGAAACGATTGTTAATCTTGTATTCAGGAGCAGGTTGAGGGTTGGAGACAAAAGGATCAACTGCCTTGTCAAATGCCAACCATCCATTCCAGCCCATATGAATGGTGTCCTGCATAAAGTAAGGTTTATCACCATCTTTAGAAAAATCAGCAATATGGGTAAAGCCTTGACTTTCTAGTTGATAACGGATTTTTTCAACTGTCCGTTGATACATTTCTTTACTCAAGCCTGTATAAGCCATCCATTTAGAGTTCACTGGAGGGATAACAAAGATTACATTGGTTTTAGATTGAGCAAACTGATCTAAGACCAACTGCAAATCATTGTATTCTGGGGATTGTTCATAGGATTCATTCTTTTGGAATCCCTTAAGTTTCTTTAACTTACTTGCAAGACGGTGGCTATAAAAGCTGTTACTAATGCCAAGCTTATTATTATTGGTTTTCTTTTTGGCTTCCGCCGTCGCCACTTCTTCCAAGGCTTCGTAAGAAAATGTATCTGGCAAATCATTTAAGCGAGAGAGAACCTTCTTCTCATAGTTGCTATTGTTCATTGCCGTAAAGGTGCTAAAGAAGGCATCCTCCCGACGAACAAAGCGCATGAGGGTCTGATTGAGACCTTTTTCAAAACTAGATAGATTTTGACCTTTGGCTAGCTTTTGAACTCCTCCCTGCATAGCAACATTAGGGTACTGTTGCAAGAGACGAGATGCCGCATACTGGCTTGCTGGTCTAGCTTCCTGATTGGCCAAAAAGCTGGTTAATTGGTCACTGTTAAAGTATTGTTGGAAGGCCGATGAATCATAACCGTCCTTCGTAAACCACTGGGGAGATACCACATAGACAGCCGTTTTCCCTTCTAGTTGAGGAAGAATTTGCTGCATCCCAAAATATTGGTTCAAGGACGCCGCCCCTCGTTGTCCTAAAAAGTACGGACGATAAGAGCGATCATACTTCTCTGCTAGTACTGCTGGGTGGACGATGTCAAATCGCAACCATTCGCTGGAACCAAAGAAGGGTACAAAACGATAGTTAGGATCCCCGAGTGCTTCTTCCTTACGGGCGCGACTTTTAAAGCCTTCTGCTGTCAAGCTCACTGCAGCCTTTTTCTCCTCTGTCAGATTGTGTTTGTGGTTAATCGGATAGAAAAAGAGAAGAGTAGCGACAAGAGCCATGGCGCAAAAGACAGGACCCAGAATCAGCCACAATCGTTTAAGCATTCTGAAGCTCCATGACGCCTTCTACGATTTTGTTGGCTGTATTCCAGTCATCACGACCAAATTCAGATACGGGAACCCGAATATCGAAGCGGTTTTCCAATTCCACAATCAACTCAACGGTTCCCATGCTATCAAGGACACCAGCATCAAAGAGATCCTCATCCATCATGTCTGAGACATCTTCCATAAACAATTCGTCAATAATTTCAATTACTTGTGATTTTACATCCATTTTTCATTTTTCCTTTTCTTATTTCATTTTTGGAAACCATTGCTGATCCAAGAAGCCTGAGAAAATCAGGAAGGACAGCATAACGGTATTGAAGGTAATAAAGATTCCAAGAGCCTGGGTCCAGCGATTGTCTGGTAGGGGCTCTAGTCCTTTTGCTTTACGTTCTTTATTGATTGTTTTTTTCTTCCGAAGCCAGGCATCATTGATCACAAGACCAAGTCCGTGGAAAAGACCATAAGCAACATAATACCAGGTCACTCCATGCCAGAAGCCCATGACCAACATGTTAATGATATAGGCAACGTTTGACGTTGTAATCCGACTCTGAAAGACCTTGTTGCGCATCAAGACCATGACTAGGCGCATAAAGACAAAGTCACGGAACCAGAAGGACAAACTCATGTGCCAACGATTCCAGAACTCCTTTAAATCACGTGATTTGAAAGGAAGATTAAAGTTGATTGGGCTCTTAATTCCCATCAAATTAGATGCCGCAAGGGCAAACATGGAATAGCCTGCAAAGTCAAAGAAGAGATCTAAACCAAAGACGTACATCACCCCTAAGGTTCCTAGGTTAAAGACGCCCCCTTGAAGAAGGGCATAGGTCTTGACATGTCCAAGTAAAAGGTGGCCAAAGATATGAGCTAAAATAAACTTATAGAGGAAGCCAAGCATGATATACTTGACACTCTGCTCCAGCATATCGAGAAGCTCATCTCGATCTGGAATCGTTAGGTAGTCTTCATTGAAGCGTTTAAAACGATCAATCGGTCCACTTGAGAAGGTTGGCATAAAGAGCAAGAAACGCAAGAATTCCCAGAGACTAAAATCTTTGAGAGTTCCATCTCGCATCTCGATAATCATACCCACTGCTCGGAAGGTCAGATAGGAGATCCCAAGGAAGCCCATCCAAGACTGGGTCCCATCAATGGCTGGTTGCACCTTCACAAAAACCAAGGGCAAAACGACCAAGAAAGAGTGAAGGTAAAAAACCCACTTGTTATCATGCTGGCTTCGATAGATTTTATAGGAATAGACCCAAAGGATTTGCCAAAAGAGGTAGAAAAGAACCGCATAGATTTGTTTCAAATCCGTCCCAGTCAGCATCAAAACAATAAAGGCGAGGCTGACCAAGGCTTCATAAACTGGGAAACGCTTCTTAAAGAAGAGGCCAACAAAGACAGGCAATAAGGCCCCAATCAGATAAATAAAGTAGATCGGGGTCCCATAGGGTTCTAAATGAGGGAGCTGTTTCAAAAACTCGATCATCGGTTGTTAACCTCACTAATCAACCCTTTGATGTCGATTTTCCCATTTGGAGTTAGCGGCAAGCTGTCACGGTAGAGGAATTTCGAAGGCATCATATAAGACATCATGATGTGCTCCAAATCTTCCTTAATCGCTTTGGTAATATCAATCTCGCGCTCAAATTGTTCCTTGACCCCATCTTTTAAGATGACATAGGCCAAGAGATTTTGAACCTTGTGATCTTTGTTGTAGCGTGGCACTGCAACAGCCGAGTCGATGTACTGAGATTTGTTCAAGTTTTGAGAAACATCTTCTAGCTCAATACGGTAGCCGTTAAACTTGATCTGGAAGTCCATCCGACCACCATAGAGAAGAAGACCTTCATCTGTCATGGTTCCAACATCTCCCGTATGGTAGGCTGGAAGTCCTTCAAATTCGAAGAAAGCTTCTGCTGTTTTCTCTGGATTATTCATATAACCTTTTGAAACAGCCGGTCCAGACACGATGATTTCTCCTTGCTCTCCATTTGGCAATTTGTTTCCTTCCTCATCAATGATGAAGGTTGGAGAATCTTCTTTGGTATAACCAATTGGCAAGCGTTTAAGTGTCGCTAGCATCTCATCTGTGATAGCAACCGCCGACAAAGCAACCGTTGCTTCCGTTGGCCCATAGGCATTAATGATGCGCGCATTCGGGAAACGCTCACGCAGTTTTTGAGCTGTTTTAACCGTTAACTCTTCCCCATCAAAGTAGAAATGGGTAATGCCTGGCATCTTTTCAGCATTGAAATCTTCAGACAGCATGGCCATATCTGCAAAAGATGGTGTTGAAGTCCAGATAGCAATCGGGAGAGAAAAGATGGTCGCAAAGAGTTGTTTAAAGTCTTGAGTGATGGCTGATGGAAGGGCAAAAAGCGTTCCTCCAAGAGCCAAAGTTGGTGCCCAGTACATAACAGATAAGTCAAAGGAATAGGGTGGTTGCGCCAACATTTGCGGGCGCTCTGGCGTCGCAAATTCCTTGTCTGTAATCATCCAGTTGGTGAAGCTGAGCAAGTTATCATGCGAAATTTGCACCCCTTTTGGTTTCCCAGTTGTCCCTGAAGTAAAGATGATGTAGTAGTTATCATCCCCTTTGACCGGATGTTGCAAATCATAGGCATGCTGAGCCGCATAAGCTTGACGCACTTGCTCCAAGGACATGATTGGAGTAGCTGGGTTTTCAATTGGAAACTCATTGATGGCGATGATTAAGCTTGGCTCTGCTACTTCAACAATGGCAGACACGCGCTCCAAGGCAGAGTGGCTATCAATTGGGATATAAGCATGGCCAGATTTGGTCAAGGCCACAAAGCTTGCTAACATTTCATATTCTTGGCCACCAAAGACCACAACAGGTGACTTTTCAGGAAGTCCCATTTGGTCAATATGGGCTGCTAAGCTATCTGAATCAGCCTTCAATTGGCCATAGGTATGCTCTTCTCCAAGGACATTGTAGACAGGATAGTCTGGTTGCAGTTGGGCGAAGCGCTCAATCGCCTCAATCATATCAGTAATTGGTTGGTTTGACACGGTAGGGATCTCCTTTAGAATTCATTGTAGATAAAGCCACCTTGGCCTTGACCAAGATAACTAAAGAAATAGAGTAGGGCTAAGAAAATAGCGAAATATAAGATTGTTTGCCCTATAAATTTATAAAGTGTTTTATGTTTCATCTTTTTCACTCTTCATTTTGATTATCACTGACTATTTTACCATTTTTTGTTCAGTCATAGCAATCCAAACACAAGGAAAAAATACTAGAAAACGTTACCATAAGAGACTCTTGAGATCTGACCTTGGATCGTTTGCTTTTCTGATTTAAGCCAACTACTATCTAAGCATTATCTTGCTGTTGCGCAACTCTGACGAATCAACTCCAAACACTTGTCTAGATCTACATCTCTTTCAAAATGGTCGGGACTCCATGGAACCTCTATATCCGGCTCCACACCTTGATCCGTCATTCCTTTTCCTTGATCCAGGCTTAGACAGCGAGAGGTAGGAAACATCAATCGATAATCACCATAGTCAACGGTACAACAATTGGAATAGTCTAAAATTCCGAGAGTTGGTCTACCTACCACCGTTACCTTCTTAAATTGCTTCATCATCTGGACAAAATTATCTCCAGAAGAAGCGCAGTAGGTGTCTGATAAGACAAAGATCCGCTCGGGATAGCGGCCTCCTCTAACCTCTGGGAAGAATTCCTCGCTTTCTTGCTGATACGGTACATAGCCTTTCCCCCGATGGCGGAGCAATTCCTCTTTCATCTCTTCAAGCAGTTTAATGGTTTCCGGACTAATTTCTTCCTGTTGCATCCAGTCCTCAAAGTCTTTCAAGCGCAGGTCAACATTGCGCTCCGTATAGAGAATTTCCATGCCATCATCATCCCAGTCAAGCGAATCATAACCCTGATCCTTCTCTAACCCTAGATGTAATAGAGGGAAGTATAAAGAATCTGTCCCTCCGCTGTTCTGTCGGACATCAATGAGAAGGAACTTGACCTCCGTCATCATCGGTAAGCACTCTTGGTATACCCGACTAATAGCTCCCTCATCCATAAAGTTATCCAGACGAAGATAAAGAATCTCATCGTCTAATCGTTTCCAAAAAATCTGATCTTTGATCGGCTCTCGACTGGGCGCTACTTCAATGGTCTTTTCTACCCCTTCTCGGAGAAGAGTAACCCTTCTTGACTGAGAGACCAAATCCGCCCATTCTCGGTAATGTCTTTCGGGGGTCTTACTGATAAAATAGTCCTTATGAAGAGACGCTACTTGGTCCAAGTCACTTCCATCCAGACCTAGGATCTGGTCCCCTGCTTGAAGACCGGTATCTGCATTCGCCTTTTCAACATAAAGTTGATGGCCCGTTACGCGTAAGAGAAAGCCTTTTTGACCAGCCTTTTTATTCTGAAAGGGGATATGGCCAATAATCCCAAAACTGGCTAGGTAGGACCTGACTTGATAAAGAAAGGCATCATCCGACATATCATCTGTCATTTTTTCTCGAAAGCGATCGGGGTCGCATCCTTTTCGATCCTTGATGGTAGATGAATCATGGCTCATAATTGAGATGACATCTTCAAAAATAGCAGTCTTTTTCATAAAGGATTCCTTCAATTTTTTAGAAACAGTATACCACTTTTTCTTAAAAAGTTCTTAAAACCCTAAAAAACTATCCTAAAGTAGGATAGCAGTTATAGATTCTTTCTTTTCTTCGCTCTCTTTGTCAGAGCGACATCACAATTTTCAACCTTGCTAATCAATAGATTGGCAAGGGCAAAATCATCGATGTTCGATTTCATATTTACCTCATAGTTCAAGGTCAGTTGTTCTCCAGCTTGGGCCGTTGTGACAGAAATAAAGTCAACTTCTGAACAACTTTGGTCTAACAACTGACTGATTTGTTCTGCAACAGCATCTTGTTTTGAAACTGTAATGGTCAAATGACGGCGCCGTTGATGATCTGCCTTACTCTGTTTGTTCTCCAATACAAGCCAAACCCCTAGTAAAGAGAGGGTTGATAAAATGGCCAATAAAAGATAGCCCGATCCTGCTGCTAGTCCTATAATCATGGCTAGAAAAATCGCAATCAACTCTCTCGAACCACTCGTAGCTGACCGGAAACGAATCAAACTAAAGGTCCCTGCCACTGCAATCGAGGTCCCCAAACTTCCATTGACCAAAAAGATCACTAAGGTCATCATACAAGGGAGCAAGGTCAAACTAATGACAAATTCTCGAGTGTACAGTGTCCGGTATTTATAGGTCCAAGATAGGGCCATTCCTAGAAAGAGGCTGACCAAAAGGGCCAACAGTAAGCGCAAGGGATCCACCGTTGCTGTGGCATTATTAAAAATAGAATCAAATAGATTAGACATAGGTAGCACCTGTCCTTTCTTGAATTGGCGTTGGTGCATAGTCTAAGCCTTGTGACTTATGGTAGGCACAACTGTATTTCGAAAATTTCTGCTTGACCAGTCCGTACTTATCTAGAATATCTTTCAGCCACTGAGGTTCTTCACCTGGGGCCTTGATTTCCATAATAATGGTATTTTCTTCTAATAAAGGCTCTCCAGCTTTTCCATGAAGGAGACTAACCTGCTGATCACGATAGACTAAGTTTTGATCCAAGGTGACCCGAATCTTGTTGTAAGGATAGCCTTGGATGCTCTTCTTTTCTTTTAAGGACAAACGATCATAATAGATGTACATCTGGGGCTGTAGTCGGTTATCATAGCGCTGGCGCAGTGCTTGGATTTCTTGAACCAAGTCCAGATCCTGAATGGTCTGATCCACTAGTCCATCCGTCATGAGGCGGGTAATGGAGGAGGGATTTGAGACCAGGCGGAACTTGTGACCAATGCCTTCTGCATCCTTTGATTTTACTTCTAGAAAAGCCGGACTCTCCACTGTTGGATGCTCTACATAGGTCCGCACCCGGATCTTTTCACGACGGTTCTGTTTAGCAAGGGCATCTTGGATCACATCGAAGTCTTCGGTATCAAAATAGACATTCGAAATCGTGGAGATGGGATAATCATCTTCAACCACATATTTCTTCAAATCTTTCAATAAGTCATCCAAGTCTTCTTTATTCACCACATATTTGGTTTCAATCCGCTTGAAGCTTGTCTCTACCGTTTTTTTCATGTTTTTCTCCTTTTGTTCTATAAAAGTTCGTTCGTTACATTATCGTTTTTTGTTGCAAAGCCACAAGTCGCTTTACTGGTTCCTTAGTTTAGTGGCCTTTTCTTAAGCTTTCATTAAGCCAAACTTAAAGAAAACTAAAGTTAAGATTCCTTTCAGAAAAACTTTAGGAAACTTTCAGCTAGCAACTTTAGACTAGGAGCATATCAATGGAACGAGAGGAAAAGCTCATGAAATCAAACAAATGGAAATTTTTATTAACGGGGGCCGCAACCCTCACCCTACTAACAGCGTGTAGCCAAGCATCATCTCAATCAGCTACAACAAGCAATACAGATCAAACAACTGCAACTTCTACTTCAAAAAATAAAACAAACAATTCCAACTATTTTACAGATAAGGACAAGGACAGCTCTTATGATGAAAGCAAAGCCTCTACTGTCAAACTGTCTGGATCTTCTGCAAGTGTAGCAGGTGACGGCGTAGCTGTATCTGGATCAACTGTGACCATCTCGAAGGCTGGAACCTATGTCATCTCTGGTGAATCCGATGGGGTTCAAATCAAGGTCGAAGCAGCTGACTCAGATGATGTTCACATCGTCTTGAAAGGAGTTACCATGACCAACACCAACGCACCAATCTCTGCTACGAAAGCAGGGCATGTCTACCTGACTCTAGCAGATGGCACGACCAATACCTTGTCTGATTCAAGTTCAAACAATGATGAAGATGCCGATGCGGTCATTTTCTCTAAAGGAGATCTCACCATCAATGGTTCAGGTACGCTCAACATCGATGCCAAGAAGAACAACGCTATCAAAGCTAATGACACTCTTCACATTACGGGTGGAACCTATAAAATCACGGCTGTAGGAGATGCCTTCAACGTCAATGATGAGCTCAATATCACCGGTACGACGATGACCATCGATGCAGATGAAGATGCGGTCAAGGTGGATAACGATGAAGATACATCTGTCGGAACCATGTATCTGTCTGACAATACCATGACCATTTCAGCTGGGGACGATGGCATCCATGCTTCTGGTGATCTGGTCATCGATAGCGGAACCTACAAGGTAAGCGAGTCAGTCGAAGGTCTCGAAGGAAAATCGATCACCATCAACGGTGGAGATATCACCATCTATGCAACCGATGACGGGGTCAATGCGGCTAATGCCAATGCCAACCAAGATGAAATTTTCTTCACCATGAATGGTGGAACCCTCAACGTTGAAGTTGGCCAAGGGGATACCGATCCAATCGACTCTAACGGCAATGTCACTGTGACTGGAGGAACCATCAATTTAACAGGTCAATCTGGATTCGACTTTGATGGTACTGCTACCTACACCGGTGGAGATATCTATATCAATGGTGAAAAACAAACAGAAATTGTCAATTCCATGCCTGGAGGCGGTGGTGCTCCCGGCGGTGGTGGGCCTCAAGGTGGTGGACCTGGCGGGCCTGGTGGACGCTAAATCCCTCTTCCAAGGCCACTAACTGAAGCACACAAGAAAGTGGGACAGAAATCGGTAATTCGTTAGAATTCGATTTCGTCGTCCCACCTCCGCACAGTTGAGTAGGGCTGTAAAAGCTGATGAAATCAGCCTAGTAGAGCCCGCTCAACCACTGCGTCTTGCTCGACAATCCAAAAACAATTGAGAGGCTAGGACTTTTGTCCCAGACTCCACGCTTCAAATGAGATAGAGTTGAACTCTCCTGTTTTTTCGTGCTTTCCAAGTTTTTATAGTGTACAATAGAAGAAATAGCGCTCTATAATTAGAAAGGGATTTACATGATGTCTAAAAAAATTACTCTCCTTGCAACGCTCTTTTTGAGTCTTTTCTTCTTGACAGCCTGTATGTCTGATTTTGAATCACATTTCAAACCGGATGAAACGAGCTCTCGTGCCTCTTCTAAAAAACAAGAGAAAAGTGAAAAAGAAGCCTCATCGTCAAAAAAATCATCTAAAGCTAGCTCTTCCAAAAAAGAGAAGAAAGAGTCTCAGACGGAAACCAGCTCTAGCAAAAAAATGGAGGAGCTCCCTGCCAATGCTAGCGAAGCTCCAAAAGACAAGATCTATGCAACTGGCGATTCTGTCGTTTACTATAAAAAATATGACGGTGGATTAAAAGTGCATACACCTGATTTCGAAGGCTATACAACAAAAATAGTCAAAAAAATTCTTGGAAAACCTGAAAAAACCCATGTTGATTCAAATTATATGCTCGAGACCTTCTCAGAAAAGGAACGGGAAAATCTGGTCAAACTCTATCAAGAGGGACACTTAACAGAAGAACAACTCCATGCTTTTTGGGCTGGTGTAATCGATCTAGCTCAAACGACTCAATTAGAGCAAACTTTTACAGTCTTTACATACAAAGAAGGACAAGTTCAACTTGTCTTTAAGGATGACAACCTTGTCTATATTACTCCAGATCCAGAAGTGCTTTATTTTAACTAAGAAAAATCCCCTTTCTCTTCAGAGAAGGGGGATTTGTTTCACATGAAACTATGGATAGAGGAAGTCTAGTCTTCTTCCATCTTTTGAGGTTGATAGGCTATCATTCCTAGACCAATACACAAGCCCAAAACCAGGGTAAGGAAGGTGACTTGCCCACCTATCTGACCAGATAAGGAAATGGTTTCCCGTAATCCCGATACGGTATAACTCATTGGCAACAGTGGATGAATGATTTGGAAGAAACGATTGGTGAGGGCAAGCGGATAAGTCCCTGCACTAGAAGCCAGTTGAAGGAGCAAGAGAATCAAAGAGATAAATGCTCCGACCTTGTTGTTCCATGTTGTTAAGGCAGTCACCATGGACATGAAGGTCACACTTCCTAACACACAGAGGAAAAGAGTCAAGCTTTCATGGTTTGCCGCCATTCCGAGCAGGTGGACAGCTCCGTAGACCAGGACACCAGCCAAGACAGCAATCATCCCGTTCACTTCCAATCTCGATTTAAGCCAAGCCCAACGACTTTCTGGATGACGCCCAGATGGCAATTTGGCAAAAATCATATTGGTAGAGAGAGCCGCGACGAAAAGGGCAACAGAGATCATATAAGGTGCCATCCCCACTCCATTCACTGGAGCATTGTCATGGTCTGTCTTTGAAAGGGTGATTGGATCTGACAATACGCTTGCATTTTCTTTTTCAGTGCTAGCGCTATTTAGTTGATCTTTGGCTGAACTCAAGCCTTGACTAAGATTCTGACTACCTGTTTGGAGATCACCCAAGCCTCCGACAAGAACCTGGCCTCCTGTCGCTAATCGACCTGAGCCATCGGCTATTTTAGTTGCACCATCCGCCAATTGATGAGAACCTGATAGTAACTGACCTGATTTATCCGATAACTGATCGACTCCTGATACAAGTTGATCAACACCGCTAGCCAAGACTGGTGTTTGAGTATTTAATTGACCGATCCCACTAGCTAGCAGTCCAGCACCTGTTGTTAATTCACTAGACTTACTAGTCAATTGGTTGGCTCCTGAAGCTAACTGATTCATTCCAGCAGTCAGAGCTGGCATTTTCCCATTTAAGTCTCCCAATCCTGTCGCTAGTTGACTACTTCCCATTATCAAGTCATCAGATTTCTGCTCCAGTTGACTTGTCCCTGCACTCAATTGAGTAGCTCCTGCTATCAAGCTACTGCTATTATCCGTAAGCTGACTAGCTCCGCCAGCTAATTGATCTACCCCTGTCGTATAGAGTTGAACTCCCTGGTTAAGGGTTTGGCTTGCTGGTAGAAGTTGCTCTGTCACTGCTGTCTGTAGGGAGCTCAAACTAGTTGAAAGAGTATTCAAGGTAGACGAAGCTGTTGGCAAGATCTGGTTGGCACTTTCTTTTACTGTGGCCAAGGGACTCTCGGTCGTTAAGTTTTCTTGCAAGCCTTGAACAGTGGTTAAAATCGCTTGAGCAGCAGTCTCCGTGGTACTTGAAGTAGCAGAGACAGCAGCCGTTATTTCTGCCTGTTGCTCAGCTGTCATTGATTGATAGGCAGCAGTAGCTTGAAGATTGGCTAGTACTGAATTGCGGTCAGCCTGTGCTGCTGCTGAAATCCCTTGAGCAGAGGTGGCGATGGTTGCCAAAGCTGTGCTGAGTTGACTAGTATCTCCACTCGTGTTCTGAATGGCTTCATTTAATTGGGTAAGGCCTGCTGTTAATTGGGCAAGCTGCTCTTGTTGATTTGGTTGCGGAGTGAGTTGTGTGGATAAGGTTTGAATGCCTGTCTCTAACTGAGACACTCCATTTCTTAAGGCTTCCGATTGACCACTTAATTGACTAGCTCCACCACTAAGAGTAGCAAGACCTGAGCTATAGTTGGTTAGACCAGTCGTCAAATTACTAGCACCAAGATTCAACTGACTGACTCCTTTTGTATAGGTATCCAGTCCCGTTGAGAGAGTCGTCATCCCTGTATGCAATTGGCCAATTCCAGATGCTAACTGAGGCGTTTGACTAGCCATTTGGTTCAAACCATCTCCTAGCTGTCCAACACCAGATGTATAGGTCGTCAGTCCACTACTAAAGGTAGTAAAACCATTATGAAGTTGCCCAACTCCCGATACGAGGGTGGGAACTTTCTCCTGCATTTGATGAAGACCAGTTCCTAATTGGCCAACTCCATTGGTGTAGGCCAAGAGTCCAGTGCTAAGAGTCTGTGCCCCATTTGAAAAAGACAGACTCGAATTGGACAAGGTGGTCAAATGGTCTGTCAGAGTCTGTCCACCCTCTTTTAGCTGACCAGCACCGGTCGCTAATTTCTGGCTTCCTTCCGCTGCTGTTCCCATACCTGTCTTCAAGCTTCCCATCTTTTCGAAAAGAGCGCTGGTATAGGTTTGGGTGACATTACTAGCAACGGTTTGCTGGATTTTTATCATGGCGGAATCACTCATCTTACCAGCAATAAAGCTATGGCCGCTGGATGTTTGGTAGGCAATGGTCATCTGTTCCGGATGATTGGTTAAGATAGAAGCAGCTTTAGCAGATAGATCTTTGGGCAAGGTCACCACCATATAGTACTCACCCTTTTCCAGCCCCTCTTTAGCTGCTCTTTCATCGACAATATGAAAATCCAGGGCATCACTTTTCTCAAAATTGGACACCATGTCTTTTCCGATTGTCAATTCTTCTTCCTGATAACGAGCTGGTTGGTCTTGATTGACAACTGCTACTGGCAGGTCCGAAACCTTGCCATAAGGATCCCACATAGAGGATAGAAAGATCACATTGTAGAGAGCTGGTATCAAGGAAACCCCTATCATCACAACGATGAAGGTTGGTTTCCTAAAAATCGCTTTCCATTCCTTAAACATTTTTTGTCTCCTTTTTATACACATTGTCTAATTTTTTGATATAATTGATTATACAGTTCTTTTTAAAAACCGCAAGTTAAAAAACTTATTTTTAGACACTGTGTATAATTTTGTTCATAAAAAAGGGAGACTAAAATGGTTACCGAAAGCAATAAGCGAATAAAAACAAAACGGATCATACAGGAAGCCATGGTTGACCTCCTTCATAGAGAGTCCTTTGATGAGATTTCAACCGTTCAGTTGGCAAAAGAAGCCGGTATCAGCCGGAGTAGCTTCTATACCCACTACCGCGATAAGTACGATATGATTGAGCGCTACCAACAGGAATTTTTCCACAAAGTTGAATACATCTTCGACAAACAACAAGATGATAAACACCAAGCTGTTACCGAAGTTTTCGAATTTCTCACCAAGGAGCCCCTCTTTGCTGTCCTTCTAACCGAGAATGGGACAAAAGAAATTCAATCCTTCTTGCGGCACAAGCTACAAGTTCTACTAGTGGATAGCTTGCAAGAGCGTTATGGCCATCGATCTTTGACCGAAATCGAAAGAGACTACAGTTCTGTCTACCTCACCAATGCCTTCTTTGGAGTCTGTCAAATGTGGGTGGCGCGTGGTCAAAAAGAAAGCCCCCAACAAATGGCGGACTTCCTATTAAAAATGCTAGAATAAAAAAGAGACCTCGGTCTCTTTTTTGAATGTAGACAAACTATTGTTTTACATAAAACGGCTAGATGATTTTCAAAAATGACTTTTATTTTTTTAGCCATTTAATAAAAAGATTAAAAACTTCCCGACGTGAGAAAAGTGTTAGAGACACTAGTGTCTCTAACACTCGGGAGTTTTGAGACCTTAGGCTCAAAACTAAGTCATGGAACTTCGTAGAAGTTCGCTGACGTCCGTACTCACCTAAGGGAAGTTTTTCAGAAGACTTTATCTTAAATCTGAAAAGAGACCTCGGTCTCTTTTTATGTTATGTTTCTTTAGTTCCCTGCTCCTAAAAATTGATCCACAAAGAAACTGAAGTAAGATTTTTCTCCTGTGATCAGAACACACTTCCCTTCCAATCCGTACCGTAGAAGTTTGGCTTCCTGATCCTTGAGACGAAGAACTCCCTCGATTTTGAAAAAATTCCCCTGTTCAGTCCGAGTGGCACTCGAAGCAATGGAGCTAATACGGGCCTCTAGCGTAATTGGTTTTTGTTTACTTCCCTGTGTGCTAAAGCGAATCCGATCTCCCACATGAATCGTAGCTATATCTTTTGAAGGAATATAGGTAACAATCTTGACTTCTTTTTCTTTCTGAATGAGTGGATAAACTTGTGCCAAAGGAGTGCCTTCCGTTACAATACTCGCTCCTTTTGTTTCATCATTCAAATGAATTACCCCTTCATCCTTGGCTAGAATCTGAGTCTTCTGAAGAAGAGTTTCTTGTGTTTTTAACTTACTGTCTAAATCTGCGATTTGCTGAGAAAGAAGCAACAGATCTTGTCCAACCTTACTTAGCTGTTGAGCTTTCAGCGAGGCTATTTGACTATCTAAACTGGTCGAAAAAGCTTGTTGACTTCCGGATCCCGCATATTGAATTCGATAATTAGAAATACTCGCTTCTAGCTGCTGGATTTGACTATCCAGTTGACTGATAAAAGAAGCTTGTGCTTGAGCGTTTTCTTCTCCATGTGGTTGCTGAGCGTAACTCTGGTAGAGGGAGTAAAGTGGATGAGTCACATCCAGACTTCTTCCCTCTAGGAGAGCTGATTTTAGACTACGGTAATCAGTTAATCGCTTCTCCTGGTCTTGGATAGCTTGGCCAATTTCTGCTTGACTGGAACTTGCACTAGCATTTTGAGAAGCAATAGTCGCATTTTGTTGATGGGCTTGCGCTTGGAGAATCGCTATCTGTTGCTGGTAATCCTTAAACAGCTGATCATACCCAAAATGTTCATTTCCTGTAAACTGACTCTCCCCGGTCTCAATGCTCGTTTTCAACAGTTTTAATTGTTCCTCCTGTTTCTTTAAGAGGTCTAGCTGTTGCGTCAAGCTCATTCCTTGTTGTTTTTCCTGATCCTCTTGGTATTCTACCAAGATTTCTCCCTTTTTAATCTCTTTATTTTCCTTCAAATGGTTGACTTGAATGGGAGAATTACTCGTTGACTGGATTTGGTCCACCACGCGCGTAGCTTCAATCGTCCCACGACTAGACAAGGTCACTTCCTTCTTGGCAAAGACAGAGAATCCCACAATAAACAGTAGTAAAAGAAAACAAGGGACTACCCACAAACTAGCAAAATTATGGAAACGTTTCTGATAGAATTCTGCACTTTCAAAATATTTTTCGTTCATCATACTCTCTTTTTTTCTCCTAGTCCTCTCTTAACAAGTTACCAAATGGCTGTAATAACCATTCTTTTTCAGCAGTTCTTCATGACTTCCTTCTTCTTTCAGACGACCTTGGTCCAGGAGGAAGACTTTTTCAGAACGCTCTGCAATCGTTAACCGGTGGGCAATAAAGATAATGGTTTTATCTAAGGCCATCAAGCGGTCCACAATTTTCTTCTCCGTCAAGATATCCAGGCTACTGGTCGCTTCATCCAGAATCAGAATCGGAGCATCCGTTAATAAGGCACGCGCCAAGGCAATCCGCTGCCGTTGTCCACCAGAAATTCCCATGCCATCCGTAGTCAATTCCGTTTGGTAATTGAGGGGCATGCGCTCAATGTCTTCTCGAATTCCTGCGATTTCAACCGCGCGCAAAATATCTTCCTGACTGGTTCCTTCCCGCGCTCCCAGTAACAAGTTCTCTAAAATCGTACCATTAAAGACATAGGGCTGCTGGGGTAAATAATTGATTTGCTGGCGGAGCAAAGTTTTATCGACTTGCTGGATATCCGTTCCTCCCAGACGAATCGTCCCTTTATTGGGTTGGTAGAAATTCACCATCATCTTTGCTAGCGTGGTTTTTCCAGAACCGGAAATACCGACAAAACTCACCTTGCTCCCTTTTTTGATCCTTAAGTTAATATCTGTTAAAACATTGGCTCCAAAACCGTACTTGTAGTCCACTCCCTCAAAAACCAGATCACCATCGAGAGTCTCACGCTCTTGAAGAGGCTTCTTCTCTGCGAACTCAGAGTCTATCAAATAGACTTCATTCAGACGTGTATTGGCCACTCGGGCTGCTTGCAGTTTAGTTTGGAGGTTGATCAAATTCTCTAGAGGCCCTGTGAAGTAAACAAGGAGAGTATTGTAGGTAATCAGCTGACCCAAACTCAATTCTTGCTTCATGACCAAATGAGCTCCCATCCACAAGACCAAGACATTCAAAATCAACTGGGCCAAGTGCTTGAGCCCCTTTTGAAGACTCTCCGCCTTGCTCATGGCAAAGGACTTCTTCAGATAATCCACAAATTCTGTGTCAATCTTTTGATAACGACTACGCTCACTGGTCAGAGACTTGATGGTTTCAATCCCATTGATATCTTCGATAATAGAAGAAGACAAGACACTATTGGCTTCCATGGTTTCATTATTTAAGCGCTCAAAAGGCTTCATAAAGGCAAAAATAATGACCGCATAAATCGGCAGTAAGAGAATGGTCAAGAAAAAGAGATGAGCATTTTGGCTAAACAGGACTACTGATAAAATCAAAACAATAGACAGATCCAAAAAGATTGAAAGCAACGTACTAGCCAGAGCATCGATAATCCGGTTGGCATCTGTAAACCGCGACACCACTTCTCCTGTCCGTCGAGTTGCAAAGAAACTCATAGGCAACTGAAAAACATGCTTAATATAGGATAGAATGACATCTATAGACAAGCGTTGGCCTAAAACAAGAAGCAAGTAATCTTGCGCATAGGTCAGGACTTGCTGTAAGATGTAAACCACGATCAACCCTAGTGAAATCACACTCAGCGTCTGCTTCATCTGATCAGGCACATAGGTATCAATAATCGATTGTAAGTAGTAAGAACCCACAATATTGATGAGGGTCACCAATAACGTTGCAAGAACAATATGCAGAACCAATTGCCGCTGTTTAAACAAAAGAGGGACAAAGTCTAGGAGCCCATTTTTCTTTTCTTTACTCGGTTGATAGGCTGGAGTCGGGGCCAGGGCAATGACAATCCCTGTCCATTCCTTTTCAAACTCTTCGATCGTCAATTTGGTCATCTTTACCTTTGGATCTGGATCTGCTATGTAAAGATACTTTTTATCTTTCTTATAGACTACGTAATAGTGAGGGAGACGCCCATCCTTGATCACGTGGACAATCAATGGATAGGTCACTCCTTCCAAGTCAAAAAGTGTGCGGTCTGCTCGGAAGGCGCGTGTCTCAAATCCCAACTCCTCAGCCACCTTGACCAGACCTAAGGCGGTCGTTCCATCTGCAGTCGTTTTTGCCTTCTCCCTCAGACTAGCTAAAGAATAGTATGATCCATAGTAACCAAAGACCATGGCTAAAGCTGCAACACCGCAATCTCTCATGTCAACTTGTTGGCGATAATGTTTTTTCTTAAATCCCATAAGAACCCTTTCCAATCGTTTGTTTCATCTTAACAAAAAGGACTATCTAAGAAGAAAAAATCGCTATTTGGTTCATTATTTTAGGTATTTGGTCATAAAAATATCGAAATCAGGAGAGTTGTTATCTATTTTGAAAAAGAAAAACCGCCTATTTTTACGACGGCCATTTCTTTCTACGAAGTAAACTTAGGGAGCAAATAAGGGAACAAACCCCGAAATCAACGCTTTAAGACAAAACAAAAAGCCCACTGTCGTAGGCTTTCTGCAAATTTTTTCTTAAAATTAAAGCATTTTGTTGTAGAATTCAACGACAAGTGCTTCGTTGATTTCTGGGTTGATTTCATCGCGTTCTGGCAAGCGAGTCAATGAACCTTCCAATTTTTCAGCATCGAATGATACGAATGCTGGACGTCCAAGAGTTGCTTCAACAGCTTCAAGGATCGCTGGAACTTTAGCTGATTTTTCGCGAACTGAGATCACTTGACCTGGAGTTACACGGTATGAAGGGATATCAACGCGTTTTCCGTCAACAAGGATGTGACCGTGGTTAACGAATTGACGAGCTTGACGACGGGTAGTCGCAAGTCCAAGACGGTAAACAACGTTATCCAAACGACGTTCCAAAAGAAGCATGAAGTTGAAACCGACTGTTCCTTCTTTGATCTTAGTAGCTTGTACGAACAAGTTACGGAATTGTTTTTCACCAAGTCCGTAAGAGAAACGAAGTTTTTGTTTTTCAGCTAATTGCAAACCGTATTCTGATAATTTTGAACGGTTGTTTGGTCCGTGTTGACCTGGTACATAGTTACGACGTGCCAATTCTTTACCTGTACCTGTAAGTGACAAGCCAAGACGGCGAGATTGTTTCCAAGATGGTCCTGTATAACGTGACATTTGAAATGTCCTCCTATAAAAATAATTTTTTGTAGGAAATAACGTTTTAGACAAACCTGATTCGTTCAGAAAGCCTTCGCCCAAACAGCAAAGGTTACTTTTCTAGCTGGCTTCCTGTTGACGAGCTTCATTTTGTCCTGCTGTCATTTCGCACAAATTCTATTATACCACCAATACCAGTCCTTGTAAAGTTGCTTTCTCGTTTTTTTGTATTTCTTTCTATAACTGAAAAGTAAAATGAAGGCTTCTGGCTAGCGACTTTCTAAATTTCTAATTTCTGACTTCGATTATCATGTATTTTTCTTTCCTGTCTTATAATATTTATTTTGTTTACATGAATCTTTACAGCTTATTTACAGCTAGTCAAGTATGATTGTTTTAACAGTCTCCCAAATATCTCTATATTGTAGAAAGATTAAGAACATAAATGAGATGACTCTTCAAAAGATTCCCTATCTATTATTGACAGATTTGATTGTAAAATTGACACCTTTGTCAATAAATTTACACAATTAACATCTATTATATGGTTCATATCATCAAAAAAAACCATCTCCTAGAAGAGATGGTTGGAATGGGTAGATCACCCTAACCAAATTAATCTAAGTAATGAATCAGATTTTTCTCAGTTAAAATATCTGAGTAAGTATAAGATTCGACATAGGTTGTCGCTGGCTCACCAGGTAAACTATTTTCATTTGTATATTCGATAATAAACAAAGAAGGATAGACTTCAATTAATCGACCAAATTTATTTTTTTGACGTTTACGACCATTTTCCAAGGTCATTTCCACAATTTGGCCTTCATGAGCCTTGATTTCTTCTTTGATTTTTTTCATTTTTGCTACATCAGTAAATGCATCACTCATCCATTATTCCTCTACTCTCTTTGATATGCTGGAGAATTTATTATATTCCTTTTGGAAGATTAACTCCACTGTCCCACGCGCTCCCGAACGGTTTTTTTCAATGATGACTTCAACCTTATTATTTGGCAAGCCTTCTTCTTCCTCGCCTGCACGTTCATAGTAGTCATCCCGATATAGAAAGGCAACAATATCTGCATCCTGCTCGATGGATCCTGATTCACGGATATCTGATAGAACTGGACGTTTATCTTGTCGTTGTTCGACTCCCCGAGATAGCTGACTGAGGGCAATCACAGGAACCTTTAATTCCTTCGCCAAAATTTTTAATTGACGAGAAATTTCTGATACTTCCTGTTGACGGTTTTCGCGTCCAGTCCCAGTAATCAACTGCAAGTAGTCGATGAGGATTAAACCGAGATTACCTGTCTCTTGTGCTAATTTTCTAGAACGAGACCGAATTTCTGTAATCCGAATACCGGGAGTATCATCTATATAAATGCTTGCATTGGCTAGGTTTCCTTGTGCAATGGCATATTTTCGCCACTCATCGTCTGTCAGCTGACCCGTACGAATAGAATGGGATTCAATCAAGCCCTCTGCTGCCAACATCCGGTCTACCAAACTTTCAGCACCCATTTCCAGCGAGAAAATAGCAACTGTTTTATCCAACTTAGTTCCAATATTTTGGGCAATGTTTAGAGCAAAGGCAGTTTTACCAACCGCTGGACGAGCTGCAAGAATAATCAACTCTTCTTCATGAAGACCTGTTGTCATATGATCAAGATCTCGATATCCCGTTGCAATCCCAGTAATATCTGTTGTCTGCAAAGACCGAGTTTCAAGACTTCCAAAGTTGATATTTAAGATATCCTTGATATTCTTGAAACCACTCCGGTTGGCATTTTCACTAACATCAATCAGAGCTTTTTCTGCACCTGCAATAATTTCATCCGACGGACTAGCTCCATCATATGCTTGATTGATGCTCTCCGTTAAACGAGCAATCAGGCGTCTTAGAACCGCTTTTTCAGAAACAATCTTTGCGTAATATTCCGCATTGGCTGAGGTTGGAACAGAGTTGATGATTTCGGCTAGATAAGAGAGACCGCCGATATTTTGCAAATCCCCTTGACTATCTAAAATATTGCGAACTGTAGTCGCATCAATAGCATCTCCTCTGTCTGCAAGGTCAATCATCGCCTTAAAAATTAACCGATGGGCATATTTAAAGAAATCTGCTGGCTCAATAAACTCACGAACAAAAACCAGTTTTCCCTCATCAATAAAGATGGCTCCTAAGACAGATTGCTCTGCTTGGATATCTTGAGGCTGGGTTCTTAATTCTTCTATCTCAGCCATAGTCATTCCTTTCTAACGATGTACTTAACCTTCATTTACTCGAATTTGGATAACACCTGTAATATCCTGATAAATTTTAACAGGCACATCAATCAACCCAACAGAGCGAATTGGTGAAGCCACTTGAATGTGACGCTTATCGATTTTAATTCCAAATTGTTTTTGTAGTTCTTCTGCAATTTTTTTATTGGTAATCGAACCAAATGTACGTCCATCAGGACCAATTTTTTCTGTAAATTGGACAACGGTCGTTTCTTCTTCTAATTTTGCTTGAATGTCTTTCGCTTCTGCGACTAGTTCCGCATGGGCTTTTTCTTCAGATTTTTGCTTACCACGAAGCTCCCCAATCGCTTGGGCATTGGCTTCCTTAGCTAAATTCTTTTTAATCAAAAAGTTTTGCGCATAACCTGTTGGGACTTCTTTAATTTCCCCTTTTTTCCTTTTCCTTTTACATCTGCTAAAAAGATAACTTTCATTCTTCTTCCTCCTTATCCTTTTGGACCTCTTCTTGAATACAGTCAATCAACTGGGCACGAACCTGATCGATGGTTACATCTTCCAACTGAGAAGCCGCCGAATTAAAGTGGCCTCCGCCTCCCATTTGCTCCATAATTTTTTGCACGTTGACTTTGCTTCTGCTTCGAGCTGAAATGGAAATGCTTCCTTGTTCATTCAATGCAATAACAAAGGTCGCTTCAATTTTGGACATGGCCAACATACTATCCGCTGCTTTACTAATGGTGACTGTTCCATAAGGAACATCTGCTGCTCCTGTTGCCACAATAATATGTGGGAAGACCATTTGACCATTTAGGATCAATTCATTTACTTCGCGGTACTCATCAAAGTTAGTAGCTGAAATTTCCTGGATGAGAACACTATCACTGCCTCGGCTTCGTAAATAACTAGCTACATCAAATGTACGACTGGTTACGCGAACTGAGAAATTCTTGGTATCCAACATAATACCGGCCATCAGAACACTGGCTTGAATCTTATTCAAGCGGTTCTTCTTAGAATTCTGGAACTGAAGCAATTCAGTAACCAACTCACTCGCACTACTTGCGCCACTTTCAATATAAGTGATCATGGCATTTTCAGGAAAGTCTTCGTCCCGTCTATGGTGATCAATGACAATGACTTGGGAAAATTTCTCATACAAATCATTTGAAAGCGTGAGAGCTGTCTTCGAATGGTCTACCATAATCAAAAGGGATTGATCGCTTACCATCCGTAAAGCATCTGAAACTGTTACTAGTTTAGTCGCTCCATCTGATTGAATTTTTTCAACTGCTCGTTCGATATCCTGAGCCATAGACGTATCATCATAAACTGCATAAGAGCGTTCGTTGATATTGTTTGCAAATAATTGCATCCCAATCGATGCTCCCAAAGCATCCATATCTAATTTTTTATGGCCAACAACAAATACCTGATCAACTGATTTGATTTTTTCAGAAATGGCTGTCATCATTGCACGAGTTCGTGTGCGGGTGCGCTTGATAGCAGAAGCTGTCCCTCCTCCAAAGAAAATAGGATCCTTGCCTTCTTCTCTTTCTTTCACAACTGCTTGGTCACCACCTCGAACCTCAGCTAAGTTTAGATTTGACAAAGCAACTCTACCGATTTCATCATGTTTGCCATCTCCGTAAGAGAATCCCATACTTAACGTAATGGGTAATTCACGATTTTTCGCTTCCTCACGGAATTGGTCAATAATAGAAAATTTAGATTCTATTAATTGTTCAAGGACCGTATAGTCGGTAAAGAGATAAAAACGATCCATCACAACTCTTCGGTAAAATATATGGTATTTTTCCGAGAATTCTTCAACAAAGTTTGCAATAAATCCATTGATGCTACTGATATCCGAATCAGATACAACATCTTCTAAATCATCATAGTTGTCTACGGACATAATCCCGATGACCGGCCTAGTCGTTACAAGACCAACGTTGGCCTCGTACTCACTAGACGCATCAAAAAAATAAACGACACTGGCCTGGGAATCTAGATAAACAGAATATTTCTTATCTCCAATGGTTGCATAATGGCCTTTCCCTTCAAAAGGGATCGCCAACACTTGTTGCAGGTATTCCACATCGAATTGCCCATCCTCAGTGGAGAAAATCAACTCCGCATAAGGATTGAACCACTCAACTTCATTGGTTTCACCGTTTACCTTGATTACACCAACTGGCATTTTATCCAGTAGCGATGCCAACCCATTTTCAGCCTGATGATTGACATATTGAATTTGTTCTAGCTCATCCAATTCTACTTGCTTTAATTGATGAAGAAAGAGATAGATGACACCGGAAAGAATCAACAGAATCACAAATAAATTTACAATTGTGCCACCCAATAATCTGGAACTGATGGCTAATATAATAAATGCTAACAAACCTACCATACAATAATGGATAGGCGTCATACGAAATTTTTTCATCATAAACCTCTGTTGGGCCATTATACCATAAAACATAAGAAAAAGCGAGGACAGTCAAGCCTTTCCACCAAAGAAAAAGCTGACAGGGATTAAGGTCCGGTCCCTCATTTGTCAAATGGTGTAAAGGATGTTTACACTATTGTAAATATACAGCAGAACGAGAAAAGAAGTAGCTATTTGGCTACTTCTTCCACATATTTACATCATAATAAGTTAGGATTATTTTTCTTGATTCTTAGAAATGCTCCGACTCTTGCCTTCAAGATACACCATCAAGATAGAAATGTCAGCTGGGTTGACACCTGAGATCCGGCTAGCTTGACCAATGGTCTCTGGATTAATCAGTTTGAACTTTTGACGAGCTTCTGTTGCGATGGAGTCAATATCATCCCAGTCAATATTGGCAGGAATTCGTTTTTCTTCCATTCGCTTCATTTTTTCAACCTGATCTAAAGCTTTTGAGATATAACCCTCGTACTTAATTTCAGTTTCAATCAGCTCGATAATCTTATCATCTAGTTCTTCAGTCGCTGGTCCGATAAAGTTGACAACATCTTGATAAGATACTTCTGGTCTTCTCAAGAATTCTTTGGCTGTGACAGCATCTGTCAATGGTTTAAAGCCTAGCGCTGCCACCTTCTCGTTCGTTTCCTTTACAGGTTTTAGCTTGATACTGTCAAGGCGCTTCATTTCATTTTCAAACTGATACTTCTTGGTTTCAAAACGTGCCCAACGTTCGTCGTCAACTAGACCAACCTCGCGACCGATTTCTGTCAAGCGCATATCTGCATTATCATGACGAAGAATCAAACGATATTCAGCACGACTTGTTAACAAACGATAGGGCTCAACTGTCCCTTTGGTTACCAAGTCATCAATCATGACTCCAATATAACCATCACTACGTTTCAAGATGAGCTCTGGTTTTCCTTGAATTTTTAGGGCAGCATTAATCCCTGCCACAATTCCTTGGCCAGCAGCTTCCTCATAGCCAGATGTTCCATTGGTTTGGCCTGCTGTAAAGAGACCTGAAATTTTCTTGGTTTCTAAAGTTGCCCGCAATTGATGTGGAAGAACCATATCATACTCAATCGCATAACCCGTTCGCATCATCTCAGCATTTTCCAATCCCTTAATAGAATGGACAAGATCTCGTTGCACATCCTCTGGTAAACTGGTTGACAAGCCTTGGACATAGACTTCTTCTGTATTGCGTCCTTCTGGTTCAAGGAAAAGCTGATGACGTTCCTTGTCAGCAAAGCGAACAATTTTATCTTCAATAGATGGACAATAACGAGGGCCAACACCCTTTACAACACCTGTAAACATAGGGGCCCGGTGTAAATTGCTGTTGATGATCTCGTGACTTTGACTATTGGTATAGGTTAGCCAACAAGGGATTTGATCCTTTAAATAATCCTCGTCACGCGAATTGTAAGAAAAGTGATTTGGATTCTCATCACCAGGTTGAATTTCCGTTTCTTCATAATTGATTGACGATGCCTTTACACGTGGTGGCGTACCCGTTTTGAAACGACCAATTTCTAGTCCTAGATTTTTGAGATTGTCAGCCAAATTAATAGAAGCAAGGCTATGGTTAGGGCCAGATGAATACTTGAGATCCCCAATGATGATTTCTCCACGTAAAGCTGTTCCAGTCGTGACAATAACAGCCTTGGCCCCATATTCTTGGTGAGTCGCAGTTCGAACACCAATAACCTTCCCATCTTCTACCAAAATTTCATCAATCATGGTTTGGCGAAGAGTCAAGTTTTCTTGGTTCTCAACCGTCCTGCGCATTTCCTTAGAATAAAGTTCCTTATCCGCTTGGGCACGAAGTGCACGGACTGCTGGACCCTTTCCTGTATTCAACATCTTCATTTGAATGTAGGACTTGTCAATATTCTTGGCCATCTCGCCGCCGAGGGCATCTACCTCACGGACCACAATCCCTTTTGCCGAACCACCAATTGAAGGATTACATGGCAAAAACGCCAACATTTCGATATTGATGGTTGCAAGTAAAACTTTACAACCCATTCGGCTCGCAGCAAGGGAGGCTTCTACCCCAGCATGCCCCGCTCCGATTACAATAATATCGTATTCTTCTATAAAATTATAAGTCATTTTTTCTCCTATTCTTTAAGATGGATGTGTCGTAATTGTCCGTCCCAATCTGGTAAGGCGGTTTTTAAAAATGACGGCTTCAGATTAACAGTATGTAGATCATCTAAAGCAAGCCACCGGCAAGGTAAGGGCTTCGCATCTTCTTGCATGGTTAACGGTGCATCTTCCAGTAAGTCTACTAAATAATGGAACTCGATATTATGATAGTGGACCTCAGCTTGTTCAAATCGATTTTCAACAATGAAAGCTAACTGAACCGCTCTAGATGCGACCCCAAGTTCCTCTTTTACTTCTCGAACTACGGCATCTCCAGTAGCTTCATCCACTTGAATAGCACCTCCGATTGTATAAAAACCATCCTCATCTTCTACGACTAATAAGCGATTGTCTTTTACAATCAAAGCAGTCGCTCTCACACCAAAAACCGTTTGGTTTGACTTGGTCCGAAAATCCTGTTCTTGCATGTAACTTCCTTTCGAAACGACACAAAAATAGTCAAAACTCTGAGAAGTGCAGGACAAAAAAGCCTGCAACATCCATGAGCTTTGACCATCACTTCTATTGCTTTTATTATTGTAGCAAATTGAGAAAATTTGTCAATTTAAATATACTGACAAACTTTACCATCTCGATAAGCATTGTCAATTAGTCCACCACCTAGACACTCTTCACCATCGTAAAAGACAACAGCCTGACCTGGTGTAATAGCTCGTTGAGGTTCTGCAAAAGTTACCTCAGCCTTGTCACCTTTGACATGAACCGTCACCTTGGAATCTGGCTGGCGATAACGGAACTTGGCTGTACACTCCAATGTAAACTCTTCTGGCATCTCTCGTGTAAAGTGAACTTGACTAGCTTGTAAACTTGTTGACATCAGTGCTTCATGATAGAATCCTTGACCGACATACAGAATATTTTGACTCAGATCTTTACCAACGACAAACCAAGGAGCATTGTCCCCACCTTGTTGGCCACCGATTCCAAGTCCACCCCGCTGACCGATCGTATAATACATCAAACCGGCATGCTCACCCATATCCCGTCCATCTACGGTCATCATTCGGCCCGGTTGGGCAGGGAGGTAGTTCCCTAGAAACTCTTTGAAATTCTTTTCTCCAATAAAGCAGATCCCAGTGGAATCTTTCTTTTTAGCTGTAGCTAATCCAGCCTCTTCAGCCAACCGGCGAACCTCAGGTTTTTCCAAATGTCCCAACGGGAACATGGTTTTTTGAAGTTGTTCTTGTGACAACTGGCTAAGGAAATAAGTTTGATCCTTCCCATTGTCAACACCGCGTAGCATATGAACAATGCCATCCTCATCACGCGCCACACGCGCATAGTGACCCGTGGCTACATAATCGGCACCGAGTGTCATGGCATAATCTAAGAAGGCCTTAAATTTGATTTCTTTATTACACATGACATCCGGATTTGGTGTGCGGCCTGCACGGTATTCTGCGAGGAAATATTCAAAGACACGATCCCAGTATTCTTTCTCAAAGTTGACAGAATAGTAAGGTATGCCAATTTGATCTGCAACTGCTGCTACATCTTTGTAATCTTCCGTAGCTGTACAGACGCCATTTTCGTCTGTGTCGTCCCAGTTTTTCATGAAGATGCCAATCACATCGTAACCCTGTTGTTTTAACAACAAAGCCGTTACAGATGAATCGACACCGCCACTCATACCAACAACAACACGTGTTTTCGAGTTATCACTCATAGATTTCTCCCATCTTTTCGTTTCTCACGATTGAAGGTCGTGGTTTGCTTCAACGATTGAAGGTCGTTTTGAGCATTATCAATTGTAACACGCTTTATAGTAGAAAACAAGCATCTTGCCATCCTTCTTATTGGCTATTGTATCTATATGTTTACAAGTCTGTAAATCAAAAAAGAGTCCAATTGCTGAACTCTTTCATCTACTTTAATACCAGCCATTGGCCAGCCAGAAGTTTTTAGCCGCCGACCATGATCCATATCGGTTGACAACATATTGATTGGCTACTTTTTCCTGGTTTTCTGGTGATAAGTCACCGTTTAAATAAGAAAGGGATAACTGGTAACGACCATAGTATTGGCCATTTTGTGCTGTGTAACTGCCACTTGATTCTTTCTGGGCAATCCATTCTTTAGCCGCTACATCTTCGGCACTTAAGCCATCTGAAGCAGATACCGTAGTTGTTGCTTGTCCAGTGTTATCTTTACTAGTGCTAGCTTGCTCTGTGGTATTAGTTGTTGCCTTGTCATCTTCAATCTCTAAAACTTGACCAACTGTAATGAGGTTGACATTACTAATCTTATTTTTCTTAGCAATCGCATCAACCGTTGTATTCTTCTCTTTAGCAATAGCTGATAAGGTATCACCTGACTTTACAGTGTAAGATTCTGCACTGGCAAGGACGGGAATAAACATTCCTGATAATAAGCTCAATCCGATTACACGTTTTACAAAGATTTTTTTATTCATGGTTTTACACTCCTTTTCTGTATGTTCTTTATCTTACAGAAGAAATGTTTCAGAAACTTTATGAAATCACGTCAAATATTTCAATAATATGTTAGCAAGAATAAAAAACACCTCAAATAAACTAGTTTTAAGTATCTTTTAAGTTTAAAACAAAATTTCCCTCTCAAATAGAAGAAAACATGCCCTAGATTTGTTATAATGAAAGAAAAGAAACCCTAAGGAGCTGACTGATGAATTCGCTTAAATTCCAATCCGTATTTGATATTATTGGACCGGTTATGATTGGACCTTCTAGTAGCCACACAGCAGGAGCTGTTCGTATTGGAAAAATTGTCTCTTCTATTTTTGGAGAGGATCCGACAGAAGTTGAATTTCAGTTGTTTAATTCCTTTGCCAAAACCTATCGCGGTCACGGGACAGACTTGGCCCTTGTAGCTGGTATTTTGGGTATGGATACAGATGATCCAAGAATCCCCAATAGTCTTGAAATTGCCCATGAAAGAGGAATTCGAATCGTCTGGTCTATTCAAAAGGAGAGCAATGCTCCTCATCCAAATACGACGACCATCACGGTGAAAAATGATCACAAAACCATCTCCGTCACAGGAATTTCCATTGGTGGGGGAAACATACAAGTTACCGAGTTAAATGGCTTTGCAATTTCTCTAAACATGAACACCCCAACTATTATTATTGTTCACCAAGACGTTCCTGGGATGATTGCCCATGTGACAGAAGCCCTTTCCCGCTATGATATCAATATCGCCCAAATGAACGTAACCCGTGAAAAAGCCGGTGAAAAGGCTATTATGATTATTGAAGTGGATTCTCGTAATTGTGACGAAGCTATTGAGTTAATCCGTCAAATTCCCCATTTACACAATGTGAATTTCTTTCAATAAGGAGACCCCATGTTTTATTCCATTACCGAACTAGTTGAACAAGCGACCCTCCACTATGAAGGAAATGTCGCAGAATTAATGATTGCAACTGAGTTTGAACTAACTGGTCGCGAGCGCGAAGAAGTTCTGACTCTTATGACACGAAACCTTGAGGTCATGAAAGAATCCGTTCATCTTGGACTCAATGACCAACTTTCTAGAAGTGGCTTGACCGGAGGAGATGCTGCAAAATTGGATCGCTATATTCAATCTGGAAAAGCCCTCTCCGACTATACTGTCCTAACCGCAGCCAAAAATGCTATCGCTGTCAACGAACACAATGCAAAAATGGGCTTAGTCTGTGCTACTCCCACTGCTGGATCAGCCGGTTGCTTACCTGCTGTTCTTACTTCAGCCATCGAGAAACTCCATTTAGATGAGCACCAACAATTGGAGTTCTTATTAGCAGCAGGAGCCTTTGGCCTGGTTATTGCCAACAATGCATCGATTTCAGGAGCCGAGGGAGGCTGTCAAGCCGAAGTGGGTTCCGCGGCAGCCATGAGTGCAGCTGCCTTGACGTTGGCTGCTGGGGGAAGTCCTTACCAAGCTAGCCAAGCCATTTGTTTCGTCATCAAAAATATGCTAGGCTTAATTTGTGATCCCGTTGCAGGACTGGTAGAGGTTCCTTGTGTCAAACGAAATGCTATGGGTGCAAGCTATGCCTATATTGCAGCGGATATGGCTCTAGCAGGAATTGAATCCAAAATCCCTGTCGATGAGGTCATTGACGCCATGTATCAAGTTGGATCTAGCCTACCAACTGCCTTTAGAGAAACGGCTGAAGGTGGTCTAGCAGCAACTCCAACTGGGAAACGCCTACAGCAAGAAATATTTGGAGACTAACCTATGAAGTACATATTTTTCGACTTGGATGGGACTTTAGTCGATAGTTCCGAAGGAATTGAAACCACCTTTCTACACACTTTCAAGCTGCTAGGAGTTCCTGCTCCTGATAAAGAGACTATTCGAACCTTTATGGGCCCTCCACTCGAAGTTACATTTACAAACCATCTTCCAAAAGAACTGGTCACAAAAGCTGTAGAAATCTATCGCACCTATTACAAAGAAACTGGCCAACAACAAACCTATCTCTACCCAGGTATCAAAGAACTCCTTCAACAATTGAAGGAATTGGGTTATCACTTATTCATCACCACCTCTAAGAATCAGGAAGTGAGTCTCGAAATAGCCCATTCACTAGGAATTAGTGATTGCTTTGAAGGGATTTATGGTTCTACCCCAGGATCTATGCACAAATCTGATATCATTCAGCGTGTACTAGTGGATCATCAAATTCCAAAAGAGGAGGCTTGCATCGTTGGGGATACTAAATTTGATATCATTGGGGGAAAAACCATTGGTATTCACACAATTGCAGTCAGTTGGGGATTTGCACCTCTAGAGCAATTAAAAGAGGAAACTCCCGATACCATCGTAGATTCTCCTCTAGCTTTACTGACTCATTTAAGTTAATAAAAGAGGTTTACAAATTTGTAAACCTCTTTTATGTATGAAATCACGCATGAGTAAGAATATCCATGGTTCAGCAAGGTTGACTGACACAGTCATTTTTCTTTACATCACTTTCCAATCCTTGTCAAGGTAAGAAACAAAATAAAAAGAGGGTTTCCCCTCTTTTTTAGTATCCCCAAGCTGAAAGTCCTTGGTTTGAATAGGCATTATAAGCCGCTTGGATTTGATCATCAACTGTAGCAGTTGAACCCCAACCTGGCATTGTTTGGAAAAGACCACTAGCTCCAGATGGATTTGCTGCGTTCACTTGACCATTTGATTCGCGGGCAATAATGGCTTCCCAAGTTGATGCAGGAACACCTGTCATTTCAGCCATTCGAGCCGCTGCATAGGATCCAGTTTCTCCAGCAGTATTCCCATTAGCAAGTACAATCCCATTTCCAGAATTCGTAACAACAGGTGCTGCATTATAAGTAGCATTAGCAGTAGTTGTTGTTGAAGCCGCTACTTGATTTGTCGAAGCCTCGACTCTAGGTTCCTGACTTACTGTGGCAGTATTTACTTTGTTGATCAATGAATTTGAACGTTCACCCAACTCAATAATTTGACCAGCGTGGATTAAATCTTGATTGCTGATTTGATTCAATTCAACAAGCTTTTCGATAGTAGTGTTATTCTTAATCGCAATTTCTGATAAAGTATCACCATTTTTCACTTCGTATGTTTCAGCATTCACTACCACACCAGAAACAAAAAGTGAAAGAGCTGAGATAATAGAAGTTAATGTCCATTGGACTTTTTTTGTGTTCATCAATACATTCTCCTTTCGAACATAATACTATCTTACACATTAAATGTTACAGTTAGTTATAATTTATGTTACAAAGGTTACAAAATCATGTATTTTTCATGCAAAAAACGCTATAAATAGCGTTTTTCTTCATTTTTTTAGAAAAATTCCCCTATATGTAGTGGTGGTATTCTAATATTTCAACCAAAAAATGATAGCACCAACTGCTACTACAGACAGAATCGCTACACTATCTAAGGCTTGCCATTTTAACTGCCTATAACGGCTTCTTCCCTCTCCACTTTTATAACCTCTTGCCTCCATGGCAATTGCAAGAGCATCTGCACGTTTAAAACTTGATGCAAACAAGGGAATTAAAATCGGTATAAAAGAGCGGATCTTCTGAAGGAGATTCCCTTCTCCAAAATCAACCCCTCTAGCTCTCTGTGCATTCATAATGCGAATCGTATCATCCATTAGAGTGGGGACGAAACGAAGGCTCATAGACAACATGAGTCCAATTTCATGAGCAGGAACTTTGATGATTTTAAATGGAGTTAACATCTTTTCTACGGCATCTGCTAAGCTTAAGGGCGTTGTTGTCAGTGTTAAAATCGTTGAAAATACAACAATGAGAATAAAACGACAAAAGATCACACCCGCTTGAGCAAGTCCTTTATCCGTTACAGTCAAAAAATAAAATTGAAATAAGGTCTTACCGCCAGTCGTCGCAAACAACTGAAAGAGTGTGGTGAAAGCAATGATAAAGACCATCGATTTCAGGCCATTAATAAAAAAACGGAAGGGGATCTTGGCACTCAAAATCAACGCAAAGGCCAATAAAAACAACAGGGCATTCGTCAACACATTATTGGCCCAAAACAAAATAACAATTAACAAGAAAAGTCCTAGTAACTTTGCCCTTGGATCCATACGATGGAGAATGGAATTACCTGGTACATATCGTCCTAAAATCATACTATTCATGTCCAATTAACTCCTTAAACTCTTGTAAAGTGATTGGTAAAGTTGGCAAAGATAGTCCTTTTTGACGTAAGCGCCAAGCAAATTTCGTCACTTTCGGTACACCTAATTGTATGTTTTCTAATCCTTCTACATCCTGAAATACATCCCTTGGATGCCCAGACCTCACAATTCGTCCTTTTTCCAAAACATAAACAAGATTTGCGTATTCTGCCACATCTTCCATAGAATGACTAACAAGAACGATGGTCATCCCAGCTTGATGAAGTGACGCAAATAGCTTCATTAATTCCCGTCTACCTGACGGATCCAAACCAGCTGTCGGCTCGTCCAAGACCAAAATTTCAGGTTCCATCGCTAAAATGCCTGCAATAGCGACCCGTCTCATTTGCCCTCCAGACAATTCAAAGGGACTCCGTTCAAACAACTCTTCAGAAAGACCGACTAAGCGTAATTTTTCCTTAGCAATGCTCTCAGCTGACTCTTGGTCTACTCCAAAATTTTGAGGCCCAAATGCGACATCTTTTACAACAGTCTCAGCAAAGAGTTGACTTTCTGGAAATTGAAAGACGAGACCTACTTTTTTCCGAAGATCCTTTAGCTCTTTTTGAGAAGACTCAGAACTAATGCGCATATCATTCATTTGCACTTCCCCTCGACTGGGCAAAAGCAAACCATTTAATAATTGAAGGATGGTTGATTTTCCACTTCCAGTATGCCCAATTAGAGCTGTATAAGAACCGCTTGGGATTTCTATATTCACATCAAAAAGAGCCGCTCCTTCAAAAGGAGTACCTTCTTGATAGGTATAACTAAGCTGTTTTAAAGCAATTCCCATAATAGTTTCTCTAGCTCTCCTTCAGTCTGATAGGTTTCTCCAACTGGAAAACCTTTTTGATGTAACATGCTGCGCAATCGATTAGCGAAAGGTTCTTCTAATCCAATTTCATCTAAATCATCTCGAGAAAAGAGTTCTCTTGGAGTCAGATCCAAGGTCGCTTTTCCTTTTTCAAAGAGAATAACCCGATCACTTAGGGAAACTTCCTCTAAATCATGGGTAATAGAAATAACCGTTAACCCATATCGTTCTTTGACTTCTCGAACTGTCCGAATTAGTTCTAGACGCCCTTCAGGATCCAACATACTGGTTGCTTCATCTAAAATGATGATTTTAGGTCGTAAAGCGATAATCCCAGCAATGGCCACTCGTTGCTTTTGTCCACCGGATAACCTAGCGGGTTCTCGATCTTTGAACTCATCCATGCGGACCATCTTCAAAGCTTCATCTACTCGTTGCACCATTTCGTCTCTTGGAATTCCTTGGTTCTCCAACCCAAACGCCACATCATCTTCAACTGTAGCCCCAACAAACTGGTTATCTGGATTCTGGAAAACCATCCCAATCTCACTACGTTTATCCCAAACATTTTCAGGAGTTAACAAATCTCCGGAAATATAGATTTGACCAGATTCCGGTTCCAACAAGCCATCAATCAAGCGGACCACTGTTGATTTACCACTTCCGTTATGTCCAATAATGGATAACCATTCACCATGTTTCACGTGAAACGATATATCATTTAACTGATGGTTCTCATCTGTTTTTTGGTATTTAAATGTAAGATTTCGAACTTCTATAATATTATTCATTTATCTAAAGGTATCTTTAAAGAGGTAGGCACTGCCTTTAAAGTATTCGTATCCAGAGTAGACTGTAAAGATTAGCGCAACATAAAGCGTAATTTGACCCAATAAGTCCCAATGGAAGAGAAGGAAAATAATGGCAAACATTTGTGAGAAGGTTTTAATTTTTCCAGGCATAGCTGCTGGCAAAACAACTCCTCCTGTTTCAACCAATAACAAGCGGAGCCCAGTAACGGCTAATTCACGGCAAATAATAACTGCAGTTATCCAAGCCGGAACCATCTTTAATTCAATCATCATGATAAAAGCAGACATGACAAGAAGCTTATCAGCCATAGGATCTGCAAATTTTCCAAAGTTACTAACAACTTTCCATTTACGAGCCAAATAACCGTCTAAATAATCAGTGATACTTGCAACTGCAAATACAATTGCTGCTGCCACATGCCAACCATAACCTTTACCAAATATTAGCATCAAAATAAAAATAGGAATAAACACAATTCGAATCAGTGTTAAGGCATTTGGGATATTTTCTTTTTTCATTCTAGTCTCCTTACTAGTTTACATGATAGTTTACATCTAATTGACAAAAACGACGTCGATTTAATTCAACAAAATTGTTATTCCATTCTTTTCACATCATTTAGGAAAAATGATAAAGTCCGTCATATCACAAAAGTTGACAAAATCTCGCCCAACCTTTACAACATCTTGTAAAGAAATACTTTGTAAAATTTTTGGAAGATCAAATAGGTTTTCACCCGTATCAATTGGATTAAATTGACTAGCAATATAATCCAAAGAATTCAAACCATGTAAAAAATCACCAAACATTTCACTTTTAATTGTATCCAAATGCTCTTGGGTCACATCGGGATCTTTCTCAAAATTCTTTATGGCAGTTCTGAATTGATGGGATATACTAACTGGTTCTGAAGTGTCCATCGTTAACATCACAAAGTGAAAGGAAGACTCTACTTCAATTTCTAGTGTCAAGGAGTTGTCAAGTTTACCAACTTCATAAAGCGACTGAAATCGTTTGGAGGTCCACCCAAACATCATTGCAAACAATAATTTGAGGATAATCTTATAGCGATACTGGTAAAGAGGAGGAATTTGATTTCTTCCACGAATACCAATTGCTAATTTTGGTGAAGCAACTTCCATCCGACTTGTCTCATTTTGAACGACTGGATTCAAGTCCACGGGTGAAATACGAGGAAGAGGACTTGAAGAGGTCTTCATCTCGAATTCAGAAACAAGGTTAACAAGACTGTCAAGATCAAAGTTTCCGACAACCACTAGATGCATATTGGCTGGTTGGTAGAAATAATCGAAATTATCCTGTAAACTTTCTTCATCAATTTGAGAGAGAGAAGATACAGTACCTGCAATATCTTGGGCTAAAGGTGTTTCTGGATAGAGATTTGCCAACGCCCTAAAGAATAATTGGTAGTCAGGACTATCTTGGTACATTTCGATTTCTTGTTGAATAATCAATTGTTCCTTCTTTAGAGAATCCTTTGAGAGATGAAGAGATTGTGTCATCTCCAGTAACAATCTCATATTTTCATTAACATTCGAGGTGGTCGAAAAGAGATAGCTAGTTTGTGTAAAGCTAGTAAACGCATTGCTTTCAGCTCCCAGCTTTACAAAATGTTGTAAATAATCTTGACCATCTTGATCTTCAAATAACTTATGTTCAAGAAAATGCGCAATCCCTGCTGGAAACTCTTTTATTTCTTCTACTCCATCCACTGTAAATCTTGTGTCAACAGAACCGAATTTAGTAGAAATAATTGCATAGCTTTCATTAAAATCCGCTTTTGGAATTAAATATAACTTCAATCCATTATGGAGAGTTGTCTGATAAACACATTCTCCAACAGCTGGATAATCTATTTTCTCCAAATCTTTTTTTATCATTCTCTTCCTTCCATAAAATAGACCGCTTGTAATTTGAGTGATTTGGCAACAGCCATAATTTCTTCTTTCGTCACCAGTTGAATGGCTTGAATCCAATCATCAATTGACAAGAACTGTTTTCCTAAAGTGGATTGTAGATAAGCTCTTTCAATCAAGGTTCCAGGTCGATCCTGCGACAATTTTGCAGCATTTATAATCATTTCTTTTGTCAAGCGCAGCTCTTCACTTGTAAACTTACCTCTCTTCAAGTCACTCACTTGACGACTCATCAGAGTCATCGTCCGGGTTCTATTTTTTCTATCAATCCCTGCATAGATACGCATAAAATGAGAAAAAATATCAAAATGGCTAGAGATAGTATAAGCCAATCCTTCTTTTTCTCGTATGACTGTAAACAATTTTGAGTGAGAGAAAGCACCCAGTAAACCATTTAAAACAATTAAAGCAAAATGCTCTTTCGCTCCATACTGCACAGGAAAGTGATAGCCTAACTCTAAAATAGATTGATGAGTATTTCTTTGCTCGAGTCCTTCTCTGACAACATTCGAGAAGGATTGTGCATAAAAAATATTGACATGAGATTTACGAGGTTGTAAACCAAATTCACTAATCTTTTCAATGACTGCTAGTTCATTGAAATCACCCATAAAGAAAAAGTCAATCAGATTTGTTTGAAGCATTTCTTGAAATGCTTGATAAGCTGACCCTTCATCCTCATTCTGAATCTGCTGGACACTTCCATACTTACTTAGTTTCATATCAGCTTGATCATAAAACAAACGATTCAATTGTTGGTGAGCATAATAAAAATGATTTTCAATTTCTGCTTCTAGTTCTGTAACGAGATTTTTTTTCTCTACTGAAAAAGTTTCTGAATGAAAGCATCCATTTTCTGCAAGAGGAGCATTCAGAGATACCTTTAATAAATCCAACATCTGATCTGTCAAGACATTTTTCTTACTCAAAAAAGCATCACGGACATAGGATAAATTAATATCAATGTAGTGCATTTGGCCGCGTTTTGAAACAAAAGTAGAAAAATTGGCTCCATACAAGTTCGCCAACTGCTCTCTAAATTGCTGGGAAGTTGGATAAAGTTGATTAGCTGTTTCGATCATGCGTGAGGCTAGAACCCGTCCTGCTATTGTTTCTTCAGAAAGGGGGGCAGAGAATCGCACTTTAATCTCATTGGTCTTAAATTTTTCTGATTTCATAAAATGGATTCGAACACCAGTAACTAATTCCATCGTCATCCTCGTTCTAACAAATATTACTCTTCATTATATCATGAAATCCCTGTAAAATCTTTCCCAGACAGATTAAAAATCGTTTACGCCGACTTGCCCTATTTTAGGTTTTTCATCCTTTTGTGGTATAATAACTATCATTGAGGTGAACTATGAACTATAAACTTTTTGATGAATTTATCACACTACAAGCCCTTTTTAAAGAACTGGGAATCATCCAAAGCGGTGGAGCTATCAAGGCCTTTTTACTTGAAAATCAAGTAGAGGTTAATGGAGAAGTGGAAACCAGAAGAGGACGTAAGTTACGAGTTGGAGATACAATCGAAGTGATTGGTGAGAAGGAAATCATAACGATAACACAACCTAGTCCAGAAGAAATTGAAGACTACCAAGCTGACAAGATAGAAAAAGAACGTGTTTCTCAATTGGTGAAGAAATTAAACCAAGAACAAAAAAAACATTCTAAAACCAAAAAAGAAGAGAATAAGCGGAAGCCTGTTCGTTTCCCAGGAACATAATATGTGGCTTAAATCCATACATATTCAAAAATTTCGAAATTATAAAGACGTAGATCTCCAATTCCACTCTGGTTTGAATATTTTCTTAGGCCAAAATGCTCAAGGCAAAACCAATCTCCTTGAATCTATCTACTTTCTAGCCTTGACCCGTAGCCATCGGACTCGTTCCGATAAAGATTTAATTCATTTTCAAGAGGAACAATTTACCGTTTCTGGAATTTTAGAAAAAAAGACTGGCTCTATCCCATTAGAAATTTCTTTATCCTCAAAAGGTAGAGTTACAAAAATAAACCACCTGAAACAAAGTAAATTATCAACATATATAGGGAATATGAATGTCGTTCTCTTTGCACCAGAGGATTTACAACTCGTAAAAGGCTCACCCGCTCTTCGTCGCAAGTTTATTGATATTGATTTAGGCCAGATGAAGCCCGTTTATCTATCGGATTTAACAGCCTATCATCATGTTTTAAAGCAACGCAATAGTTACTTAAAAACGGCAACTACCGTAGATCCAACCTTTTTAGATGTTCTAGATGAGCAATTAGCAGATTATGGTAGCCGGGTCTGCATCCATCGGAAAGATTTTCTTAAAAAATTAGAGTACTTTGGACAGGAAAAACATTTTGAAATTTCCAATCAAGCCGAAAAACTCACCATTCGGTATGATTCCTCCATTCCTTTTCAAGATGAAGAGACACTTCGCCAAACCTTTATCATCTTGCTTCGAGAAAATCGGACAAAGGATCTCATCAAAAAAACAACCAGTGTCGGTCCTCACCGAGATGACATTACTTTTTACATCAATGATATGAATGCAACTTTTGGTAGCCAGGGGCAGCACCGCAGTGTTGTTCTTTCAATAAAACTAGCAGAGATTTCACTGATTGAATCCTTGACGAAGGAAAAGCCTATTTTACTCTTAGACGATGTCATGAGTGAACTTGACAACAATCGTCAACTACATTTACTAGAAGTTATCTCCCGTGACATCCAAACATTTATTACAACTACAACCCTAGATCACCTAAAAGACTTGCCAGAAGACTTAAAAATCTTCAATATTCACTCGGGTCAAGTTGACAAATAATTAACAAAGTTGTCAATTTTTATTGACAACTTTTTGACACAATAAAAGTGTAAAATCTTATGATTTCACACTTTTATTTTTTTATTGAACAGAGTAGTTTGGTGCTTCATTGGTAATTTGAACATCGTGTGGGTGGCTTTCTTTCAAACCTGCCCCAGACATTTCAACAAATTGTGCATTTTCGTGCAATTCTTGAAGGTTGGCAGCTCCAACATAGCCCATACCAGAACGGATACCACCAATCATTTGGAAGACGATATCGGCTGCTGAACCCTTATAAGCAACCCGACCTTCGATTCCTTCTGGAACCAATTTGTTGGCTTCATTAACAGAACCTTGGAAGTAGCGGTCGCTTGAACCTTTCTTCATTGCTGCAATAGATCCCATACCACGATAAGTCTTGAACTTACGTCCTTGGAAGATTTCAGTTTCACCTGGTGCTTCATCTGTTCCTGCAAACATAGATCCAAGCATGACTGCATGACCACCAGCAGCAAGGGCTTTTACAATATCTCCAGAATACTTGATTCCACCGTCAGCAATGATAGTTTTTCCATATTCACGCGCAACAGCAGCTGCATCATAAATAGCTGTAACTTGAGGAACCCCAACACCAGCAATTACACGAGTTGTACAGATTGAACCAGGTCCAATCCCAACCTTAACCACGTCAACACCTGCATCATAGAGAGCACGCGCTCCCTCAGCTGTAGCAATATTACCTGCAATCAAAGTGCGATCTGGGAAATGAGCTCGAATTTCAGCAATCTTACGAAGAACCCCTGCAGAATGACCATGGGCCGTATCGATGACAATGGCATCCGCACCAGCTTCAAACAATGCTTCTGCACGCTCAAAAGTATCAGATGTAACTCCAACAGCACCTGCTACTAAAAGACGACCAAATTCATCTTTCGCTGCATTTGGAAACTCAATGACTTTTTCAATATCCTTAATGGTAATCAAACCTGACAAACGACCATTCTCATCTACCAACGGCAATTTTTCAATGCGGTGTTCTTGAAGGATCCGTTCAGCGGTCTCTAAATCAGTACCGACTGGTGCAGTTACTAGATTTTCACTAGTCATATGATTTGAAATTGGTTGATCATAATCAGAAATAAAACGTAGGTCACGGTTGGTCAAAATCCCAACTAGTTTACGATTTTCCATGGTTTCAACCACAGGAACACCACTGATACGGTAACGTCCCATAAGTTCATCTGCCTCAGCAATGGTATGTTCAGGTGTTAGGAAAAATGGGTCAATGATAACGCCGTTTTCAGAGCGTTTTACTTTACGAACTTCATCTGCTTGTTGGGCAATAGACATATTTTTGTGAATAACCCCAAGTCCTCCAGCACGGGCAATGGCAATAGCCATTTGGCTTTCAGTGACTGTATCCATCGCAGCCGTGATGATTGGGATATTCAACACAAGGTTATCCGCCAATTTTGTACGAAGATCTGCATCGTTTGGTAATACATGACTTTCAGCTGGAATGAGCAATACATCATCGAAGGTATAACCTTTTTTCAAAAATTTAGTGTCCCAATTTGACATTCCCATTTTCCTCTTTTCTTTCTTTTTGAGCCAAGCTCGTCTTTTTTAGTTGATAATATCATACCATTCTATGATAATTTGTCAATCATTTGTAGAATATTTCAAAAAGAGGTGTTGGAACCTCTTTTGAATCATTTATTTTATTAGATTATCTTACCATCAAGAGCTTATTTGAAATAGTTTAAGCCCATAGCAGACTTGACTTGATCAAGCGTTTCTGCTGCAACCGAACGGGCCACTTCACTACCCTTTTGAAGCATATCATAGACTTGTCCCATATCTTTAGCAAATTCAATTCGGCGTTCGCGAATAGGTCCCAACTCTCTCTCTAGAATCTCTAGAAGATAACGTTTGGTTTTAACATCTCCTAAACCACCCCGTTGGTAATGGTCTTTCATGTCTTGAATGGTCGCCTGATCTTCTTCTTTTCCAAAAACATCCAAATAATGGAAAACCATATTTCCTTCAATTTTTCCTGGATCTTCGACACGAATATGCTCAGGATCTGTATACATACTCATCACCTTTTTCTTCAAGGTGTCCATATCATCCGCTAAATAGATACCATTGCCAAGAGATTTGGACATTTTGGCATTCCCATCCAGACCAGGCAAACGACCCGCTGCCTCATTTTTTGGAAAAATTCCCTCTGGTTCAACCAAGACATCACAATGATAAGCATGATTAAAAGAACGGACGATTTCACGTGTTTGCTCAATCATGGGCTTTTGGTCTGTCCCAACAGGTACCAGATTGGCTTTAAAGGCAGTAATATCTGCAGCTTGAGAAACAGGATACACCAAGAAACCAGATGGAATAGACTCACCGAACCCTTTTTGGGCAATTTCTGTCTTAACCGTTGGGTTGCGTTCCAAACGTGAAACAGAGACCAAATTCATGTAATACATGGTCAATTCCGCTAGCTCAGGGATCTGACTCTGAATAAAAATGGTTGATTTATTTGGATCTAATCCAGCTGCTAAATAGTCTAGAGCAACGTTTCCGATGGATTCTACAATAGTTTGTGGGTCTTTAGCATGATCCGTTAGGGCTTGTTGGTCAGCTAAAAAGACAAACATATGATACTTATCTTCGTTTTGCATAAGAACTCGATTCTTCAATGAACCGACATAGTGTCCAATATGGAGTTTCCCAGTCGGGCGATCTCCAGTTAAAATAATCGGCTTGGTCATTTTTCTTCCTCCCTGAAGTACAAAATAAAAGCCCACGCATAGCAAAAACTATGCGAGGGCGTCTGAGACACGGTGCCACCTCACTTAGAACAACATGTGCTGTTCCCTCTGACTCATCACAAATGAGCTGCACATAAGGCCTGCTAGCCGAATCTCTATTGGTTAAGATTCTATTTGAACATCAGTCCATTTCATTCTGTTTCGTTGCTTATTTTCAGCAACCATAAGCTCTCTAAAAAACGAATACAAATTACTCTTCTGATTGCTTTTCATTATATAATGACATCAAGGGAAAGTCAAGTTCTTCCCTCTTTTATCATCCATTATCATCTCCCTCAAATGCTTAAGGGTATTCATTGAAAAATTAAGCTTTTTCTAGTAAAATAGGCTTATATAGACAGAAAAAGAGGAGAAATATACGTGTTAACAGTTACAGACGTCTCACTACGTTTTAGTGATCGTAAACTTTTTGATGATGTCAACATCAAATTTACAGAAGGAAATACCTATGGTTTGATTGGGGCCAATGGTGCTGGAAAATCAACCTTTTTAAAAATCTTAGCAGGGGATATTGAACCAACAACTGGTCACATTTCTCTTGGACCAGACGAACGTCTTTCTGTTCTTCGTCAAAATCACTTTGACTACGAAGATGAGCGTGCCATTGACGTCGTTATCATGGGAAATGAAAAACTTTATAGCATCATGAAGGAAAAAGATGCTATCTATATGAAGGAAGATTTTTCAGATGAAGACGGAGTCCGCGCAGCAGAGCTTGAAGGAGAATTCGCTGAACTAGGTGGTTGGGAAGCAGAAAGTGAAGCTTCACAACTCCTCCAAAATCTGAATATTCCCGAAGAGCTCCACTACCAAAATATGAGTGAACTAGCAAATGGAGATAAAGTGAAAGTCCTCCTAGCCAAAGCTCTCTTTGGTAAACCAGACGTCCTTCTTTTGGACGAGCCGACCAACGGTCTTGATATTCAATCCATTACCTGGTTAGAAGATTTCTTGATTGATTTTGAGAATACCGTTATCGTCGTATCCCACGACCGTCACTTCTTGAATAAAGTCTGTACTCACATGGCCGACCTTGACTTTGGAAAAATCAAACTCTATGTCGGTAACTACGATTTCTGGAAAGAATCATCTGAACTGGCTGCCAAGTTGTTAGCAGATCGGAATGCCAAAGCAGAAGAAAAAATCAAACAATTACAAGAATTTGTGGCTCGTTTCTCTGCCAATGCTTCAAAATCTAAACAGGCAACTTCACGTAAAAAGATGCTTGACAAGATTCAGTTAGAAGAAATTGTCCCATCTAGCCGAAAATACCCATTTATCAGCTTTAAAGCGGAACGAGAAATCGGGAATGATTTGTTGACAGTAGAAAACTTATCTGTAAAGATTGATGGTGAAACTATTCTTGACAACATCAGCTTCATCTTGCGTCCAGGTGACAAGACAGCTCTTATCGGACAAAACGACATCCAAACAACTGCCTTGATCCGCGCCATTATGGGTGAAATCGAATATGAAGGAACGGTCAAGTGGGGAGTTACAACTAGTCGTTCTTACTTACCAAAAGACAATTCAGCTGACTTTGCAGGTGGCGAGTCGATACTTGACTGGCTCCGTCAATTCGCAAGTAAAGAAGAAGATGACAATACCTTCCTTCGTGGATTCCTCGGACGCATGCTCTTTTCTGGAGACGAGGTTAACAAGCCTGTAAACGTCTTGTCAGGGGGAGAAAAGGTGCGCGTGATGCTTTCAAAACTCATGCTTTTGAAGTCAAACGTTCTTGTACTTGACGACCCTACAAATCACTTGGATTTGGAATCTATTTCAAGCTTGAACGATGGATTGAAAAACTTCAAAGAATCCATCATCTTTGCCAGTCACGACCATGAGTTTATTCAAACTCTTGCCAACCATATCATTGTTCTTTCAAAAAATGGTGTCATTGACCGGATCGATGAAACCTATGACGAATTCTTAGAAAACCAAGAAGTTCAAGCAAAAGTCAAAGAACTTTGGAAAGACTAAGAAATCACTCTAAATGATCAAAAACCCTGGAACCTTTGTTTCAGGGTCTTTCAATAGACTATATGAAATTTAAAAAATTTTTATCACACCCTATCATATTTTACTTTACAGCTTTTTTACTTCCCTTTACAATCTTATTTTTTGTCTACCTCAGTCAAGGGATTTATTGGGGGAGTGAAACTTCTCCTTTATTAGGCGATGGTTTCCATCAATACGTTATTTTCGACGTTACCTTACGAAATATTTTACACGGAACAGACAGTCTCTTTTACAGCTTTACAAGTGGACTAGGCTTAAACTTTTACGCCCTTTCTAGCTATTATTTGGGCAGTTTTTTATCTCCCTTTGTCTTCTTCTTTGACAGTTTATCCATGGTTGATTCCGTCTATCTTTTTACACTGATAAAGATAGGGTTGATAGGGTTGTCAACCTATCATTCCATTAAGGGAATCTATCCTCAACTACAAAAATTCTTGATTCTTTCACTGTCAACTTCATTTGCTTTAATGAGTTTCTCTATCAGCCAGATTGAAATCAAAACCTGGCTCGATGTCTTTATTTTGGCTCCTCTTATTCTCTTAGGTCTACACCGTTTAATGACTCAAAAGAAACGGGTTCTCTACTTTACAAGCTTGACTATCCTTTTCATTCAGAATTATTATTTTGGATTTATGATGGCTCTCTTCTTGACCTTATGGTATTGTACTCAGCTTTCCTGGGACTTTAAAAAAAGAATATCTTCTTTCTTTGACTTTACAATCGTGTCAATTCTAGCAGGGGTCACTAGCTTGATCATGATTTACCCTACCATTTTAGATTTACTCACTCATGGGGAAAACTTTACCAAGATTACAAGAACCTTTACAGAAAATAGTTGGTACTTAGACGTTTTTGCAAAAAACTTAATCGGTAGCTTCGACACAACAAAGTATGGGGCCATCCCTATGATTTATGTTGGCCTGTTCCCATTTTTACTTGCCTTTCTATTTTTCTTTGTCAAATCGATTCGGTTTCACGTGAAACTAGCTTATTTGACTTTATTAGTCATTCTTATTGCAAGCTTCTATTTACAATCTTTAGATTTATTCTGGCAGGGGATGCATGCTCCCAATATGTTTCTTCACCGTTATGCCTGGCTCTTTTCATTGACAATTTTGTTCATGGCAGCAGAAGTCCTCAATCGGTTAAAAGAAATCAATTGGCAACGGCTCTGCCTAGCTGTTAGTTTGCTTAGTATTGGATTTGTTCTCACTTTTCTCTATCGCAAGCATTATCCTTTCTTGACAAGCAGTCATTATGTATTGACACTAGAATTTCTTCTTGTATTTTTTACTGTGACACTTGCCTTTACAGTTCGTAAACTTTCTTATCCAATTTTTTCTGTTGTTATTCTTTTCTTCTGTCTGTTTGAAACCAGTATAAATAGCTATTATCAGATGGATGGGATTGCAAATGAATGGGTATTTGCAGCTCGTTCTTCTTATCAAGGAAAGATTCCAGCAATTAATAAGTTGACAAGAAGTTTACAGGATGATCATAGTTTTTACCGAACAGAGATTCTCCAACCTCAAACTGGTAATGACAGTATGAAATACAATTTTAGAGGGATATCCCAATTTTCATCTGTCAGAAATACAGATACCAGTTCAACCCTGGACAAACTCGGTTTTAAATCAGATGGAACCAACTTGAACCTGCGCTATCAAAACAATACATTACTAATGGACAGTCTGTTCGGAATCAAATACAATTTTTCAGATAGGAATCCTCAAAAGTTTGCTTTTCATAAATTGGAAACGCAAGGAAATCAGACATTGTATCAAAATGAAAAAGCTCTTTCACTAGCATTTCTAACAGCAAGTCCCTACAAAGATATCCAATTTTCTAATCTAACCTTGGATAATCAAAAGAATTTTCTCAATCATCTAACAGGCCAATCCTTGACTTTCTATCAGCGATTACATCCACTGAAAACTGGTGCAGATGATCCTTCTCAAGGTCCTCAGAAAGCTAAAGTTGAAGCAGATAGTTTTCTAACTTATGCCAGTATCGAATATGAGCTCTACGTTCAAAACGATAGTCAACTTTATGTGAATCTTCCTTCTTTAGAATTTGAGAATGAAGATTATACCGATGTTGAGATCATTACGAATGGCCAAGTCAACCGCTATACAACAGACAATGTATTTCCATTCTTTACCATTGGTCACTTTACAGCAGGAGAAACTGTTAAGATTCGAATTGCCTTCCCTGAAAATTCGTCAGTCACCTTCCAAAATCCAGAATTTTTTGCTTTGGACCTTCAGGCCTACCAGGAAGCCTTTGAAACGTTACACCAACAAGAAGTTCATGTGCAAACCAAAGGAAATACCGTCACTGCAGATTTTACAGCAGACCACCATACAAGTCTCTTTTTCACACTTCCTTATGATAAAGGGTGGACAGCGACGATGAATGATCAACCTGTCCCTATTCGAAGAGCTCAAAAAGGATTTATGGCTGTTGATGTCCCTAAAGGAAAAGGACAGGTTGTTCTACAGTTCATTCCACATGGGTTAAAAGAAGGAACCATAGCTTTCCTACTCGGAATTCTGTCCTTCACTGGCTACAATGCTATTCGAAATAAATCTCAGTCCTCAAAAAATCAGTAAATTTGCATCATAAAGAGTCCCTTCAGTTGGAAGGGGCTCTTAGAATGTAGACAAACTGTATTATATCCAGCAACCTAAGTGATGCTGAAAAAAATAAAATAATAAACACTGAGCTCGTTAGGCTCATTCAAACATACACTGAAACTTTCCGCTGTGATAAAAGTGTTAGAAACACTAGTGTTTCTAACACTCGGGAGTTTTGAGACCTCAGGCTCAAAACTAAGTCATGGAACTTCTTCGAAGTTCGCTGACGTCCGTACTCACCTAAGGAAAGTTTCAAAGATGACTTTGTCTTTAATCTGAGAGCCCCATCATTTTGAAGGGGCTCTTATTTTAAACAAAAAAAGCATCCCTTAGGATGCTAGTTTAGCTCCGCCAGTAGGACTCGAACCTACGACATCATGATTAACAGTCATGCGCTACTACCAACTGAGCTATGGCGGAATGAGATATAGTCCGTACGGGATTCGAACCCGTGTTACCGCCGTGAAAAGGCGGTGTCTTAACCCCTTGACCAACGGACCATGTCATTAACAGAACATATCCCATTATACCATCGATTCAAAAATTGTCAAGCCTTTTTCTGTATTTTATTTAATAATTCTTCGACCCTTTTAACCTGTGTACGAGAGACGGGGCAAGTTGTCTCCTCTTCTAACATCAAGAGTCTCTTGCGACGATCAAAATTGACAATCATTCTTTGATTCACTAGATAGGATTGATTGGGACTAAAGAAATGATTGTCTACATCTTTTTCAAGTATATCCTTGATAGTCCCTAAAAATTCCTTTTGAAAATTCTTTCCAACAAGTCGCAATTTGTGGGAAACTCCAGTTGTCTCAATGTACAATATATCTCGATATGGAACTCGAATTTCCATATTTTTGAAACTATATTCAAAGAAATCAATGATATTTTTATTTTCAATCACATTCTTCTTCAAATAGAGAATACATTCTCGAATTTTTTCTTTAAACAAGTTTTCATTCAAGGTTTTTTCAATAAATTCGAGAGCTGATACCTTGTAACGATATGTAATGGTAGCAAATTCCGATTTCGTCGTAATAAAAGCAATGATTGCAAAAGGATTGACCTCGCGAATCATTTGAGCTGCCTTGATGCCAGCTTTTTCATCCCCTTTGATATCAATATCAAGGAAGAAAAGCTGATGAAAATCACCATTGGTTAGGTATTCCTTTAGTTCAGTTATTTTACTGGTGGAAACAATATTTAATCGTAGTCCTTCCTCCTCAGCGATAGCTTTCACATGTTTCTCTACTCGAACTTGTTGAGAAATTTCGTCCTCTAGCAATACAATATTCATCTATCTTCCTTTCTCTCCAATAACTAAGCTCTGCGTGAATTTTCCATTGATCAATTCTGTCTCTAGAAAAATAGCAGCATATTCTCCAATAAGCTCTTTTACAATCGCAAGGCCCATTCCTCTACGATCCCCTTTAGTTGAAAATCCCTTTTCATAGAGCTTATTCCAATTGATTGGCTCGTCAGAAATAGAGTTCTTTATGATCAGATGCACTCCATTTGGCATATTAAAAACCGCTATTTGAACTTCTTTTTCTTGACTCATTTTAGCTGCTTCAATAGCATTATTGACTAAAATTCCGACGGTTCGTACAAGATCCAATAATCTCATGGGAACCTTTTCAATAACATCTTCTGTTTCAAAGGTTAGTTTGACACCCATTTCCTCTGCATAGATCCATCCCCTACTTAGTATGCTTCTCAAAGCAGAATCTCGAATATTTCCTAGGTCAAATCCTGTATATTCTTCTTTTTGGAGTTGACCGTAGCATTCCTCAAGAACATCTCTTTGAATTCGTTTAATATCCTCAATATTTTCTTCCTCAATCGCTAAATTTAAGGAAGTGATAATATTGCCAAAATCATGACGAAAACCTTTTAATTCTAAATAGAGACCTTGAATTTTATTCATATACTGCTCCATTTGGCGCTGTTCAAACCTCTTTTGCTTCAACTCCATTTTCTTTTCATAACGATCTCGAACCGTCTTCATTTGAACCATGGTTCCGATAAAGATCAAGAAACAAATCGTTGCTACCATACTACCAAAACTATTGAAATGAGCAATATCACTTATCCAATGAGAAGCATTCAATACTAAGGTTAAAATAAGATAACTAGCAATCAATTGCTGGACAAATTTCTTAAAAACCCGCTCTTTAAAATAGAGAAGATTTACTTCGAGAATGGAGATAATTCTCGTAATGATAACAATCGATAAAATTGAAATAAGAGTAACAAAAAATATAGAATAATAAGTTACTATGTAATCTCCAGTTATAGATGATAAAATTACTGATAAAAAAGTATCTGTTGTTTCAAAAGCTAGATAAATAAACAGAGAATATAAAATAGCAAAATAATGATCATATCTACAGAAGAATCTATAGTACGCGTAAAAAAATAGAGGATAAGCTAAAATAAAGAAAGCGTATAAGAAATCTAATTCAAAATATCCTAAAATAAAAGATATCACATGAAGTAAAGTAGAAATAATTAAAATTAAATAGAATTTTGAATTCTTATGTTTTAACTGTCTATCAATTAACGGATAAGATAAAATCAAGGGTAATCCAATGAGAATAAAATACACATAATTCATGGACATTATTTTTTACCTTTTTTAAACAAATCTCTAATTATTATTTTTGTATGTTTATCCCCTCCACAGACTTGCTGCAATTCTTTTTCTGTAAGAACTTTAAATGCCTTAGAAACTGTTAATGGATTGTTTTTCATAAAAAAATCTCCTTATAATTTATTTAATCATTAAATTATTAAATTTAATATACATAAATTTTAGTAAAAAATCAAAGACTTTTTTAACATTTCCGCTATTTGGTTCATTTTTACAGCTATTTGGTACGAAAAATCTAGTTTTTGCAATTTTTTTATCCCATCTATTTAGAAAAACTCTAGTTTTTTAAAAAACTAAGTAACAAAAAAACGTGATTTGTATAAAAATCACGTTCTTTTATTTTGATCCCAGCAGGATTCGAACCTGCGACCGTTCGCTTAGAAGGCGAATGCTCTATCCAGCTGAGCTATGAGACCAGATGTCTTCTTATTCTATCAGAAAATAGGAAGAGCGTCAAGATTCATTTATGGTAGGGACTTCCCTGTTGAATCATAAATGCCCGATAGATTTGTTCGATTAAAACAAGCTTCATCAATTGATGGGGAAGGGTTAACTTTCCAAAACTCATAAGTAAATTCGCTCGTTTTTTAACAGCTGGAGACAAGCCTAGGCTCCCTCCAATCACGAAGGTAATTTCAGAATACCCTCGTACAGTCACCTCTTCTAAGATTTGACTAAACTTCTCAGATGGAAATTGCTGCCCTTCAATCGCTAAAGCAATCACATACTCACGATCTCCAACTTTAGCTAAAATACGATTTCCTTCTTTTTCAAGGATTTGCTGATTTTCTAAGTCACTGGCCCGATCTGGAGTTTTCTCATCCAGCAATTCTACCATTTCTACCTTCGTAAATCGACTCAAGCGTTTAGTATATTCGGCAATCCCATCTTTTAAATACTTTTCTTTTAATTTTCCAACCGTTACAATCTTAATTTTCATATTCATATTCTAACACAAATAAACTTATACACAAGTCTTCAATAAATAGGCTTGAATCTATCTTACAAAAAATGGCTCTATACTCACGTTTTTCACACTTATACACAGTTTTCCACAACTTGTGGAAAAAATTTCCATTTTAAGTTATAATTAAGAAACTAGATTTATACTTTTTCATAATTGGAACAAATAGGAGAAAACTATGAAACAATCATCAAATTTTCTAAAAAAAGCTTTGCAACTTTTACTTGTTCTTGTCGTTGGTTTTACTGGAGGAATCTTAGGAACCTTAACCTCTTTCCAGTTTACCAAAGGGAATTCTACAAATTCTAGTCAAGAAATAAAATCTACCAAAGTCAATCGTGCTTATAAGAATACAACATCAACTAGTGAAGCCGTTGATAAGGTTAAAAATGCTGTTGTTTCTGTTATTACCTACGCTGAAACCTCTGAAAAAGGTTTCATCAATGGAGAAACAGATTCTGATCCAGAAGTAGCTAGTGAAGGTTCAGGTGTTATCTATAAAAAAGATGGTAAAGACGCTTATGTAGTAACCAATGCTCACGTGTTAATGGGAGCAACAGAAGCCGATATTCTCTTTGCAGACGGAAATAAAGTTTCCGGAGAAGTTGTTGGTTCCGATACCTTCTCAGATATTGCGGTTGTCAAAATCAGTTCAGACAATGTTACGACCGTGGCTGAATTTGGAGATTCATCTAAGTTGACTGTCGGAGAGACCGCAATCGCTATTGGTAGTCCTTTAGGGACAAAATTTGCCAATTCCGTTACCCAAGGGATTGTCTCTAGTCTCGGACGTACTGTGAAGCTCAAATCAGAAGACGGACAAAATGTGTCTACAAAAGCGTTGCAAACGGACGCTGCCATCAACCCAGGGAATTCTGGTGGTCCCCTTATCAATATTCAGGGACAAGTCATCGGAATTACCTCAAGTAAAATCTCTTCAAATGGCCAAACTGCGGTTGAAGGAATGGGATTTGCTATTCCTGTAAATGATGTGCAAAATATTATTGAACATTTAGAAAAAGATGGTAAAGTCATTCGTCCAGCTCTTGGAATTACCATGATGGACCTGGCTAACCTATCCTCTTCTGATCTTAGCCAATTAGATATTCCAAGCAAACTAAAAGGTGGGGTTCTTGTCCGCTCAGTTGAAAATGATATGCCGGCATCCAAGTATTTACGTCGTTTAGATATCATTACAAAAATCGATGATACAACCATTGAATCAACTGCAGATTTACAATCTGCCCTCTATTCTCATCAAATTGGTGATAAAATCAAAGTTATTTTCTATAGAGATGGTAAGCAAAAAACAGCAACCATTGAACTAACAAAATCTACAGAAAATCTTGGAAATTAAGTAAATTTACAACAGTGTCAACACACCTTTACGAAATTGTAAAGGTGTGTTATGCTATATACAACATGGAAAAAATTGATATTATTGACGTAAAGCAAATACGAACCAATCCTTTTCAACCTCGTCAAACCTTTGTACAAGAGAAATTAGAAGAACTCGCAGCTTCAATCAAAGTAAATGGATTAATCCAGCCCATTATTGTTCGAAAATCTCCTATTGTTGGTTATGAACTACTTGCTGGAGAAAGACGCTACCGAGCAGCTCAAATGGCTGGTTTCAAAGAAATCCCAGCGATTATAAGAGAATTATCAGATGATGATATGATCAAACAAGCCATTATCGAAAATTTACAAAGGGAAGATTTGAATCCAATTGAAGAGGCCGAATCCTACCAACATCTTATTAATAAAGGGGCTACCCATGAAGAAATTGCTCAATTTATGGGAAAATCTCGGCCTTACATCAGCAACATGGTCCGTTTGCTTCATCTCTCACCAGCTGTCAAAGAAGCCATCAAAAACGAGCAAATTTCACAAGGACATGCCCGCATTTTAGTTCCCTTAAAGGAAGATCTACAAATCTATTGGCTGGAACAAATTCTGAAAGAAGGACTAAGCGTTCGTAGTTTGGAAGAAAAGGTTGGTCAAAAAAAGAAAAGGCCAAGTAAAAAAGAGAAAGAACTCTTTTTAGCACAGGAAGAAAATAGACTAAAAAAGATTCTAGGAACCGAAGTAGAAATCCATCTGACGAAACAAGAAAAAGGCAGTATTCATATTTCATTTAACAACCTTGATGAATACCAACGAATTATTAACAGTCTCAAATGAGGCTGTTATTTTTTATAGAACAATTAACAGATTTATCCACTTATTTAAAACTCTTCCATACTTGATATTCCTACTTTATTCTATCTTATCCCCAACTTGTGGAAAACTTCTACACACATTGGGGATAACTATTCACATATTGTGGAAAAACTCTTTTTTATTCCCTCGGAACAAGTTGTGGAAAACTCCCTCCTTTTATGATAAAATAAGAAAAACATAGCAAGTAAAAATGAATAGGAGGGCGATAGGTGTCAAGAGAAGAAACGTTCTGGAATCGTGTGATTGAATTAAGTAAAAAGACATTTAAAAAAGAAATTTTTGACTATTTTGTCCTTACTTCAAAACTCATCAAAATCGATCAACAAGAAGCCGTTATTTATTTAGATGCAGAAGTAAAGAAATTATTCTGGGAAGAGAATATGACAAAAGTGATTTTGACTGCTGGATTTGAAATTTATGCAGTAGAATTAACCATTTCCTATCAATTCAATCTTGAAGAAGAGGAAGAAGAAAAGGAGTTTATTCCCCTTTCAGAAATGAATAGAAACTATGCAGTGAGCCATGCTCCGATAGTAGATTTGCCTCCTATCCAAACAGGATTAAAAAAGAAATACACCTTTGATAATTTTGTAAGTGGAGACGGAAATCAATGGGCTTTGGCTGCCGCTTTAGCAGTTTCTGAAAACCTAGCTACCACTTATAATCCTTTATTTATCTATGGAGGACCTGGTTTAGGAAAAACGCATTTGCTCAACGCAATTGGAAATCAGATTATGGAAAACTACCCAAATGCTCGAGTAAAATACATCCCAGCAGAATCCTTTATCAATGAGTTTTTAGAGCGTCTTCGCCTAAATGATATGGATACCTTTAAAAAAACCTATCGAAACTTGGATCTGCTCTTAATTGATGATATTCAATCGCTTGGAGGAAAAAAGGTTACAACTCAAGAAGAGTTCTTTAACACCTTTAACGCTCTTTATGGGGATAATAAGCAGATTGTCCTAACCAGCGATCGCAGTCCCGATCATTTAGATAGCTTAGAAGAACGTCTAGTCACGCGCTTTAAGTGGGGCTTGACTCAAAATATTACACCACCAGATTTTGAAACTCGAATCGCTATTTTGAGAAATAAAATCGAAGACTTGGACTTTACTTTCCCGGATGATACACTTGAATACCTAGCAGGTCAATTTGATTCTAACGTCCGAGACTTAGAAGGTGCTTTGAATGATATCTCTCTCGTGGCAAGAGTTAAAAAAATAAAAGATATTACAATTGATGTCGCAGCTGAAGCCATTCGAGCTCGTAAGAATGAAGCCTTACAAATTACTGTGATTCCTATTGAAAAGATTCAAACAGAAGTTGGAAAATTTTACAATGTCAGTGTCAATGAAATAAAAGGCTCTCGACGGGTTCAAAATATTGTCCTAGCTCGACAAGTAGCCATGTACCTCGCCCGCGAGATGACCGACAATAGTCTTCCTCGTATCGGTCGTGAATTTGGAGGAAAAGACCACACAACGGTCATGCATGCTTATGAAAAAATCAAAGGGATGATCGAAATTGATGACAATCTCAGACTTGAGATTCAAACCATCAAGAAAAAATTAAAGTAATCCCATGTGGACAATCCTAGAAAAACTCGCTTATTTTTCCACATGTTGTGAACAAGGCACTTTTCAAGTCCTGTCTGGCTTTAGAAGAGTTTTCCACATGTTCCACACACTCTACTATTACTATTAACTTACTAATACTAAAATAATAAAAGGAGATCTCATGATCAATTTTTCTATTAACAAGGCTTATTTTCTACAAGCTTTAAATACGACAAAAAGAGCCATTAGTTCAAAAAATGCAATTCCAATCTTATCCACTATTAAGATTGATGTCACTTCTGAAGGTATTACTCTCATTGGATCAAATGGACAAATTTCAATCGAATACTTTATTTCTGTTAAAGATGAAAATGCAGGCCTTCTAGTAACGACACCAGGTGCTATTCTTTTAGAAGCAACTTTCTTTATCAATGTTGTGTCCAGTCTACCAGATGTCGTTTTAGATGTGAAAGAAATCGAACAAAAACAAATTGTATTAGTTAGTGGAAAATCAGAAATTACCCTTAAAGGGAAAGATGCAGAACAATATCCTCGCATTCAAGAAATTTCAGCCAGCAACCCTCTAACGCTCCCAATTCAAACCTTGAAGAAAATCATTTCTGAGACAGCTTTTGCAGCAAGTACCCAAGAAAGTCGTCCGATTTTGACAGGAGTTCATTTTGTTCTTTCTGATCACAAGGAATTAAAAACGGTGGCAACGGATTCTCATCGAATGAGTCAAAAAAATATTACCCTTGAAAAAAATGGGGATAACTTTGATGTTGTGATTCCAAGCCGTTCTTTACGCGAATTAACGTCTGTCTTTTCAGATGAGATTGAACAGGTTGAAGTCTTCTTTGCCAATAACCAGATTTTGTTTAGAAGTGACAATATCAGTTTCTACACACGCTTGTTGGAAGGAAACTATCCAGATACGGATCGCTTGATTCCAACAGAGTTTAGTTCGGAAGTAACCTTTAAAGTTGCTCATCTTCGCCAAGCCATGGAACGGGCCCGCCTGTTGTCTAATGCTACTCAAAACGGTACTGTTAAATTAGAAATTGCTAGTGGAGTTGTTTCTGCCCACGTCAATTCTCCTGAAGTAGGGCGCGTGAATGAAGAAATTGATACAGAAGCAGTTTCGGGAGATGATTTAAACATCAGCTTTAATCCAACTTATTTAATCGACGCTTTGAAAGCCATTGAAAGTGAAAAAGTCGTCATTCGCTTTATCTCTGCAGTTCGTCCCTTTACATTGGTACCAGCAGAGGAATCTGAACGCTTCATTCAATTAATTACACCAGTTCGGACCAATTAAGGGCCAAAAGCTAGCATTGAATAGGCTAGCTTTTCATCTTCTATGTTGATGAAAGGAAAATCCATGTATCAGGTCGGTGATTTTGTAGAAATGAAAAAACCCCATGCTTGTATCATCAAAGCAACAGGGAAAAAAGCCAATCGTTGGGAAATTCGGCGAGTAGGGGCAGATATTAAAATTCGTTGTAGCAATTGTGATCATATGGTCATGATGAGCCGTCATGATTTCGATCAAAAAATGAAAAAAGTATTGTAAAAGAGAGTGGGACAGAAATCGGTAATTGGTTAGAATTCGATTTCGTCGTCCCACCTCCGCACAGTTGAGTAGGGCTGTAAAAGCTGATGAAATCAGCCTAGTAGAGCCCACTCAACCACTGCGTCTTGCTCGACAATCCGAAAACAATTGAGAGGCTAGGACTTTTGTCCCAGCCTCTTTTGTATTATTATTTTAATTCTTCAAATTTTCCATCTTTTACTTCTTTGAAGCCATTAGATTTAAAGGTTTTAAGTGTTGTCTTGTAGCCGATGTAATCAACATTTTGATTTTCTTGTGCAGCAATTAACTGATTTTCTTGTAATTCTTTTAAATCTGCCTTGGTATAATCGATCTTTGTTTTCTCAATAACATAGTCATCCTTGTATTCTGCAGAGTGTGAGAATCCTTTGACATCTTTGAATTTTTTATCGTATTCATCAATAACTTTTTTTAATTGTTCTTTTGGCAATCCTGTACCTTCGTAATAGATAACACTTGTAGAATCTGTACTTAGAATTTTATCCCCCTGATATTCAACAATGACACGAATGTCTGTTTTCTTATCTTGGTTAATTAATTGAAGGTAACCTTTTTTTGTACTTTGTCCACAAGCTCCCAGAAGAAAGAGAGTAAAGACTGCTAAAAGAGGCAGAAGGATTGATTTAATTGATAGTTTTTTCATTACAAAAACTCCTTTATTATTGTTGGTTTGATTATACCATATTCTAACAGGATTGGACAGGTGACTGTTAGTTTTAAGGGAGAGAATTTTTTCATTATCTTGTGCTTTGAATTATGTTATAATAAAAGGGATTGAAATGTGAACGGAGAAAAAGAAAAATGGCTTTAACAGCAGGTATCGTGGGTTTGCCAAACGTTGGTAAATCAACCCTATTTAATGCAATTACAAAAGCAGGAGCAGAGGCTGCAAACTATCCCTTTGCGACCATTGATCCCAACGTTGGGATGGTAGAAGTTCCAGATGAACGCCTCCAAAAATTGACAGAGATGATTACTCCTAAGAAGACAGTCCCAACAACCTTTGAATTTACAGATATTGCAGGGATTGTAAAAGGTGCATCAAAAGGAGAAGGTCTCGGTAATAAATTCTTGGCCAATATCCGTGAAGTGGATGCTATTGTCCATGTAGTTCGTGCCTTTGATGACGAAAATGTCATGCGTGAGCAAGGTCGTGAAGATGCTTTTGTAGATCCATTAGCAGATATTGATACCATTAATCTTGAATTGATTCTTGCTGACTTAGAATCTGTAAATAAACGCTATGCACGTGTGGAAAAGATGGCACGTACGCAAAAAGATAAGGATTCCGTTGCAGAATTTAATGTACTTCAAAAGATTAAACCAGTTCTTGAAGATGGTAAATCAGCTCGTACCATTGAATTTACAGATGAAGAACAAAAAGTTGTCAAAGGTCTTTTCCTCTTGACTACTAAACCAGTTCTGTATGTAGCAAATGTGGATGAGGATGTCGTTGGAGACCCAGACTCTATCGAATATGTGAAGCAAATTCGTGACTTTGCAGAAACAGAAAATGCAGAGGTAGTGGTGATTTCTGCGCGTGCGGAGGAAGAAATTTCTGAGTTAGACGATGAAGATAAAAAAGAGTTTCTTGAAGCCATTGGTTTGACAGAATCAGGTGTGGACAAGTTGACGCGTGCAGCTTACCATTTACTCGGACTTGGAACTTACTTCACAGCTGGTGAAAAAGAGGTACGTGCGTGGACCTTCAAACGTGGTATGAAAGCTCCTCAAGCAGCTGGAATCATCCACTCAGACTTTGAAAAAGGATTTATCCGTGCAGTAACTATGTCTTATGATGATTTGGTGAAATACGGATCTGAAAAGGCAGTAAAAGAAGCGGGACGCTTGCGGGAAGAAGGAAAAGAATATGTTGTCCAAGATGGCGACATCATGGAATTCCGCTTCAATGTATAAAGAAAACAAGTGAATAACCAAAAGGTTGGAAAAAAATTCCAACCCTTTTGGCTTTTGAAAGGGAAAGCAAATGACAAAATTAATCGTCGGATTGGGGAATCCGGGAGATAAGTATGTGGAAACCAAACATAATGTAGGGTTTATGCTAGTGGACCAGTTGGCGAAGTCTCTCAACCTCACCTTCTCACATGATAAGATTTTTCAAGCAGATGTGACCTCAACCTTTATAGATGGAGAAAAGGTCTTTTTAGTCAAACCAACCACCTTCATGAATGAGAGTGGCAAGGCCGTGCACGCACTTTTAACCTATTATGGCTTAGAGGTGGAAGATTTGGTCGTTATTTATGATGACTTGGATATGGAAGTCGGTAAGATTCGCCTTCGTACCAAAGGGTCAGCTGGAGGCCACAACGGAATCAAGTCGATCATCAACCATATTGGAACTCAGACCTTTAATCGCATCAAGATTGGAATTGGGAGACCCAAGCAAGGTATGTCAGTAGTCCACCATGTCTTAGGGAAATTCGATCAGGATGATTATGCAACCATCCTCCTTGCCATCGACAAGTCAGAAGAAGCCCTTCGTTTTTATTTGAAAGATGGTCAATTTGAAAAAACAATGCAACAATACAATGGATAAATATAAGACACTGGTTGATCTATTTCAACAAAACAAAGATATCAGAAAATGGCAACAGGACCAGCAAAAAAGAAGTCGCTCTCTTTTACTAGGATTGTCTTCATCTACGAAAGCCATTACGATGGCAACAGTTGTCGAAGATGGACACAAGGTCTTGGTCTTGACCTCCTCCCAAAATGAAGCAGAACGGCTCGCCAGTGATTTATTGGGATTATTAGGCGAAGAAAAGGTCTATCTTTTCCTTGGAGATGACAATCCCTTGGCAGAGTTTGTCTTTGCTTCCCAGGAACGGGTCTTTTCTCGTCTGGAAGCTCTGGACTTTCTCCTAGCTCCAGAAAAAGAAGGAATCGTTATTGCCAATGTAAGTGGTAGCCGTTTGCTCTTACCTAATCCAAAGACTGTCAGCTCTATGATTCAATCTTTCTCTGTTGGAGAAGAAAAAAATCTGACAGAGTTGAAAGATACCCTACTGGCCATGGGCTATCAAAAGGTTTCACAGGTGAGCCAACAGGGAGAGTTTAGTCTCCGAGGGGATATTGTAGATCTTTTTGAAGCCAGTCAAGATTTTCCTTATCGTATGGAATTTTTTGGAGATGAGATTGATGGCATTCGGACTTTTTCTCCAGAGACTCAACGTTCACTAAAAAATCTAGATACGATAACGGTTCATCCAGTTAGTGATATGCTACTAACTAAAGATGATTTTCTAAGAGGGCAGAAGAACCTAGAGAAGCTGATTCAAAAAAGCCCCAATCCAGAGTTTAAATCCTATTTGACTGAGGTTCTCACAGAAGCGCATCACCAGCGTCTTCATGCAGATAGTCGAAAATTTCTCTCTCTTTTTTATCAGCAAACCTACACTCTCTTTGATTACCTGCCCAAACATGCTCCTGTTTTTTTGGATGATTACTATAAAATCATGGATCAGGAAACGCGGTTTGATGTAGAAGTTGCTAACCTTTTGACAGAGGATCTACAAAAGAGTCGCTCTTTCGCAGAAGCCCAGTATTTTGCGGACAATAGTGCTCTTTTACGCACTTATAAACCAGCTTCTTATTTTTCAAATTTCCAAAAAGGCTTGGGAAATCTGCGATTCGATGCCCTCTATTCTTTTAACCAATACCCCATGCAGGAATTCTTTAGTCAGTTTACTCTCTTAAAAGATGAAATTGACCGATTCCGTAAACAAGACTATACGGTTATTCTTCAGGTGACGAGTAAACAAGGTTTCCAGCAGTTACAAGAGCACTTGAGAGATTATGGTATTGATCTGGATTATCTTGCACCTGATCAGCTTCATCCTGGACAGAGCCAGTTGGTCATCGGTGGTTTGGCGCGTGGATTCCATTTTGTGGATGAGAAGATTGTCCTCATTACAGAGACAGAAATTTTCCAGAAAAAGGTTAAACGAAAGATCCGTCGGCAAACCATTTCCAACGCGGAGCGGTTAAAAAACTACAATGAGTTGGAAAAGGGAGACTACGTCGTTCACCAGGTTCATGGAATCGGTCAGTATTTAGGACTAGAAACCATTGAAATTTCTGGTGTTCACCGAGATTATGTCTCCATCCAGTATCAAAATGGGGACCGGATTTCCATTCCTGTGGATCAAATCCAGATGCTGTCCAAGTATGTTGCGAGTGATGGCAAGCCTCCTAAAATCAACAAACTTAACGATGGTCGCTTCCAAAAGGCCAAACAAAAGGTCCGTCAAGAAGTAGAGGATATTGCAGATGATCTGATTCAACTCTATGCAGAGCGAAGTCAATTACAAGGCTTTGCCTTTACTCCAGACGATGAGAACCAAGAAGCTTTTGACCAGGCCTTTCCATATGTTGAAACAGATGATCAGATTCGTTCTATCCAAGAAATTAAGAAGGATATGGAGTCTTCAAGTCCTATGGATCGCCTCTTGGTCGGTGACGTGGGCTTTGGGAAGACAGAAGTAGCCATGCGAGCAGCCTTTAAAGCTGTCAAAGACCACAAACAAGTAGCTGTATTAGTTCCGACAACGGTCCTAGCTCAACAGCACTATGCCAATTTTAAAGAACGCTTCGAGGCCTTTCCAGTAGAAGTCGATGTCTTGAGTCGTTTCCGGAGTCGTGCTGAGCAAAAAGAAACTTTGGAAAAACTTAAAAAAGGCCAGGTCGATATTTTGATTGGAACCCACCGTCTCTTGTCTAAAGATGTGGAATTTTCGGATCTTGGGCTCATCGTGATTGATGAGGAGCAACGGTTCGGTGTCAAACACAAGGAAACCCTCAAGGAATTAAAGAAAAAGGTCGATGTCTTAACCTTGACGGCAACGCCCATTCCTCGTACCCTCCACATGTCTATGTTGGGGATTCGGGATTTGTCCGTTATTGAAACCCCGCCGACTAATCGTTATCCTGTTCAAACTTATGTCTTAGAAACCAATCCAACCATTATCCGAGATGCCATTCGTCGGGAGATGGATCGGGGAGGTCAGGTTTATTATCTTTACAACAAGGTAGATACCATTGAACAAAAGGTTTCAGAACTACAAGAATTAGTTCCAGAAGCTTCTATTGGGTTTGTCCATGGACAGATGAGTGAAGTGCGGTTGGAAAACACCTTAATGGATTTCATTGAAGGTGAGTATGATATTTTGGTCACAACAACCATTATTGAAACAGGGGTGGATATCCCAAATGCCAACACCCTCTTCATTGAGAATGCCGATCATATGGGCTTGTCTACCCTTTACCAATTGAGAGGTCGTGTCGGCCGAAGCAATCGCATTGCCTATGCCTACTTGATGTACCGGCCGGACAAAACCTTGACAGAAGTTTCTGAAAAGCGTCTCGAAGCCATCAAAGGTTTCACTGAGTTGGGGTCTGGCTTTAAGATTGCTATGCGAGACTTGTCTATTCGAGGTGCGGGAAATATTTTAGGAGCTTCTCAGTCTGGCTTTATTGATTCTGTCGGATTTGAAATGTATTCACAGTTACTCGAAGCTGCTATTGAGAAGAAACAAGGAAAAGAAAAAAAACGTCAAAAAGGAAATGCGGAGCTCAATCTCCAAATTGATGCCTACATTCCAAGTGACTATATTTCCGATGAACGTCAAAAAATTGAAATTTACAAACGCATTCGAGAAATTCAAGTTCAAGAAGATTATGAGCTCTTGCAAGACGAATTGATTGATCGATTCGGAGAATACCCAGATGTGGTAGCCTATCTACTAGAAATAGGGTTTATCAAATCTTATCTGGACCAGGTCTTTGTTAAAGTAGTCGATCGAAAAGACCAGCAACTAATAGTGAAATTTGAGCCAATTACCAAGCAACTTTTCTTGACTCAAGATTATTTCGCTGCCTTATCAGCAACTAATTTAAAAGCTCGTATTGCAGAAAGCCAAGGATTGATTGAATTAATCTTTGATGTGCGAAATAAGAAAGACTTCGAAATTTTAGAAGGCTTGCGACAATTTGGGGAAAAATTACTGTCCATCAAGCAGGAAAAAATGGAAAAACAAGACTAGAAAGAAAGATTTTACTAGGCTCTTTCTAAAAAAATGGTACAATAATACATTAGAGGTGATACGATGAGATTAGATAAATTTTTAAAAGTTTCCCGCATTATCAAAAGACGTCCTGTAGCTAAAGAAGTAGCTGACAAGGGGCGAATCAAAGTCAATGGGGTCCTAGCAAAAAGTTCAACTGATTTGAAGGTAAATAACGAAGTCGAAGTTCGATTTGGAAATAAGCTATTGACAGTAAAAGTATTAGAAATGTTAGATAGTACCAAAAAAGAAGATGCGTCTAAAATGTATGAAATCATTCGTGAAACAAGGATAGAAGAAGATGCCTAAAAATATTGTACAAATGAATAATCGGTATATTCAAGACGAACATCAGCGTCGGAAATACCAGAATGAGGAGCAAAAAAAACAGAACCGATTTATGGGTTGGGTTCTCATTTTAATTATTTTATTGTTCATTCTTCCAACCTATAATCTGGCTCAGAGTTACCAGACGCTTCAAAAACGCAAACAACAATACGTTCAATTGCAAGAACAATATCAGCAAACCCTTGAGGAAAAAGAATATCAAAAGGATATCGTAGAGAAATTGAAGGATGACGAATACGCTGCAAAATATGCACGCGCAAAATATTCCTTCTCTAAAGATGGCGAATATATTTATACGATACCTAACTTATTACCGAAATAATGGAAAATATTGTAAAAACCGTTCAACAATTTCTAGAATATTCTGATACAAAATTAGAAGAGTTAGCTAAAAAGAATCAAGCCTTAAAATTGCAGGAAGAAAATCAGGAAAGGAGCAAGGATGAATAAGTTAGTTTATTGGATGGTTTTTCCTACTTTCTTAGCCACCCAACCCTTATCGGACTCCTCCCAGCCCCAAGTTCCTTTAACTTCTGATTCTTCCTACACTAGCCAAATAGGGACTCAAGACCATTTCTTTGTCTCCATCCCGTCCAATCCAAATGTTTATCAGCCAATTGTGACCTATTCAGATCCAGAATTGAGTCAAAAAGTTGGGGAGATCAAGCCTGATACTCCCTTCACTGTCGATCAATTGTTTGTCAATGATCAAGGCAAATCTGTTTTTAAATTATCGAATAAACAGTATGTAGTAGCTGATCAAGATCAAATTTACGAAGATTCGATTTTGGAATTAACAGAAGAAAATAAGACCATGTGGTTGTCATCCTCTTTTACAGTTTATGATCAACCCTTGGTAAATGGCGCAAAAAGCAAAAAAACAAGTCTGGCTCCCTATAGCAAGGTGGAAATCACCAAGAGTGCCAAAACTTTAAAAGGGACCTACCTAGAAATTTCTGGCCAGGGTTGGATTTCAAAAGATGAACTTTCTGCTACAGATAATCGGATGGAAAAAGTCCAAGCGATTCTGAATCAGAAGTACAACAAAGATGGAATTGCAGTTTACGTGAAGCAAGTGGATACTGGAAAGACTGCTGGGATACATGAAGACCAGGAAATGTATTCTGCCAGTATAGCCAAGCTTTTATATTTGTACTATACTCAAAAAGAGTTGAATGAGAATCATGTAGATTTGCAGACTCCCTTAAAATATACAAAAGAAGTCAATGATTATCCTGGAGCTTATGAACCGGAAGGCAGTGGAAGTATTTCAAAAACACCGGATGATAAGGATTATACCGTCGCTGATTTGATTAACCGGGTGGCCAAAGAATCTGATAATGTGGCTCATAATATTTTAGGCTATTATGTGACGCATCAATCAGACAAAGAATTTCAAAAGGTGACGAATAAGATTGCAGGAAAAACATGGAATGTAGAAAATAGAATGGCATCTGCCAAAATGGCAGGGAATGTTATGGAAGCTATCTACCAACAAAATGGTGGAATCATTGATGCTTTATCGGATACTCGCTTTGATGATCAACGAATTTCAAAAGATATCCCAGTTAAGGTCGCTCACAAGATTGGAGATGCCTATGATTTCCGTCATGATGTCGCCATTGTTTATACAGATTCACCATTTATTTTGGCTATTTTTACGGATCACTCTGATTACGAGACTATCTCAGCAATTGCCAAAGATATTTATGAGGTCTTACAGTAATGAAAGAAAAATTTCTTCAGTTCTGTCAAAAGGAGGGACTTTTTGAATCTCATCAAAAAGTCCTTTTGGCTTTATCAGGAGGGGTGGACTCCATGACCTTACTAGATTGGCTCTACCATTACCAGCATCAATTGGGAATTGACCTCGTTCTTGCTCATGTCAATCATCACCAACGCGTTGAAGCTGACCAGGAGGAAAGAGGAATTCGGGAATTAGCTGAAGCAAAACATCTACCACTGAAGGTTGCCCATTTCTCTGGTCCTTTTTCGGAAAGCCGAGCTAGACAATTCCGCTATGACTTCTTTGAAAAAGTTATGAAAGAAGAAGCTTGTAGTGCTATCGTCACCGCTCATCATATGGATGATCAGGCAGAAACGATTTTAATGCGTGTGATTCGTGGAAGTCGTCCGCGGCATTTAAAAGGCATTCCTTTAAAACAACCATTTGGACAGGGTATGTTGATCCGTCCCCTCTTACATTTCAAAAAAAAGGATTTTCCAGAAATTTTTCATTATGAGGATAAGAGTAATCGCTCTTTAGACTACTTCCGTAATCGTATCCGTCATCGTTATCTCCCACTGTTAGAAGAAGAAAATCCTCAAGTGATAAGTGCTTTGGTCAACTTAGGAGAGGATCTCAGTCATTGGCACCAGGCTTTAAAAGAGTTGACCAAAGATTTGAATCCACAAGATGTGACGCAGTTTCAAAAGCAATCACCAGCTGTTCAGATTTATTTGCTGGAAGAGTATCTAGCTGGTTTTCCAGATTTGCAATTAAGTCGGGCACAATTTGAACAATTACATAGAATAGTAGTGACCAAATCTAACACGCAACAAGTTCTAAAGAATGGTTATGAACTTTACAAAGATTATCACTATTTTGAAATTAGGAAAATCAGTCGTAGGACGGATGACCGAATGTCAGAAGATTTGTTACAATTTGGAACCATAAAGACAGTAGGTGCTTATCGCTTTTTATTTGGAGTAGAGCCGAGCGATTCATATATGGAGGTTATCCCACTTCCAAATAACCATCCAGTTTCTATTCGCCCCCGTAAAAGGGGAGATCGTATTCTGATGAACGGTCACCATAGAAAAATTAGCAGATTGTTGATTAACCAAAAAATCCCTTTAGATCAACGAAATAATCTGGTGGTTTTAGAACAAGATAAACAAATACTGGCTATTCCTGAAATTGCGATCAGTGATTTGAGTAAGGAATTAAAAAATGGTATAATGAAGGATACAATTTATATCCAGAAAATAGATAGGTAAAAAAGATGTTAGAACAAGATATCAAAAAGATACTCATTTCCCACGATGAAATCGTAGCTGCAGCACGTGAACTTGGTCAAAAACTGACAGAAGACTACCAAGGAAAAAATCCAATTTTAGTAGGGATTCTAAAAGGGTCAGTCCCATTTATGGCAGAATTAATCAAACATATTGATACGCATATTGAGTTGGATTTTATGCTGGTGTCTAGTTATCATGGTGGAACATCAAGCTCAGGCGTGATCAATATTATCAAAGATATGGACCAAGACATTAAGGGACGTGATATTCTCTTTGTTGAAGATATCATTGATACTGGTAAAACTCTTAAGAGTTTGAAAGAATTGTTTGAAGGACGTCAACCAGCATCTGTTAAAATTGCTACTTTGTTGGACAAACCTGAAGGACGCTTAGTTGAGATTGAAGCAGATTACACTTGCTTTACCATTCCAAATGAGTTTGTTGTGGGCTATGGTTTAGACTACGACGAAAATTATCGAAACCTTCCTTATATCGGAGTGTTGAAAGAAGAAGTGTATTCAAAATAGAGGAAACTAGATGAAAAATAACAAAAATAATGGTTTTGTTCGAAATCCTTTTCTATACTTATTGATTATAGTGGCTGCTGTTACAGGTTTTCAGTATTTCTTTGCGGGAAACAGTATCGGACAAAGCCAACAAATCAATTATACAGAATTGGTAAAAGAGCTTAAATCAGACAATGTCAAGGAAATTAGCTACCAGCCAAACGGTAGTGTCATTGAAATTTCCGGTACCTATAACAAAGCAAAAACCAGCAAGGATGATACAGGAGTTCAATTTTTCACTCCAAGTCCAAGTAAGGTGACTCGCTTCACGAGTGTGATCTTACCGTCTGATTTGACGGTTCAAGAATTACAAAACTTAGCATCCGAACACAAGGCTGATATCACTATTAAACGGGAAAGTTCAAGTGGAATGTGGATTACCATTCTGACTTCAATCGTACCCTTTGTGATTGTCATGTTCTTCTTCTTCTCCATGATGAATCAAGGAGGAGGCGGAGGTGCCCGCGGTGCTATGAACTTTGGTCGTAACAAAGCGCGTGCTACCAATAAAGAAGATATCAAGGTTCGTTTTTCAGATGTAGCAGGGGCTGAAGAAGAAAAACAAGAACTTGTTGAAGTGGTTGAATTCTTAAAAGATCCAAAACGCTTTACAAAATTGGGTGCTCGTATTCCAGCAGGTGTCCTTCTCGAAGGCCCTCCAGGAACTGGTAAAACATTACTTGCTAAGGCAGTTGCAGGAGAAGCTGGCGTACCTTTCTTTAGTATTTCAGGTTCTGACTTCGTAGAAATGTTCGTCGGTGTCGGTGCAAGCCGTGTACGTTCACTCTTTGAGGACGCTAAAAAAGCAGCACCAGCCATTATCTTTATCGATGAGATTGATGCTGTTGGACGTCAACGGGGAGTTGGCCTTGGTGGAGGAAATGATGAGCGGGAACAAACCCTTAACCAACTCTTGATTGAGATGGATGGTTTTGAAGGAAACGAAGGTATCATCGTGATTGCAGCCACTAACCGTTCCGATGTTCTAGATCCAGCCCTTCTTCGTCCAGGTCGTTTTGACCGGAAGGTTTTAGTTGGTCGTCCAGATGTAAAAGGACGAGAAGCTATCTTGCGTGTCCATGCTAAAAATAAACCATTAGCCAAAGATGTTGACTTGAAACTGGTTGCCCAACAAACACCAGGATTTGTTGGAGCAGATCTTGAAAACGTCTTAAACGAAGCAGCTCTAGTAGCGGCTCGTCGCAATAAGAAGGTTATCGATGCATCTGATATTGATGAAGCGGAAGATCGTGTGATTGCTGGTCCTTCCAAGAAAGACCGAACAGTTTCTCAAAAGGAACGCGAATTGGTTGCTTACCATGAGGCAGGGCATACTATTGTTGGATTGGTCCTATCTAATGCTCGTGTTGTCCACAAGGTGACCATTGTTCCACGTGGACGTGCAGGCGGTTATATGATTGCTCTTCCAAAAGAAGATCAAATGTTACTTTCTAAAGAAGATATGAAAGAACAATTAGCTGGTCTCATGGGAGGACGTGTAGCGGAAGAAATTATCTTTAACGTTCAAACCACAGGGGCTTCCAATGACTTTGAGCAAGCGACCCAAATGGCGCGTGCCATGGTAACAGAATATGGAATGAGTGAAAAACTTGGTCCGGTTCAATACGAAGGTAACCATGCTATGTTTGGAGCTCAAACAACTCAAAAATTTATTTCAGAGCAAACAGCATATGAAATTGATGAAGAAGTAAGAAGTCTTTTGAATGAAGCTCGCAATAAAGCGGCCGAAATCATCCAGAACAATCGTGAAACCCACAAGTTGATTGCAGAAGCCTTGTTGAAATACGAAACCTTGGACAGTGTTCAAATTAAGTCATTGTATGAAACAGGTAAAATGCCAGAAGATACTGATTTAGAATTAGAAAAAGAATCTAAACCATTATCTTATGAAGAAATTAAATCTAAAATGGAAGAAAATAAGTAATAAACTTTAGAGTCTTCTAAAACTTTTAGAAGGAGCCGAAAAATTCGGCTCCTTTTTTTAAAAAAAGTATTGACAGATAAAAATGAACTGATATAATAGATTACGTTGTAAAAATGGTCCGTTGGTCAAGGGGTTAAGACACCGCCTTTTCACGGCGGTAACACGGGTTCGAATCCCGTACGGACTATCGCAAAAAGTTGTTACATTCGTAGCAACTTTTTTTGTATGATAAAAACACTATTTTGACATTCTTATCAAAATAAAGACCGATTAGAGTTAGAAAAGATTCCAAATAGAAAAAACAGCACAAATAAATCCTAACCTCCTTTAAAATGAAAACAAGTTAGAAAGGAGGTCCAATGAACTTTAAAAAATCATATGAGAAAGTAAAATGGATAGTATGGAAATGTGAGAAGGAATTTTATATTCACCTTTGGGATCATGCAGACTGGGAACAAGAAGGAAGATTAGTGCTGTATGAGTTACAAATAAGTAATCCTGAAGTAGAAGAAAATGAAGAAATCTTATTAACCTACTTCAAAACAAAGTTTCGCAATCACATAAAGGATAAAGTTAGAAAACAAGAAAGTGATAAGAGGAAGTTAAATAAAGTACCCTATACAGAGATTGGGGAGATTAGCCATCGACTTCGATCAAAAGAACTCTTTTTGGATGAACTAGTCCTATTAAGAGGAGCCCTAAAGGAGTTCAGAGAAAACCTAACCGATCAAGAAAAAGAAGAATATGATAAACTACTGATGAATCAACGTTTTTCAGGAAAAGCAAAGATGAAAAGAAGGCTCCAAGAATACTTGAAAGATTTCAAGGATCATCATTTATGAAAAAGGATGTAACAAAGCATCCTTTTTCATAAAAATAAAAA
>NZ_GL636091.1:242778-380593 GCF_000186465.1 Streptococcus australis ATCC 700641 | reverse complement strand
ATGGCGGTGTAGCTCAGCTGGCTAGAGCGTCCGGTTCATACCCGGGAGGTCGGGGGTTCGATCCCCTTCGCCGCTATACTATTGATCTTGTCGGACCTTTAGCTCAGCTGGTTAGAGCTCTCGGCTCATAACCGAGTGGTCGTAGGTTCAAGTCCTACAAGGTCCATAATTAGCTGGAGGATTACCCAAGTCCGGCTGAAGGGAACGGTCTTGAAAACCGTCAGGCGTGTAAAAGCGTGCGTGGGTTCGAATCCCACATCCTCCTTAATATTAACGCGGGATGGAGCAGCTCGGTAGCTCGTCGGGCTCATAACCCGAAGGTCGTAGGTTCAAATCCTGCTCCCGCAATATTTGGCTCGGTAGCTCAGTTGGTAGAGCAATGGATTGAAGCTCCATGTGTCGGCGGTTCGATTCCGTCTCGCGCCATATTCTTTAATAATTAGCGGGTGTAGTTTAGTGGTAAAACTACAGCCTTCCAAGCTGTTGTCGCGAGTTCGATTCTCGTCACCCGCTTTGAACATTTGTTCATTACCAAGTTTTTAACTTGGGCGCGTAGCTCAGGTGGTTAGAGCGCACGCCTGATAAGCGTGAGGTCGGTGGTTCGAGTCCACTCGTGCCCATTTTGGAGAATTACTCAAGAGGCTGAAGAGGACGGTTTGCTAAATCGTTAGGTCGGGTAACTGGCGCGGGGGTTCGAATCCCCCATTCTCCGTAGAGAATCAAGTTAGCTTTCTAGCTAACTTTTTTTGTTACTTTGATACATCAATAGAAATAAAAATGTAACAAAGGCGTAACATAAAATCTTTCATTTTCTGTTATACTAGTTAGTGTCTTATATGAAGGAGTCTTTTATTATATGAAGAAAAAATTATTAACGACTATTTTACTTAGTACAGTTGCTTTATCACAAGTAGGTACAGTTATTTCTGTAGGAGCTGATTCTACTGATGATAAAATCGCTGCACAAGATAGTAAGATTGCTGATTTGAGTTCGAAAGAACAAAGTGCACAAGCAGAAGTTGATCAAATTCAATCTCAAGTTTCTGAAATCAAAAAACAACAAGAAACTCTTAAAGCTGAAAATGATCGTTTGAATGAAGAGTCTGCTCGCCTCTCTGCTGAGATTGGAGAGCTTTCTAAGAACATTGTTGCTCGTCAAGAATCATTGGCGAACCAAGCACGTAGTGCTCAAACAACAGGAACTGCTACAAGTTACATTAACGCTATTGTAAGTTCTGGTTCTTTGACTGAAGCTATTTCTCGTGTTTCTGCAATGAATGAAATTGCTAGCGCCAACAACAAAATGCTTGAAGAGCAAAAACGCGATAAAGAAGCAATTGACACTAAGCAAAAAGAAAACAATGAAGCAATCAACACTGTTATTGCGAACCAACAAAAATTAGATGAAGATGCGCAAGCGTTGACAACTAAAGAAGCTGAGTTGAAAGTTGCACAATTGAATTTGGCAGCTGAAAAATCAACTGCAGAAAATGAAAAGAATGCTTTGCTTGCTGAGAAAGCAGCAGCTGAGAAAGCGGCAGCTGAAGCAGCAGCAGCTGAAGCAGCTTACCGTGCACAACAAGAAGAGCAACGTAAGGCTGTAGAAGCATCTGCTAATACTAACTTGCAAGCACAAGTGCAAGCTGCAACTCAAACACCAGCAGCTGAAGCAGCACAACCTCAAGCAACTGTTGCAACTCCTGCTGCAGCACCAGCAGTTCAAACTCAAACTGTTGCTACACCTGCTGCAACTAGTCGTCCAACATACAGCACATCTGCAAGTTCATACCCAGTAGGTGAATGTACTTGGGGTGCGAAAGTATTGGCACCTTGGGCTGGTGATTACTGGGGTAATGGAGCACAGTGGGCTGCAAGTGCCGCAGCAGCTGGATTCCGTACTGGTAGCCAACCACAAGTTGGGGCTATTGCATGTTGGAATGACGGTGGGTATGGACACGTGGCAGTGGTTACAGCTGTTCAATCTACTACAAGTATCCAAGTATCTGAATCTAACTACTTAGGTAACCGTAGCATTGGGAACTACCGTGGATGGTTTAACCCTGTGAATGCACAAGGATCAGTTACTTATATCTATCCAAACTAAGAATTCAAAACACCCACTTTTAGTGGGTGTTTTTTACTATAGTTACTATTTTAATTTTGGGGGGGATTATGGATTGAAAAATCATCTAAAAAGCGTTACAATGGTTAAAGAGAAGATTTGTACAATTTGTACATTGTGGTTAAATTTATGTGGAGGAAATCATGTCGTTTTCGGATTTAATGCTGTTTGCTTTATCTTCTAACCAAGATTTGGCTGAACGTGTCTCTAAGGAGATGGGACTGCCACTTGGTAAGTCGACCGTACGTCAATTTTCAGATGGGGAGATCCAGGTCAATATTGAGGAGTCTATTCGTGGTAAAGAGGTTTATATTCTTCAATCTACGAGCTCTCCTGTAAATGATAATTTAATGGAAATTTTGATTATGGTAGATGCTTTAAAACGTGCCAGTGCTCAAACCATTAATGTAGTAATGCCTTATTATGGTTATGCTCGTCAAGACCGTAAAGCTCGTGCTCGTGAGCCGATTACTTCCAAATTGGTTGCCAATATGTTAGAGATTGCTGGTGTGGATCGTCTCTTAACCATTGATTTGCATGCAGCTCAGATTCAAGGGTTCTTTGATATTCCAGTGGATCATTTGATGGGGGCTCCATTGATTGCAGACTACTTTGAACGTCGTGGAATGGTTGGTTCTGACTATGTGGTAGTCAGTCCGGACCACGGTGGTGTGACTCGTGCTCGTAAGCTAGCTGAATTTTTGAAAACTCCAATTGCTATCATTGATAAACGTCGGAGTGTTGATAAAATGAACACCAGTGAAGTCATGAACATTATTGGGAATGTCGAAGGGAAAACTTGTATCCTGATCGATGATATGATCGATACTGCAGGAACAATTTGCCACGCTGCAGATGCACTTGCTGAAGCAGGAGCAGTAGAAGTCTATGCTAGTTGTACGCATCCGGTATTGTCTGGTCCAGCTATGGACAATATTCAGAAATCAGCCATTAAGAAGTTGGTAGTATTGGACACCATTTACTTACCTGAAGAGCGCTTAATTGATAAAATTGAACAAATCTCCATCGCAAAACTATTGGCAGAAGCGATTATCCGCATTCATGAAAAACGTCCTTTGTCTCCTCTATTTGAAACTGGAAATGCAAAAAAATCTTAAAAATGTAAAAAAGAGGTTGTAAAGAGCCTCTTTTTTAAGAAAGGAAAGATATGTTTTTCAACTGGTTAAAAAAAGAAAGTAAGATAAAAAAACAGAGGGAAGAGTTGCTGAAGGAAGCACAAAAAAATGAGGATAGAATGGATCCTTGTCTACCCAAAAAGACCTTGCCAAAGAGCTCTGCAGTCAAATAAAACAAGGAAAACGCTTACGAGATCAAAGGATTCTATTTTAGCAGTCAAATAGTCAACTTACCTGTAAAAAAATATAAAATTCCTTAAAATTAATTAAAAAAGAGGTCAGATTTTATTGACAAATAAATTATATCGTAGTAAACTAATAATAGTTACGAAGTAACGAACTATTTTTTTAAAATGAAAAAAGGAGATAAAACAATGAAAAAAGTTTTATTATCATCAGTAGCAGCGCTTGCAGTATTTGCTGCAGCAGCACCTGTATTTGCACAAGGTGAAAACCCAAATGCATCTAACCAATTGATCCAAAAGAAATATGTTTCTGAACGTGACGTTGCTGATGAAGCAAATGCACAAGTGGCAGCACATGACGCTGAAATTCGTGCAGAAGTTGCAACACAACCTTCTGTGGTAGCAGCTCAAGCAACTCTTAATGCAGCTAAAGATTACACTGGTCATGACCATGATGTAAAACTAGCTCGCGCTCAAGAAGACTTTGATCGTGTTTACAACGAAGCTTACAATACTGTTCGCAACCGTTACATCCAAGTTCTTCAACAAAAATATCGTGAAGCAGCTCAACGCCAAGGTAACTACTGGAACGATCCAACTGGTGTAGAAGATAACAAACCTAACCCTACTCGTATTGCAGAAGACATCAAAGCTCAAACTGGTAAAGATGTTACTGTTACTACAGATGAAAAAGGTAACGTTGTAGTTAAAGACGAAAAAGGTAACGTTATTGGTACTGTTGACAAAAACGGTAACCTAGTTAAAGCTGATGCTAAAGCTCTTCCAAAAACAAGCGCAGTTAAATAATTTGATTATTAATTAGCTCGAAACGAATATCACTGAGTCCTAGGGCTCAGTGATATTTTTTAGAGAAAAAATCGTCACAAGGAGATCAATGAAATGAAAAGAGCTGAGAAAAAAGCTTCAAATAAATTGACTGGGATCATGCTTGCTCTTGCTGCAGTTGTCGTGATTGTTGCTGGCTTTATTTTCTTCAATCCATTTGGGGGAGGAAAATCATCTCATACAGCTAAAAAAACAACTAGTACAAGCTCAACCAAACAAGTAGCTAAATATGAACCAAGTCAAGAAGAAAAAGAGTATTTAGCCAACCGCTTTGCTCAATTAACTTCTGTCAATCCAGAAGCGATTGCCTATGTTTATGCTCCAGGAACTGAGTTAGATGAGCCTGTTGTTCAAACAGGGGACAATGCTACTTATTTGGATAAAACTTTTGATGGTGGAAACGAACCTCTTATGGGAACTGTTTTCATGGATACTGATAATAAAAAAGACTTTAGTGATCGTTTGACCTGGCTCTTTGGTCACGCACGTGGTAGTAAGGTTGAAGATCATCGGATGTTTAACGATGTTAACTTCTATGATAACCAAGAGTACTTTAATCAGCACCCTTACGTAGTTATTGAAACACCTGAGCGCAAGTATTATTATGAAGCAATGGGCTTGGTCATTGTTCCTGAAACAACAGCTTTCTATCGTACCAGCTTTTCAGATGATGAAGAGTTCACTAGCCAGTTGAGAAATATCTATGAGGCTGCGCGGACAAAAAATCCAAATATTAAAATCAATGCTTCTGATAAGTACCTAGTCTTGTCTACTTGTCGTGAAGAAGATGAAACGATCCGTTCCAATCTCTATCTTCGTCAAATTCCGGATTCGGAAATGAAGGATTTCTTGGCGAAACATGGTGATCAGTTGAATTATGTTGCAACACGTGGTCAAGAATAGAAAAGATTTGGTAAAATTTATTCAATGAGAGGATTTAGCATGTGCTAGGTCCTTTTTTTGATGAGAAAGGCCATTATTGTATCATTTTAGTTGGGACTAGCCCCTTTTTTGCGATGCTTTTCCATTTATAGTATAATGGTGATAGAACTTTTTTTGGAGGTGGCTATGGATTTAACAAAACGGTTTAATCAAAATTTGAATCGAATCGAGATTTCTTTGATTCGTCAGTTTGACCAAGCCATTTCTTCTATTCCAGGTGTTTTACGCTTAACCTTGGGGGAACCAGATTTCACAACACCAGATCATATAAAGGAAGCGGCAAAAGCAGCTATCGATGCCAACCAGAGTCATTATACGGGGATGAGTGGCTTGCTAGCTCTACGTGAAGCTGCTAGTCGGTTTGTAGCTGAAAAATATAATTTACAGTATCGACCAGAGGACGAAATTTTGGTCACTATTGGAGCAACGGAGGCGCTTTCTGCGACCTTGACCGCTATATTGGAACCTGGAGATCTAGTATTATTACCAGCACCTGCTTATCCTGGTTACGAACCCATTATTAAACTGATGGGGGCTAGTGTCGTCGAAATCGATACGACTGATAATCGCTTTGTCCTCAGCCCAGAGGTTTTAGAAAAGGCTTTAGAAGAGCAAGGGGATCGCGTCAAGGCGGTCATTCTCAACTATCCAGCTAATCCAACAGGTGTCACCTACTCTAATGAGCAGATGCAGGATTTGGCTAGAGTCTTGAAGAAATATGAAGTTTTTGTCGTTTGTGATGAGGTCTATTCAGAATTAACCTACACAGGTCAGCCTCACGTTTCCTTGGGATCCTATCTACGGGACCAAGCCATTATTATCAATGGCTTATCTAAGTCGCATGCTATGACAGGCTGGAGACTCGGTTTTATCTTTGCGCCGGCTCCCTTGATAGCTCAATTAATCAAGAGTCATCAGTACTTGGTGACTGCAGCGGGGACCATGAACCAGTATGCAGCCATTGAAGCCTTAACGGTTGGAAAAGATGACGCAGAGCCGATGAAACGGGAATACATAGAGCGTCGAGATTATATCATCAAAGAAATGTCTGCCATGGGCTTTGACATCATCCGCCCAGATGGGGCCTTCTATATCTTTGCTAAGATCCCACAAGGGTATCGTCAAGATTCGTTTGCTTTTTTGAAGCTCCTAGCTCAAGAACAGGCTGTTGCCTTTATCCCAGGAATGGCTTTTGGACCATACGGCGAAGGATATGTACGCTTGTCTTATGCAGCTAGTATGGAAGTAATCCAAGAAGCGCTGAGTCGGTTGAAGGAGTTTATGAAGGAACATGCTGGAGAGCATTGAGAGTCGTGGCATCGTCCTCTACCATCGGGATTATCGAGAGGACGATAAGCTGGTTAAAATCTTTACAGAGCAAGCTGGCAAGCTCATGTTTTTCGTGAAACATGCCAATCGTTCTCGGTTGAATTCTATGATCCAACCGTTGACTTTAGCGGATATGTATCTGAAAATCACTGATGACGGACTCAGCTACATCGAAGATATTCATGAGGTTCAAAGTTTCCAAGGGATTAATCAAGATCTTTTTCGTCTTTCCTACGCAACTTATATACTGGCCTTGGCAGATGCTAGTATACAGGATCGTCAACCTGATCCAGCTTTATTTGCTTTTTTAGAGCAGACCTTGCAATTGATGGATCGGGGCTTGGATTATGAAATATTGACCAATATTTTTGAAATGCAGATTTTATCCCGATTTGGTGTCGCCTTAAACGTCCATGAGTGTTGTGTCTGTCATCGAGTGGGCCTGCCTTTTGATTTTTCATTCCGATTGGGTGGTGTCCTATGCCCAGATCATTATGATCGTGACGAAAGACGAGCCCACTGGGATCCAAATGCTCTCTATTTGTTGGATCGTTTTCAAGCTGTGAAATTTAGTGAGTTGGAGACGATTTCCATCCATGATGAGATGAAGACAGAATTGAGAAAGTGTCTAGACCAACTCTATGATGAATATGTTGGCATTCATCTAAAAGCTAAGAAATTTATTGATTCCCTGGGAAGCTGGGGAGAGATTTTAAAAGATCAGTCTGGAGGTAAGAAATGAAAAAAATTGCAGTCGATGCAATGGGTGGAGATCATGCTCCACAGGCCCTGGTAGAAGGGGTCAATCAAGCCATACAAGAATTTAAGGATATTGAAGTCATTTTGTATGGGGATGAGACTAAAATTAAGCAATACCTGACAGCAACTGAACGGGTATCGATCGTCCATACGGATGAGAAAATCAACTCAGATGATGAGCCAACTCGTGCCATTCGTCGGAAAAAGCAAGCCAGCATGGTCTTAGCAGCGCATGCAGTTAAGAATGGGGAAGCGGACGCGATGCTTTCTGCAGGAAATACAGGAGCACTTTTGGCTTCTGGTTACTTCATCGTCGGTCGGATTAAGGTCATCGATCGTCCAGGTTTGATGTCAACTCTTCCAACCCTTGATGGTAAGGGCTATGATATGTTGGATCTGGGGGCAAATGCTGAAAATACGCCAACACACTTGCACCAATATGCGATTATGGGAGCCTATTATGCAGAGAATGTTCGTGGCATTAAGCGGCCTCGTATCGGTCTCTTAAATAACGGAACAGAGGAAAGCAAGGGGGATCCCCTCCGCAAGGAGACCTATCAATTATTAGCAGCAGATTCTGCCCTCAACTTTGTAGGAAATGTAGAAGCGCGTGATTTGATGGATGGAGTTGCTGACGTCATTGTGACAGATGGATTTACAGGAAATGCTGTCCTTAAGACTATGGAAGGAACTGCTTTGGGCCTCTTTAAACAGTTGAAAAGGGTCCTTAGTGGTGGTGGCTTGAAGGCTAAGATTGGAGCCTTCCTCTTGAAGAATGATCTAAGAGGTTTGAAAAAGACCTTGGATTATTCAGATGTTGGAGGTGCGGTCTTGTTTGGTTTACAAGCCCCTGTCGTGAAAACCCATGGTTCTAGTGATGCCAAGGCAGTCTATAGCACGATCCGCCAGATCCGGACCATGTTGGAAACAGATGTTATTCGTAAGTCTGTGGTTGAATTATCAGAATTGGAGGAAGAGAAATGAGTCGTCATCAAGAAATTTTTAAACTAGTTGAAGGGTTGATCAAAGATCATAAGGGATCTGAGTATGAGGTTACTTTGGATTTGGATTTACGAAAGGACTTGGAAGTAGATTCAGTTGATCTCATGGAATACATTATTTATTTGGAAGAAGCCTACCAAATTGATATTCCAGACAAGGATATTGATGCCATGGCAACCGTTGGAGATATGGTAGACTACGTTTTGAAGAAAACAAGCAAATAAAGTTCGGTTTTTACGAACAAATAAGCATCTAAAAATAAGAGGTTGAATCTTTTTGATTCAATCTCTTATTATTTTTTTGTTACAAGCACACAAGATACGGATTTAACTTGAAAAAACCACCTCTCTGTGATACACTGAAAGGGAGAAAATACGAAAGGCGAACAAGAAATGTCTCATCAATTAATTTATACGGGAAAAGCTAAAGATATTTATAGTACAGAAGACGAACATGTGATTAAGTCCGTTTATAAGGACCAGGCCACTATGCTGAATGGGGCTCGTAAAGAGACCATCGAAGGAAAAGGTGTGCTGAATAATCAGATTTCGTCTCTTATTTTTGAAAAATTGAATGCTGCTGGGGTAGCGACGCACTTTATCGAACGTATTTCTGATACCGAACAACTCAACAAGAAAGTGACCATCATTCCTTTGGAAGTTGTTCTTCGTAATGTGACGGCGGGTTCTTTCTCCAAACGGTTTGGTGTGGAAGAAGGTTTGGAATTAGAAACTCCAATTGTTGAATTTTACTACAAAAACGATGAGTTGGATGATCCATTTATCAATGATGAGCATGTGAAGTTCTTGGATATTGCCAATGATGAACAAATCGCTTATATCAAGGAAGAAACGCGTCGGATTAATGAATTGCTGAAAGATTGGTTTGCGCAAATTGGTCTTCGCTTGATTGATTTCAAATTGGAATTTGGTTTTGATAAGGATGGCAAGATCATCTTGGCAGATGAATTCTCACCAGATAACTGTCGTCTTTGGGATGCGGAAGGCCACCATATGGACAAGGATGTTTTCCGTAGGGACTTGGGAAGTCTAACGGATGTTTATAAGGTTGTGTTGGAGAAATTGCAGGGATTGAAGTAATCATTTTGGAACGGAATCCCTTCGTCTTCGATAACCTATTTGAATAGAAATAAAGGAACTAAAATGGATAAACGTATTTTCGTTGAGAAAAAAGCTGACTTTCGTGTGAAATCTCACTCATTAGTAAAAGAATTACAGCATAATCTTCAGTTGAAAACCTTGAAGGATCTTCGGATTGTTCAGGTTTATGATGTTTTTGGTTTGGCAGAGGATTTGTTTGCGCGTGCAGAAAAATATATCTTTTCTGAGCAAGTGACCGATACTGTTTTGGATGAAGCTACAATCAAGGCAGATCTTGAGAAGCATGCTTTCTTTGCTATTGAAAGCTTGCCTGGTCAATTTGACCAACGTGCCGCATCTTCACAAGAAGCTTTGCTTTTGTTGGGTAGTTCAAATGATGTAACAGTGAACACAGCACAATTGTACTTGGTTAACAAGGATATTGATGCGAATGAGTTGGAAGCTGTCAAAAACTATCTCTTGAACCCAGTCGATTCTCGTTTCAAAGATATCACTGTTGGTATTGCGAAACAGGATTTCTCTGAGTCTGACAAGACCATTCCAAGCTTGGATTTCTTTGAAACATATACGGCAGAAGAGTTTGCACAGTATAAGGCAGAGCAAGGATTGGCAATGGAAGTGGATGACCTTCTCTTCATTCAAGATTACTTTAAGTCCATTGGACGGGTACCAACTGAGACGGAGCTTAAGGTCTTGGATACTTACTGGTCTGACCACTGCCGTCACACAACTTTCGAAACGGAGTTGAAACACATCGACTTCTCAGCTTCTAAATTCCAAAAACAATTGCAGGCGACTTATGACAAGTATATTGCCATGCGTGATGAGTTGGGACGTACAGAAAAACCTCAAACTTTGATGGATATGGCCACTATTTTTGGTCGTTATGAGCGTGCCAATGGTCGTTTGGACGACATGGAAGTGTCTGATGAAATCAATGCCTGCTCAGTTGAAATTGAAGTGGATGTCAATGGTGTCAAAGAACCATGGCTTCTCATGTTCAAGAATGAAACTCATAACCACCCAACGGAAATCGAACCATTTGGTGGAGCGGCTACTTGTATCGGTGGGGCCATTCGTGACCCATTGTCAGGGCGTTCATACGTTTACCAAGCCATGCGTATCTCAGGTGCTGGTGATATCACGGCTCCAATTTCAGCGACTCGCGCTGGTAAATTGCCACAACAAGTGATTTCTAAAACAGCGGCTCATGGTTATTCTTCATACGGTAACCAAATTGGTCTTGCAACAACTTATGTTCGTGAGTACTTCCACCCAGGTTTCGTTGCTAAGCGTATGGAGCTAGGTGCCGTTGTCGGTGCAGCTCCCAAGGGAAATGTTGTTCGTGAAAAACCTGAAGCAGGTGACGTGATTATCTTGCTCGGTGGGAAGACTGGACGTGACGGTGTCGGTGGTGCGACAGGTTCTTCTAAAGTTCAAACGGTTGAATCTGTTGAAACAGCTGGTGCTGAGGTTCAAAAAGGGAACGCTATCGAAGAACGGAAGATTCAACGTCTTTTCCGTAATGGAGAAGTGACCCGTCTGATCAAGAAATCAAATGACTTTGGTGCTGGTGGTGTCTGTGTGGCGATCGGTGAATTAGCAGATGGTCTTGAAATTGATCTGGATAAAGTGCCATTGAAATACCAAGGTTTGAACGGTACCGAAATTGCCATCTCTGAATCTCAAGAACGGATGGCCGTTGTAGTTCGTCCAGAAGATGTAGACGCCTTCGTTGCAGCATGTAACAAAGAAAATATTGATGCGGTTGTCGTTGCAACAGTAATGGAGAAACCAAATCTTGTTATGCACTGGAATGGCGAAACGATCGTTGATTTGGAACGTCGTTTCCTTGATACAAATGGTGTACGTGTGGTTGTAGATGCTAAGGTGGTTGACAAGGATGTCAAGCTTCCAGAAGAACGCCAAACATCTGCTGAAACCCTTGAAGCTGATACTCTTGAAGTTTTGGCTGACCTTAACCATGCAAGTCAAAAAGGTTTACAAACCATCTTTGATAGCTCAGTTGGTCGTTCAACAGTCAATCACCCACTTGGTGGTCGTTACCAAATCACACCAACGGAAGCTTCTGTTCAGAAATTGCCAGTTCAACATGGCGTGACGCATACGGCTTCTGTCATGGCGCAAGGCTTCAACCCTTATGTAGCCGAATGGTCTCCATATCATGGTGCTGCTTATGCGGTCATCGAAGCAACTGCCCGTTTGTTTGCTGCTGGCGCAAACTGGTCTAAGGCTCGTTTCTCTTATCAAGAATACTTCGAGCGTATGGATAAACAAGCAGAGCGTTTTGGTCAACCAGTAGCTGCTCTTCTTGGATCAATCGAAGCTCAGATTCAACTTGGGCTGCCGTCTATCGGTGGGAAAGACTCTATGTCTGGTACCTTTGAAGAATTGACAGTACCACCAACCTTGGTTGCTTTTGGGGTGACAACAGCAGATAGCCGTAAGGTTCTTTCTCCAGAATTTAAAGCTGCTGGTGAAAATATCTATTACATCCCAGGTCAAGCTTTGGCCCAAGAAATTGATTTTGATCTTATCAAGTCTAACTTTGCTCAGTTTGAAGCTATTCAAGCAACCCACAAAGTGACAGCAGCATCAGCTGTCAAATATGGAGGTGTCCTTGAAGCTCTTGCACTTGCAACATTTGGGAACCATATCGGTGCCACTGTTCAATTAGCTGACCTTGACAGCAGCTTGACAGCCCAATTGGGTGGATTCATCTTCACTTCACCTGAAAAGATTGCAGGTGTTGCCAAGATTGGACAAACAGTTGGAGAGTTTACACTGCTTGTCAACGGTGTAATGCTCGATGGACACAAACTTGACAGTGCCTTCCAAGGTAAATTGGAAGAAGTTTACCCTACTGAGTTTGAACAGGCTACTGAACTAGAAGAAGTACCTGCAGTGGCATCAGATGTTGTGATTAAAGCCAAAGAAATAGTTGAGACACCAGTGGTTTACATTCCGGTGTTCCCAGGTACCAACTCGGAGTATGACTCCGCTAAGGCCTTTGAAAAAGAAGGGGCCAAAGTCAACTTGGTACCATTTGTCACACTGAATGAAGAAGCGATTGTCAAGTCTGTTGACACCATGGTTGACAACATTGAAAAAGCCAACATTATCTTCTTTGCCGGTGGCTTCTCAGCTGCGGATGAACCAGATGGATCTGCTAAATTTATCGTCAATATCTTGCTTAACGAAAAAGTGCGTGCGGCTATTGATCATTTCATCGAAGGTGGTGGTTTGATCATCGGTATCTGTAATGGATTCCAAGCTCTTGTTAAATCAGGTCTTCTTCCATACGGTAACTTTGAAGATGCAAGCAGTACGAGTCCAACCCTCTTCTACAATGACGCCAACCAACACGTGGCCAAGATGGTAGAAACACGGATTGCCAATACCAACTCACCATGGCTTGCGGGAGTAGAAGTTGGAGACATCCACGCTATCCCAGTATCACACGGTGAAGGGAAGTTTGTCGTGACAGCTGAAGAATTTGAGGAACTCCGTGATAATGGTCAAATCTTTAGCCAATACGTTGACTTCGAAGGTAAGCCAAGCATGGATTCTAAATACAATCCTAACGGATCTGTCCATGCGATCGAAGGGATTACCAGCAAGAACGGTCAAATCATTGGGAAGATGGGTCACTCAGAACGTTTTGAAGACGGTCTCTTCCAAAATATTCCAGGAAATAAAGACCAGCATCTCTTTGCATCAGCGGTTCAATATTTTACTGGAAAATAAAAGGTATACAACATGACATACGAAGTAAAATCTCTTAATGAAGAGTGTGGAGTCTTTGGGATTTGGGGGCATCCAGATGCTGCGAAACTCACTTATTTTGGGCTTCACAGTCTCCAACACCGGGGACAAGAAGGAGCAGGAATCCTGGCCAATGACCAAGGAATCCTGAGACGCCATCGAGACACAGGCCTTCTTTCAGAAGTCTTTCGGAATCCATTAAATTTGGAAAAATTAACAGGAAGCTCTGCTATTGGGCATGTTCGCTATGCGACAGCGGGGGAAGCGTCTGTGGATAACATCCAACCCTTCCTCTTCCGCTTTCAAGATACGCAGTTTGGTCTGGCCCATAATGGGAATTTGACCAATGCCCAATCTCTCAAATCTGAATTAGAAAAAAATGGAGCCATCTTTAGCTCAACCTCTGACTCAGAAATACTGGCCCACTTGATTCGACGGAGTCATAACCCGTCCTTTATGGGGAAAATCAAGGAAGCGCTCAATACAGTCAAAGGTGGTTTTGCTTATCTGATGCTGTTTGAAGATAAGCTGATTGCGGCGCTGGATCCAAATGGCTTCCGTCCTCTTTCTATAGGGAAAATGTCTAATGGAGCCTTGGTTGTTTCTTCTGAAACCTGTGCTTTTGAGGTTATCGGGGCAGAATGGATCCGAGATGTACATCCGGGTGAGCTTGTTATCTTCGATGAAAACGGCATTACCTATGATCGCTATACGGATGATACCCAACTGGCGATTTGTTCCATGGAGTATATCTATTTTGCTCGTCCTGACTCCAATATCCAAGGGGTCAACGTTCATACGGCTCGCAAGCGGATGGGAGCTCAGTTGGCACGAGAATTTAAGAACCAGGCAGATATTGTGGTGGGGGTTCCTAACTCCTCTCTCAGTGCTGCCATGGGCTTTGCGGAAGAATCTGGCCTGCCAAATGAAATGGGCTTGATCAAGAATCAGTATGTCCAACGGACCTTTATCCAACCGACTCAGGAATTGCGGGAACAAGGAGTGCGAATGAAGCTCTCTGCCGTATCTGGGGTCGTGAAAGGCAAACGGGTTGTCATGATTGATGATTCTATCGTGCGTGGAACGACGTCTCGTCGGATTGTGAAATTGTTGAAAGAAGCAGGGGCTACAGAAGTCCATGTGGCAATTGCTAGCCCAGCTCTGGCTTATCCATGCTTCTATGGAATTGATATTCAGAGTCGCGAAGAGCTAATCGCAGCCAACCATACAGTAGAGGAAACCTGTGAGATTATTGGTGCGGATAGCTTGACCTACTTGTCTATTGATGGCTTGATTGATTCTATTGGCATTGATACCGATGCACCAAACGGTGGTCTTTGTGTAGCCTACTTTGATGGGAAATACCCAACGCCTTTGTATGACTACGAAGAACGCTATGTAGAAAGTTTGAAAGAACACACTTCTTTCTATTAAGAACAGTGCAAAAGAAAAGGAATGAATAAAATGACGAATAAAAATGCTTATGCGCAGTCTGGTGTGGATGTTGAAGCGGGTTATGAAGTTGTTGAACGGATCAAAAAACACGTAGCACGTACAGAGCGTGCAGGTGTTATGGGAGCTCTTGGTGGTTTCGGTGGCATGTTTGACCTTTCAAAAACAGGTGTCAAAGAGCCTGTTTTGATCTCAGGGACGGACGGTGTTGGAACCAAACTCATGCTGGCTATCAAGTACGACAAGCACGATACCATTGGTCAAGACTGTGTAGCTATGTGTGTTAATGATATCATTGCTGCAGGTGCAGAACCCCTCTACTTCCTAGACTATGTGGCGACTGGGAAGAATGAGCCAGCTAAATTGGAACAAGTGGTTGCTGGTGTAGCCGAAGGTTGTGTGCAAGCTGGTGCAGCCCTCATCGGTGGTGAAACGGCTGAAATGCCTGGTATGTACGGTGAAGACGACTATGACTTGGCTGGTTTTGCGGTCGGTGTGGCCGAAAGATCTCAAATCATCGACGGTTCAAAAGTAGCAGAGGGAGACGTCCTTCTCGGACTTGCTTCAAGCGGTATCCACTCAAATGGCTACTCCCTTGTCCGTCGTGTCTTTGCTGATTACACAGGGGAAGAAGTATTGCCTGAGTTGGAAGGTAAGAAACTGAAAGACGTTCTTTTGGAGCCCACTCGCATCTATGTCAAGGCTGTCTTGCCACTCATCAAAGAAGAATTGGTCAATGGGATTGCCCACATCACAGGCGGTGGCTTCATCGAAAATGTCCCACGGATGTTCTCAGATGACTTGGCGGCTGAAATTGACGAAAGTAAAGTGCCTGTCCTTCCAATTTTCAAAGCTCTTGAAAAATATGGTGAAATCAAACATGAAGAGATGTTTGAAATCTTCAATATGGGTGTGGGTCTCATGCTTGCGGTGAAACCAGAAAATGTGGAACGTGTCAAAGAACTTCTTGATGAACCTGTTTATGAAATCGGTCGAATTGTGAAGAAAGATGGCGCAAGTGTGGTGATAAAGTAATGGTGATATCACCATTTTATACGGAGAAATTGTAGAAAGGAGTGTTTAGTTAGCAAGCCTAACTGAACACGGGACTCATTTTCTAGGAAAAAAGAGAAATCATTTTGTGTGCAAGCACCCAGCAATGATTTCCTATTTTTCTACGAAGCTGTTCGGCTAGCCGAAACGTCCCTTTGTATCGAATATGAAAATCGCTGTATTTGCCTCTGGCAACGGCTCAAACTTCCAGGTGATTGCGGACCAATTTCCAGTAGAGTTTGTCTTTGCAGATCACCGGGATGCCTATGTACTTGAGCGTGCAGAAAATCTTGGAGTTCCTTCCTATGCCTTCGAACTCAAGGAGTTTGAGAGCAAGGCAGACTACGAAGCAGCCATTGTCGAGCTCTTGGATGAGCACGAGATTGACCTAGTCTGTTTGGCGGGTTATATGAAAATCGTCGGTCCAACCTTGCTAGCGGCTTATGAAGGCCGTATCATCAATATTCACCCAGCTTATCTTCCAGAATTTCCAGGCGCTCATGGTATTGAGGATGCTTGGAATGCAGGTGTTGACCAGTCTGGTGTGACCATTCACTGGGTGGATTCGGGTGTGGATACCGGTAAGGTCATCAAACAAGTCCGTGTGCCACGGCTAGCAGATGATACCCTTGACATTTTTGAAACCCGCATCCACGAAACGGAGTACAAGTTGTATCCAGAAGTCTTGGAACGTTTGGGCGTGGAGAGGAAAGAATGAATATTGACCAATACTATATGTATTTAAAAAATAAGTTATCTAACAGACCAATCCTACTGGATAATACTAATGATTTTCTTTTTGTTTTAGTAAATACAGTGAAAGCTATGATAGAAAATACTGATAAAAGTCAGCTTTCAGAGTTAGATAAAATTTTAGATGGTGTCACAAGTCAAGAATTAAAACTTGCCTATGATTTCTGTCAAGGGAGATTCGGTCAAGCAGGTTTTTCTTATCGTAGGCACCCGAATTATTTTTATTTATCCAGTTTAATTGCGACTTTTCCAGAATTTGAGTTGTCTAAATCAGACAGAGATTACCTCAAAGGAATCATAAACTTTGATAACTACCTTTTATATGAGTTAGGTTAATCTTTAATCACCTCAAACCCTATTCATTCAAAAGGAGAAAAAATGATTGAGCTGAAATTAGTAGATGAAAGCAGTTTTCAGGCAGTGCTGGATTTGAAAATATCTGAAGCTGATGAACGAGCATGTTTCGTAGCTCCAAATGTGCGTTCTTTAGCTGATGCATGGCTCTACCGAGAGAATGGTGATGTGTTTCCCATGGCAATCTATTGGGATGAGCAAGTGGTTGGCTTTCTCCTGCTGGAAATAGACAAGGATGAAGCGGAATACTTTATCTGGCGGATAATGATTGGCCAGCAGTACCAAGGAAAAGGTTATGGACGAAAAGCTTTGGAAGTTCTGGTCAAAGAGGCTCAGATGGATAGAGCTTGCAATCATATTATCGCAGATTATGTAGTTGGAAATGAAAAAATGAAGTACCTGCTGACTAGTTTGGGTTTTCAGGAAACAGGATTTATAGAAGAAAATAACGAAGTCGCTATGCGCTTGGATCTAAAGAAAGAGGAATAGAATGACTAAACGCGCACTAATTAGTGTTTCAGATAAAGCGGGCATTGTTGAATTTGCCCAAGAACTCAAGAAACTCGGTTGGGACATCATCTCAACAGGTGGGACAAAAATTGCCCTTGATAATGCCGGTGTTGATACCATTGCCATTGACGATGTGACTGGTTTTCCAGAAATGATGGACGGCCGTGTGAAGACTCTCCATCCAAATATCCACGGTGGTCTTCTCGCTCGTCGTGACCTCGATAGTCACCTTGATGCTGCTAAGGATAATCAGATCGAACTGATAGACCTTGTTGTGGTCAATCTTTACCCATTCAAGGAAACCATCCTAAAACCAGACGTGACTTACGCTGACGCGGTGGAAAACATAGATATCGGTGGGCCATCTATGCTTCGTTCAGCAGCAAAAAACCACGCTAGCGTAACAGTTGTGGTAGACCCTGCTGACTATGCTGTTGTGCTTGACGAATTGGCAGCAAACGGTGAAACAACTTACGAAACTCGCCAAGGTTTGGCAGCCAAGGTTTTCCGTCACACAGCGGCCTACGATGCCTTGATTGCAGAATACTTCACAGCTCAAGTGGGTGAAGAAAAACCTGAAAAACTCACTCTGACCTATGATCTTAAGCAAGCAATGCGTTACGGGGAGAACCCTCAACAAGACGCAGACTTCTACCAAAAAGCCTTGCCAACGGATTACTCCATTGCATCAGCGAAACAGCTCAACGGTAAGGAATTGTCCTTCAACAATATCCGTGATGCGGATGCTGCGATTCGTATCATTCGCGATTTCAAAGACCGTCCAACCGTTGTGGCGTTGAAACACATGAACCCATGTGGGATTGGTCAGGCTGAGGATATCGAAACAGCTTGGGATTACGCTTATGAGTCTGACCCAGTATCAATTTTCGGTGGTATCGTCGTTCTCAACCGTGAGGTAGATGCTACGACAGCTGAGAAGATGCATGGTGTTTTCCTTGAAATCATCATCGCGCCAAGCTACACAGACGAAGCACTTGAAATTTTGACTAATAAAAAGAAAAACTTGCGAATCCTTGTCTTGCCATTTGACGCTCAAGATGCTAGCGAAGTGGAATCAGAATACACAGGTGTTGTCGGTGGACTTCTCGTGCAAAACCAAGACGTGGTCAAAGAAAGCCCAACTGACTGGCAAGTGGTGACCAAACGCCAGCCAACGGAGACAGAAGCGACTGCCCTTGAGTTTGCATGGAAAGCCATTAAGTATGTCAAATCAAATGGGATCATCGTGACCAACGACCACATGACACTTGGTATTGGCCCAGGTCAAACCAACCGCGTGGCTTCCGTCCGTATTGCCATTGACCAAGCTAAAGACCGTCTTGACGGCGCTGTTCTTGCTTCAGATGCCTTCTTCCCATTTGCGGACAATGTGGAAGAAATCGCCAAAGCAGGGATCAAGGCCATCATCCAGCCAGGGGGCTCTGTCCGTGACCAAGAGTCAATCGAAGCTGCGGATAAATACGGCTTGACCATGGTCTTTACAGGTGTTCGTCATTTCAGACATTAATCAAATAAGGCACTCATCGATAGATGAGTGCCTTTATTAGTCAAGCGACCTTTAATTTGGATAGATATAGCTGACCGTTCCCCAGACAACATTCGTGGGGTCAAACCAGCCACGGAAATTGTTGATGGTCCGATTTCCATTGTAATTGGCTTCCTTCACTTGGATTTTTTGGTTATGTTCGACCTCCGTCACGACTGCAACGTGGCCATAGCCTCCATTATCCCAGCAGGCGATAGCACCTACCTCTGGGGTGTTTCCTGTCCGGAATCCAGCAGCGCGTGCACTAGTAGTCCACATACCACCGTTACCCCACCAGTTTTGTGACCAAGGAGCCAGCTCTTTTGCTGCCCAGGTACATTCGCCGATGGGATAGTAATTATCTGGCTGGGTGACGAGTGGAGCAGGTTTAATCCGCTCGACCTGAAATTCTGTGGCGAGCAAGCCTTTTAAGTGTCCCTTGTTTTTCTGGTAAACATGGAGATGAAAGGTTCCGTTCCCTTTATGTTTTTCGGCATTGAAGGACAATTGGTAGCGGCCAGGTGCCATTCTTTTTGCGGGATACCAGATCAAGTCGTCTTGGCCATCTTGTTCAGACCAGATGGGAAAGAGGACTTCCTCCACATCTTCAAAGAGTTGGAGTTGGATCTCAAATAGCTGCGCACCGCTAGGTTGGACTGTGATCTTGGGTTGGGAAGATGCGAGGTCTTTTTTCTCAACGATTGTCTGTAGAGGAAACAGTCCTTCAATATTTCCGTTAGAATGGATCCCGTAGACATGGATGTGATAAAGTCCTGCTTGATCCAAATGATTGGTCAGAGGTACTTGCAAATCAAACCCATTTTCACCTCGTTGAACTGGATACCAAATGAGGTCGTCTTGTCCGTTTTGCTCGGACCAAATGGGGACGCTAACGCTTTGGAAGCGGTCTGGAATGGTCCCGAGGTGGACAACTAATTGTCCCTTTTCCTTGTAGATATAATTGACATTTTGCTCTGCTCTTGCAACTTGTGAAGCCCCTGCCCAGAAAAGACAAGCTGCCAAGAGTAGTTTCTTCATTCCCTGCATAAAACTCCTTTTTAAAAAATAGTAGAGGTCTCAATTATAATATTCGTAAAAAGGAGCAGAAATTTAAAAAATAATGAAAAAAGTTTGTTTTCTAATGAAAATCATCGGATGTTTCTTGAAATATTAGAATAAAACGAACGATTATGATATAATTTAATAAAATAATTCGCAAAAGAGGTTCGAGATGAAACTTTTGGTTGTTGGATCTGGCGGTCGTGAACATGCGGTTGCCAAGAAATTGTTGGAGTCTAAAGACGTTGAGCAGGTTTTTGTGGCTCCTGGTAATGACGGGATGCGATTAGATGGTCTGGATTTGATCAATATCGGAATTTCCGAACATTCTAAGCTGATTGACTTCGCAAAAGTCAATGATATTGCTTGGACCTTCATTGGCCCAGATGATGCCCTTGCGGCCGGGATCGTGGATGATTTCAATGCAGCTGGCCTCAAGGCTTTTGGTCCGACCAAAGCTGCGGCTGAGCTGGAGTGGTCTAAGGATTTTGCTAAAGAAATCATGGTTAAGTACGACGTTCCGACAGCAGCTTATGGCACCTTTTCAGATTTCAAGGAAGCCAAGGCCTATATCGAAAAGCAGGGGGCTCCTATCGTGGTCAAGGCAGACGGTTTGGCCCTTGGTAAAGGTGTCGTCGTTGCTGAGACAGTCGAGCAAGCCGTAGAAGCCGCTCACGAGATGCTTTTGGACAATAAATTCGGTGACTCAGGTGCGCGTGTGGTCATCGAGGAATTCCTTGACGGAGAAGAGTTTTCTCTCTTTGCCTTTGTCAATGGGGATAAGTTCTACATCATGCCAACGGCTCAGGACCACAAACGTGCTTATGATGGCGACAAGGGTCCTAACACTGGTGGGATGGGGGCTTATGCGCCAGTTCCTCACTTGTCACAGAGCGTGGTTGACACAGCGGTTGACACCATTGTCAAGCCAGTCCTCGAAGGCATGATAAAAGAAGGTCGTCCTTATCTTGGTGTCCTTTACGCGGGGCTTATCTTGACAGCTGATGGCCCTAAAGTTATCGAGTTTAACGCTCGTTTCGGAGATCCTGAAACGCAAATCATCTTGCCTCGCTTGACATCAGATTTTGCACAAAATATCACGGACATTTTGGATGGTAAAGAGCCAGCTATTACCTGGACCGACAAGGGTGTGACACTAGGCGTTGTTGTAGCCTCAAACGGATACCCACTCGCTTATGAGAAGGGGGTCAAACTTCCAGCCAAGACGGAGGGTGACATCATCACTTACTATGCCGGTGCCAAATTCGCTGAAAATGGACAAGACCTTCTTTCAAACGGCGGACGTGTCTACATGCTGGTCACAACAGCAGACACCGTCAAAAACGGCCAAAACATTATCTACAACGAACTTAACAAACAAAATACAGAAGGCTTGTTCTATCGAAACGATATCGGAAGCAAGGCTAACAAATAATCAGCGACTGTAGGTCGTTAAAAGCGAGCCAAACTAAGATAATGGTCGCTTGATTTGCGAGCGTTAGCGAGCTAGTATAAGATAATCGTCGCAGTAGTGGAACTCCTAGTAGCAAAGCTACTAGGATCGGAAAACTGGAGACCTAGACTCCAGTTTTAGTAATGGAACGCCCTAGGCGGTCGCTTACGTCCGCACTACATTAGACGATTATTAAAAAAGGAGAAGAAATGAAACCAGTAATTTCCATCATCATGGGCTCAAAATCCGACTGGGCAACCATGCAAAAAACAGCAGAAGTCCTAGATCGCTTCGGTGTAGCCTACGAAAAGAAAGTTGTCTCTGCCCACCGCACACCTGACCTCATGTTCAAACATGCCGAGGAAGCACGTAGCCGTGGCATCAAGGTTATCATTGCAGGTGCTGGAGGCGCAGCTCACTTGCCAGGCATGGTCGCTGCTAAAACAACCCTTCCAGTCATTGGTGTACCAGTCAAATCACGTGCCCTTAGCGGTGTGGATTCACTTTATTCTATCGTTCAGATGCCAGGTGGGGTGCCAGTCGCAACCATGGCAATCGGTGAAGCCGGTGCGACTAACGCTGCCCTCTTTGCCCTTCGTCTCCTTTCAGTAGAAGACCAGGCTATTGCGACAGCTTTAGCGGATTTCGCAGAAGAACAAGGAAAAATTGCAGAGGAGTCTACAAATGAGCTCAACTAAAATCATTGGGATCATCGGTGGTGGCCAGCTTGGTCAGATGATGGCAATCTCAGCTATCTATATGGGGCACAAGGTTATTGCGTTGGACCCAGCAGCTGATTGCCCAGCCTCTCGTGTGGCAGAAATTATCGTGGCCCCTTACGACGACGTAGATGCTCTACGTCAGTTGGCAGATCGCTGTGATGTTCTCACTTATGAATTTGAAAATGTGGATGCTGACGGTTTGGATGCCGTTATCAAAGACGGTCAGCTCCCACAAGGAACAGACCTACTTCGCATTTCCCAAAACCGGATTTTTGAGAAGGACTTTCTTTCCAACAAGGCTCAAGTCACTGTGGCCCCATACAAGGTCGTGACTTCAAGCCAAGACTTGGCAGATATTGACCTATCGAAAAACTATGTTCTCAAGACTGCGACTGGTGGCTATGATGGGCATGGACAAAAGGTCATTCGCTCAGAAGCAGATTTAGAAGAAGCTTATGCACTAGCGGATTCAGCAGATTGCGTTTTAGAAGAATTCGTCAATTTCGACCTTGAAATTTCTGTCATTGTGTCAGGAAATGGCAAGGACGTGACAGTTTTCCCGGTTCAGGAAAATATCCACCGTAACAATATCCTGTCTAAGACCATCGTGCCAGCTCGCATTTCAGAAAGTCTGGCTGAAAAAGCCAAAGCTATGGCAGTACGAATTGCAGAACAACTGAACTTGTCTGGAACCCTTTGCGTGGAAATGTTTGCAACAGCTGATGATATCATCGTCAATGAAATTGCCCCACGTCCGCACAATTCTGGCCACTACTCAATCGAAGCTTGCGACTTCTCCCAGTTTGATACCCATATCTTGGGTGTTCTGGGAGCACCATTGCCAGGCATCCACCTCCATGCCCCTGCTGTCATGCTCAATGTCCTCGGCCAACACGTCGAGGCCGCTGAAACATATGTGACAGAAAATCCAAGCGCCCACCTCCACATGTATGGTAAAATAGAAGCAAAGCACAACCGCAAAATGGGACATGTGACTTTGTTTAGTGATGAACCAGATAAGGTTGAGGAATTTGGGAAAGGGATTGATTTTTAAGTGAAAATAGCGATTCTAGGACTTGGAGTGATCGGTACTACTTATGCCTATGCTTTTCAAAAAGCAGGTCATCAAGTGGAACACGTACTGAGAGATAGTAAGAAAAACAATGCTCCCAAGGAGTTGTCGGTTGATCTGCTAGATGGTCGCTATTATTCCAAAGGTGAAAACAAACACGATACCTATGAGGTTCGTGTGGCAGAAGCTGATTCGGAATATGATTTTATTTTTCTGAGTGTGCGTCATGGGTTTGTCAAAGAAGCTGTGGAAACCTTGCGAAAAAATAATATCAAAGGCACTCTCGTTTTCTTCTGCAATTTCTGGAATACTCGAAAAGAGGTCCAAGAGTGGGCAGGAGATTACGACTATATTCTGGCTTTTCCGACAGCGGGTGGTCATATGCAGGAGAACCATTTATATGGCGTCTTGTTTGACCATTTAATGCTAGAAGGTGAGCAAAAAGCACACATTTCTAACTATGCTGATTTGACGGATTTACTGACTTCTGCAGATTTGAAGTGGGAAGTGCCTCATGATATGGTCGAATGGATTTGGATTCACATGGCGATTAATGCGGGTGTCACTTCGACAGCTGCACGTTCAGGGAATCTGGAAAACCCAGAAGAATTGGCTTTGAACTTGATGAATAGTTCTTCGGAATTATCATTAGCCATCAAGGCCATTCGAGAGGCTTTGAAAGTCGTAGAAGCGCGTGGTGTAAATTTGAAGCTTTACAAAGCCGAACTCTTGCCATACAAAATTCCTGCTTGGATTGCCGGAAAAGCCATGAAAATCATGTTTGCGAAAAATGAGCTGACACGAAAAATTATGACCTTACACAATGATAAACAGGATATTTTTTACTGTTGTCAAAGTGTCTATCAGACAGGTCAGGAGTTAGGTGTTGAGATGCCCATTCTGGAAGCAAATATGAAGGGCATTTCGATTTAGGAGGTTTTATGATTCAACTCATCGTTAATGCATTTGTTGAAAAAGAGAAGACGGGGGCAGTCGTCGAAGTTTTGTATGCTAGTAGCGATCACGAAAAAGTGAAAGCAAAGTATGAAGAGCTAGTTGCACAAAATCCTGATAACTATTTAGCTATCTATGATGCCCCGCTGGATACGGATTTGAATACACTAGATCATTATCCATCTGTGTGGATTGGAAAAGAAGAATTTGAGTAAAGCGACAGTCGGTTGCTAACTGATGTGATACATCAACAGAAAGGAAAATTAAACATGATTGAAAGATATAGTCGCCCCGAAATGGCGAATATTTGGAGTGAAGAAAATAAATACCGTGCTTGGCTTGAGGTGGAAATCTTGGCTGACGAGGCATGGGCTGAGTTGGGAGAAATCCCTAAGGAAGATGTGGCCTTGATTCGCGAAAAAGCGGACTTTGACATCGACCGTATTTTGGAGATTGAGCAAGAGACTCGTCACGATGTGGTTGCCTTCACACGTGCGGTTTCTGAGACTCTTGGTGAAGAGCGCAAGTGGGTTCACTATGGTTTGACTTCTACCGACGTAGTCGATACTGCCTACGGTTACCTCTACAAGCAGGCCAACGACATCATTCGTCGTGACCTTGAAAACTTCACTAACATCATCGCTGACAAGGCTAAGGAGCACAAGTTCACCATCATGATGGGTCGTACCCACGGGGTGCATGCTGAACCTACAACTTTTGGTCTTAAATTGGCGACTTGGTACAGTGAAATGAAGCGCAACATCGAGCGTTTCGAGCATGCAGCTGCTGGTGTGGAAGCTGGTAAGATTTCTGGTGCGGTGGGTAACTTTGCCAATATCCCACCGTTTGTAGAGCAATACGTCTGCGACAAGTTGGGTATCCGTGCCCAAGAAATCTCTACACAGGTGCTTCCTCGTGACCTTCACGCTGAGTACTTTGCAGTTCTTGCCAGCGTCGCAACTTCAATCGAACGCATGGCGACTGAGATTCGTGGTTTGCAAAAATCTGAACAACGCGAAGTGGAAGAGTTCTTCGCCAAGGGGCAAAAAGGCTCCTCAGCAATGCCTCACAAACGCAACCCTATCGGTTCAGAAAACATGACAGGTCTTGCGCGTGTTATCCGTGGTCACATGATAACAGCCTATGAAAATGTCGCTCTCTGGCACGAACGTGACATCTCTCACTCGTCAGCTGAGCGGATTATCACTCCAGATACGACCATTTTGATCAACTACATGCTCAACCGTTTCGGAAACATCGTTAAGAACTTGACAGTCTTCCCAGAAAACATGATCCGCAACATGAACTCTACATTTGGTTTGATTTTCAGCCAACGTGCTATGCTTACCTTGATTGAAAAAGGTATGACCCGTGAGCAAGCTTACGACTTGGTACAACCTAAGACAGCTCAATCATGGGATAACCAAGTTGACTTCAAACCACTTCTTGAAGCCGATCCAGAGGTGACATCACGCCTCACTCAAGAAGAAATTGACGAAATCTTTAACCCAACTTACTATACTAAACGTGTGGATGAGATCTTCGAACGCATCGGTTTGGGTGACTAATCGCAACTAAAAACGGGAATTTGAAAAATAGACGAAAAGAGGCTGGGACAAAAGTCCTAGCCTCTTTTCGTCTTTGGATTATCGAGCAAGACGCAGTGGTTGAGTGGGCTCTACTACGCTGATTTCATCAGCTTTTACAGCCCTACTCAACTGTGCGGAGGTGGGACGACGAAATCGAATTCTAACGAATTACCGATTTCTGTCCCACTCTCTTTTCTTTGCCGATATCAGGTGCTCTAGGCCCTGAATTTATCATAATAAATTTTGACTGATTAAACTATTTATAGGAAGTCTATCACTAATTATAGATTATTTGTTTTACATGTTTTAGGAACTATTATTTCATGCTATAATTTGTATCATAAAAGTCTGAGGCCAGACCCCAGACTTTGAATGATCAATGATCACGATCACAAGAGATAAATTTGATTTTATAGTAGTCGCCGCGTTTATAGGTTTCGCTATATTCGAGAATTTGACCGGTCGCTTCCAATTTTGTCGTCTTCACTTGACGGACAGTTGGGAAGTTTTCATCGATATTCAACACAGAAGCGATTTTGCTTGGTGTTGGAAATACAATATCATTGATTTCTTCAAAGTGTTCATCATTCATATGGATATGATAATCTTCTTTAAAGCGATCATAAATCGAACTATAGTAATCTAAGCTCGGATAATTTGGGTTAATATATTGCTCTGGGACATAAGTCTGGTGGTAGATATAAGTATCTTCACCAATATGACGGGTCCGATCAATCTTGTAATAGAATTGAGTTGGAGCAAGTCCTAGTTTATCCAAGATGTTCAGTGCGTTGCCACGCTTGATAGAGAGAACTTTTACGGTCGCTTTTTGGATAGGGAAGGTTTCGACGTCTGAAAACTCAACCAGTTTGTGTTTTCTAGCGCGCGAAACAAAGGTTCCTTTTCCTTGTTGGCGGACGATGTATCCATCGCTAGCCAAATCGTTCAAAGCACGAACAACAGTAATCGAGCTAACATTATAAATCTTAATCAACTCGGCTTCTGTGTAAAATTTATCTCCATTTTCGAATTTGCCTGAGATAATTTGTTGCTTCAAATCATCTTTGATGTGTTGGTATTTTGGGATTGCCATGTACTTCACCTCTTTTTTCGATATCTCTTGTTAATATTATTTTAACATATTTTTTTGAAAGTGGTTGACATTTTTTCGTTAATATATTATATTAATAAATGAAAAGGGTTTCTTAGAAGGAGGTTCTCAGTATGGGGGCATTTGAAATCCGTGAAGATTTTTATTTAAATGATCAACCTTTTAAGATTTTATCTGGTGCAATTCATTATTTTCGGATCGATCGTGAGGATTGGTATCATTCCTTATATAACCTAAAAGCTCTAGGTTTTAATACTGTTGAAACCTATGTTCCATGGAATGCTCATGAGCCACAAAGAGGCCACTTTCACTTTGAAGGGAATTTGGACCTGGAGCACTTTATCCAAGTGGCTCAAGAGTTAGATCTGTATGTAATCCTCCGCCCATCACCGTTTATTTGTTCGGAGTGGGAATTTGGGGGCTTGCCAGCCTGGTTAATTGAAAAAGACCTTCGGATTCGCTCATCGGATCCGGCCTTTCTCGAGGAAGTGGCTCGCTATTACGATGAACTCCTGCCACGTGTGGCCAAGTACCAATTGGATCGTGGGGGCAATATCCTCATGATGCAGGTAGAAAATGAATACGGCTCTTACGGGGAAGACAAAGCCTATCTTCGGGCGATCAGAGATCTAATGATCGAGCGGGACATTACCTGTCCACTCTTTACTTCTGATGGACCTTGGAGGGCGACTCTTCGAGCAGGGACTTTGATTGAGGATGGACTCTTTGTAACCGGTAATTTTGGTTCGCGAGCAAATTACAATTTCTCTCAGATGAAAGAGTTCTTTGCAGAGCATGACAGAAAGTGGCCACTCATGTGTATGGAATTTTGGGATGGCTGGTTCAATCGTTGGAAAGAACCCATCATCAAGCGAGATCCAGAAGAGTTGGCAGAAGCAGTCCATGAGGTCTTACAAGAAGGATCTATCAATCTCTACATGTTTCATGGTGGGACCAACTTCGGATTTATGAACGGTTGCTCAGCACGAGGGACCGTCGATCTACCGCAGGTGACATCCTACGACTATGACGCTCTCTTAGATGAGCAGGGCAACCCGACTCCTAAGTACGATGCAGTCAAAAAGATGATGAAGACCTACTATCCAGAGTATCCACAGTCAGAACCACTTGTGAAGTCGAGTTTATCTGAACGAACATTGGAGTTGACCCAAAAGACTAGTTTGTTCGGCAATTTAAACGAGATTGCTCAAGTCACAGAAAGTCTTTACCCACAGACCATGGAAGAAATCGACCACCCATTAGGCTATCTGCTCTATGAGACAGAAGTGGAAATGGATGCGGAAGAAGAGCGCTTGCGTATCATCGATGCGCGTGATCGGGTGCAGGTTTATGCCAATGATCAGTTGATTGCCACTCAATACCAAGAAGAAATCGGTCAAGATCTTTTTTTAAACGGAGAAAAGAAAACGATTACAAACCTAAAATTCTTGATCGAAAACATGGGAAGAGTCAATTATGGGCACAAACTCTTAGCGGACACCCAACGAAAAGGAATCCGAACAGGAGTTTGTATCGATCTTCATTTCAAGCTTCATTGGAAACAATATGCGCTTGATTTTAGCCAGCTGGATCGCTTGGATTTTTCGAAAGAATGGCAAGAAGGTCAACCAGCTTTTTATCAATTTGCTTTTCATCTAGATCAGGTTGAGGATACCTTCCTTGATATGACTGGATTTGGAAAAGGGATCGTTCTTGTAAATGGCCACCATATCGGTCGTTTCTGGGAAGTCGGTCCAACACTCTCCCTCTACATCCCTCATGGTTTTCTCAAAGATGGGGAAAATGAGATCCTCGTCTTTGAGACAGAGGGCACTTGGAAGGAGACCTTAGAACTTGTTTCACAACCTACATTCAAAGAAGTAAAGGGGGAAAACTTATGACTATTGTAGGATGCCGTATCGATGGACGTTTGATCCACGGGCAGGTAGCCAACCTTTGGACTACCAAACTAAATATTTCACGTATCATGGTGATCGATGATGAAGTCGCTCAAAATGATATCGAAAAAAGTGGCTTGAAACTAGCGACACCACCTGGTGTCAAGCTCAGTATTTTGCCAGTAGCAAAGGCTGCAGAAAATATCTTGGCTGGAAAATATGACAGTCAACGTCTCTTCATCGTAGCTCGCAAACCAGACCGCTTCCTCGGTTTGGTAGAAGCAGGGGTACCACTTGAAACCTTAAACGTAGGGAACATGTCTCAATCAGACGAGACTCGTCCTGTTACTCGTTCGATCAACGTAGTGGATGCCGATGTGGAAGCTTTCCACAAGCTAGCTGAAAAAGGAGTTAAGTTAACTGCTCAAATGGTTCCAAATGATCCAGTTGAAGACTTCTTGAAGTTGCTCAAATAGTTTATAAATAAAAAAGAAAAATTTTAGGAGGAAATTGTCATGATACAATGGTGGCAAATTTTACTACTTACTTTGTACTCAGCTTATCAAATCTGTGATGAGTTGACGATTGTTTCATCAGCAGGATCACCAGTCTTTGCTGGTTTCATTACTGGACTTGTCATGGGAGATTTAAAGACAGGTCTCTTTATCGGAGCTTCTCTTCAATTGACAGTACTCGGTGTTGGTACTTTTGGTGGAGCTTCTCGTATTGACGCGACTTCTGGTGCCGTTCTTGCGACTGCCTTCTCAGTAGCACAAGGGATTGATGCAGAGCTTGCTATTGCTACAATCGCTGTGCCGGTAGCAACTTTGTTGACCTACTTTGATATTCTTGGTCGTATGACTACAACTTACTTCGCTCACCGTGTAGATGCTGCAATCGACCGCTTTGACTACAAAGGTATCGAACGCAACTACCTTCTTGGAGCGATTCCTTGGGCTCTTTCTCGAGCTCTCCCAGTTTTCTTCGCTCTTGCTTTTGGTGGAGCTTTCGTAGAAACTGTTGTTACAGGTCTTGCTAATGTACAATGGTTGGCAAACGGTCTGAAACTTGCGGGTCAAATGCTTCCAGGTCTTGGATTTGCGATCTTGCTTCGCTACCTTCCTGTTCGTCGTAACCTTCACTACTTAGCACTTGGCTTTGGCTTAACAGCAATGTTGACAGTGCTTTATAGCAATGTTCAAAGTGTTGGTAACGCCGTTTCAGCAATGCTTGGAACAGATGCTTTTGCAAAACTTCCAAAAGAACAAATGGTTGCCTTCACAAACAACTTCAAATCTGTATCTATGATTGGTATTGCCATTATCGGTATCTTCCTTGCAGTACAACACTTCAAAAACAGCCAACGTACAGTTGTAGCTGCTCCAGTAACTGAATCAGAAAGCGGGGAAATTGAAGATGACGAATTCTAATTACAAACTAACAAAAGAAGATTTTAAACAAATCAACAAACGTAGCCTCTTCACCTTCCAATTGGGTTGGAACTATGAGCGGATGCAGGCTTCTGGTTACCTTTATATGCTTTTACCTCAGTTGCGTAAAATGTATGGTGATGGCACTCCAGAATTGAAAGAAATGATGAAATTGCATACGCAATTCTTCAATACTTCACCATTCTTCCACACTATTATCACTGGTTTTGATTTGGCCTTGGAAGAAAAAGATGGTGTGAAATCGAAAGATGCGGTTAACGGGATCAAGACAGGTCTCATGGGACCATTTGCCCCTCTTGGAGACTCAATCTTTGGATCATTGGTACCAGCTATTATGGGTTCAATTGCAGCAACTTTGGCTGTTGCAGGAAACCCAGCCGGTATCTTATTGTGGATCGCTGTGGCAGTTGCTTATGACATTTTCCGTTGGAAACAATTGGAATTTGCCTATAAAGAAGGGGTTAACCTCATCAACAACATGCAAAGTACCTTGACAGCTTTGATCGATGCAGCTGCCGTTCTGGGTATCTTCATGGTTGGTGCCTTGATTGCCAGCATGATTGGTGTTGAAGTTTCTTGGACTCCACACATTGGGGACAAAGCGATTGAAATTCAAGATATGCTCAACCTTATCTTCCCACGTTTGGTACCAGCTATCATCACAGGTGTAATCTACTGGTTGCTTGGACGAAAGGGTATGAACTCTACAAAAGCTATCTTGCTCATCATCCTTGCAGCAATCGCATTCTCAGCATTTGGCCACTTCTTCTTTGGAATGGCATAATGGAGTAAGGTATGGCAAAACACCTAGTATTGGTCAGTCATGGTCGCTTCTGTGAAGAGCTCAAGGCCAGCACAGAAATGATTATGGGACCACAAGACAACATTCATGCCGTGGCCCTCTTGCCAGAGGAAGGTCCTGAGGAGTTTACAGCCAAGTTTGAAGCCTGTGTTGCAGACTTTGAGGACTACATCGTCTTTGCGGATCTTTTGGGAGGCACTCCTTGTAATACGGTTAGCCGTCTGATTCTTGAAGGGCGCGCCATTGACCTCTATGCAGGGATGAACTTGCCAATGGTAATTGAATTTATTAATAACAGCCTGGTCGGAGGAGAAGAAGCTTATCCAGCGCGTGCACAAGAAAGCATCGTGAAGGTTAATGATCTCTTATCCAACTTTGATGACGACGAGGATGAGTAAAATACGATAGCGAAAACCGCTTGAACATTCGGAATGGGGCTGGGACAATTGTCTCGGCCTCTTACCGCTTATAAGGCGGGTAGAAAAGAGGAGAAGCATGCTAGATTATACAAAAGAAGAACTGCTGGAACTGGGGGCTGAAATTACGACACGCGAAATTTACCAGCAACCGGAAGTTTGGAAAGAGACCTATCGTCTCTATCAAGAGAAAGCAAAAGAAATCCAAGAGTTTTTGGAGGCTATTGGGAAGCGTCATGGCTACATCAAGGTCATCTTGACAGGGGCAGGGACCTCAGCCTATGTGGGGGATACTTTGGTTCCGTATTTGCAGGAAGTGCACGATGAACGTCACTGGAATTTCCAATCCATTGCGACGACAGATATCGTGGCGCATCCACAAACCTATCTCAAAAAAGAAGTACCAACTGTCTTGGTTTCCTTTGCACGAAGTGGCAACTCCCCAGAAAGTGTCGCAACCGTGCAGCTGGCCCAAGACTTGGTCAATGAACTCTATCAAATCACCATTACCTGTGCGGAAGAAGGGAAGCTGGCTCAGCAGGCTCACGGAGATGAGCGCAATCTCTTGCTCTTACAGCCGAAAGAAACCAACGACGCCGGCTTTGCCATGACCTCCAGCTTTACCTCTATGCTCTTGACAGCCCTCTTGGTCTTTGATCCAAGTGAGGAAGCAATCAAGGCAAAACGAGTAGAAGAACTGATTCACCTGTCAGAACAGGTCTTGGAAAAAGATCGCGAGGTTAAGGAAGTTGTAGACTTAGACTTCGAACGCGTCATCTATCTGGGGGCAGGACCTTTCTTTGGGTTAGCTCATGAAGCTCAGCTCAAGATTTTGGAATTAACTGCAGGTAAAATCGCGACCATGTACGAGAGTCCTGTCGGCTTCCGTCACGGTCCGAAATCGCTCATCAATGATCAGACTCTGGTCCTGGTATTTGGCTCCATTGATCCTTATACGCGTCAGTATGATCTAGATTTGGTTGGAGAAGTAGCCGGAGATCAGATTGCCCGTCAGGTCGTCCTCTTGACGGACCAAGCTGCTGGGATTGAGCATGTACGAGAAGTTTTGGTAGCATCTTCAGCCGATTCACTAGATATCTACCGTGCCTTCCCTTACATTATCTACGGTCAATTGATTTCTCTCTTGACTTCGCTCAAGGTTCAAAATCGTCCAGACACGCCATCACCAACTGGTACCGTCAATCGGGTTGTACAAGGAGTGGTGATTCACCCTTTTCACTAGAATGAGTGATCTTGGAGGAGACAACTTGTGAAACACTATCAAAAATATCTATTTGGTCAACTGGACGGCCAAGACGTAGAAGCTTATCGCTTCGAAAATGACCTAGGTTATCAATTGTCTGTCATGACCTATGGGGCGACGATCTTAGAGTATGTGACACCAGACAAGCATGATCAATTCGCTAATATTGTATTGGGCTTTGACAATTTTGATGCCTATGTCGGCAATAGCCCCAAGTATGGAGCTAGCATTGGCCCAGTCGCGGGCCGGATTGCGGAGGCAAGTTTTGAGATCAATGGTCAAACCTATCACTTAGAAGCCAATAATGGTGCCAACTGCAACCACAGTGGACCGACTGGCTGGGACAGCGCCTTGTTTAGCGTGGAATCCGTGACAGACCAAGAAATCACCCTGTACACAGAGCGGGCGGATGGTATCGGTGGTTTCCCTGGAAATCTCAAGATCTGGGTGACCTATGGCTTGACGGAAGCAGGGGAGTTGGAAATCAGCTATCGAGTAGAAACGGACCAAGATACTCTAGTTAATCCGACCAACCACAGCTATTTCAACCTATCAGGAAACTTCACTCAGCCGATTAATGACCATGTCTTTCAGATCAACCATCAAGGGCTTTACCCTATCCATCCCGACGGTGTCCCTCTTCACACTGTGGACAAAGAAAGTCCGATCGTTCAGCATCTCTACCAAGCTATGCTCTTAGAGGATCTCTTTAAGGATTCTGATCCGCAAATCCGCCTGGTAGAAGGCTTGGACCATCCATTTGCTCTTCCAGAAGGGCATGAGAATGCAGGCTTCTTCTATCATCAGCCGTCTGGACGCTTTTTGACCTTCAAGTCAGAAGCTCCCGCCTTGGTGGTGTATTCTGCTAACTTTGTGGATGAAACGGTTTATCTGGAAGGAAAACCAATGGTTCAGCACAATGGTCTAGCCTTGGAATTCCAAACCGTACCAGATGCCATTCATAGCGACCAAGCTGAAAAGGTCATCTTGAGAGCGGGTCAAGTCTTCACCAGCAAGACTAGCTACCATGCCATCGCTAAGAAATAATGAGGACAGGGGAGTGGCCAAACAAGGATGTGAAAACCTTGCTTGGAACCTCCTCTTTTTTTGAAAAAAATTTTAAAAATGACTATAAGGAAACTTTAAGCTTCCCGTCGTATACTAATACCATCATCAAAGACCTCCTAACTTTGAATGATAAAACTCCTAAAACTTTTTCATAATAATCTCCCTATAAGAGCCACCAAAACCGGTGGCTTTTTTTCTATGTACCTTAGTGAGTCAAGTCAAATAGGGACGTAGACGAGCTTAGGTACATTGACGCAGTTCGAACGCTAGTGAGAACTACGATCCTTATTTCTTAGCAAATGTTAGCGAGTTTAGGTACGTTGACGCAGTTTGAGCGGAGCGAAAACTACGTTCTTATTCTTTACGAGTGTTAGCGAGTTTAGGTACGTTCCTTAAAAAGAAACAAGGTAGTTTAAGAGGGGAATCGATTCCCAACACCCGACAATCAATAATATGTGATAGATCAAATAGAATATGATTTTAAATCATCAGAGGCATCATTTTTTGCTATAATAGACTGTATGAGTAGAATTTTAGACAATGAAATCATGGGCGATGAAGAGGCCGTTGAACGGACGCTACGCCCGCAATATTTACATGAATATATTGGTCAAGATAAGGTTAAAGACCAGCTAAAAATCTTTATCGAGGCAGCCAAGCTTCGGGATGAGGCGCTGGATCATGTCCTTCTTTTTGGCCCTCCGGGACTAGGGAAGACTACGATGGCTTTTGTCATTGCCAATGAACTGGGCGTCAATCTAAAGCAGACTTCCGGTCCTGTCATTGAAAAGGCTGGTGATTTGGTAGCTATCCTCAATGATCTAGAGCCAGGCGATGTCCTTTTTATCGATGAGATCCACCGTCTTCCTATGTCAGTCGAAGAAGTACTATACAGCGCCATGGAAGATTTTTACATCGACATCATGATTGGTGCTGGCGAGACCAGCCGGAGTGTCCATCTGGATCTTCCTCCCTTTACCTTGATTGGTGCGACGACTCGAGCTGGGATGCTGTCCAATCCCTTGCGCGCTCGCTTTGGAATTACCGGTCATATGGAATACTACGAGCAAGATGATCTGACAGAGATTGTCGAGCGGACCGCCGAGATTTTTGAGATGGAGATTACCCACGAGGCTGCCGAGGAGCTTTCTCTTCGTAGTCGGGGGACTCCTCGGATTGCCAACCGTTTGCTGAAGCGGGTGCGTGATTTTGCCCAGATTATGGGCGATGGCTTGATTGACGATACCATTACCGACAAGGCCCTCTCTATGCTAGATGTGGACCATGAAGGACTGGACTATGTCGATCAAAAGATCCTGAGGACCATGATTGAGATGTACGGTGGCGGCCCGGTTGGCCTTGGGACTCTATCGGTCAATATTGCCGAAGAGCGAGAGACCGTAGAAGATATGTATGAGCCTTACTTGATTCAGAAAGGCTTTATCATGCGGACCCGGACAGGGCGCGTGGCGACCCGCAAGGCTTATGAACACCTGGGTTATTCCTACAATGGAGACTAGAAGAAGATGCTAACGGAAAAAGCGATAGTAGAGCAAATCCAAGCGGATCAAGAGATGATGACTGTCTTGGCCATTATTCGGGATCTCAACCTGGCAGACGCTTGGCTTGCAGCTGGTGCGGTGCGCAATTTCGTCTGGAACCAGCTCTCTGGCAGATCAGGATTTGACGCGTCGACAGATCTGGATCTGGTCTTTTATGACCCTACGATGAGCTATGAGGAGACTCTGCAGATCGAGCAGGAGTTAAAAAAGACCTATCCTCAGTACGCTTGGGAAGTGAAGAATCAAGTCTATATGCACCAGCATAGTCCGGGGACGGCTCCTTATCGCAGTGCTTGTGACGCGGTTTCTAAATACCCCGAGCAGTGTACAGCAATTGCAGTTCGCCTAAGGAAAGATGGTCAGCTAGAGCTCTTTCTCCCCTATGGGACAAGGGATATCGAAGATTTCATCGTTCAGCCGACTCCACATTTTTTAGCCAGTCCCGAGCGTTTGGCGGTTTATACAGAGCGTATGCGGAAGAAAGATTGGAAACGAAAATGGCTATCCCTTCAGATCATCCTGCCTGAATAAAAAAAGAAAGTCAGCCCACCTCAACGATGGACTGGCTTTTTTCGTCTTGCCTCAAAAATATAATTTTAGCAGATTATATTTTTCTTACATTCTGTTATAATAGAAAGGAGGTGCTGTCATGAAAAAAATCGTATTTGTGTGTTTAGGAAATATTTGTCGGAGCCCCATGGCGGAGTTTGTCATGAAGGATTTGACCAACCAGTATGAGATTGAAAGTCGTGCTACATCTAACTGGGAGCACGGGAACCCTATTCACCAAGGGACTCAAAAGATTTTTCGCAGTCATGGCGTGCCCTATGATGCATCTAAAACATCCCTTCAAATCAGTGACCAAGATTTTCGTACCTTTGATCTGATCTTAGGAATGGATGAGAACAATGTAGCTGACCTCAAACGAATGGCACCTCCTGGAACAGAGCACAAGATTCATCTCTTTGCAGGAGAAAGTGTTCCAGATCCATGGTACACAGGAGATTTCGAAGAGACCTATCGCCGTGTTCTAGCTGGTTGTCAAGAGTGGTTGGATCGATTAGAAGATTAGTTTCGGACTGGCTCCTGAAATGAGTAACCGGCTGAAGATAAAAAGAATGAACAGAGTATGGAAAAAATAAAAGAATTATTTGAGACCTATAAGGTCTATGTTACGAGAGAGAATATTGAACGATTGTCCTTGGGGATTATTGTTCTGTCTGCTTTGTGGGTATTTCTTTCCTCCATTCCTTTCGGAGGTGTATTGACCCTCGATAAGGGAGCTATTCGCTATGACGGAAGTGTCGTCCGAGGCAAGATGAATGGCCAAGGGACGGTGACTTTTGAGAATGGGGACACCTACAAGGGCAATTTTGTCAATGGGACCTTTAGTGGTTATGGAACCTTTACAGCCAAGGCTGGCTGGAAATATGAAGGTGAATTTGTCAATGGCCAACCAGAAGGCCAGGGAACCTTGACGACAGAACAAAATGTCGTTTATAAGGGAACGTTTAAACAAGGAATTTATCAAAATGCGAATTAAATGGTTTTCATTGGTACGGATAACGGGACTTCTTCTCGTTCTTCTCTACCATTTCTTTCAAAAAGTTTTTCCTGGTGGATTTATTGGAGTCGATATCTTCTTTACTTTCTCAGGATTTTTGATCACGGCTCTGCTGATCGATGAGTTTGCCCGTCATCAAAAGATTGATCTCAAGGGCTTCCTTAGACGACGCTTCTACCGGATTGTCCCTCCTTTAGTCTTTATGGTCTTGCTGGTCATGCCTTTTACCTTCTTGGTCAGACGAGACTTTATTGCTGGGATTGGGACGCAGATTGCAGCCGTTTTTGGCTTTGTGACCAACTTCTATGAGATGTTAAGTGGCGGAAGTTACGAAAGTCAGTTCATCCCTCGTCTTTTCATTCATACTTGGAGTTTGGCTCTTGAAGTTCATTACTACGTCCTCTGGGCGCTCTTGGCTTGGTTTTTGGGTAAAAAAGCTAAATCAGTTGGCCAATATAGAGGCTATATCTTCCTATCTTCGACAGGTATCTTTTTGGTGACCTTCCTGACCTTCTTTGTCGGAGCGCTGGTCACCAAGAATTTGTCCAATGTCTACTTTTCTAGTATCGCTCACGTCTTTCCTTTCTTTGTGGGGAGTGCTTTAGCGACAGTGACAGGGATTACAACGACCAGCCCAAATCTTACTCAATTAGTGAAGAAGCTATCTCTACAGAAGACGTTAGCGATTTTAGCGGGTGCTTTTCTAGTTTTATTGGTCTTGACCTTTATCCTTCCCTTTGATAGTGTTTGGACCTATTTATTTGGCTTTTTAGTAGCAACTCTTGCTGCATCTGTGATGATTGTGATGACGCGTGTCCTTCATGAAAAGACACCAGATCAGAAAGAACCAGCAGTGATTACCTTTATTGCAGATACAAGTTATGGGGTCTATCTCTTCCACTGGCCATTTTACATCATCTTTTCTCAATTAATGACCAATGGATGGGCTTCTCTATTAACAGCGCTTGTATCCTTTAGTCTTGCTGCCTTGAGTTTCTATATTATTGAACCAACCTTGGCTGGACGTGAACCGAAGATTTTTGGGATCTCGATGGATCTCAGAAGCTTCACGAAGCCACTCTTTTACAGCGCGATTCCCTTGACCTTGCTCATGTTTGGGATTGCACTCTTTGCGCCACGCGTCGGAGCCTTTGATGAAAACCTGATTACCGAAGGGCTTCGTCAATCCGACAGCAAGATGCAGATCACGCGTGCCCAAGTTGACAATGCTTCAGCGACTTCCTACAATGTATCAGATGGCGTGACCATGATCGGAGATTCTGTAAACCTCCGGGCATCAGATTATCTGAAACAAGTTCTGCCAGATATCCAACTAGATGCTTTGGTGAGTCGCAATCTGGACTCAGGCTTAAAGGTATATGAAACGGATATTGCCAATAGAGTCTTGCTCAAGAACGTGGTGATCGCACTTGGAACTAACTCTTCTAATAATTATCAAGAATTGTTGGATAAGTTTGTTCAAGAACTACCAAAAGGACATCGCTTAATCTTTGTGACCCCATATGATGGACGTGAAGCAAATGATAGCAAGAGCGTCACCGTTCAGACTCGAAAGTATGAGCTAGAGTTAGCTAAAAAATACGATTATGTCTATGTAGCGGACTGGCATCAAGTTGCTGTCGAAAATCCAGCTATCTGGGCTGGAACGGATAGTGTCCACTTTGGTTTAGAATCAGATGGCTCCATCGATGTTGGGGGAAATCTATATGCTAACGTCGTAAAAGAAGCAGTTGATCAAGCAAATCGGGGGCCAGTTAAGCCGTAAAAATTACTAAACGACTTAAGCAATTTTCACTTGAAGAAAATTGCTTTTTTTAGTAAAATCAAGAAAACGCTTACAAAAAATGCGTGAAAATATTTGTTTGTGAAATTGAAGTGCTTTCTCAAAAAAATTCTTCAATTTTTTCTTGAAAATACTCCTGTATAGAAGGAGAAGGAGGATTCATGATAAAAAGTTAAAAAAATCTTTGTGAAACTATTTACAAATTTTCTAAAATAGAGTACAATAATATTGTGAAAAAATTAACAAATCGAAATTTCTTACACTATTCTTGAAAGTTTCTGAAAATAGGAAAAAGTTCCGGAAAAGGATAAGGGTTTCAAACATTGGAGGAAAGCATCAAATGGCTGATAAAAAAACTCTCTCACCTGAAGAAAAGAAACTCGCTGCTGAAAAACATGTAGACGAGTTGGTGCAAAAAGCGCTCGTAGCGCTTGAAGAAATGCGCAAATTGGATCAGGAGCAAGTAGACTACATTGTGGCGAAAGCATCTGTAGCTGCTCTTGACGCTCATGGTGAGCTCGCTCTTCATGCCTATGAAGAAACTGGTCGTGGAGTCTTTGAAGACAAGGCGACTAAGAACTTGTTCGCTTGTGAGCACGTTGTAAACAACATGCGTCACACCAAGACAGTTGGTGTCATTCAAGAAGATGATGTCACTGGTTTGACCTTGATTGCTGAGCCAGTCGGAGTAGTCTGCGGGATTACCCCTACAACCAACCCAACTTCAACAGCAATCTTTAAAGCATTGATCTCCTTGAAGACACGGAACCCTATCGTCTTTGCTTTCCACCCATCAGCGCAAGAATCATCTGCTCATGCGGCACAAATCGTTCGCGATGCAGCGATTAAAGCAGGAGCTCCTGAAAACTGTGTGCAATGGATCACGCAACCATCTATGGAAGCAACCAGTGCCCTTATGAACCACGAAGGGATTGCGACTATCCTTGCAACAGGTGGTAACGCAATGGTGAAAGCGGCATACTCATGTGGGAAGCCAGCTCTTGGGGTAGGTGCCGGAAACGTTCCTGCCTATGTTGAAAAATCAGCTAACATCCGCCAAGCAGCACACGATATCGTTATGTCTAAATCATTTGACAATGGTATGGTCTGTGCATCTGAACAAGCGGTTATCATCGATAAAGAAATCTACGATGAGTTTGTTGAAGAATTCAAATCTTACCATACTTACTTTGTTAACAAAAAAGAAAAAGCCCTTCTTGAAGAGTTCTGCTTCGGCGTAAAAGCTAACAGCAAAAACTGTGCGGGTGCGAAATTGAATGCGGACATCGTTGGGAAGCCAGCAGCATGGATCGCTGAACAAGCTGGCTTCTCTGTACCAGAAGGAACCAATATCCTTGCGGCAGAATGTAAAGAAGTTGGCGAAAAAGAACCGTTGACTCGTGAAAAATTGTCACCAGTCATCGCTGTCTTGAAATCTGAAAGCCGTGAAGACGGAATTAACAAAGCTCGCCAAATGGTTGAATTCAACGGTCTTGGTCACTCAGCTGCCATCCATACAGCAGACGAAGAATTGACCAAAGAATTTGGTAAAGCAGTTAAAGCCATTCGTGTGATCTGCAACTCTCCTTCGACTTTCGGTGGTATCGGGGATGTTTACAATGCCTTCTTGCCATCATTGACACTTGGATGTGGTTCTTACGGACGCAACTCTGTTGGGGATAACGTTAGTGCCATCAACCTCTTGAATATCAAAAAAGTCGGACGCCGGAGAAATAACATGCAATGGATGAAACTTCCTTCAAAAACATACTTTGAACGTGATTCAATTGAATACCTACAAAAATGTCGTGACGTTGAACGTGTCATGATCGTTACAGACCACGCTATGGTAGAGCTTGGTTTCCTTGATCGTATCATCGAACAGCTTGATCTTCGTCGCAACAAGGTGGTTTACCAAATCTTTGCAGACGTAGAACCAGATCCAGATATCACAACTGTTGAACGTGGTACAGAGATCATGCGTGCCTTCAAACCAGATACTATCGTCGCTCTCGGCGGTGGATCTCCAATGGATGCGGCCAAAGTAATGTGGCTCTTCTACGAACAACCAGAAGTGGACTTCCGTGACCTTGTACAAAAATTCATGGATATCCGTAAACGTGCCTTCAAGTTCCCATTGCTTGGTAAGAAGACTAAATTTATCGCTATCCCAACAACATCTGGTACAGGATCTGAAGTAACACCATTTGCCGTTATCTCTGATAAAGCAAACAACCGTAAATACCCAATCGCAGACTACTCATTGACGCCAACCGTTGCCATCGTAGACCCTGCCTTGGTATTGACAGTTCCTGGATTTGTAGCTGCTGATACAGGTATGGATGTATTGACGCATGCGACTGAAGCTTATGTATCTCAAATGGCAAGTGATTACACTGACGGTCTTGCTCTTCAAGCCATCAAACTTGTCTTTGAAAACTTGGAAAGCTCAGTGAAGAACGCGGACTTCCATTCACGCGAAAAGATGCACAATGCGTCAACTATCGCAGGTATGGCCTTCGCCAATGCCTTCCTCGGTATTTCTCACTCAATGGCCCACAAGATTGGTGCACAATTCCACACGATTCACGGACGGACCAATGCGATCTTGCTTCCATACGTTATCCGTTACAACGGTACACGTCCGGCTAAGACAGCGACATGGCCTAAGTACAATTACTACCGTGCAGATGAGAAATATCAAGACATCGCTCGTATGCTAGGGCTTCCATGCTCTACACCAGAAGAAGCAGTAGAGGCTTATGCAAAAGCTGTTTACGAACTTGGTGAACGCGTAGGAATCCAAATGAACTTTAAAGCACAAGGAATTGATGAAAAAGAATGGAAGAAACATTCTCGAGAATTGGCCTTCCTTGCTTACGAAGATCAATGCTCACCAGCTAACCCACGTCTTCCAATGGTAGACCATATGCAAGAAATCATCGAAGATGCTTACTATGGTTACAAAGAACGTCCAGGACGTCGTAAGTAAGACGCTAGAGAACAACTGATGTTTATCAGCTATCCCTCGCTCAAAAGAGCGGGGGATTTTTCTTCATTTTAATGATAGAAATTTATTTTTATGATCTGAAAATTATCTTTTAAAAAAATCTAATAAATATGTTGCAAGCGCTTACTTTATTTGTTATAATATTCACAAAGTGAAACTACAATAAAATGGTTTGATAAAACCAACAAAAAAGGAGTCGCTTATGAAAGCAGCAACATATGTATCCGCAGGAAATCTTCAGTTGATTGATCAACCAAAACCAGTCATCAAGAAACCGACTGATGCGATTGTTCGTTTGGTCAAAACGACCATTTGTGGAACAGACCTCCATATTTTGGGAGGAGATGTTCCAGCTTGTAAAGAAGGGACCATCCTGGGTCACGAAGGAATTGGGATTGTCGAGGAAGTCGGCGATGCGGTTACGAACTTTAAGGTAGGAGACAAGGTTATCATCTCTTGCGTAACAGCTTGTAACACTTGCTACTACTGTAAACGTGGCTTGCCATCTCACTGTGAAGATGGCGGTTGGATCCTTGGTCACTTGATCAACGGTACCCAAGCAGAGTATGTCCATATCCCTCACGCAGACGGCAGTCTCTATCATGCACCTGCCTCTGTTGATGACGAAGCACTTGTTATGCTCTCAGATATTCTCCCAACTTCCTATGAAATTGGGGTGCTCCCATCTCACGTGAAACCAGGAGACAACGTTTGTATCGTTGGTGCAGGGCCAATCGGCTTAGCAGCTCTCTTAACCGTACAATTCTTCTCTCCAGCTACTATTATCATGGTAGACTTGTCAGAATCTCGTCTTGAAGCTTCTAAGAAGTTTGGGGCGACTCATACCATTTGTTCAAGTGATATTGATGAAATCAAGTCCTTTATCAATGAAGTGACCGATGGTCGTGGTGTCGACATCTCGATGGAATGTGTGGGCTATCCAGCAACCTTTGATGTCTGCCAAAATATTATCTCTGTCGGTGGTCATATTGCCAACGTCGGAGTGCATGGGAAACCAGTTAGCTTCAATCTTGATGACCTTTGGATCAAGAACATCACGCTCAACACTGGTTTGGTTAATGCCAATACAACCGAAATGCTTCTTAATGTCTTGAAATCTGGTAAGATTGATGCGACGAAGTTGGTGACCCACCACTTCAAACTTTCAGAAGCAGAAAAGGCATACGAAATCTTCAAACATGCTGGCGAAAACAATGCTCTGAAAGTCATTATTGATAACGACCTCAGCTAAGAAGGCTCAATCGTTTGATGCTGAAACAAAAAGGACAGGAACAGTTTCATGTTCCTGTCCTTTTTAACAGATGTAGTAGTTGTTCTTGTCACATCTATTTACTTGCCACTCCTAATAAAACGTACTATAATATGATTAGAAATATAACATAAATAGAAAGGTGTGATCTTATGAAAATGTTCCATTATCATCGTGAGTTCTGGTTGGACTTCCATTTCTGGCTCTTGGTCTTACTTTTAGTGGCTGTAGCTATGATGACACAGGATCCGCTTTCGGTTGTTAGTCTTGCTTATCTTGCTTTTGTAGGGATTTTGATTCTTCTTCAGGTCTTTCAACCGCAGGTGTCCAATCGCCAGCATCCAGTAGGTAGCTACCATTTCAATTGGGACTTTTATCGTGACACCAGACTGTATATTGATCTCTTTTTATTGGCTGGTCTATTAGAAGGTCCGTTTACTTCAACGGATATAGTTTATTGGATCTTGCTTGGGGCATTCGTCGGCTCTATTGGCTTTGTGTTTGTCGTAAAGGAAAAACCGATTCAAAAAACGGCCTAGTGAATTGAAAGTTCTAGAAGACATTTATTTGGGATCACTTTCCTCGATGATAAAGAGGGTGAATAGAAAAAGGTTTTGCTTCGTTCACACGAAAAAATCCTAGCTTTTTTAAAAGCTGGGATTTTTTGTACTGTTTAGTGAGATGATAAAGAAGTGTTACTATTTGCCTCGTTTGCGAGCGTATTCGTCAAAGGCGCCAGCGAAGGTTCCCATGAGTAGGGGAGTTGCGATCAGTCCGACAGTAATCCAGACGGATCCACCGTCCACATGGCTGAGTTCCTGCTCGGACAAGCTTCTAAAACGTGTTTCTTCGAGTTTCATGCTTGCTCCTTTCTAGTGCATGATGCCGTTGACGATGCTACGACCGAAATCACGCCCCGAATTGTATAAAATGTTCCAGGTCTGTACGATAAACTTGGCTGAATCAAAGACGGATCCTCCTCCGTCAATGGTGGCTAGTTCTGCCTCAGTCAGGCAGGTGTAATGGATGCTTGTATCCATAGATGTCCTCCTTAATGTAAAATCGTGTAGAGTAAATCAATTGCCTCGTTCAGAATGGTGAAAGTGACCATGAAGGCAATAGCAAATTTAGGAAAGTACCCTTCTACCTGCTTGGGTGCTTTTTTATCGAGAATGCAGTATCCTGTCAAAAGGATGAGGGTGATAAATACCAGACTCATAAGTCTCCTCCTTTACCATTTTCGTGTCATATTACTATGAAATGCATCGATCAGTTTTGTTGTCCCGATATAAGCAGAAGAAAAACCGTAAGCGAAAACTAACAGAAAAGGGAGTCCTCCACCATTAATATCACTTAATTCTTCATGCGTGAGATCTTTAAATTGTACTTGGTCTATCATTGCTTTTCTCCTTCAAATTAATTATTTAAATGCTCCCCAAATGGCAGTTCCTACAGCTGTTACACCACCAGCAATAGTGCCAGATAGATAGGGATGAGCAAGGATCCAAGCAACCAATGGGATAGCTCCCCCATCGACTTGTGTTAATTCTTCTTCTGTTAAGGGTGTGAATTTTTGTGTGAATTCTGTTGTCATTTAGTTTTCCTCTTTCTTTTTTGTTTGTTGCCATCTAGCATCAACTGCTAGATAGATTGTAGCCGCAATGGCTAAATTCATTTTTGGTTGAAATGCAATCAAATGTGCATCATGTAAAACTGTTAATGCGATGATGATTGTAAAAATCATCGTATGGATAGGCCATCTCATATCTTAATACTCCTAATTTTTGTTGAATAGCAAAGCTAGGGTAATTTTTCAATAGAGCTAGCTTATATTTTGTTGACTTTCTTCATTTTATGTCAGCCGAGCTGATTTGATGAAGCAAGGATAAGGTTAAATAGCCAATGCAGTGTTTAGCTTACGTTTCAAGTTTTTGTTTAAAACAAAATCAATGAAAGCAAGATTAATAGAACAAAAGCTTTGGTATTCTTTTTCATGTTCGGTATTCCCTTTCCTTATTTATTTACGGAAGAAGTAATACAAAAACCATGGGATGATAATGGGAGTATAGTACATCTGTGGTCCTCCTTTCTTTTTGTTTGGTCACTTATACTATTCGTATAAAAATCTGGAAATGGAAAAAATTTCTAAAAAAGTTTTAGAATGTTTGAATCTCTGAAACTAGTTTCAGAGATCTTTTTATTTTCCCTAAAATGTGAAACTATAAACCAATTGCAAGAATAACATTGTAAGCGCTTTAAAAAAGAGCTATAATTAATTTACAAGTACTCGAGTTGCCATAGTATCAAAGGAGAAGGAGTTATGTCACAGATTACAAAAGATGAACTGATCCAGCAAATCAAAGATGGCGTCATTGTTTCTTGTCAGGCTCTCCCTCACGAACCGCTCTATACAGAAACAGGAGGAGTTATTCCTCTCTTGGTTAAAGCGGCTGAGCAGGGTGGAGCTGTCGGAATCCGAGCCAACAGTGTCCGGGATATCAAGGAAATCAAGGAAGTGACCAAGTTACCAATTATTGGAATTATCAAGCGTGACTACCCACCTGAAGAACCCTTTATCACGGCTACCATGAAAGAAGTCGATGAATTAGCAGCTTTGGATATCGAGGTCATTGCTCTGGATTGTACCAAACGTCCCCGTCATGATGGTCTTTCGATTAGTGACTTTATCCATCGAGTCAAAGAAAAATATCCCGATCAGCTCTTGATGGCCGATATCTCGACCTTGGAAGAAGGATTGACGGCTGTTGAAGCGGGAGTAGACTTTGTCGGAACGACCTTATCTGGATATACAGACTACAGTCCAAAGGTCGATGGACCCGATTTTGAACTGATCCATAGCCTCTGCCAAGCAGGAGTGGATATCATCGCAGAAGGTAAGATCCACTATCCTGATCAGGCCAAGAAAATCCATGATCTCGGGGTGCGCGGTATCGTCGTAGGTGGCGCTATTACCCGACCAAAAGAGATCACCGAGCGCTTCGTCGCAGCCTTAAATTGAGAAAACAAAACAGAAGATTGAAGGAGGAGGAGACCCAATAGAGACTAGTCGAATTCATTTAATGAGAATGTTTCAGTGAAGGATAACGATGAAGATTTCAAGAAGGAAGTCATATTTGCTTAACTTTCTGCAACATAAATCTAGTGTAAAAGGAGAAATAGATGATATTTGATGATTTAACAAACATAAAATTGTACAAAGGGATTCATCCTAATCTGGATCAAGCGATTGATTATCTCTATGAACACCGGAAAGATTCTTTTGAGCTAGGGAGATATGATATCGACGGTGACAAGGTCTTTCTCGTTGTCCAAGAAAACACCCTTAACAAAGATGAAAATGATCGCTTTGAACATCATCGCCGTTATGCCGACCTTCATTTATTAGTTGAAGGACATGAATTTTCTAGCTACGGTTCCCGTATCCTAGATGAAGCTATTCCATTTGATGAAGCAAGTGATATTGGCTTTGTTCATTGTGAGAAATTCTATCCACTTCATTTGGGCTATCATAATTTTGCAGTCTTCTTCCCTGGTGAACCTCACCAACCAAATGGTTATTCAGGTCAGGAAGAAACAGTCAGAAAATATTTATTCAAAATTGCGATTGATTAGATGTCTTAAATAGAAAATGGAGGAGATAGGCAATATAGTTAGTTTTTTCGGAGAAGTTAAGTCTTCAAAGCGCTGATTACATATTTTGTATTTAAAACAGAAAGAGGAAAACAATGAAAAATAGTAAGAAAATTCTTTTCGCTTTGGTTCTCGCGTTATTCGCATTGTTTGTCACTGCATGTTCATCTTCAAAAAATGATGCAGAAGGAAGTAATAAAACTGGAGAATTATCTGGTGAAATTGTAATGTGGCACTCATTTACTCAGGGGCCTCGGTTAGAAAGTATTCAAAAATCAGCTGATGAGTTCATGAAGAAGCATCCAAAAGTTAAAATCAAGATTGAGACATTTTCATGGAATGACTTCTATACAAAATGGACGACTGGATTAGCAAATGGCAATGTTCCAGATATTAGTACAGCTTTGCCAAACCAAGTTATGGAAATGGTGAATTCAGATGCTTTGGTTCCATTGAATGATACTGTTAAGACAATTGGAGAAGACAAATTTAATAAAACAGCATTAGATGAAGCGAAGGTTGATGGCAATTTTTATTCCATTCCTTTGTACTCACATGCTCAAGTAATGTGGGTTCGCACCGATTTATTGAAACAATATAATATTGAAGTTCCAAAAACATGGGATCAATTGTATGAGGCTTCCAAAAAATTAAAAGAAAATGGAGTTTATGGAGTGTCTGTACCTTTCGGGACAAATGATATGATGGGGACACGCTTCTTGAATTTCTATGTACGAAGTGGTGGTGGAAGTCTTTTGACAAAAGATATGAAAGCTGACTTGACAAGTAAACTGGCTCAAGATGGAATTAAATATTGGGTGAAGATGTACAAGGAATTTTCTCCAAAAGATTCACTTAACTTTAATGTCTTGCAACAAGCCACTTTGTTCTATCAAGGAAAGACAGCATTTGACTTTAACTCAGGATTCCATGTCGGTGGTATCCAAGCAAATAGCCCTCAATTGATAGATGCAATTGATGCCTACCCTATTCCAAAGGTGAAAGAATCAGATAAAGATTATGGTATTGAAACTTCTAATATTCCATTGGTAGTTTGGAAGAATTCCAAACATCCAGAAGTAGCGAAGGCATTCTTAGAATCTTTGTATGAAAAGGAAGATTACATTAATTTCTTAGATTCAACTCCTGTTGGAATGTTGCCTGCCATCAAAGGAATTAGTGATGATCCAGCCTATAAAGATAATGACATTCGCAAGAAATTCCAACATGCAGAAGAAGTTATTACAAAAGCAGCAGAAAAAGGTACAGCTATTGGATATGAAAATGGTCCAAGTGTTCAAGCTGGAATGTTAACAAATCAACATATCATTGAACAAATGTTCCAAGATATTATTACAAATGGTAAAGATCCAATGGAGGCTGCTAAGGATGCAGAAAAACAATTGAACGATTTATTCGAAACTGTAGCAGTTGATGTTAAATAATAATAGCAGAGGCTACAATAATGTAGCCTCTATTTTTAGAGAGGAAAAAGCATATGGTCAAAAATAGAAATTTGACTCGATGGGTGTTTGTGTTACCTGCTATTATCATTGTTGGACTATTATTTGTTTACCCATTTTTCTCCAGCATTTATTTTAGCTTTACAAACAAACATTTGATCATGCCGCGGTATAAATTTGTAGGATTAGCAAATTATAAAGCAGTTTTATCGGATCCTAATTTCTACAATGCCTTCTTCAACTCCCTTAAATGGACAGTCTTTTCTCTTTTGGGACAAGTGCTTGTTGGTTTTGTGTTAGCACTTGCATTGCACAGAGTTAGACGCTTTAAGAAGTTATATAGAACATTGTTGATTGTTCCTTGGGCATTCCCAACAATTGTTATTGCCTTTTCTTGGCAATGGATTTTAAACGGGGTATATGGTTATCTACCTAACTTGATTGTGAAATTGGGACTGATGAATCATGTTCCTGGATTTTTGACAGAAAGTACGTGGGCCTTTATCTGTTTAGTATTTATTAATATTTGGTTTGGTGCTCCTATGATCATGGTCAATGTTCTATCAGCCTTACAAACGGTTCCGGAGGAACAGTTTGAAGCGGCTAGGATTGATGGGGCTTCTAGTTGGCAAGTTTTTAGATTTGTTATTTTACCTCACATTAAAGTAGTAGTCGGATTACTTGTTGTACTTAGAACAGTATGGATCTTTAATAACTTTGATATTATCTATCTGATTACAGGTGGTGGCCCTTCAAACGCAACAACAACATTGCCAATATTTGCATATAATCTCGGATGGGGAACAAAACTTCTTGGGCGTGCCTCAGCGGTAACAGTCTTGCTATTTATTTTCTTATTGGCAGTATGTTTCATTTACTTTGGAGTAATTAGTAAATGGGAGAAGGAGGGTAGAAAATGATGAAGAGAAGAACAAATGTACTCCTTGATATTGGGTCACATGTTGTTTTAGTTATTTCAACTATTATCGCAATTTTTCCTTTAATTTGGATCCTTTTATCTTCTGTAAAAGGAAAAGGTGAATTAACCCAGTTTCCAACAAGATTTTGGCCTAAACAGTTTACTCTCGATTATTTTACGCATGTCATTAATGATCTACATTTTATAAATAATATAAAAAATAGCTTATTAATCGCATTAACGACAACTGTCATAGCTATTATCATTTCTGCAATGGCTGCTTACGGTATCGTTCGCTTCTTTCCAAAATTAGGGGCGATCATGTCTCGGTTGCTGGTAATTACCTATATCTTCCCTCCGATTTTGTTGGCAATTCCTTATTCTATTGCCATTGCAAAAGTTGGATTAACCAATAGTTTAATTGGTTTAATGATTGTTTACCTTTCGTTTAGTGTCCCTTATGCAGTGTGGTTGTTAGTGGGCTTCTTCCAAACAGTTCCAATTGGAATAGAGGAAGCAGCAAAAATAGATGGAGCAAATAAATTTGTTACCTTCTATAAAGTGGTGTTACCAATTGTTGCACCAGGTATTGTTGCCACAGCTATCTATACCTTTATCAATGCATGGAATGAATTCCTTTACGCACTGATCTTGATCAACGATACAAGCAAGATGACGGTTGCAGTAGCTTTGCGTTCATTAAACGGTTCGGAAATTCTGGATTGGGGAGATATGATGGCAGCTTCTGTAATTGTGGTATTGCCTTCAATCATCTTCTTCTCAGTTATCCAAAATAAAATTGCAAGTGGTCTTTCTGAAGGATCCGTAAAATAGTAAAAATAGAAACAGGAGAAAAACAATGGTTGTAAATTATGGTGTTGTCGGTACAGGATACTTTGGTGCTGAATTGGCAAGATATATGAAAGAAAATGACGGTGCAGTAATTACAGTTGTGTATGATCCAGAAAATGCAGAAGCTGTAGCAGAAGAATTAGGAGCCCGAGTGGCGTCATCACTCGATGAATTGGTTCAAAGTGATGATGTGGACTGTGTGATTGTTGCTTCTCCTAATAATCTGCATAAAGAACCCGTTATTAAAGCTGCTCAGAATGGAAAAAATGTTTTTTGTGAAAAACCGATTGCCCTATCATATGAAGATTGTAAAGAGATGGTAGAAACATGTAAAGAAAATGGTGTGATTTTCATGGCTGGTCATATTATGAATTTCTTTAATGGTGTTCATCATGCTAAAGAATTGATCAACCAAGGAGTTATTGGAGATGTTTTGTACTGTCATACAGCTAGAAATGGCTGGGAAGAACAACAACCATCCATTTCATGGAAAAAAATTCGTGAAAAGTCAGGAGGACATCTTTACCACCATATTCATGAGTTGGATTGCGTTCAATTTTTAATGGGAGGTATTCCTGAAACAGTTACGATGACAGGCGGAAATGTTGCTCACCAAGGAGAAAACTTTGGCGATGAAGATGATATGATTTTTGTCAATATGGAATTCCCTGGTAAGCGATTTGCTTTGCTTGAATGGGGCTCTGCCTATCGTTGGGGAGAACACTATGTTCTGATTCAGGGAACGAAGGGTGCTATAAAATTAGACCTATTTAATTGTAAAGGTACTCTGAAAGTAGACGGAAAAGAAACTTATTTCTTAATCCATGAATCTCAGGAAGAGGATGATGACCGTACAAGAATTTATCATAGCACTGAGATGGATGGTGCCATTGCTTATGGTAAACCAGGGAAACGAACTCCATTATGGCTATCTTCTGTTATTGATAAAGAAATGAAATATCTTCATGACATAATGAATGGTGCTCCCGTATCAAAAGAATTTGAAAAACTATTAACTGGAGAAGCGGCATTGGAAGCAATTGCGTCTGCTGATGCTTGTACTCGTTCCATTAATGAGGACCGAAAAGTTAAATTATCAGAGATCATGGGTTAATAATATTACTGATACGGCAAAAGGAGAAAATATGTCAGGTTTAAAAAAATATGAAGGAGTCATCCCTGCTTTTTACGCTTGCTATGATGACCAAGGAGAAATTAGCCCGGAGCGGGTACGTGCGCTGGTAGAATATTTTATCGCGAAAGGTGTGCAGGGCTTGTATGTCAACGGATCTTCCGGCGAATGTATCTACCAGAGCGTAGCCGATCGCAAGCTGGTCTTAGAAGAAGTCATGGCAGTGGCTAAAGGAAAATTGACCATCATCGCTCACGTAGCCTGCAACAATACCAAGGATAGCGTGGAATTGGCACGACATGCAGAAGAACTAGGAGTAGATGCCATTGCGGCCATTCCGCCGATTTACTTCCGCTTGCCAGAGTATAGTGTAGCCCACTATTGGAATGAAATCAGCGCAGCAGCGCCAAACACAGACTTCGTTATCTACAATATCCCGCAATTGGCAGGTGTGGCTTTGACACCGAGTCTGTATAAAGAAATGTTGAAAAATCCACGGGTCATTGGGGTGAAAAACTCTTCGATGCCTGTGCAGGATATTCAAACCTTTGCTTCTTTAGGTGGTGAAGACCACATCGTCTTTAATGGTCCGGATGAGCAATTCTTAGGTGGCCGTCTGATGGGAGCAGGAGCTGGTATTGGAGGTACCTATGGTGCTATGCCGGAGCTCTTCTTGAAACTCAATCAATTGATTGCGGACAAGGACTTGGAGACTGCGCGTGCCTTGCAGTTTGCCATAAATGGCATTATCGGAGTCTTGACGTCTGCTCATGGCAACATGTATGGAGTCATTAAAGAAGTCTTGCGGATCAATGAAGGTCTAGAACTGGGATCTGTTCGGAGTCCATTAACTCCAGTAACGGAAGCAGACCAGCAAGTGGTTCAAAAAGCAGCTAGCTTAATCCGTGAAGTCAAGGAACGTTTTCTTTAAAAAGAATAGAAATCGGAAAGGAGAGGTGTATGGCCTATTACCTAGCGATTGATATCGGTGGGACCAATATCAAATATGGTCTGATTGATGAAGCAGAGAATTTGATTGAGTCGCATGAAATGCCGACAGAAGCTGAAAAAGGGGGACCTGGAATTCTAGGGAAAACCAAAGCTTTAGTAGAATCTTACCTCGAAGAAAATAACATTCTTGGAGTCTGTATTTCGTCAGCTGGGATGGTTGATCCCGATAAGGGGGAAATCTTTTATGCTGGACCACAGATTCCCAATTATGCGGGAACTCAGTTTAAAAAAGAAATTGAGGAAACCTTTCACATTCCCTGCGAGATTGAAAATGACGTCAATTGTGCTGGTTTAGCAGAAGTCATGTCGGGGAATGGCCAGGGGGCTCAAGTTGCTGTCTGTTTAACAGTCGGCACTGGAATCGGTGGCTGTCTCTTAATTAATGGGGAGATTTTCCATGGTTTTAGCAATTCTGCCTGTGAAGTAGGCTATCTTCATCTTCAAGATGGTGCCTTCCAAGATTTAGCCTCGACTACGGCTTTGGTTGAATATGTTGCCAAGGAGCATGGGGATCCTGTCGAACAATGGAGTGGCCGTCGCATATTCAAGGAAGCGACCCAAGGAAATACCATCTGTATGGCGGGAATCGATCGAATGGTCGATTACCTAGGTAAGGGGCTTGCCAATATCTGTTATGTTGTCAATCCTCAAGTGGTCATCCTTGGTGGTGGGGTCATGGGACAGGAAGCGATATTGAAACCAAAAATTTCAGCCGCGCTCAAAGACTCCCTGGTTCCAAGCCTTGCAGACAAAACACAATTGGAGTTTGCGCATCATCAAAATACAGCAGGGATGGTAGGAGCTTACTACCATTTCAAACAACAACAAGCCAGACGCAATTAAATCAAAAAACGAGGCTGGGACAAAAGTCCTAGCCTCTTATTTGTTTTTGCATTGTCAAGCAAGACGCAGTGGTTGAGTGGGCTCTACTACGCTGATTACATCAGCTTTTACAGCCCTACTCAACTGTGCGGAGGTGGGACGACGAAATCGAATTCTAACGAATTACCGATTTCTGTCCCACTCTCATTTTTTGTGGAAAAGAAAAACCAGAATGCAGAGGAAAGGATCCTCAGCTCCTGGTGATAAATCGGAAGATTAACGTCTACGTGAATCGTAGCCATTGAGTTTTTTGTTTTCCCAATAGCTATTGAAAATTTTCTCCTTGCGCTCCCGATCCATTTCAAGAAAGTGAGCGTAGATTAAATCAATCGTGGTTAAGAAGGGAAGGGTTGCCGTAATACGGTCAATATAAGTGCTTCCAGGTAGGGGAGCAACTGGTAAAATTTCCGTAAAGTCATCCTTGATAGCGTCTGGTTGAGCAGTAAGAAGAACCGTTTTTGCACCCATTTCTTGAGCATCTAAGAGACTATGGATAATCGAGCGTGTGGTTCCCGACAGAGAGAAGGCAATGACCAGACAGGATTTATCCAAGATACTGGTCGTCCATGCAAAGCCGTCTTGATCGGTTAAGGCCTCACAAACAACGCCAAGTCGGAGGAAACGAAGTTTCATCTCAGAAGCCACCAATCCTGAGCTTCCTTTTCCAAAGAAGTAGACCCGATCTGCTTGAGTGATTAAGTTGGCGACTTCTTTGATTTGGTCGTCTTTTGCTAGGTTTTCTGTAGCCTGAAGGACCTGCTGGTAGCGACGCAAGATATCCTGGGTTAATTCGTCGTGCGGGGATTGTTGCTTTTGAGATTTGGTTTCTTCGTTAAAGTGATAAATAAATTCACGGTAGCCTGTGAAGCCACACTTTTGGGAAAAACGGGTCAAAGCAGCTTTTGATACATGCAACAGTTCCGTTACTCTAGACGAGGAAAGAGAGTGTTGCTGTGCTTCAGGAGATAAAAAATAGCGGGCAATGTCTAACTCTAGCTCCGTCATTTCTTCTTGATGGCTCTTAATAATGCTTCGGAGATCACGATCTTGTTTCACAGCGGTCCTCCTTTCAACTGAGGTTACACATGGAGAAAATCCTATAATATATTTCACAGTATAACATAAAAAACCGGGATATACAAGGAATACGACTAGCGAACGACTGAAAGAAGGAACAGAATCAACATCTTTTTTGAATCACCTTTGTTAAAAAAATAAGCTCTGGAAACAAAGGAAAGACGCTGAAAAAAGTTGATAAAATATGATATAATTTACACAAGAATTTGTTCCTTCTCGTAAAGGAAGAGGTAAGGAGGTGGAGTGATGGCCAACGCAACTCTCGAAATGATGCAAGAGATTGAAATGGCGGCAGAAGCCGTTGTCGCAAGTTACGAGGATCAGGTCCAAGATTTGCGCCAACAGCTAGGTGATCACCTACAGGAGGTAGCTGCATCCTATGACAAAGAGACCGCTAAGCTAGTAGCAGAGCGGGAAGAGTCCTCGAAAGCGATGATTGCTAGCTTGGAAGCAGACCTTGCAGTGACTAGTCAACGCAATGACGAAAAGGTGCAGCAAGCCATGACAGATAAGCGCGTAGCTTTGGTAGACGAAATTGTAGAAAAGGTGGTAGCAACCTATGGCAATTAGCCCAATGCAACACCTTTCCCTGGTTTTGCCCACAAGACTAATGGACGAGCTTCTCTTGTCGCTCCAGTCAGAGGAATCTGTCCAAATCTATGATTTGAGCGCACAAGAAGATTGGCAAGTTGCCTTTCAGACGATTGATAGGACCAAAGGATTAGCTCAAAGACTGGATGAACTAAGACGTCGGGAAGAACAGTTGGAAAAGGCCATTCAGGCCTTGGAGCCTTTCATTCCTCAAAAGAAGGGATTAGAAAAACTGAAAGAAGCTCCTTTGTCTTTGTCTTTCCAAGAGCTAGAGTCCCATGGGCTTATCCGTGATGAGCAACGTTTCTTACAGTCGGTGCAAAAGCAATTGGCTGTCTTAGCAAAGGCGCGGGATCGCATCCAGCTAGCCCAAGAAGAGCTTGCCTCTTTGGAAAAATGGGTTGATTTGACAACGACACCGGACCAACTCAAGCGTTTCCGCTATGTCCGTGGCTTAATCGGTACCATTCCGAATAGTGAACAGGATCAGGCGCGTCAGGCCTTGCTAGCGCACCCAGATGTAGAGGTTGATGTGGTCTTCAGCTCGGAAACGGAGCATGGGGTCGTTGTCTTGTATAAGTCTGGTGACTTAGCGGGTATTCAAGATACGCTGACCAGTTCGCATTTTAAAGAGTTTGACTACCAAGGAGAGGCCCTGCCGAAAGAACGTTTGGAGCAACTCAAGAGAGAGATCAAAGAACAAGGTGCTGTCGAAGCAGCTACTTTGGAAACGCTCAGTCAGGCTAAGGAAGACCTCAACCAACTCAAGTACCAACTCGATTATGTCTTGAGTTTAGGAGCGCGGGAGGAGGCCAAAGGTTCTCTAGCCAGTACAGCCCATTTGGTTGCCCTAGAAGGATGGATTGAAACAGCTCAACTAGAAGCTTTAAAGGCTAAACTTCAAAAGGAATTTGGGAGCCAAGTCGTCTTGCAGACGCGAGAGGTCACCCAAGAAGAATGGGATCAGGTACCCATCAAGCTAAAAAATAATGCCTTGGTGGAGCCTTTCGAGTTGGTGACCGAAATGTACGCCCTGCCCAAGTATTATGAGAAAGATCCGACGCCAATCGTCTCTCTCTTCTACTTCGTCTTCTTCGGCATGATGGTAGCAGATATCGGCTATGGGCTCTTGTTGACGTTGGCAACTGGATTTGCTCTAAAGGCCTTCCAGCTTCAGCCGAGCGCAGCAAAAAACCTTCGTTTCTTCTGCCTCTTAGGAATCTCGGTAGCCCTTTGGGGAGTCGTATATGGTTCCTTCTTCGGCTTTGAGATGCCTTTTGCTTTGATCAGTACGACGACCAATGCCATGACCATCTTGATCCTATCGGTCGTCTTTGGTTTCATTACCGTTTTGGTCGGTCTCTTCCTAGGAGGGATGAAAAATGTCCGCCTGAAAGACTATACGGAAGCCTACAACGCAGGCTTTGCTTGGGTCTTGATCTTGTTAGGCTTGATGCTCTTAGCAGTCGGAAATATCCTGCCAGGCTTATCCTACCTAGTCCCCATTGGTCAGTGGCTAGCCATTCTCAATGCGATTGGGATTCTGGTGGTGTCCATTGTTAGTGCTAAGAAATTATCAGGACTAGCAGCAGGTCTCTTTAATCTCTACAATGTTAGTGGGTATGTCGGAGACTTGGTCAGCTTTACCCGTTTGATGGCGCTTGGCTTGTCAGGGGCTAGTATCGGTTCAGCCTTTAACTTGATTGTCAATCTCTTCCCAACCCTGGGACGGTTCACAGTCGGCCTTGTCCTCTTTGTCCTCCTCCATGCCATCAACATGTTCCTGTCCTTCTTATCAGGCTATGTGCATGGAGCGCGTTTGATTTTTGTCGAGTTCTTTGGCAAGTTCTACGAGGGTGGTGGAAAGCCCTTCCAACCTCTAAAACCGTCGGAACGCTATGTCAAAACAAAAAAATAATTCAGTAAATCAATCATACAAAATTTTATAGGAGTATATTCATGGAATCTTTAGCTTCATATTTCTCAACTCATGGGGGGGCCTTCTTTGCTGCCCTTGGTGTAGCCATTGCAGTGGCTCTTAGTGGAATGGGTTCAGCCCTTGGTGTTGGTAAGACCGGTCAGGCTGCTGCTGCACTCTTGAAAGAACAACCCGAAAAATTTGCCCAAGCCTTGATCTTGCAATTGTTGCCAGGTACACAAGGTTTGTATGGTTTCGTTATCGGAATCTTGATCTGGTTGCAAATTAAGCCAGATATGCCTCTTGAAACAGGGGTCGCTTACTTCTTTACAGCTCTTCCAGTTGCGATTGTTGGTTATTTCTCAGCGAAACACCAAGGGAATGTCGCAACGGCTGGGATGCAAATCTTGGCAAAACGCCCAGAAGACATGATGAAAGGAGTTATCCTTGCGGCCATGGTTGAAACCTATGCTATCTTGGCCTTCGTTGTATCCTTCCTTTTGACTCTTCGCGTCGGCTAATCTAGACACACCTAAGTCAAAGATGAGGAGGCTTCTCTTCGTCTATTATCGGTGGTGAAGAACTCCAAAGGAGGAAATAAAAACAATGACGGATTATTCCCAATTAAAGGATTCCATCCTTGAACAGGCCCATGAAAAAGGCCGGAAATTAGTGGCGGAAGCGACGGCTAAGGTCCAAGCAGAAGCCCAGTTGCAGGAAGCTCGTTTGGTAGAAGAAAAGTTACACCAACGGGCGGTTCAATTGCAGACGATTGAGCGCCACTTGCAACGTGAAAGCCAACAAATTGAAAATCAAAAGCGCCAATCGACACTGGTCACTAAGCAACGGGTTTTAAAAGAGTTGTTTGCGGATGCCTACCAGAAAATGGCGACATGGTCACGCCAGGAAGAACTCACATTTCTTCACCGTATTCTTCCTCGCTATGCGGACCAAGCAACCGTCTTAACCCTGGGTGCTGTGACGGCAGAGAAATTGACAGATCAAGATCGTCAGGATTTGATAGAGGCCTATCCACAACTTCAATTAGCGACAGAAACTCTTGCCCAAGAAGCTGGTTTTGTCCTTTCCTTTGGCGAAGTAGATGCCAGCTACCTCTACCGTGATTTGGTTGATGCTGTACGGGAGGAGCAGAGCTTCCATATGGCAGCCAGCATTTTTAAAGAAGAAAAGAACTAGGAGGGCCTATGTGTGAACGGACGTATTCTCAAGTAAATACCGGGATTAGTGTACGTGAAGCTAGTTTTTTGAGCCCAGCTCAGTTTGATGCCCTTCTGAACAGTTCCGATGCAGAAGCGCGTGCTAATCTCTTGCAAGGGACGGCCTATGCCTTGGAGGCAGATCAACTGCGTCAAGTCCAAGTTGTCGAGCAAGCCTTGATGAAGCATCTTCTAGCTGAGTACGATTGGGCTTATCAGGTAGCTCCAAACCCAGCTGTGGTCGACCTCTTTGCCCTCAAGTACACCTATCACAATCTCAAGGTCTTATTGAAAGAGCGAGCAACGGGGCGAGATTTGAATTTCTTGTTATTGGATGCAGGTCCCTATTTCTTAGCGGTTCTTGAACAAGTAGCCAAGACCTTTTCTTCAGAGAACTGCCCAGAATTTATGGCTCAAGAAGTAGCAGCGACCTGGCAGGAATATGTCGACTATCAGGACATTCGCGTTCTGGAGATCGGCATGGATCTGGCTTACTTTGATCATCTCAAACGCTTGGCGAAAGACCTGGGGCATCCACTTCTAGAATCGCTGGTTACCTTGACCATTGATTGTTACAATGTCATCACTGTTGAGCGGGCCCTCAGCCTGAAAAAGCCAGGCAGCTTTATGAAGCAACTCTTGTCCGATGCAGGGACCCTCTCAGCAAGAGAAGTCATCCAGTGTGTGGAGCAGGGCAACCTCATCAGTTGGTTCCAACAAGTTAATCCCTTGCCTTATGATGTGGAACTGTCTCGGTACGAAGAGCAGATGCGAGCAGGGAGAGTGAGCGCTGAGACAGTGGAATACCTGGAGCATGTGATCAAGCACCGAATTTTGGAACAAGCTTCCTTTGAGACAGACGGTCCCTTGCCTTTAGCTCGCTATCTCTTCGGAAAAGAGCTGGAGGTGAAGAATCTTCGTTTGGTCTTAACGGGGCTAGATAATCAGCTTCCAATTGACAAAATAAAAGAAAGGATGAGACCGATCTATGGCCAGTAAAACGCAAAAAATTGCCGTTGTAGGAAACCGAGATGCCATCCTTCCTTTTCAGATGATTGGCTTTCAGACCTTTCCCGTAGCAGAGGCTCAAGAAACCATCAATACCTTACGTCAGTTGAGCCAAGAAGATTTTGGCATCATCTATCTGACGGAGGATATGGCTCAGGAAATCCCAGATACCATTGCCCACTACGATCGGCAAGTAACTCCAGCCGTCATCTTGATTCCTACTCATAAGGGATCGACTGGACTGGGACGGCAACGCATTCGCGATAATGTCGAAAAAGCAGTAGGACAGGATATTTTATGAGAAAAAATGAATTTGGTCAAGCGATTGGAGATGCACTGCCGGATTTTACACCGGGGCGCTTGCCAGCTATTGAGCGGATCGAGGGTCGCTATACCGTAATTGAGCGCCTGTCAAAAGAAAAACACGGGGCGGATCTTTATCAGGTCTACGGGCCAGCCTCCCCAGCAGCTATGTGGACCTATCTGTTCAAAGGCCCTGCCCGAAATGAAGAGGAGTGGGACCGCTTATTAGATGGTCTCATGGCAGCCCAAGGTCGCTTTTACTATGCGATTGTAGACAAAGATTCGGGCAAGGCATTAGGGACTTTTTCTCTCATGCGGATCGATCAAGCCAACCGGGTGATTGAAGTCGGAGCAGTGACCTACTCACCAACGCTCCAGAAGACTCGCATGGCAACCGAAGCCCAGTATCTGTTAGCACGCTATGTGTTTGAGGAGTTAGGCTACCGCCGCTATGAGTGGAAATGCGATGCCTTAAACCAAGCTTCTCGCGAAGCAGCTGAGCGCTTGGGGTTCACCTATGAAGGGTGTTTCCGTCAGGCTATTGTTTATAAAGGTCGGACTCGAGACACAGATTGGTTGTCTATCATTGACCAAGAATGGCCAGCTATCAAAGAGCGTTTCGAAGCTTGGTTGGATCCAACTAATTTCGATGCCAATGGTCAACAAAAGCAATCTCTAAGAGAGATAGCGCAAAAGTAATACAAAGAAACAAAGGATTCCCAGGAGGAATACATGACTCAAGGAAAAATTATTAAAGTTTCCGGTCCCTTGGTGGTTGCATCAGGGATGCAGGAGGCCAATATCCAAGACATTTGCCGGGTCGGCGATCTTGGTTTGATTGGTGAAATTATTGAGATGCGGCGGGACGAAGCCTCTATCCAAGTATATGAAGAAACGTCTGGAGTCGGACCCGGTGAACCAGTGGTAACAACCGGAGCTCCCCTTTCTGTTGAGTTAGGACCAGGCTTGATCTCTCAGATGTTTGACGGGATCCAACGTCCCTTGGAACGCTTCCAAGAAGTCACCGCCAGCGATTTTTTGGTTCGTGGGGTGCAAGTTCCAAATCTAGACCGTGACACCAAATGGACCTTCGAACCAAGCGTGGCAGAAGGAACAGAGGTAGTTGCGGGAGACATCGTCGGTACGGTTCAGGAGACCAATATGGTGGAACACCGCATCATGGTACCCTTCGGTGTCAGTGGACGTGTGACCAAGATCGCAGCAGGTTCTTACACAGTGGAAGAGCCGGTCTATGAGATCGAGCAGGCTGATGGTAGCCTCTTTACTGGTACTTTGATGCAAAAATGGCCGGTTCGTCGAGGCCGTCCCTTTGCACAAAAACTGATTCCAGTAGAGCCTTTGGTTACAGGCCAACGGGTCATCGATACCTTCTTCCCTGTGACTAAGGGTGGAGCTGCAGCTGTTCCTGGTCCTTTCGGAGCTGGAAAAACAGTTGTGCAACACCAGGTGGCCAAGTTTGCCAATGTAGACATCGTGATTTATGTCGGTTGTGGGGAACGTGGAAACGAAATGACGGACGTTCTGAATGAATTTCCAGAATTGATCGATCCAACAACTGGCCAATCCATCATGCAACGGACGGTTTTGATCGCCAACACTTCTAACATGCCAGTGGCAGCGCGTGAAGCTTCCATCTACACAGGGATCACCATTGCCGAATATTTCCGTGATATGGGCTATTCCGTTGCCATCATGGCCGATTCGACATCGCGCTGGGCAGAAGCTCTTCGTGAAATGTCTGGTCGTCTAGAAGAAATGCCAGGGGATGAAGGCTACCCGGCCTACCTTGGTAGCCGGATTGCTGAGTACTACGAACGGGCCGGTCGAGTCAAGACACTCGGAACCACTGCGCGTGAAGGCTCTATTACGGCGATCGGTGCCGTTTCTCCTCCGGGTGGAGATATCTCAGAGCCGGTGACCCAAAACACCCTGCGGATCGTCAAGGTCTTCTGGGGACTAGATGCTCAGTTGGCGCAACGACGACACTTCCCAGCCATCAACTGGTTGAGTTCTTATTCCCTTTACCAGGATGAGGTGGGCCAATATATCGATCAGCATGAGCAGATTAGCTGGGCAGAAAAAGTCACCCGCGCCATGAATCTGTTGCAAAAAGAGAGTGAATTGCAAGAAATCGTGCGTTTGGTTGGTCTGGATTCCTTGTCTGAAAAAGACCGCTTAACCATGAATGCAGCCAAGATGATCCGCGAAGACTACTTGCAACAAAATGCCTTTGATGAGGTGGACACCTATACTTCCTTCAGCAAGCAGGTAGCCTTGTTGACCAACATTTTGACCTTTGACCAAGAAAGTCAGAAAGCGCTAGAATTAGGGGCCTACTTCACAGAAATCATGGAAGGAACGGTAGACCTTCGGGACCGCATTGCCCGCAGCAAGTTCATCCATGAGGACCAGTTCGGCACCATCCAAGCCTTGAAAGAAGAAATCGTAGAATCCCTACACCAAATCGTCGCGAAAGGAGGAGTAGACAATGAGCGTGATTAAAGAATACCGTACTGTCAGCGAAGTTGTTGGCCCCTTGATGATTGTCGATCAGGTCGAGGGGGTTCACTACAATGAACTCGTAGAAATCAAGCTCCATGACGGAACAACCCGTCAGGGACAAGTCCTCGAAGTCCAAGAAGACAAGGCCATGGTCCAACTCTTTGAAGGATCTAGCGGGATTAATTTGGAAAAAGCCAAGGTTCGCTTTACCGGACGTCCCCTAGAACTTCCAGTATCAGAAGACATGGTGGGACGCATCTTTAACGGGATGGGCAAACCGATCGATGGTGGTCCAGAGATTATCCCAGAGAAGTACTTGGACATTGATGGGCAAGCCATCAACCCTGTTTCGCGGGACTATCCGGATGAATTTATCCAGACAGGGATCTCAGCCATTGACCATTTGAACACCTTGGTTCGGGGTCAAAAACTCCCAGTCTTCTCAGGTTCTGGTCTTCCTCACAAGGAGTTGGCGGCTCAGATTGCTCGTCAAGCGACGGTGCTTAATTCTGAAGAAAACTTCGCCGTGGTCTTTGCGGCCATGGGAATTACCTTTGAAGAAGCCGAGTTCTTTATGAACGACCTGCGGGAAACAGGGGCTATTGATCGCTCTGTCCTCTTCATCAACCTAGCTAATGATCCAGCTATCGAGCGGATTGCCACTCCTCGGATCGCCTTGACCGCGGCAGAATATTTGGCCTATGAAAAAGACATGCACGTCTTGGTCATTATGACCGACATGACTAACTACTGTGAAGCCCTTCGGGAAGTATCCGCTGCTCGCCGGGAGGTTCCAGGACGTCGGGGATATCCAGGGTATCTTTATACCAACCTCTCGACCCTCTACGAACGTGCAGGACGCTTGGTTGGGAAGAAAGGATCTGTGACTCAGATTCCAATCCTCTCCATGCCGGAGGATGACATCACCCACCCAATCCCTGACTTGACAGGCTACATCACCGAAGGTCAGATTATTCTGTCTCGTGATCTCTACAATAGTGGTTACCGTCCACCGATCAATGTCCTTCCTTCCCTTTCTCGTTTGAAAGACAAGGGTTCTGGTGAAGGCAAGACTCGGAAAGACCATGCGGCGACCATGAACCAGCTCTTTGCGGCCTATGCTCAAGGGAAACAAGCAAAAGAGTTAGCTGTGGTTCTTGGGGAGTCTGCCTTGTCAGATACAGACAAGCTCTATGTCAAATTTACCGATCGTTTTGAGAAAGAATACATCAACCAAGGCTTTACTACCAATCGGACCATTCAAGAAAGTCTGGATCTAGGCTGGGAATTGCTGTCTATCTTGCCACGGACAGAGCTCAAGCGGATCAAGGATGATATGATTGATGAATACCTCCCAAAAACTTCCAAGGAAGCACAAGCCTAGGAGTAGAAAGGAGGAAGTCAAATGGCACGATTAAATGTCAAGCCCACCCGGATGGAGTTAAATACCCTCAAAGAGCGTCTGAAGACAGCAACTAGAGGCCATAAACTTCTAAAGGACAAGCGGGATGAACTCATGCGACGCTTCATCGAATCGGTCCGTGAAAATGACCGCCTCCGCCAGAAGGTTGAGGCAGCTCTCATTGGCAATATGCAAGAATTTGTCCTCGCTAAATGTCTGGAGAATGACCTCATGGTCCAGGAAATCTTTGCGGTGCCGACGCGTGAGGTCAGTCTGCATATCGAGACGGAGAATATCATGAGTGTGCGCGTGCCCAAGATGCATGCTCATATCGATAATCCGTATGGAGACGATGAGGGAGACGTGGTATACAGCTACGTGGCTTCCAATAGTCAGATGGATAGCACCATTCAAGAAATGGAAGAACTCCTCCCAGACCTGCTGCGCCTAGCAGAGATTGAAAAAACTTGTCAACTCATGGCTGATGAGATTGAAAAAACGCGTCGTCGGGTCAATGGACTGGAGTATGCGACCATTCCAGACCTCAAGGAAACCATCTACTATATCGAAATGAAACTCGAAGAAGCTGAACGAGCTAACCTCGTCAGAATGATGAAGGTCAAATAAGATACAAAGCCGTTAAGCAACTCAAAGGAAAATAGGAAATCCAACGACGAAGCGACCACTTCTAGTTGGATTTATCTTTTTCCAAAGAGTTGTAGGCGTGTTAAATTATAAGATACAAGCCGTTAAAAATAGCACCCCAAGTGATGTCTACAGGACACGAACTTGGGGTGTTTTTTAGCCTCTATTCAACTGAAAAATCTTCTAAAATCCCTTCATTCAGGGCTCTCAAAGGCTTCTGATACAATGAATTTGTTTGATTATCCAAATAGTACTAACTGTCGTTAATTGTTAAGAGATTGTAACAAGAAAGGACTAATGTTACAAATTAGGGTCAGTTAGATTAAAAGAAAAGAAGAGCCATTTTAAAGACAAAAAATGTGGTAGAATATTAAATGTATCTGTCTGGAGATAAATCTCCGATAATAAGAAAACGAGGAAAGAACGTATGAAGAAAGTAAATAAAAAGGCTTTAATTGCTTCGACTGTTGCTATGGCGGTCTTGCCATTTACAACTGGTAAAGCAGAATCAAATGGGGATTGGGTTGCCCGTTCTGTAGATGAAATTCGTGCAGATATTTCAACTTCAGAAAACAAACAAACCTACACCATCAAATATGGGGATACCCTAAGCACGATTGCGGAAGCTTTGAATGTTGACGTAACTGTTTTGGCAAACTTGAACCAAATCAGCAACATTGATTTGATTTTCCCAGGAACTGTTTTGACAACAACTGTCAATGATCAAAACCAAGTGACAGGTGTAGAAATCCAAACTCCTACAGCAGGCAATGCTGACGCAACTGTGACAACTTCTGCTGATTTGACAAACAACCAAATCAAAGTGGACAACCAAACTGTTGCAGTGGGTGATTTGACAAAACCAGTAGCAGATGAAAGCAACCAAGCTGTAGAACTCCCTCAAGCACCTGCAGTTGTAGCAGCAGTGGCAGAGCAAGTATCAGAAAGCTTACCAACCCCAGAAGCATCAGCTGAAACACCTGCACCAGCAGCTCCAGTAGCAGAGGAAGCACCAGCACCAGTTGTTGAAGAAGCGCCTGCACAACCTGCTGCAGCGCCAGCAGAAGTAGCGGCTCCTGTAGAAGCACCAGTTGTTGAGGAAGCACCAGCGGCTCCAGTAGCTGAACCAGCTCCAGTCGTAGAAGTCCCAGCAGAACCAGAAGTTACTGCGGTTGCTTCAACACCACAATATGGTGCACCAGCACCAGTTGTTGATACGACAGCTTCAACTCCTTCAACAGCAACTCCAACTTCAAATGAAGGTCTTCAACCTCAAGCAATTAAATTCAAAGAACAAGTAATAAATGAACTTGGATTGACTGACATCGGTGGTTACCGTCCTGGTGACCCAGAAGATCACGGTAAAGGTCTTGCGATCGACGTTATGGTTCCAGAAAGTTCAGCAATCGGTGACCAAGTAGCTCAATATGCGATTGATCACATGCAAGAAAATGGAATTTCTTACATCATCTGGAAACAACGTTTCTATGCTCCAGTAAACAACATTTATGGACCAGCAAACACTTGGAATGAAATGCCAGACCGTGGTAGCGTAACAGAAAATCACTACGACCACGTACACGTATCATTTTACGAATAATTAAGACATAGCAAAGAATCAGGATATTCCTGATTCTTTTTTGTATAAAAAATAGAGAGTGGGACAGAAATCGGTAATTCGTTAGAATTCGATTTCGTCGTCCCACCTCCGCACAGTTGAGTAAGGCTGTAAAAGCTGATGAAATCAGCGTAGTAGAGCCCACTCAACCACTGCGTCTTGCTCGACAATCCAAAGACAATTGAGAGGCTAGGACTTTTGTCCCAGCCTCTATTGGATTATAGAATAATATCAGATTTTTCTACTTGATAGAGAGCCATACTCATAAACAAAGCAACGACAAGAAGGATTAAAATACCAGGTGTCCAAGAGTGGAAGATTTGTTGGCTTGAACCAAATAAGATAGGCCCAAGTGCAGCAAAGACGTATCCTCCTGTTTGAGCTAGTCCAGAGAGCTGAGCAGTTTTCTCAGGAGAGCTAGACTTCATGGAGAAGGTAACCATGAGGTAAGGGAATAAGATACTCGTAAAACTTCCGATCAAGATATTCAGGATCAACCAGTAAATGAAGTTGTCTGTCTTTAGTAACAGCATGGCAATTCCAGTAAAACCAGCTAAAACAGTTGTTATCAGCATGGTGCGACGGCTTTGTTCAGAAAGGCTGGTGGTGAGACTTGGAATGGTCATAGAGAAGGGAAGACTCATCAGGGTGAATACAGATGCTAAAATTCCTGCATTGGCTTGACTGATGCCGGCTTGGGTCGCCATGGTAGGAAGCCAGGTCATAGTGGTATAGAATAAGAGAGATTGTAGACCACAGAAGAGCATGATAGCCCAGACCTTACCATTCTTATACCAGCTAGTCTTATTTTCATTAGAAGAAGAGCTTTTTTTCAAATAATGATTGTGACGAGCATTGGGGACCCAGATCACAAGAGCGAGCGCACAGACGACTGTCAGCACCCAAACCAGACCTTGCCAAGAGGTGGCTTGAGTGATAGGAACAGCGACAGAAGAAGCTATTGCAGTAGACAAGCCCATTGCAGTGATATAGAGGGTTGTCAAGAAGCCAAGACGTTTTGGCTCATTGGCTTGGATCAAGCTTGGTAGAAGGACATTGATAAAGGCAATAGCAGCACCAATCAAAAGAGTTCCCACATAGAGGAGAGGCAGATTGATGGTGCGTAGAGCAGATCCAATCGTCATCAGGATCAAGACTCCGAGAAAGAGTCGCTCAATCCCAAAGCGTCTCGCCCAGCTAGTAGCAAAAGGAGAGAAAATAGCGAATGTTAGGAGGGGTAGACTCGTCAAGAGGCCAAGAGAACTCACCTCGACACCAAAGCTAGCAGCAATATCTGATAAGACAGTGGAGAGGGTCGTAAATGGGGCCCGCAAGACCACTCCTAGTAAAAGGATCCCTGGAATGAGAAAACGTGAATGGTTTCGTTTCATAATGTGCCTCCTTGTTTGAAAATGAACAGTATCCGTATCATTATAGCACAAGAAGTTAGAGGAGGCAAAAGGAATTTTTGATGAATAAAGCTTGTAAAATAGGCGTTTTGCTTATAAATATAGTAAACAATAGAAAGATCGAACTGAATAAATTTTTTGAAGGTTTTAAAACTTTTTTCTCACATATGTTTATAGGAACGTCGTTTTCGCTCCGCTCAAACTGCGTCAACGTACCTAAACTCGCCAATCCTCGTAAAAAAATAAGGAACGTAGTTCTCACTAGCGTTCGAACTGCATCAATGTACCTAAGCTCGTCTACGCCCTTATCAGGCTTAGTTAGATGAAATAGGTTTAGTAATAATTACATAACGCAGTGGTTGATTGGTATCTTTGTTCGCTCTTATAGCTCCAAAGATTACCTAATCAACTGTGCGGGGGTGAGACAATTGAAAAGTTTTGGGGAACCTTTTCAACCTGAGCCTAAAAATAAGGACGCGAAGCAATTTTAAAAAATTGTTCTGTCTCACTCCCATAAAAAAAAGCCACCTGATTTGGTGGCCTTTATGGGAGATTATTATGAAAAAGTTTAGGATTTTCTATCAAACAAAGTTAGGAGGTCTTCATTTGATGGTATTAGTATAAATCGGAAAACTTAAAGAAAGCTTAAGATACCTTCCTGTAATTTAAAATCAGTCTTAAGACGGATGGTTTGATTTGTAGCTGTCATTCGATCTCATTCTAGGTTAACTTGCATTATTGTCAGAATTGTGAGAAAATAGTCTTCATCAAAGGAGGGAAAGGATAGCGAGATGAGAGAGGATATCAAGATTAACGACCGTGCCCTAGCACTGGAGAAACAATTGATTGAAAAGTTAGAGCTTGTGTTTGATACCGATGTTGAATTGGACGTCTACAACCTTGGTTTGATTTATGAGTTGGATCTGGATGAGGAAGGGACTTGCAAGGTAGTCATGACCTTTACTGATACTGCTTGTGACTGTGCGGAAAGTTTGCCTATCGAAATCGTCGCTCGCCTAAAAGAAATTGACGGTATTGAAGACGTCAAAGTAGAAGTAACCTGGTCGCCAGCTTGGAAAATTACCCGGATCAGCCGTTATGGGCGTATTGCACTTGGCCTTCCACCGCGATAAATCAATAAAACTCACTTTACAAATTCGTAAAGTGAGTTTTTTCATATCTTATTGTTTACCAGACTGTTCCATATTCCAGAAGTCGGTTACGGCACCACGAGAAGCAGAGGATACTGTGTGGGCATACTTACCGAGAACCCCACGGCTATACAGTGGTGGCAAGGTAGTTTCAGCTTTCCGTTTGGCCAACTCTTCATCTGAGACATGCATGGTGATTTCTTTGGTATCTTGGTCAACTGTTACCAGATCCCCTGTGTGGAGGTAGGCGATTGGACCGCCGACCTGAGCTTCAGGCGCGATATGTCCAACAACGAGACCGTAAGTACCACCAGAGAAGCGTCCGTCTGTCAAGAGGGCCACCTTATCTCCTTGGCCTTTACCAACGATCATGGATGACAAGGACAGCATTTCCGGCATACCAGGACCACCCTTAGGACCTACGAAGCGGACAACAACAACGTCGCCATCCACGATTTCGTCTGAAAGAACGGCTTCAATGGCAGCTTCTTCCGAATCAAAGACCTTAGCAGGACCCGTGATGTTGCGAACTTTCACACCTGATACTTTAGCAACCGCCCCTTCAGGAGCCAAGTTCCCTTTCAAGATGATCAATGGACCATCCGCACGTTTTGGATTTTCAAGTGGCATGATGACTTTTTGACCTGGTGTCAAGTCAGCAAATGCTTCTAAGTTTTCAGCCACCGTTTTACCAGTACAGGTGATGCGATCCCCATGAAGGAACCCATTCTTAAGAAGGTATTTCATGACGGCTGGTACACCACCAACATTGTAAAGGTCTTGGAAGACGTATTGACCAGAAGGTTTCAAGTCTGCTAAGTGAGGCACACGCTCTTGGAAATCGTTGAAATCTTCAAGTGTCAAATCCACATTAGCCGCATGAGCGATCGCGAGCAAGTGAAGTGTCGCATTTGTTGAACCACCCAGGGCCATGGTCACCGTAATAGCATCTTCAAAGGCTTCACGGGTCAAGATGTCAGATGGTTTCAGTCCCATTTCAAGCATTTTGACAACTGCACGACCTGCTTCTTCGATATCGGCTTTTTTATCAGCTGATTCAGCAGGGTGAGAAGAGGAACCTGGCAAGCTCATACCAAGGACTTCAATCGCTGTCGCCATGGTGTTGGCCGTATACATCCCACCACAGCCACCAGGGCCAGGGCAGGCATTACATTCTAGTTGTTTCACTTCTTCAGCAGTCATATCACCATGGTTCCATTTTCCGATCCCTTCAAAAACTGAAACCAAGTCGATATCTTTGCCGTTCAGATTACCCGGTGCAATGGTTCCTCCGTAGGCAAAAATAGCCGGAATATCCATGTTGGCAATGGCAATCATCGATCCTGGCATGTTCTTGTCACAGCCACCGATGGCCACAAAGGCATCCACGTTGTGCCCCCCCATAGCCGCTTCGATAGAGTCTGCAATGATATCACGAGAAGTCAAGGAGAAGCGCATCCCCGGCGTTCCCATAGCGATCCCATCCGCAACCGTAATGGTTCCAAATTGAACCGGCCAAGCTCCCGCATCTTTTACACCTTCTTTGGCCAATTTCCCAAAATCATGCAGGTGCATGTTACACGGTGTGTTTTCAGCCCAAGTAGAGATTACCCCTACGATTGGTTTTTCAAAGTTTTCATCTGTCATCCCAGTTGCCCGAAGCATAGCCCGGTTAGGGGATTTGACCATGCTGTCGTATACACTACTGCGATGGCGTGTATCTAATTCTGTCATCTGATTCCCTCTCATCGTATTTTTTATTATTATAGCACAATTCAAGCTTCAACGATAGAAGAAAATTCTTGAATTTTCAGACAATTCAGCTTGCTCGGTTTCTTGCTAAAATAATTTACAGTTATATCTTGACTTTTGTAAGTAAAGTGATATCATTTAGATATCACAAAGAAAGAAGGGTTCGTCCCATGGAAGAAAAAATTTTAACCCAAAAGAAAAACGGCTTAGCTGCCCTTATAGGCTTGCTAGTTGGGGATCTTGTCTTAGTTTTAGCCTTTATTAGTGCGATTGCTAGTCTACCAGAAGGTTTTCCACTTGCGATTGCAGTTATTACCTGTATTTTTCTCTTTATTGCTAGTCTGGTGTGCTATGCGGGGATCAAAATTATTAAACCGCAAGAGGCCTTGGTTTTGACCTTGTTTGGGAACTATATTGGAACCATTCGAGAAGCGGGTATTTACTTTGTCAATCCCTTCTGTGTCGCTGTCAATCCTGCCAATAACACCCGCTTGGGCCAAAGTGGTGATGTCACCACCAAGTCACCCATGTCTGTCAGTAAAACAGCAGAAGGTAACAATATTTCTATCGAGACAGGTAAAAAGAATATTTCCTTAAAAGTGATGACCTTGAATAACTCTCGTCAGAAGATTAATGACTGTTTGGGAAATCCTGTAGAAATCGGTATTGCAGTCACTTGGCGTGTAGTGGATACAGCTAAAGCAGTCTTCAATGTGGATAACTACAAAGAATATCTCTCATTGCAGTGTGATAGTGCTCTTCGAAATATTGTCCGCATCTATCCTTATGATGTAGCTCCTAATGTCGATACGACAGGAGACGGTCAGGCAGATGAGGGTAGCCTAAGAGGCTCCAGTGAAATTGTGGCCAGTCGTATTCGAGAAGAGATTCAAGCACGTGTAAAAGATGCTGGGCTCGAAATTCTAGAAGCTCGTATTACCTACTTGGCCTATGCTCCAGAAATCGCAGCTGTCATGCTGCAACGCCAACAAGCTTCTGCCATTATCGATGCGCGGAAGATGATTGTCGACGGAGCAGTTGGGATGGTTGAAATGGCCCTTGAACGCCTGAGCGAAGGAGAGATTGTAGAGCTAGACGAAGAACGGAAGGCTGCTATGGTTTCGAACCTTCTTGTCGTTCTCTGTGGCAATCATGATGCACAACCAATTGTCAATACGGGAAGTCTCTATTAAGAATGGCTGACCAAAAGAAAAACAAATTCCACTTAGATTGTCAGCCAAGTTATATGCTGCTATCGCATCATGGGCAGAAGATGACTTTCGATCGGTCAATGGGCAGATCGAATACCTGCTGACAGAATGTGTCAAACAACGAAAAAAGGATGGCAAATACGTTTCGAAAACGATTGATGAGCCATTTGAAATAGAGCTTTAAGGAGAACTCCTGTCCCTTTTGATGGGGCGGGAGATTTTTTTAACAATTTTTTGTCAAGTAACTTTACTTTACAAAAAAGTTTTGTTATACTGTTAAAGTTGATGAAAATCAAACCTAATTGAATTTATATCTTAAAAGGAGAAAAACGAAATGGCAGTACCTGCACGTCGCACATCAAAAGCGAAGAAAAACAAACGTCGTACGCACTACAAAGTAACAGCTCCATCTGTAAACTTTGACGAAGCAACTGGAGATTACTCACGTTCACACCGTGTATCACTTAAAGGATACTACAAAGGACGTAAGATCGCTAAAGCTGCATCAGCTGAATAATAGAAGGGAGATACCATGCGCGTAAATATTACACTTGAACACAAAGAATCTGGTGAACGCTTGTACCTTACTTCTAAAAACAAACGTAACACTCCAGACCGTCTTCAATTGAAGAAATACTCACCAAAACTTCGTAAACACGTTGTGTTTACAGAAGTGAAGTAGGGGTTCAATACGAATCAATACAGAAGAAAAACGCTGATTTCAAGCGTTTTTTCTTTTTGCCAAATGCGATATATTGCACTGTATTTCAATTCAAACTCTACCTTTTTCTCTACCTTTTTTCTTAAGACCTGGTTTGGAAAGTATGGGTTTCAGTTGGACTAAAAACAGGGGAATATTTTTAGTTCTGTAAGTATTAATCTATACGCTTACATATATCTTTTGGTCTCTATCCTTTAGGTGAAAATATCGATTTTATGGTATAATAAGGATAACTCTATACAAGGAGGTATGCCATGACTCTTGATGTAAATAAAGAAGAATTAACAATTTTAGGGATTCCCTTTGATAACTTTTCAGATTTTGATACTGTCTGGTATGCTATTGGGTCATCAATGATTGAAAATTATGAACCTACTGTTCAAGATGTGATTGATTTAAAAACTTATGTTATCAACAAACGAAAGGAATTGAATATTGGTTAAGAATCAATACGAAGGCTATGAGTACATTGACCCCAATCACCAATATACCTATCCAAATTCTACAGTCTTAATCAACAAACAAAATATTACAAATATTGAAGAAGCCTACCGGAATGAGCATTTATTCGTTACTAGAAGGCTTGCAGACTTGCGCTTGAAAACCATAGAAGTCTACTCCATTAGTGATATTTTAGCCATTCATAAATATTTATTTCATGATGTCTATGCTTGGGCGGGACAATTTCGCAAGGTGAATATCTCAAAAAATGGGAATCCTTTTATGTCAATACAATCTTTCAGTACTGCCCAAGACTATATCAACCATCTTATTCATACCTATTATCAAACTGCTAATTCAAAAGATGAGATTATTAAACAATTAGCAAAAATTCTTGATAATCTTAATTATTTCCATCCCTTTCGAGAAGGGAATGGACGAACTCAACGAGAAGTTATTCGTTCCTTAGCACTATCAAAAGGTTATTCTGCACAAGTACGCGTGGAACAAGATGATGAAGTTTACAATCTTTATATGGATGGGACAGTCTATGGGGACTTAGGAAAGTTAGAAGAACTACTTGGCAAAATACTGGAAAAATTGTAAATTAATCTACAAAAACACTTGTATATTTTTTAAATATCCTAAATATCACAGAAAATTATAACTTACTCAAAACTTAAAGACAAAAAGCTTCTGAAATCTAACGTTTCAGAAGCTTTCTTCTTATCATAAAACGACTGCAACTATTAATCGATACCACATTATCTATATTTATTAAAATAATTAATGTTTAAGTAGTGGTCCGCTAAGATGAAATTCAAAATTTGTAACATCAACTAAACCAACAACTTTGTCACTTTGATATAATTCCATCAAAAATTGTGCCATCTCTTCACTTGTGTGATATTTAGCAAAATGCTCATCATAATCATATTCTTTAGAATCTGTAGCAACTTGACCAAATTCCGTTTTTGTGGCAGCTGGAGCTAAAACCTTAGCTTTTAATTGATGTTGATTTGCCTCGAGTTCCAACGCCAAGCCTTCTGTAAAAGCACTGACATAAAATTTACTTGCACAGTATGTAACTGCATTTGGAACCATCATATATCCGCCTCTAGATGATAAGTTAATCAATTGAGCGCCTTTACAATCTTTATAATCTCTCACATATAGAGTTGATAGAATTGTTAAAGCTTCAATGTTTAAATGGATTAATGTTATTATCTTTTCTAAATTTTGAGATTCAACCTTATCATAATTTCCAAAACCAGCATTATTTATTAGAGTAGTAATGTGATATTTTTTCAAGCTTTCATAAAGAGCAAAAACATTACTGGACTTCGATAAATCAACAACTTTAATAACAACATCTAAATCCGGATAATGGTTCAAAATCTCTTGCTTCAATTTTTCTAGTCGTTCTTGACGCCGAGCAATTAAAATAAGATTCGTTCCTAATTTTGCAAATTGTCTTGCTGTCTCCGCTCCTATACCAGCACTGGCTCCAGTAATACAAGTATAATTCTTCGTTTGTTCCATACTATTTTCTCCTTTACAGATTGCTATTTGCATTTTTTATAAGAGTCGCTGCTCCCATTCCGCCACCTACACAGAGAAGCGATTCCATAATTTCCTTTATTTTCAATCAACTCATAAATTAGAGTACTTTATATCAAATTCCTTTGATGCTATGTATTTTACATAGTAAAGTGCACTTTATGTCAAGAGAAAACTGAAAATTTTTCGATTTTTTTAAAATTATGCTAAAATATTAAAAAAAAGGGGGAAATATTATGGCTCACTATTCTATTGGAGAATTTGCTAAAAAAACTGGACTTTCTATTTCCACACTTCGATACTATGAGCAAGAAAAATTGATTTACTCACACAGAGAAGAAAATAATCGTAGATACTATGATGACTCTGATATAGCGTGGACTCAATTCATTATTAGATTAAAAAAGACGGGAATGTCTATTAAAAATATGCAAGAATACGCTGATCTAAGATATAAAGGAGACTCCACAATTCCTCAACGACTTAGACTACTATTTTTTCAACTTGATGAACTTCATAAGCAACAAACTGAAATTAACCAACATATTGATTTTCTTGAAAAGAAAATTAAAACTTATTTAGGTATTAATCCTAATTAGCACCATTATTATTTTCTTTATCTAAAAAAGGGATTGACAATAAAATTGAACTCTTTTTATATTACTTGTTAAATGGTTGTAATTGGGATTTTCTCAAGTTGAACTTGTAAAATAGAAGTGTATACATTTTTAATCTATAGTCGTAGAGATTTAGTAAAACTATAGCCAAATATAGATCTTTTTCTATAATTTACTAATGTCTGTTATAATAGACAATATTTGATTTTTCTATTATAACAGACATTAATTGTATTAATTCTGTAATGATATTTTGGTATACTATATTGAAAAAAGAGGCAAAGATTATGAGAAAAATAATAGGTATACTACTACTTTCGTTATCAATAATCACGTTAATTGCTTGCTCAAAAAACAACTACCAATCTTTAGATGGGGAGTATTATTGGATCTCAAGTGAAAGAAACGAGTTGGTATTTACTATTAAAGGAGATAGTGCTTCCATTGAGCATGGAGAAGCCGATAGTTTTATCATTAACAAACAAAAGAACACAATCAAATTAACTGGACAAAATATTGCAAGTCGAACAGAAGAATATTCATTTAAAGATGGGGTCTTTTCTGTTGATATTAGTGGAATGAAACATGATTACTACTTAAAGGGGAGTAGTGAATATAAGAAAGCTCTCAAAAATTTTGGTTATAAATAAGATGATATGCACCTATTTGCCGAATAGGTGCATTATAGATTATTTCCAATACTTTTCTTGATATTTTTGACCAAATTTTCTATCTTTTCTATCCAGACATTTTTCGTGATTCACCAACTGCCAACATCCCTGATAAACTTCCTGAGATACAGGAATCTTTTTACCTTTGACGCAGATATAATATTTCATTGCATTCTCCTTTAAGGAATTCATTTATATTATTGATAAAAAAATACAACTAGGAGATCCTCTTATTGCAGCTAAACCATTTCTCACTAATTTATAAAATCGAAAAATTATTTTCTTCCTTTTAAGAGTGCATTTATAGCTACTTTGTCTTAATAAAATTAAACTTCAATGTGTTATCAAATATATAACAACTATGAATTCTATAATATCATTTCAATTGTAAATGATACCCCAAGCACTCATCCCCTCTTGTTCAACTACTACAGAGAATGAAAAATATATCTCTAATCCGAAAAAGTAAACTATTCGTAAAAAAAATAAATTTATGTAAACTCTAGTTTTCCAGAGGTACGTGACTGTCTTTCCATATATTTTAAAAGAATAGATGCTACTAGAATGAAAGAAAAACCTAGGGTTAACTCTTCATAAATTAGTTTGTTATATTTTGAAAGACTATTTCCTTCAATGAGACCTTGAGCAATCTGAATAGACCTTGTCAAAGGTAACATTTTAGAAAACCACTGAAAAATATTAGGCAATTTACTAACTGGAAAATTAGCCCCAGTAAAAATCAACAACAATCGACTGACTAAATTCAATATAAGATTTGTTTCACTTGTTATTAAAATAAAGCATGAAAAAATATATCCAAAACTCATTGCAACGAAAGAAGATAGGAAAAGGACACCAATAAACGAAGAAATCATTTCTATATTCCAATTAATTCTCAAAATAAAACTCACTAATACCACGCCGATAGTTACAGAAATCATACTAGTAAACATTGTGCTAATTGCACTAGAAAATAGTATCGATCTTAACTTGGTTTTTGAAGCAATTAGAAAACTCAATGTCCCATTATATTTTTCATCCATCAGTTGTGTACCAACACCAAACAAAGCTCCAAAAGATGTTATTAGTATCGCATTTCCAATCATCCATTTTTGAATATAATCAGTTCCGTAAATGTATCCGGCAATCAGAGAGAAAAGCAGTGTTTGTGAAATTGGAGGAATTAAGTCGAACATCATATAAGTTTTCCAATCCGACATCATTGAGGATTGTTTATAAGAAAAGATAATCCTTCTGAAAAATCTTAAAACACTTTCCATTTAATACACCTCCAAAGTTGCGTCAATTCTACTTTTTTTCTCTACACTGACAAAGGCAAAGTGAGCAATTATAAAATTAAATACGGTAAGTATAGAGAGAGTTGATATAACAATAAATATTTCTTTTAAATTCCCACCGTATACAACAAGTTCAAATCCTTTCATTACCCATGTTGGAGATAAAATATATGAAACCCACCTTATATATTGGTTTATAAAATCTAAAGGGAATACCATGCCTGTTATTAAAAGTAACGGATACTCTATTAAGTTCATTAACAAACGTGCACTTCTTGATAAGGTAAATGCTGAACACATCAGCATTCCTATACTAACGAAGGTCAATACTGCTAAGACAATCACAATTACTAATAAGCTAAAACTCTTAACAGCCATTATGCGACCAAATAATATCGTCACAAATATTACATTCAACAGAAATGCTACCACTCCCCAAAGACTATTACCAAGTAGTTTGCCAAAAATAATCTTTTTAAAACCTGACGGTGATGTGAATAAAATAGGTAATGTCCCTAAATACTTTTCTCTGTTTATGTCCGCAGCTGACGAAAAACAGATAATAGTCCAAAATGAAGATAGAGAGGTTCCTAAAATAGCATATAAAGTAAATTCTTGATTGGATTTATTACTATACATTAGCCCTAAGAGAATAGCATTACACAGAGGATTAAAAAATAGACAATAGCGAAACGTACTTCTAGCTACTGCTTGCTTCATGTGTACAATAGCACTAGCAAAAATAACTTTCATACTTACGACTACCTCACTAAATGCAAATAAATATCTTCCAGTGTTACATCTATTTCTTTTTGTTCTTTCACTTTATCTTGAAGAATTTTTGTTCTATCTTCATCTGAAATTAATGATGCAATTTCTGGTAATGTACCACAGGTTACAATTTCGCCTTGATTAATGATGGCAATTCTATCACAAAGTTCCTCAGCTTCAGCCATATAATGGGTTGTTAAAAGAATTGTTTTCCCATTTTTAGCCAACTCTTTTATGATGTTTCTCAACTCAAGTGCTCCTACTGGATCAAGACCAATACTCGGTTCATCTAAAAAAATTATCTCAGGATCATTTAACAATGCTCTAGCAATCTGAAGACGTTGCTTCATACCTTTTGAGAATGTCTCTACTCTACGTTTTGCAAAACTATTCAACCCAACCTGTTTAAGTAAATCTGGAATCAAAATCAGTTGCTTCTTCCGAGGTATCTTATATAGATCCGCAAAATAAAACAAATTATCCTCAGCAGAAAGTCTAAAATATAAACTTCTTTCTCCTCCAAAAATGAAATTTATTCTCTCACGAATTTGTTGCTCATCTTTATAGATATCAAATCCGGATATTTCTACTTCACCTGATGTAGGTAGAAGCATTGTTGAAAGAATTTTTATTGTAGTTGACTTGCCTGCACCATTCGGACCAAGTAATCCAAATATCTCTCCTCGTTTTATTGAAAAAGAAATTCCTTTCAAAGCTTCAAAATTTTCTCTTGTTTCTCTAACAAAAAAACTTCTCTTCAGATTTTTTATATTAATTACCATACTAGCCTTCCTTTAAATTATAGATAATTATCATCTGTTTAAATTATAGATAATTATCATCTGTTACGTATAAAAAAGTAACAAACAGTATATCTAAAAATAACCAACTTATATTCATTTTATATTTTGGCTTATCTCTAAAAATTGCTTTAGCTCTAGAACTACGTCCAGCCATCGGACTTATACAAACAATTCTATCACCACACATAAGATTACACTTTCAAAGTAAACTATTAGTAACACTAATAGTTTATCAGTACTGGTAAGCACTTTATTCTCCCACAATAATTATTATATCTAAGAATAAAAATAAAATAGGAAAAATTTTCGATAGTTTCTTCATATCACTAGTCCTTTATTAGTTTCTTTTATTATATAATATAAATAAATAACTCAAAAATTTGTTGTGAAAGAGGGAAAAATGAAATCATCACTTGGAAAAACACTAAGAAAAGTTCGTCAAGGAAAACAAATCACCCTATGTTCTGTAGCTGACGAGAATCTCTCTAAATCTCAAATCTCTAGATTTGAGCGAGGAGAATCAGAAATTTCTTGCATCAGACTTATTAATATTTTAAATAAGCTACATATTTCTTTAGATGAATTTATTATATTACATGAGAAGGATAATAATCATACTAAGTCATTTGCTCATTTAATACATTACATTCGAAACCAATACTCATTACAAAACATGGAGAGCATTTCCAAGCTTCTCTCCAATTCTTCAAACTATAATTTAAACTCTTTTGAAAGAACGATGGTAAAATCAATTCTTCACACCGTAGACCAAAAAGTTTTTCCATCGGATGAAGAAATACTAAATTTAACAGACTATCTATTTCAAGTTGAAAGTTGGGGATATTATGAAATTATTCTATTAGGTAACTGTGTAAGAACAGTTCAATACAGTTCTTACTTCCTATTAACAAAGGAAATGTTGAAGAACTATATATATTCATCATTAAATAAAACTAATAAGAGACTTGTTACACAGTTAGCAATAAATTGCTTAATTTTAAGCATAGACTTAGAAGAATTTTCTAATTGCATATATTTGATTAGTGAGATAGAAAAACTATTAGAAAATGAACAAAATTATTATGAGCAAACCGTTTTTCTGTATTCTACAGGATATTTTGAATTTAAAAAGAAGGATCAAAATGGAATCGATAAGATGAAACAGGCATTACAAGTATTTGAAATTCTAGGAGAATATAATATCAAGTCACAGTATCAAGAACATTTTAATAAAATTATAAAATAATAGAACGAAGGGGTAAAATAAATTATGAACCCTTATCTCCTCCTAAGATTGTTTAGTAAAGTTAACACAAATATATTCAATCACTAGAATAATTGTACTTAGACACAATGCTGTAATATTTTTTTGGTAAAATAATATTATAAAAGGAGGCGAAGGATATGAAAAAAATTATAATTTTTTTGCTACTGTTAATAATGCCGGTTATAATGATTGCATGTTCTAAAAGTAATCGACAGTCCTTGGATGGAGAGTATTATTGGATATCAAGTGAAAGAAACGAGTTGGCATTCACTATAAAAGGGAACAGAGGTTCAATAGAACATGGAGAAGCTGATAGCTTTATAATTGATCAAGAAAATAACACCTTTCATTTATCAGGAGAAGGTACCACTGATTCAACAGTAAAATATAAAGTTAAGGATGGTATCATCACAGTCGATATATCAGGAATAGAACATGAATATTATCAAAAAGGCAGTAAAGCATATAATAAAGCACTTCAACAATATAAGTAGAAACAGAGCTATGAAGTTTTGATTCCTTACGTAATTAGGTTATAAGAAAACACCCTGAAAGATAGATGGAGAATCTAACTTTTGGGGTGTTGTTAATTTTAAGAACATTGAATATGTCTTTATTTTGTAAGGGAAACACGGAAATCATTGTATTTGCTGTAATCAAAATCTTCATTAAGCCCTGTTACAAATACAATTGGGGTATAATGACCCTCTTCCAAAATGAAACCAGGTTTTACCTTAGCATTGGCTCCCCCAAGTCCAGCAATACCTGGAAGTAGGGCATCAAAAGCTCCAGGTTCGTCTGTTTCCCAGTAGTAGATATTACCAGAAGCTTGGACTGCTTTTGCTTTCGTCGTTGCAGTACGGATAGGATTCATATCAGCTTGATAAAAGTTTGCTGTCGTAGTGACCGTTCCGTCCGCAGCCACTGTCATTTGGAAATCTTTGGCAATTTCAGTTGTTCCTGTCCAAGTCCCTACCAGCTCTTCCGGAACCATTTGAGATGAATCTGTGACCTTATCAGTGCTTGCTGAACTAGATCCTTTAGTTGTTTGACCTGAGTTTGTTGCATCTTGTGATCCTTCTTGCGAACCAGCTTCAGCAGTTTTTGTATCTTTCTTCTCAGAAGAAGCCTTTGCTTTTTTCTGACTAGATTTAATAGTCGTTTGTGCCTCTTTGGCAGAAGATTTGCTCTCTTCTTTTTTTGAACCACATGCTACGAGTAGGCTCGCAGAAGTTAATGCTAAAAGTGCTAAACTTGTCCATTTTTTCATAATTATGATACCTCACCTAAATGTATATTAGCTATTATATTACAACATTACACATTGTTAAGTGTTTTTTTGAAATATTTTTGTAACATTTGTAATTTATCTAAATATTCGAGAGATTAATGCATATAATTTCCAAGTAAATAACTTCTATATTTCTTTATTACATAATCATCAGAAATAGAAAATTAATGTAAATAAAAAATTTTTAGAGTTTCATTGGTACAAAATTACCAACAATAATCCCCACAATTCTAGGATCTTCATCATATGAAAGAAGAATATCTTGATAGTTTGGGTTGATAGAAACTAACCTTAGGCCGTGCTCTTCACGATAAACTCGCTTAATGTAGGTCTGGCTGTTACAGACTACAGCATAAACTGCACCATCGTAATCAAATCCTGTTTCACGAATAAGAGCTACAGATCCATTTTGATATTTGGGTTCCATTGAGTCGCCAGATACCCATGACGCAAAATCATGAGCTAGTTCTTCATCAAAATAGACAGTATCATAGTTCTGATCATTATAAACTGATGAGCCAATGCCGGCGGACATTTTTTCGTAAACATGGTATTCGTATAGTTTTTTTGACATTGAAACAACATTCTTACATTGTTTTTTCTGAGCTAGGTTTCTGACATAACTCAGTGCGTTATTCTTTCCCTCATCTGATAGAGTATTGTATAGCCGAACGATTTCAAGTTCTGTAAAATAACCTATTGGGACATCTAGAATCTGCTCTAAAAGCTTTACTTTTTCTTTAGATGGTTTTTTTACCCCACGTTCCCATGCAGAATAGGCCTGGTAGGTAATACCTAATTGATCTGCAATATCTTTTTGAGTCATTTTTAGCTCTTTTCTACGCGCCTTTAGTTTTTCTGGTTGGTACATCGTTTCCCTCACATTAATAGTAATTTCAATTCAGCTTTTTGTTTTGCCTCTTTGTCCGTTAGCTTATTTTTATCCCAAACATAAGCTATAGATTTTCCTTTGTCATAAATGAGCCATACTCTTAAATTATTACAGTAAGTCTTTATTGTTTTCCAATTCTCTTGATCTAGAAGCTCTGGATATTCTTGACTAGTCACGAAGCCTTTTTTGATTACTGATTGTTCAATCTTATTGATTAGAGAAGTCTGATAGTTGTTGAATTCCTTTATAATCTGTTCTTTGACACCGTGAAACAAAAGGAGTAGTGTGGCATTTTGTCCATCAATATAAGCATCGATAGCCTGCTTAATGGTACTTTCTTTTCTAGGATAATATTCTCTAAGAAGATCTAAAAGGCGAAAGAACAATGCCTGTTTTGAGACATCGAGGCTATTTTGAATGTGTTGAAAGGTGTCGCAACTATAATAAATCTTTGACAACAAAACAATGTCAGGCATTAATACTACAGCAGAGAAAATATTCGCTTCTCGCTCTAGCAGACTCTCTTGATTATCAATAGATTCTGCAAAATAATTGCCTTCATGATTGAGAATAAAATGGCCCAGCTCATGACACAGAGTGAAATTTTGCTTAACTATAGGATTATCCTTCTCATAAGAAAAACTAATACCTAATTCATCAATAATAGTTAATCCTTCAATCTTGTGATTTGAGAAGTGATGACTAATCACTTGAATCTGATATTCTTGAATACAATGTTGAAAGAAGTAGTTGAAACTATAATTTAGTAACGAAATATCGTTATCCTTCATGTACTGGTATAACACACGTTTTGTAGACTTACTTATTCTTGTATACAATTCATCCAAAGAATGATACCTCCTTTAAGTATAAAATACAAAACTAAATCAATTTAGTTGAGTTTATTATATAAAAAAAGTGGATGTGTGTCCACTTTTTTTATATTACGTTAAATATATAAACATAGTCTAATTATTTCTTTTTTTTACCAAAGCTGAAAGTGCTATTCCTCCAAAAGTCAGCAACGCCCCTCCAATTTTATTCCTGTGTTCTCTATAAAATCTTTCGTGCTCTCCACAGAATTTTGCTTTTGGAGAGTATACTTCTTTATTACATCTAAAGTATTTACATGTTTTAATTTTCTCTTCTTTCATTCGTATCTTCCTCTACTAATAATGTTTCTGAATGGTTAACCAATGCATTGATATTTTCTGAAATACTCTGTGTCAAATTTATAAAAGAGCTGCTATTTCCTTTTGTAAAATTATCAATTTTCCAAGCTAAACTTTTTCCATCATATTTAGGCTCAAGTAAAGTTTGCTCAGTAAAAGCTTTGTAATTGCTTAATACAGCTATAACAGACTCATGTTCCTCTAATACTGTATACGCAACAACATTTAATTGCATTGCAGATGACAGGTAACTAATTGATTGTTGAAGCAGAGTATTTATTCTTTTTGCATCTTTTGAATTGGTTTTAATGTTGATAAAGTCTAAACCATCTGTGTAAATTGACATCATTAGTTTTGCAATGGTATTATTATTTTCTTTAATCGCTGAAAGTAGTAATTCTTTTTTTAATTGCTCATTTCTGGTTGCTAAGGCCTCTACAATTAGTTGGCGAGCACTGAAAAAGCCTGAAAATCTATCATTGTATTGCCCTTGTTCCACGCGGATAACTAGTTCATTTAAGCTTTCAATTTGTTCTGAAATAGATGCTAGTTGCCCTTGTATTGCAGAAAGCTCAGGTAGATTCCCTAACTCTTTGACAGTCCTTTTCTCTAAGGTTACACTACTTTTAATTTTTCCAGATTCAGTATCTTTTAATACTGCATAGGTCTCGCCTGTCTTTTTTCGTATACCATAACTCCATTCTCCCGATTTTAACTTTTCTTTTGCAACTTCGGATAATTTTGCAACGTATTCTACATTGTCATTATCATTCTTTTCAACAAGCTTTTTTAATAATTTAGCTTCGGGAATATGAGCAAATAAATTATTTCTAATCTTATTAGCAACTACTAAAGAGGCTTCTTTTTGCAGTGGAGTTAATGAATATGATTGGAAATCATAGTTGTATAATTCCTTTTTTCTGACATCAACTTCAAAATGCTCCATTTTTGGTATTTCAATTTCAAAACTTTCCATACTTTAATCCCCATTTTTGGAACTTTAATTTAAAGTTCTATAGTTTGTATTGTTTCTAGATCTTTGGTGACGATCGCAGTATCAAATCGTATTTCAAATAAAACTAAAGATTCCCCTGCAAATTCAATAGTATTTTTGTAACCTGGTACTTTAGCAATAAACTGGTCCGCCACTTCAAAAATAGTTCTGGTACTTTTTTGAACTAAGCCCTTAGCTTTTACGTGTTCATTTCCAGAGTGTGGAATTGTAGTAAATGCAATATGAAAGTTTGATTCCATTTCCTTAATCTTATCATTATCTTTGAAAGATGCGAAATAGAGTGTATTATTGGTTGAATCAAAAACAAAATTTACTATTCTTACATTTGGAATATTGTTTACAGATGTCGCTAAGGCAATTTCTTTTTGTTCTGACATTATTTTCAAAAATTCTTTTTTTACATCCATTTATAAAACACTCCTTTTAATCAATGAAGTTATCGAACAAAAAAGGCTAATTTTTTATTTACTTATTTTTTTAAATGCTTTTTTTCTCTTTTCCATAAACTCGATCAACTCTTTCTTGAAAATAGCCTTTTCTTCTTCGGTTAGACCATTTGAATTCATACGGAAAAGAAGTTCTACATTATCTAACTCGTCTTCTTTTAGATGTTCATCCGAATTATCAACTAAATAATCAATTGATACATTTAAAACTTGTGCAATCTTGACTAAATTATCTTGTGTTGGTTTTTTAGCTCCACGTTCCCATGAAGCATAAGCTGGTTGCGAAATTCCTAGTTTTTCAGCTACATCGACTTGTGTAAGATGTGCTTGTTTTCTAAGGTTTTTTAATCGTTCCGAAAATTCCATTTTAAACCTCTAAAATTTTTTTGTATTAATTTCAAATAATCTCTTGACAAATATAACCAATGGTTATATAATATAAAATATAGCCAGAAGTTATATTGGTTTTAAAAATAATAACGCCTAACTATCGGCATTATGATCATTGACAATTAAATAAAAAGTGCGTCTGACAACCAGAGGACTGATCATCAGAACAACACATAAACTTCGTACCTTTATTGTAAATGTTTTGATAAGAAAAGTCAAGTCCGTTTTATGGTTGAAGTGAAGATATAAAACAAGACTAATTTCTTGTGGGCTTCCACGCATTTCGGACTTTCGCACTTTTCCGAATAGTAAAGTGAACTGGCTTCGCCAAAGGGCGTAAGAGAATCCCTTGGGTATGATGATGACTACCTGAAGAGATTGGCTGGGAAAGCGATGGTAATTGACGCAAAGCACCTTGCTAAACGTTGCCACCGTGGAAAGAGGGATCTTTCCAACCAAATAACTTTTCTTTACTGCTGTCTATCATTATTGATAGACTTACTCTCAAGCTACTAAGTTCTTTCCTTTTTTCACTTAGTAGCTTTTTTACTTATTACAATAAAGGAGAACGATATGCAAAACTTTTTTCGCATTACAATGTAAACGACTCTATGATAATTATGAATTCACCTATGGCATGTTTAGTGAATCTGATAAACTACAGGCTAAACTCTATGCTCAAGCGCAAGTAGATCTAGATCATCTAGCTCAAAATGCTCGTAGAAATGGCTACTCTCATGGGGATATTCAATTCTATAGTCGTATGTTTAAACGCAAACTTTTTACACACTATTACTCAAGAGTGAAGCAACTAGCTTAACTCTTTTTATTTTACACTCAGAAAGGAAAATCTTATGATCTCAGAAACACTTAAAATGAAACCAGAATTTATTGGCCCTGCTTACTATGAACGTTTAGGAAATGCTCCTAAATTTATTTTTGGAAAAGAAGGCAAATACCAACGTCACATCCTAAACAGCGCAGAGCACGGTGCCTTTCATGTCATCACACCAGCCTCTACAACGGTCATTCCAGAAGATGCTCTAGTAGAAACTGTTAACCCAATCTTTTTCCCAGATACTGCTCTAAATGGCAATACTGTTGCACCTTATCTCAATGTCTTTGCGGAAAAATTGGTAATTAAAAAATAAGAAATTAAAGGAGAAAATCACATGGCTAAAATTGGATTAAACTACGGAGAAAAACTACAAATCGCTGACAAGACTTATCGTGTCATTACAGATGGACTAGATGTCCCAGCTGTCCTTGGGAAACTGACTTTCCGAGGCATTGAAGGTCCTGATATCATCTTTGAAGTGGATCGTTCACAACGAAATCCTGATGGATCATTTGTACAAGTCAATACAGGTGAGATCCGTGGAATTGTCGTAGGAATTCATTCTTCTGTCCAGCATGAAACCCTCTTTTTCACGATCGCTGATATGTCTGAGTCTGAGATCGAGGATCTGGGTATTAAATACCGAGAAGAGGTTGAATTGGAAGATATTGTTATCACACATACTCACGTCAATCGTAATGATATCTATAAGCTCTTTGCTTCTAAAATCAAGAAAAAAACTGGAGGCACACCGACTAAAGAAAACAAACCGGTAGAAAATAAGAAGGAAAACTAGGAGGTGATACAGGATGAAACTCTTTACCTATCGGGGAAAAAGAGTTCGAGTTTTTCATCGTAAACTAAAGGGAATCACATGGTTTATCTGGTGGTTTCCTTTTTTGTTGGCTATTAGTTTCTACAGCTACTTACATCTAGAAGAATTAAAAGTCCATCCTTTACCTCAAGGATATTTTCTAGGAGCTGGACTTCTCTTTTCTTTAATCTTCTCTTGGTTTATCAATCGGGTTTGCTACAGGAAGATGCTCTTTTTTCAAAAGCTAAACAGCCTTCGAATTCTTTCTCGCTTTTTGCTCGAGAATAACCTTTATCTAGTTAAAAAGGTCAGACGTGAAAACAAGATCATTGAAAAAATCACCTTGCCTCAAGTGTATATCAAACAGTCTCGCTACAAGATTGAAGTGAGCTTCATTCTAGAAGGCAATAAGTTCCAAGATCGCTTTTTAAATCTGGGAGCTACGCTTGAAGTCATGTTTAACGGGGACTTTCGTAATAAAACCTTTGATAACCGTTTTATCAAATATGAAATTGCTATTAACCGAATTGATAGCCGAATCACAATTGATGAAGTAAAAGTCAAGGGATCCAAACTCCAGCTCATGAAAGATGTATCTTGGGATTATATTGAAGAACCTCATCTTCTCATTGGCGGTGGAACAGGTGGAGGAAAAACAGTTGTTCTCATGACTATAATCTATGCACTAGCTAAAATTGGCTTTGTTGATATCTGTGATCCAAAGAATTCTGATCTAGCTGGATTAAAGAAAATTCCAGTCTTTCATGGCCGTGTTTATACTAGTAAGGAAGATATCATCAACTGTTTTAAAGAGAATGTAGAGTTCATGGAAAAACGCTATGAGCGGATGTCCACTTCGCCAAGATTCCAAGCTGGAAAGAACTTTACTCACTATGACATGAAACCAAAATTCATCCTGGTAGACGAGTGGGCAGCCCTCATGGCCAAGATTGATCGTGACTATAGCCAACAGTCAGAACTCATGGAATACCTCTCACAATTAGTTCTAGAAGGTCGTCAAGCTGGAGTCTTTATCATCTTTGCTATGCAACGGCCCGATGGAGAATTTATCAAAACGGCTCTTCGGGATAACTTTATGAAGCGTCTTTCCGTCGGTCATTTAGAATCAACAGGCTATGACATGATGTTTGGAGATGCCAATAAAACCAAAGAGTTCAAAAAGCTAGATGAAATTAATGGTGTCAAAGTCAAAGGACGAGGCTATATCGCAAACAACGGTGAGCTGGCTGGTGAGTTTTTCTCTCCTTATGTACCGCTTGATCAAGGTTTCTCCTTCTATGATGCCTACTCTAAAATTCCCATCATGGAGTTTGAAGGAGAAGAGTTCTCAGTATTTGAAGAATATAAACCACCGCTTGAAACAATTGACCCTATAGAGGAAGAGGAGACTATAGAAAACGAATCAAACAAAAGACCACTCAAGGAATTTGCGGACGAACAAAATCTTAAAATGCCAACCTTACGCAAGATTATCTATCTCTTAACAGAACAAGGGATCATCTTTGAGCGGACTGTATCCGCTATTCTAGTGGATCCTTTTCAAGAAAAACTTCTTCTTGAAATCCTCGCTCAATTTGAAGAGGGAGGACGCAGGTCTTATCCAAAAGCAGTTGAAGCGACGATTGTTCATCATGGGCTAGGACAAGGGCAAGGGCAAGCCTGACCGCAGGTCAGGCGCAGACCGTAGCCCGAAGTTTCTAGGCCATGATGAAACTTCAACCCCCGTTTTCTAATAGGGGGGTTACATTTGGCAAAAACGCCAAGTCCACCCCTCCTCATTCCTTATGGGAGTTGGGTTTTCAATTTTTATGAAGTGTGTCACTTTCGTCAAAAAAGTGTGTCACTTCGTTAGAAAGAGGTGTTGCGATGAATGGACAAAATTAGTCCTTTTCATATTAAGAATTTCAGAAAACAAACAGGACTGAATCAAAAAGCATTTGCACAAGCTGTTGATCTCCCTACAAGAACCTATCGCTCTTATGAAACAGGCGAAAGAGGACTGACGATTGATAAGTTTAGAGAACTTAAAGAAAGACTTGGTTACTATCAAGATTGCGATAAAAACAGTCTTCGAGCTCAGATCGACTATCTACGATTGACCTTTCCTAGATTGAAGGATTTAGATGCTTTCTGTGAAAACTTTCTTCACTGCCACCTAAGTGAATTTACAGACCAAGAAACTCGTCTTATGAACTATACCCACTTATGGCAACGAGGAAATATCTGGATTTTTGATTTCTTTGATAAGTCAGTGACCAATGACTACCAAACTTGTCTTCAACTATCCGGGCAAGGATGCCGTGAGTTAGAACTACTTCTAGAAGACAAGGGGATCACTTGGCAGATCTTTCTTCAAAACATTCTTTATTCCTATGAAGACGTTCGGGTGAAGCGACTCGATATCGCTCTAGATGAACTCTATAAGGGTTATGGTCACGAGGACGAACAAATTCAAATTCCCAAATTGATTGATAAACTCTATTCCAAAGAGATTGTCCTAGACACGATCAAGAAATGGAATATTACGGGTGGTGGATCCTTCACTGACAACGAAGACATGGAGGCTAATCACGGCTTGTCCATTTACTTTGGGAGCCGTCAAAGTCAACTCTATTTCAACTTTTATGAAAAGCGCTATGAAATTGCTCGAATGGAAAACATCTCCTTGGACGAATCCTTGGAGATTTTTGGTATCTGGAATCGCTATGAACTCCGCTTTTCAGATCAGAAAGCTCAAGGCATTGTGGAAGAATACATTAACGGTGTAGACCTCGGAGAAATCGCTAGAGGCATCATCAATAAAGAAATCCAAGTCTATGATGGTCTCACTCGCTTCGGAGCCTATAAACCTGATGAAAAATGGCAAAAACTCTTTGGAGGTGTTGAACCCTTAAAACTTTCAACCAATCCACAACCATACAGTATTGAGCGAACGATTCGCTGGCTTACCTATCAAGTTGCGAACTCTCTTGCACTAGTCACTGAAGCAGACAAGATCCTCCAAACAGAATACATGAAAATGATTCAGAATAGCGGAGAGATCACTGATCGAGGAAAAGCCATGTTAAGACTTCTCAAAGCCAATAAACACTATGAACACTAGAAAGGAAAAGCAATATGGAATACAAAGTTCAAATCAATTCACTAGAAAACTTTAAAGCATGGTCTGGTGGACTAACCACCTTAAACACCGTCCGTGAACGTGGTGGAGTAGATACTCTAACCGTCATTTGTGAAGATATCTTCTCTGGTGATACTCCAACAGAAGGACAAATCAATGACTGGCTCTGGTTTGATTCAGATTTTATCTACCAAGCTCTAGGCTACGATGATCTGCTTGAGGCTTCTTGAGATGCTGAAGAAGATTTATCAAGCAGATTTTCTGCTTCTTCCAGAACAAGAATTCTGGCATATGTACGTTCTCTTACGAAAAGGAAAGGACTTCTACTATGAATGCGCTGGAAGATCTACCGAAAAACCACCAGATGCGAAAGGTTTCTATGACTATGAACATGCCTGTTTCACGCTAGATGGTCAAGTGTTGAGCGTAAATAAAAAAATGCGCCCCTCACTCATTACTTATATCCAAAAGACCATCAAAGACAATCAAGAAACATTTAGAAAGGAAATTGAAATGGCTACTAAAACTATTTTTGAAAAGAAAGTCTCTCAAGTCACGAATGAACTGGGAGAATTACTTAAAAAGAAAGATCATAGAGAGGCTTGGACCAAGGCTGGAGAATTAAATAGTCTCCTAAAAAAAGAAGAAGCCAAAGACCTAAAACCTGACCTGATTGAACAACTTCAAACTGAGCTACGAGGCTACTATTACATTAATGGCGAGATCGAAAAAGCCAATAAGCGCCTCTATGCGAAAGGCTCAAAGCTCATTGAGCTTGCTGGTCTCTAAAGGAGGATATATGGATAAAGCTAAACGCTATTTGCTTCAAGCAAAAGAATATCTCTCACACTTTAAAAAGGTGGAGAAAAAAGGAGGTCCACCAAAACTAAAAGTCACCAATAAAAAGACCGTCAATATTGCAGTCATAGGAGGGATTTCTTTCCTCCTTTTTGTTGGTCTCTTGGGATCTATTCGTGCTATCACACTCTCAAATAAGGTAGGTACACTACAAGCTCAAGTAGAGGCCACTCAAAAGCAACAGACAAAGCCTATGGAGTCGAGTAGAAAATATGACTATAAACTCCAGTATTATCTGAATGATTATGTCTATGCTTATTTCACACTTCCTAATGAAGGTGAAAAACAAAAAGAGCAAGTGGACTACTTAAATAAATTCTACAACTTCATCCCTGATGTAAAATCTCAAGGGCAAGTTCGAAACCCCAGCTCACTTCTCTATTCTCAGTTAGTGACTGTAGAAGGAAAAGTTGCGACCTATAAGGTTAAATACAAGGAAAGCATCCATCGGGATAACAACACAGAAGAAAAAGAAATTGTGACAGGTTTCAATATTCCTTTTGATGAAAAAGATGGAAAGTACTATATCTCCGGCCTTCCTTGGTTCTCTGCTATTGAATCCTCACAAGCTGGACACTTTAGCGAAGATGATAAGCTCCAACTAACCGCTAACGACCACTTTTCAGATACTCAGCGTAAGAAGGTAGAAAAATTCCTCAAGATCTTCTTTACAAACTACACCACAAACCAAGATAATCTTAATCTGATCGCTAAAAATGTGGATATCATCGCAAATAGCACTTTCAAAACGATCGACTACACTTATCTCAAACAGGACGGTGATGATTTAATCGCTTATGTCCAAGCTACCTTTGAAGTTGGAGGTACCACTCACTCAGAAAACTTCACCTTTACTCTCTCAGAAAAAGAAAAGACCTACTATGTCACAAAACTAGAACACACCATTCCACTGAATTATGCAAATGATAAAGAATAGGAGAACTCTATGAATACAGACAATCTACGAACCTTCCTCCAGGGCGATGGAATTTGGATCCTGACAGCCATTGCCGTGCTCTTAGCGATTAAGGCTTGGCGAAACAGCTCTTGGCTTCAACTCTTCTCTGTCGTTGGTTTCTATGCCGTTATTGTTTCCATTGCGAAAGGACAAGATATCCTAAAAGCAGTCGGCTGGTTCCTGCGACTCTTCGGTATTGAATCAGGACTTTAAGTATGAATGAAGAAAGACTGTATGATTACAGTAAGGGACTAAATGCTCCTTATTGGATCCAAGAAATCAAGACAAAAAAGGGCACTCGACTATGGTACTTTGCGACACCGATGCAGTTGTCCTTTTTCATTGTCTTTATCATCGTTTTTGTGGCCATGTTACTCTTTGGAGGATTTATCTTTGTGCCACTCGCAAAAATCACTCACTCAATTTCTCTCTTGCTCTATTGGTATCTCCCTTATAAATTAGCCAAGTTCTACACCGAATACGAGCCTCATGGAAAAAAGATGCACGTCTTTATTGGAGATTACCTGATTTACTTCTGGGATTTTAAGCTAAACAAAAAAGCTATCTACCATGAAGATCGAATAGAGCCTGTAGAAGAAATTGTCTTTGAAAAAACAAATCTATAGAAAAGGAGGACCTATGAGTATTACTTTAACCTATCCTATAAGGGAAACACATGAAAATCTAGCTCTCAAAAAAGATCAAACCGTCGTTGCTTATTATCGTATTCCAAACACTCCTATCACGATTACGGATGATGAAAAAAAGGGCAAACACAAAATCACTGTTGCTCAAATGATGAAGAAGCTCCAGAAAAACAAGTTCTTTGAAATATCTCTGATCCCTAAAGACTATCTTTTAGAGGAGAAAATGCGGGACTTTTCAGATGCTCTAGCAGATGACAGCCGAGAACTAGGAGAAGAACTTCTTCTTTACACGGTGGATCGTCTAACGGATGAAATGGAAATTCCTTATCAGTTTGACTGGGTCGTTGGAGTGACCTTGCGCAAACAAAATCATGGAGCGACCGTCAAAGACTTGGCCTATGAGAGCTTCAATGAGTTCTCAGAAAAAATTGCCAAGGGTCTTGGCTATGAATATGAATTAAGTCCCACTTGGTATGAAGACTATAAAAGTGATGAATTCACTATTTTTCAAGCCTTCTCTGTCCTTCGGGCAAAACGGTTATCTAATGAAGAACTCTTTTATTACCAGCGGATGCAATATCTCCGCTATATCCCTCACTACAAGAAGGAGGTGCTCGCTAATCGTGCTCAATTCAATATCACAGATACCTTGATCAAAGTCCTAAAAGGTGGCTTTCTTAAGCTAGAAAGCCCTTATGGATCTTCTTTTGTGACTATTCTTCCGGTTGGTAAATTTCCTGTTCAATTCAATGGTTTTCATCTTGGCGAATTTATCCAACGCTTAAACTTTCCCGTTGAGCTACGAATCAAGGCAGAATTCATTGATACCAACAAGATCAAGGGACGAATGGGACGATCGAATACACGTTACAGAAACATCATGGAAGAGGCAGAAAACACCGATACTGTCCAACAAGATGAGATCATTATGGGTTCCATCTCCCTAAAGGACTTAATGAAGAAAGTCGGAAACAAGGAAGATATCATCGAATATGGAGCCTATCTGATTATCTCTGCTTCAAGTGTGAATCAGCTCCGTCAAAGACGACAAGTGGTTTTGAACTACTTTGATGATATGGGGGTTGAAATTAGTGAAGCCTCTCAAGACGGACCTTATCTCTTCCAAGCTCTGCTTTATGGTGAAAACCTCCAAAAGAAAACTCGCACCTGGACACATATGGTCACAGCCCGTGGATTTTCAGAACTCATGCCCTTCACCAATACCTCTTCTGGGAACCGTATTGGTTGGTATATCGGCCGAGTGGATAATTGGACAGGTCGTTGGGACAATATTGCAAAAGCCATTGATTCCTCAAAGAACATTGTCCTCTACAATGCGACAGTCGGAAATAAAGAAGATATTGCTGGAAAGATCACCAAGAACCCGCATATCATCATTACGGGTGCAACAGGACAAGGAAAATCCTTCCTTGCTCAGATCATCTTTTTAAGTGTGGCTTTACAGAATGTCAAGACACTTTATATTGACCCTAAACGTGAACTTAGAAATCACTATCAAGAAGTGATCAACTCACCTGAATTTGCACATCTCTATCCTGAACGCAAGAAACAGATTGAGAACTTTAACTTTGTAACACTGGATAGCTCACTACCATCCAACCACGGAGTCTTAGATCCTATTGTCGTTCTAGATAAAGAACAAGCTGTAGAGGTCGCAAAAAACATGCTTGAGTTTCTACTACAAGCTGTAGATGATGTCACGATGGATCAAAAAACAGCTATCACAGAAGCTATTAATGCGATTGTAGAAAAACGAGTCGCTGGTGAGAAGGTCGGATTTAAACACGTCCTAAAAGTTCTGAGAGACTCCACTTCCTCTGAAATTGCTTCGGTTGGCCGTTACCTGACCTCAATTGTGACGAATTCTATCTTGGAACTAGCCTTTTCAGATGGGACCACTCAAGGGCTTAACTACGAGTCACGAGTGACTATTCTAGAGGTCAATAACCTCAAACTACCAAAGGACGATTCCACAAAAATTTCAGATCATGAACGCAACTCTATTGCCCTCATGTTTGCGCTTGGTGCCTTCTGTACCCACTTTGGAGAACGAAATGAAAATGAAGATACGATTGAGTTCTTTGACGAAGCTTGGATTCTTATGAAGTCCGCAGAAGGAAAAGCCGTTATCAAAAATATGCGTCGGATTGGACGCTCCAAAAATAATACCTTGGCACTGATTACTCAGTCTGTACATGATGCAGAAAATGACGATGATACTACTGGATTCGGGACTATCTTTGCTTTTTATGAAAAATCTGAACGTGAAGATATCTTAAAACACGTCAATCTCGAAGTCACTGAAAGCAATCTCGAATGGATTGACAATATGATCTCTGGTCAATGCCTGTACTATGACGTGTATGGCAATCTCAATATGATTTCTGTACACAACATCTTTGAAGATATTGATATGCTTTTAAAACCAATGAAAGCCACAGTATCATCAAGCCTTGAAAATAAATACGCTAGTTAGGAGGTGAATCTATGCAAGAAGCTTTTGACAAACTAAGAGGAGTCGATATCTTTTCCCTTAAGTCCTATATGGAGCCAACTGGGTTCGCTTCCTTTAACGGGGCTTGGGTACTGATTAATGAGCTTTTCGTCAACTTCTTCTTTTTCATTCTAAACGCAGTGGTGGGCTTCTTTTCTTTGCTGATTCGAATTCTTGAAAAGATTGATCTCTACTCCAACTACAAGAACTATGTATTTAATGGAGCAATGAATATTTGGAAAGGATTCATCGGTTCAAGCTCTGGTGGAGTCGCAAAACAATCACTCGTTTCAATGTTGCTTCTGATTCTAGCGTTTTATCTCTTTTATCAGTTTTTCTTTTCGAAAGGAGCTTTTTCAAGAACACTCCTTCATGTCTTTCTAGTTCTCATCCTTGGTTTTGGTTATTTTGGAACAATAGCTGGAACATCAGGTGGTCTATATCTACTTGATACTATCAATCATGTCTCTCAAGATGTCACTAAAAATATCACGAATATTAAGGTAGAATATGGCAATAATAAATCCATTAAAATTGGAGATTCTATGGCAGATAGCTATATTGCAGAAACATCTTATAAAGCCTATGTCTTTGTCAATACAGGTCAAGAAAATGGGAAATATAAGAATAGCCAAGATGGGAAACAAGAGACTTTTGACGATAGTAAGGTATTAGGAACAGGCGATAAGAATGGAAACTTTAAAGCAGTTAAATCGAAAGATCGCAATAAATATCTGGATGAACTAGGAAATGGAGCCAATGATGATGGTGAAAAGAACCGTTGGGTTTCAGCTATGCCAGATTTCATCTTTACTCGCATGTTTTATGTCATCTTCAAAATTTGTGAAGCCTTTGTATTAGCGATACCGGTTATTTTGATTCAAATGTTAAACGTCATCGCTCAAACACTTGTCTTGATGATGATTCTGCTCTTTCCAATTGTGCTACTAATGTCCTTTGTACCAAGAATGCAGGATCTGATTTTTGGAGTTTTGAAAGTCATGTTTGGCGGACTACTTTTCCCAGCTATTACGAGTCTATTAACTCTATTAGTCTTCTACATTGAGAAAATGATTGAAAATATCGTCATTACAGGCTTTGATGGTATTCTTAAAACTCTTCCATCCCTGATCATCTTCGGCCTTGTCTTTAAACTACTCATTTCAGTTGTCTCAAAAGGACTTGTATATTTCCTTCTATGGAAATACAAAGCTGAGTTGATCCAATTCATTCTTGGATCTAAAGCACGTATGGTTGCGAATGACATAGGAAATAAAGTTGAAAAAGGAGTCACAAAGACCAGAGAGGTAGCTTCACAAGTCCCATCGAGAAGCCTTTCATCTGCTCAACACCTTGGGAACTTTGCCCTAGCAGGTGCTGGTTTGGGAGCTGGAATGGTCATGAATGCAAAGAGTCACTTCCAAAATGTTGGTTCTTTCTTTACCAATAAGGAATCGGAACACCAACCTGATGAAGTACTCCCAACAGAAACACTTGAGACGCCAACAAGTCCAGATACTCCAGAACCAAACATTCCGAAAACAAAGGCAATTCCTGAGAAGGTTAAACCAGTTGAAGAAAAAACACCAACTCCTTCAATGAAATCCCCAATCACAGCGGAGCCAACATCAAGTTCAAACGAGGAATTCCAAACTCTTAAAGAAGAATGGATTTCTCCATTTAAACAACTTCGCATTAATAGTATTGAGCGCAAATTAGAGGAATATAAAGATCCTCAATCCATGTACAAAGCCCAAGGATCTAATGCTTTCACTCGTGCTTACAGAAAGACCATGACACGAGATGATAAATTAAGAGCCAATATTGAACGAAGAGACCGATTAACAGAATGCTTAAAACAACTCAGAGGAGAATGATATGAATACCAAAATACGCTCAAGAACTTCTTTTCCAAGAGTTCTTGAAGAAACTCTTTATCAGGCCTACCAAGAAGGAAAACGCTCAGTCGATTTCCTTCTTTTATTTCCAGTCACAGAACAAGAGCGAGACCAAATTATCTTACAGGCTAAGTCCTATTCAGTCGTTTTAGATGCAAAATGGCGTTTTGGGACTGTTTTGTTCACTGCTTATATAAGACATTAACTAGAAAGGAGATTCGATGAAAAAACTAAAATGGTTTCTATTAGCTGGTCTCATTCCTCTCTTTCTACCGGTCCTCATTATCATTATCCTTATGGGGGCTGTCGGAGGTGGTGGAACGAATGGCTCACCCCAATCCCAAAATGAAGTGACTTATGCGGATCACTGGTCAGATGGAGACCCTTATACTCATAACCTACTTGTTCATCGCTTCGGTATCACGGCAGAGCAATTAGACGGCTTTTTAGATACGTTAGGAATCTCCTATGATAAGAATCGAATTAATGGAAAGAAACTCCTCGAATGGGAAGCTAAATCTAATCTTGATGTCCGTGGAATTGTTGCGATCGCACTGAATGAAAGCTCTCTTGGAACTGCTGGAGTAGCCACCAATCCTGGAGCTAATATGTTTGGTTTTGGAGCCTATGACTCCAACCCAGAATATGCCAATAACTTTAATGATGAGATTGCTGTTGTCGGACTAACCCAGCAAACCATCATTGGAAATAAAAACCAAACCTTCAAAATCCAAGATGACAAAGCTAAAAAGTTTGCGAATGGAACACTCAATCCAGCAACTGATGGTGGAGTCTATTTCACAGATACTACTGGATCGGGAAAAAGACGTGCAGAAACCATGCAAAAACTGGATGCCTTCATTGATGAACATGGAGGAACACCAAAAGCACCTGAACAAACGACAGGAAAAACTAGAGATGGTGGAGGAGTAACTTCAAATGATATACCGGTAGGTTACAGTCTGACAACAGCTATTGATACCACAGGATATATCACTAGTACCTATCCTTGGGGACAATGTACCTGGTATGTCTTCAACCGTGGGAAACAAGTCGGAGTCAACTTTGATCCATTTATGGGAAATGGTGGTCAATGGATGAATAAGCCAGGTTTCACAACAACCCATACACCAACAGAACACTCTGCTCTATCATTTAGTCCTGGACAAGCTGGAGCTGATCCAATATACGGACACATTTCATTTGTGGAACAGGTTAAATCTGACGGCTCAATTCTTGTCTCAGAATGCAATGTTAAGGGATTAGGAATTATTAGTTACCGTACTTTTGATGCAGAAACCGCCAAACAATTTACATATGTTATAGGACATTAGAAAGGATAATTATATGGATACACTACAACAAGTAAAACTAGATAAAATCGAAAATCTATTACAGGTTCTGGTAAATCTTCTTGATAAAAGATCAGATACTAATCAGTTAGAAATCATGACCCAAAAGGAAGTCCTCAAAGAACTGAATATTTCCCCTAATACACTTAAAAGTTGGGAACGTAAAGGACTACCACGATTGGAGCCACCAATCGAAGGGACCCGAACAGTGTATTATAAACGTGGGGATATTCTTAAATTCTTGACCATCTGAGGTAAACTAAATGCAAATTGAGACAATAGAAAGAAACAATAAGAAAGTTCTTAAGAAAATCAAAAAAGATGGTTCTATAACTTATTCTATGAAAGGAGCTTATTTAGGAACTGATAAAAAAACAGGAAAACAAGTTACAACTACTATATCAGCTCCAACACTAAAAGCCTTAGATCGCAAATATTTAGAGACTAAAAGAAAATTCGAAGAAAATGATTCTACTCGAAAAGAAACTCTATCTGTCGGTACTATAAAAGAACTGTCAGAATTTTGGTATGATAGTTATAAATCTTGGGTATCCTCTGATAATACAAGAAATAGAGTAAGGGGATATTTGGATACATATATCCTCCCAAAATTTGGTGATTATAAAATAGATTCTATTGAATCTACTGAAATTCAAAAATGGGTTGATCAGCTAGCAGAAAAAGCTCGAATAGAAATAAATAAGGGAAAACGTAAGGCAGATAAAGGAAAGGCATCTGATTATGGTGCAGTCGTTCATAAACTAAAAGATATTCTCGATTTCGGAATGGTACACTTTAATCTAAAGAATAATCCCGTAAAACAAGTCAGGATACCCCCAAAGCCTAAATCACCTCAAAACCGAATTCAAGTTCTACATGAAAAAGATATCGCTATATGGTTGAATTACTTAGATACGCTCCCAAACTCAAGAGCCAACAGGCGCTTTAAACTTATTTGTAATACTCTTTTAGCTTCTGCCTTACGAATTAATGAACTATTAGCATTGGAAGTTGATGACTTACTTTTCGAATCGTCAGAAATTAACGTAAATAAAACTCTTATGTGGAGGAGAGGAGACAAAACCTTAGGTACTAAAGGTAAGGTGATTTGTAAAAATTCTGCGAAAACTGATTCAGGAAATCGCAAAGTACCAGTACCTATTACCATTATTCAAGAGCTTAAAGATTTTAACAATGAAATGAATAATTACTTTGAAAAACATGGGCTTCCAAAATCTAAGTTGATATTTCCCACTATCTATGGAAATTACATGACTGATCGAAATGAGCGAGCTACTCTTATTAAACGATTAAAAGAGTTAGGTTTACCTGATTATGGTTTTCACCTATTCCGCCATACTCATGCATCTTTAATGCTCAACTCTGGAGCAAATTGGAAAGAATTACAAGAACGTATGGGTCACAAATCTATTTCAACCACAATGGATATCTATGCGGAATTAGATCCTAACCGAAAGAATGAAGCAGTCGATATTTTAATGGAACGACTTTCACAAATAAAAGGTGAAAATTAACAGTCATTTGAAACTCTACCTTTTTCTCTACCTTTTCTTCATAAACAGTCGTAAAGGCTGTTAAAATAAGCTTTTTAAGTATATAAGTTAACTTTTACAGAAGAAAAAAATTTATTAAGCTAAAAGCCATTGAAACGTTGATTTCAAAGGCTTTTAGCTTTTTGCCAAATGCGAACTATTGTACTGTATTTCAATTCAAACTCTAGCTTTTTAAGATGGCAAAACATTCATCGTTATCCATCGAAGAAACTTTGCCTTTTTCTACGATTCTTAATTAGAAACTCATTCCTTGAAAAAACGATTCACATCTGACTGACATGCTTCCAATAGTGTTTGTTCATCCGTTAATTCGAGTAGTTGCAATCCTTCATCGACCAACTTTTTATCAGTTAAACAAATTCCAAGTGTCACTTTAGCATTTCCTAGAAAATCATATCGCTTACTTTTTTTGGCCGTATCTAACAATAGATAACTGATACTAGTACACTTCTCCATCAAACCATTCCACAGAAAAATACTAGCTAAATTAGAGAGTAATTTATACTTGGTGGGAAGAATCTCTGTATAATCAGAGTAATCGTTCAGTCTATCTATAAATTCATCACAGATAGAAATCACTGTTTCTAGTGGAAGTGTAAATAAAATAACGACAATTAATTTTAGGTCACTATGATACCAGACATCCTGATTTTTAATTTCGTTCCATGCTTCCGTGGCCATCGTTCTTACCTTCTCATCTGGACCAGATTCTCTTAAACAAAGAATGACCTCTACTCTCTTTAGTATATTTAACACAGGAATATCATTAGGATGTTTTTTTAAATAAGCTACACTCTTATTCTTCAGTTCCAATAATTTATCATTTGATTGGTAGGCATTGTTATCTTCTGCTAATAAGATAATTTCTTCTCTATCGGAGTGGTGGTAAGAATGGCATATATATCGAAATTCTTCGAAATCTAGGCCAACTTGCTTTAGAAGATGCTCCATGGACTCAAAACTAGGTACTACTTGGTTCGATTCAATACGCGATAAATGCGCTCTTGAAATGTAACCCTGGCAAACTTCCTCTTGACTAATATGTTTTGATTTCCGTATTTTTTTATAGATCGTACCGTAATCCCAACGCATAACAGCTCCACCTCTAATTATGTGTATATATGTGACATTTTTACATTTCGATATATGTTTAGTATATCATATATATTAAAGAAAGATGTGAAAACGTGTAAAAAATCACTATTTATTCTTTATAGCATCACTCCCACTCTTCAATTTGTTAGATAGTTGGCGATGGTGGGGATTCCATTAATTGAAGGGATGTGTCCATAGATGAACAAAAGAAGCTTCAAAAAAATGTCTCTAATATTTATTTTAGGTATCATTGTAGGTCTATTCTTAATCCCATTACTTAGACCACTTATAGTTGATTGGCTAAAAACTATATTTGGTTAATAGTAACGTTAACCTTATTTAACAAAAAAGTTTTCCCTTTTATTTTTTAATAGCATTGTTTTGACAAATTAACTTCCACGTTTATTGGCGGTAGAAGTTGGTTTGAGAATTTAGCACTTTGATGATCTTAGATCATTATAATCCTACAAGTACAGGTATGACTTTTAGTTTTAGATATTCTCATTAGTTTAATTAAAGGAGGGACTGCGTTATGGTAACTAAGTATTACAAGTATATTCCTTGGTTGGTTTTAGGAGCTATTGGATCTTATGAGTCCGCAACTTATTTTGGACATAGTACATTTGATATACTGTATTTATCTATTGTTTTTATGATTGTTTACGTAGCTTTGTTCATTCTACACGAAAAATATCTGAAATATAAATATAAAGAAATATTTACACAGATTATGAGCAATCCTGAAAAAGATCATCATCATTAGTAAGATATAACACAATAAAACCCTAGCACTCAGATTGTACTGACCCAAAAAAAGTTAGACAAATAGGCTATCCAAAGGATTTAGTTCCGTATTTCACAGGACTAAATCCTTTTGGTTTTTCCTTAATTCGTTTGTTGTTCTAATAATCAATATAGTCTACAATAGCTTGTTCCAATTGTTTAAGCGACTTAAATATATTCTCATAACCATAAAACATTTCTGATTTTAAAATGCCTAAGAAGGATTCCATCATGTTGTTATCTGGGCTATGTCCTTCATAGCGAAACTTCCTCTGAAACACTTTCAGAGGAAGGAATTTGGTGCGCTCTTTTTCCAATTTGTTTTGGCTAAAAAACGATGAAATCAAGCACTAAAAAACCAGTAGAAGATACCCTAACACGGATTTCCACTGGATTTTACATTTTTCATACTAACAATCTTTCCGACTTAATTGATAAGAATATAGGATCGGAATGAAAACAATGGTGAGGATGACGATCCCCATTACATAAGGGACAGCGAACTGAATACCTGCTTCAATAAGGAGGATCAATCCTCCAATCACCCACAACTTCCCTGCCAAGCGATGGGTTTTGTGCCAGTTATCTTCACTCTGCAAGGTCCAAGGCAGACGGATCCCAACCGTGTGGTTCACTTTCAACTTAGGCATGTAATTGCCCATGATCACAAAGATGAGGCCTAGCAAAGCAGAAACAACAATAGAGGGATTGGTCGTAGAGCCTAGCGCCTTACTATATATGAGATAGGAGACGATTAAGGAGACGATTGGAATCAACCAGTAGATCACTTTGACCATTTTCTCATTCATCGTGCGGTTCTTAGGATCACGTCCGATCATAAAGATCACAAATAGATGCACCAAGAGAAGGAAAAAAGGAAGACCAAACACGGCCAGTGGCTTCGATTGGAAATTATTGGCCTGACCTGCAAGGTTGAAGTGAATGGAAATTTGGTTAGGCAATTGTGACCAAATGATCAAGCCCCAAATCATGGGCAAGAGTATCACAAAAGAGGTTAAGGCCAATAATTTTTTAGTTGTTTTCATCAGTAGAATCTCCTTTCAAATCAACGAGCCAGACCATTAAATCCTCCAAGACAGAAGTATTGAGTTCATAGTAGATAAAATTCTTTTCTTTTTCCTCTCGAATTAAATCCGCCTGCTTGAGGATGCTTAAATGATGGGAAATGGTCGCTCCTGCTACATCAAAGTGGCCAGCAATATCGCCAGCAGATAATTTCCCCGCCTTTAGCAGTTCTAAGATGCTTCTTCGTATCGGATTCGATAAAGCTTTAAATGTTTGCGCAAAATTCATTCTCTATCTCCTCTAATCTATTTAGATATCTTTCTAAATAGATTGTAAACCTTTCATATAATTTTGTCAACTCTATTTAGAAAAAAATCTAAATAGTTTCGGAAAACTGCCTGACAAGAATCTACTTTGTTGAAAAGCTCATCCCTGCCCTTTGATAGAAGCGACAAGTATTGATTTTTCCAGAAAAAAGCGTATAATCAAATTCATACTATTTAAAGGGAGTCTCTATGAAGAAGAGTTTTATTCACCAGCAAGAAGAAATTTCATTTGTAAAAACAACGTTTACCCAGTATTTGAAAGATAAGCTAGAAGTTGTCGAAGTTCAAGGACCTATCTTGAGCAAGGTAGGAGATGGAATGCAGGATAACCTATCAGGTGTAGAACATCCAGTTTCCGTTAAAGTCTTACAAATTCCTAATGAAACCTATGAAGTCGTTCATTCCCTAGCGAAATGGAAACGTCATACCTTGGCGCGGTTTGGCTTTGGGGAAGGGGAAGGTCTCTTCGTCCATATGAAGGCCCTTCGTCCGGATGAGGATTCGTTGGATGCGACCCACTCAGTTTATGTCGATCAGTGGGACTGGGAGAAGGTCATTCCAAACGGCAGCCGCAACCTTGCATACTTGAAAGAAACAGTCGAAAAAATCTACAAGGCCATTCGCTTGACGGAGCTAGCTGTCGAAGCTCGCTATGATATTGAATCTATCTTACCTAAACAAATCACCTTTATCCACACAGAAGAGTTGGTAGAGCGTTACCCTGACTTGACGCCGAAAGAACGGGAAAATGCCATCACCAAAGAATATGGAGCCGTCTTTTTGATTGGGATTGGTGGCGTCTTATCAGATGGCAAACCGCATGATGGACGGGCGCCGGACTATGATGACTGGACGACAGAAACAGAAAATGGCTACAAGGGCTTAAACGGGGATATCCTTGTTTGGAATGATAACCTAGGGGCGGCATTCGAATTATCTTCTATGGGGATTCGGGTTGATGAAGACACCCTCAAGCGCCAGATTGCTATTACAGGAGATCAAGATCGTTTAGAATTGGAATGGCACCGTGCGCTCTTGAATGGCCTCTTTCCACTAACTATCGGAGGAGGGATCGGTCAATCGCGGATGGCCATGTTCTTGCTTCGTAAGAAACATATCGGAGAAGTCCAAACCAGTGTTTGGCCGCAGGAAGTTCGCGAACAATATGAAAATATCTTATAAAATAGTTGAAAGTAAAGAAACGAAAGAAACGAAAGAAATCGAGCCTTGCATGTGATGCGGGCTCGATTTTTATGGGCTGGAGAAGTTCCCCTTTTTCTATTCCTGATGGGCTTGTAGGCTGATTTTATCGCTTGAGCGCTGTCACGGACTAGAAATTATGATAAAATAAATAGTACAAAGCAAGCAAAGGAGTGGTATCTATGAAATTACAAAAACCAAAAGGAACCCAAGATATCCTGCCACAGGAATCCGCTAAGTGGCAATATGTAGAAGGATTTGCTCGCGAAACCTTTAAAAAATACAATTACGCAGAGATCCGCACACCTATTTTTGAACATTACGAGGTCATTAGTCGTTCGGTAGGGGATACAACGGATATCGTGACCAAGGAGATGTACGACTTCTATGATAAGGGTGATCGTCATATCACTTTGCGTCCGGAAGGGACAGCACCAGTGGTCCGCTCCTATGTTGAAAATAAACTCTTTGCACCAGAAGTTCAAAAACCAAGCAAGGTCTATTATATCGGTCCTATGTTCCGCTATGAGCGCCCTCAGGCTGGCCGTCTGCGTCAATTCCACCAGATTGGTGTAGAGTGTTTTGGATCTAGCAATCCTGCAACAGACGTCGAGACGATTGCCATGGCTGACCAATTCTTCAAAGAGATTGGCATTGAAAATGTCGTCCTCCACTTGAATACCCTAGGTAGCACAGCCAGTCGGACGGCTTATCGTCAAGCTTTGATTGACTACCTCCTTCCAATGAAGGACCAACTTTCAAAGGATAGCCAACGTCGTTTAGAGGAAAATCCGCTCCGCGTTTTGGATTCAAAAGAAAAAGAAGACAAACAAGCGGTTGAGAATGCTCCATCTATTCTGGACTACTTGGACGAAGAAAGCCAGGAACACTTTGATGCTGTCCGGGCTATGCTAGACGGTCTAGGAATTGACTATGTCATCGACACCAACATGGTTCGTGGCCTAGACTATTACAACCACACCATTTTCGAATTCGTGACAAAAGTCGATGGAAATGAACTGACTGTTTGTGCGGGAGGCCGTTACGATGGCTTGGTAGAATATTTTGGTGGGCCAGCAACTCCAGGATTCGGTTTCGGGATGGGACTGGAACGTCTCTTGTTGATCCTCGATAAACAAGGAGTTGAACTTCCTGTTGAGGCATCGTTGGATGTCTATGTGGCTGTTCTGGGTTCAGAAGCAGAAGTAGCCGCCTTGGAATTGGTTCAGGCTCTTCGTCGTCAAGGCTTTATCGCAGAACGTGATTACCTAGGACGTAAGTTGAAGGCTCAGTTCAAGTCAGCTGACGTCTTTGGGGCAAAAACCATCATTGCCTTAGGTGGTAGCGAGGTTGAAAGTGGCCAAATCACCGTCAAAAATAACCAGACTCGTCAGGAAGTGACCACTTCCATCGAAGACGTAAAAAACGATTTTCAGACTATCTTGAATCAACTTTAAAAAGAAAAGACGGGTGCCTAGAGGGTATCGGTCTTTTTGTATACCATCTATCATCTCTTTGTGGAGAAAGCTGACAGTTGGGTCCATTTTTGATATACTAGTAGGGTGTGCATGTGCCCTTTAGCACTTGCAAGTCTAGTAAAGGAAAAAACAAGATATGAGTGAAAAAGAAAAAGAATCGCATAAACTTGGCTTAAGTGTCGGGTCCAATTTTCAAAATACTCAAGAGCTACGAAAAGTATTGGAACAATCAATTAGCCGGGAAGAAGAAGTTTTGACCGCTAGTCAACCGGTGGAATCAGAGCAGGACCTGGAAGAGAGCCAAGTTGATGGAGAAGGGTCCGAAACGGAAGCTTCGACCGAAACTCTAAGTCGCTTATCACGATCTGGTCATCATCGCAAAGAGAAGGTTGAAGCGAGGACGAAAGACCAAGAGGATATAGAAGAGACATTAGAAGATCAAGAAGATGAAAAGTCGTTGGGTCGCTATGCTATTAAGCGACCAGTTCCCTTGTCACTACCAATTGCTTTTAGCGTCCTACTCGGGATGGTCCATGTAGCTCTTCCTTTTATCAACTTACTTGCGACCAATCAACAAACTCAGGACTTATATGCTGGTTGGGCAATTTCTCAAGGTCAAGTTCCCTATGGTCATTTCTTTGGGGTCAATGGTTTGCTCTACTATGGTCTCAGTGGCTTAGGAAGTTTGGTAGGAGGTCAAGTTCTCCTGGTGGTCTTCCAGATTTTAGCCTACTTTTTTGCTGGGACGAGCCTATATCGGATGGTCAGAAGCCTGGTTGCAAGTGAAAAAATTGCAGGACAAGTTCAGCTACTCTTCTACCTTCTTGCTGGAGTGCTTGGATTTGGTGGGAACTATGCTGTCTTTTATGCCCTTCCCTTCCTCTTTGGCTCTATGAATTTCATTCTTGCTTATCTAGAGGGTGAGAAAACAGACGAATCCTTTGTCGTCTACGGTGCAGGAGCCTGTTTGGCCTTTATGATTGTGCCATGGCTGAGTGTGATTTTTTATCTGCTAGCTTTTCTGGGATTGACAGCCTATCATGTGAAGCAAAAGAAATTAGCCCATGGCTTCTATCAATTTCTTGCTACCCTCTTGGGATTCTCGCTTCTCTTTTATCCTTTAGGATACATCACCGTGTGGAACGGCTCTTTTGGATATGCAATCCATCAGACCTTGTATAGTCTCCGCTCCCTCCAGTTTGATGCCGGGCATCTCTTTGCCAACCTAGTTTATTACTGTTTATTGCTGTTGACGCTTGGTTTCGCTTCAGCTTTCGTCATGTCCTTCCGAAAAGTATCAACAAGTGGTCAACGTGTGATTCGGTTTATGAGTTGGTTCGGTCTTCTGCTAGTTGTTGCAGTTGTGGTTGGGACACCAGAGCAAGGGGCCTATCAGTTCCTTAGCCTGTTACCTTTTGGCCTTCCCTTGTTAGCCCTTTGGTTTGCTGGGGATGAGTCGACTTATCAGCGCCGAAAGATGAAGAACAATTCAATCTGGGACCTTTATTTCTCCAGTCAAGCCTTCCTACCGATTTTGGCAATGGCTTATTTAGTGGGCTATCCAGTTGTGAATCAATTGGTTCTCCAAAACAATCTAACTAGTGACCGAAGTGCAATTGCTCAGTATATCAAGAGTCATAGCGATTCCAAAGATACTATCTATGCTTGGGATCAGACAGCTCATCTCTATCAAGAAAGTGGTCGCTTAGCAGCTTCAGCCTTCCTAACTCCGACTGCCTATATGGGGCCGAGGGAAAATCGAACCAATCTGATCAATCAGATTAAGCAAGCCAAGCCGAAGTTTATTGTGGTCAATAAGGACCTAGATGTAACGTCTGCTCTGCAGAAAGTTCTAACCAAAAATTATGAAAAAGTGAACCAGAAGGGTTCGCAGTACACCTTGTACCAATATAAATAGACTATCAATATCTTGTGGTTTTGAAATGAAATAACATTTTTTGCCACAAGATATTGATTTTTTATTTTTGAGTGATATAATATGGGGTGAATTGTATTTGTATAAAAAAGAAAGTGGGCGAGCGTATGATAACGTTACGAGAAGAGCATATCCAAAGTCTCCCCCAACTCTTTGTGGAAAAGAGAGATGGGCGGAAGGTCAAGTTTGATGTCGATAAAATATACCGTGCTTTGGTTAAGGCGACAGAAGAAGTGACAGGCCTCACTCCAGCCTTGGAAGCGAAATTAGAAACCGTTACAGACCGGATCGTTGCTGAAATTTTGGAACGCTTCCCTCGTGGCGTGAAAATCTACGAGATTCAAAATGTCGTTGAGCACGAGTTATTACAAGCCAATGAATATGCGATTGCTGAGAGCTATATTACCTATCGGACTCAGCGGGATTTTGAGCGCTCAAAAGCAACCGATATCAATTTTACGATTGGCAAGCTCCTCAACAAGGACCAAGCAGTGGTGAATGAGAACGCCAATAAGGATAGTGATGTCTTCAACACCCAACGAGATTTGACCGCAGGGATCGTCGGCAAATCCATTGGTCTCAAAATGTTGCCCAAACACGTAGCCAATGCCCACCAAAAAGGGGATATACACTACCATGATTTAGACTATAGTCCTTATACTCCAATGACTAACTGTTGCTTGATCGATTTTGAAGGTATGTTAAAAAATGGCTTTAAGATTGGGAATGCAGAAGTAGAAAGTCCTAAATCCATCCAAACTGCAACGGCTCAAATCTCGCAAATCATTGCCAATGTGGCCTCTAGCCAGTACGGGGGTTGCTCAGCAGATCGGATTGATGAAGTCCTGGCTCCTTATGCAGAGAAGAATTATGACAAGCATTTGAAGGAAGCTGAGGAGTGGGTTCTCCCTGAAAAACGTGAGGACTATGCTTGGCAAAAAACGAAAAAAGATATCTACGATGCCATGCAATCATTGGAGTATGAAATCAATACCCTCTTTACCTCCAATGGGCAAACCCCTTTCACCTCGCTGGGATTCGGGCTAGGGTCTAACCGTTTTGAACGCGAAATCCAAAAAGCTATTCTGGAGATTCGAATTAAGGGACTCGGTTCAGAACACCGGACCGCTATTTTCCCTAAGTTGATTTTCACCTTGAAAAGAGGTCTCAACTTAGAACCAGATAGTCCCAACTATGACATCAAGCAATTAGCCTTGGAATGTGCGACCAAACGCATGTATCCGGATATCCTCTCATATGACAAGATTGTCGAATTGACGGGTTCCTTCAAGGTACCCATGGGGTGTCGTTCTTTCCTCCAAGGGTGGAAGGATGAAAATGGTGTGGAAGTCAATTCTGGCCGGATGAATCTTGGAGTCGTGACAGTCAATCTTCCCCGGATTGCCTTGGAATCTGAAGGAAATAAAGAGAAATTCTGGGAAATCTTTAATGAGCGGATGAACATCGCTGAAGACGCGTTGGTCTATCGGGTAGAGCGGACCAAGGAGGCAACCCCAGCCAATGCGCCGATTCTCTATCAGTATGGCGCTTTTGGGAAACGCTTGGGCAAATACGACCAGGTAGACCAGCTTTTCCGCAACCGTAGAGCGACGATTTCACTCGGCTATATCGGATTGTATGAAGTGGCGACGGTCTTTTATGGTCCAAATTGGGAAGAAAATCCAGAAGCCAAACAATTTACAATCGAAATCATTAAGGATATGAAGAAACGGGTCGAAGAATGGTCTGACCAATATGACTACCACTTCTCCATCTATTCGACGCCATCAGAAAGCTTGACAGATCGCTTCTGTCGCCTGGATACGGAAAAATTTGGGAAGGTTCCGGATATCACAGATAAGGAATACTACACCAACAGTTTTCACTACGATGTCCGCAAGAACCCAACCCCATTTGAGAAGCTGGACTTTGAAAAAGTCTATCCAGAAGCAGGAGCGACGGGTGGCTTTATCCACTATTGTGAGTATCCAGTTCTCCAACAAAATCCAAAAGCCCTTGAAGCGGTTTGGGATTATGCCTATGACCGGGTCGGCTATCTCGGAACCAATACACCAATTGACCGTTGCTACAAGTGTGATTTCGAAGGCGACTTTACGCCAACTGAACGCGGATTTACTTGTCCAAACTGTGGCAATAGTGATCCTAAAACAGTAGACGTTGTTAAACGGACCTGTGGCTATCTTGGAAACCCACAAGCTCGCCCCATGGTTAATGGACGCCACAAGGAAATTGCTGCGCGGGTCAAACACATGAATGGGTCCACGATCAAATCAGCTGGACAGCAAGTGACAGATTAGAAAAGGAAGATTATGGGAAAATACCAATTAGACGATAAGGGCAAGGCTCAGGTTCAGCGATTCCACGAGAAACATTCGACAGGTGGAATCAATAAAAAAGACCGGGTAGCCAGCCTGAGAGAGCAATTTTTAAAAAAAGCTAAGAAAAAATAAAAGTGAGAGTTCGCTCTCGCTTTTCTCATATGGGGAGGTAAAGATGGAATTACGCAGACCGACTTTAGCAGATAAAGAAACAGTTTTAGAGATGATGGCAGAGTTTGAACAGACTCAATCAGCCCACGATGGCGGATTTTGGGATGCTGAGAATTTTGTTTATGAAGAGTGGATGGAAAGTAATAGTGACATAGAAATGGGGCTAGGAATTCCGGAAGGTTGGGTGCCTGCTGTTCAGTTAGTCGCTTTTGCAAGAGACGGTCAGGCTGTGGGCTTTCTCAATCTGCGCTTGCGGCTCAATGACCATTTGCTCCAAGAAGGCGGGCATATCGGCTATAGTATCCGCCCTTCTGCGCGTGGGAAAGGATTGGCCAAAGAGCAGCTGCGACAAGGCTTGCAAGTAGCCAAAAGCAAAAATATTAAACGAGTCCTAGTGACCTGCGATAGGGATAATGCTGCCAGCCGAGGAGTCATTATTGCTAACGGTGGAGTATTAGAGGATATTCGAGGTGGGAAAGAGCGTTATTGGATTGATATAGATTGAGGAAAGCCTATGAAGTTACGACGACCAACTTTGGAAGATAAAGACGCGATTTTAGAGATGATTGCGGAGTTCGATGCTGCAAAATCCTATATGCACGGTGGCATGGGCTCCACTTGGAAACGAGCAAAGGATTATGAGGATTGGTTAAAGATTGTAGAGCAGCAGGAGGATGTTGCTAATTTGCCAGCAGGCTGGGTTCCTGCCATTCAATTTTTATCCTTTGATGAGACCGGCTTGCCTCTGGGCTTTTTAGCTCTGCGCTTGTCTTTGAATGACAAATTATTTGTGGAGGGCGGGCATATTGGCTATTCTATCCGCCCCAGTCAACGCAGAAAGGGCTTGGCTAAGTTGCAGCTAGAGTTAGGGCTGGCAGAGGCTAGAAAGCAAGGATTAGAACGAGTGCTGATTACCTGCGATGAAGACAACGAAGCCAGTCGTCGCACCATTCTCTCTGCTGGCGGTGTTTACGAAAACACAATCGACAGAAGTCAGCGCTACTGGATTGATTTGGAGGATGAAGATGAACAATCCCAAACCTCAAGAATGGAAAAGTGAAGAACTGAGTCAAGGGCGCATCATCGACTACAAGGCCTTTAACTTTGTGGATGGCGAAGGAGTGCGCAACTCCCTCTACGTAGCAGGTTGTATGTTTCACTGTGAGGGTTGTTACAATGTAGCGACCTGGTCTTTCAAGGCGGGTATTCCCTACACAAAAGAGTTGGAAGAGCAGATCATGGAGGATCTGGCCCAACCCTATGTCCAGGGCCTGACATTGCTTGGTGGGGAACCTTTTCTCAACACCGGCATCCTGCTTCCCTTGGTCAAGCGGGTAAAAAGAGAGTTGCCGGAAAAAGATATTTGGTCTTGGACCGGCTACACCTGGGAAGAAATGATGTTGGAGACGCCGGACAAACTGGAACTGCTTTCGCTGATTGATATTCTGGTGGATGGACGCTATGATAAGAGCAAACGCAACCTTATGTTGCAGTTTCGTGGCTCTTCCAATCAGCGGATCATTGATGTTCAAAAATCCCTCAAAGAAGGAAAAGTCGTCATCTGGGACAAGCTCAATGATGGCAAGGATTCCTATGAGCAAGTAAAAAGAGATTAGCAAGACTCGGTCAGCAAATGAATCCATTAAGAGAAGTTTTCGTTGATTTTCAGTTTGCAAGAAATGGCCTCTTTTTTCAGACAATTTCATTCTCACTGACAAAATTCACAAGGATTCATGGTATAATGGAATAGATTGTACGAAAGCTAGAGTGATCCAACTCGTACATTTAAGGAACAGAATGAGGAAATTGACATGACATTAGTTTATCAATCAACGCGTGATGCGAAAAATACCGTAACAGCCAGTCAGGCGATTTTGCAAGGTTTGGCAACAGATGGCGGTTTGTTTACTCCAGTAAGCTATCCAAAGGTGGACTTGAATTTTGACACATTAAAAGATGCTTCTTACCAAGAGGTGGCAAAGCTTGTTTTGTCAGCCTTCTTGGATGACTTTACAGCAGAAGAGTTGGACTACTGTATCACTAACGCCTATGACAGCAAGTTTGATACTCCAGCCATTGCTCCTCTTGTGAAACTAGATGGGCAATACAACTTGGAACTTTTCCACGGTTCAACCATTGCCTTCAAGGATATGGCCTTGTCTATCTTGCCCTACTTTATGACAACGGCAGCTAAGAAACACGGCTTGGAAAACAAGATTGTCATCTTGACAGCGACATCTGGAGATACTGGGAAAGCTGCTATGGCAGGTTTTGCGGATGTACCAGGAACTGAAATTATCGTCTTTTATCCAAAAGATGGTGTCAGCAAGGTACAAGAGTTGCAAATGACTACTCAAACCGGGGACAATACCCATGTGATTGCCATTGACGGGAACTTTGATGATGCTCAAACCAATGTGAAACATATGTTCAATGATGTGGCTCTTCGTGAGAAATTGGCAGCCAACAAGCTTCAGTTCTCATCAGCTAACTCTATGAATATCGGTCGTTTGGTCCCACAGATTGTCTATTATGTTTATGCCTACGCTCAGCTTGTTAAAACTGGCGAGATTGTGGCTGGTGAAAAAGTCAATTTCACAGTTCCGACAGGAAACTTTGGAAATATCTTAGCTGCCTTTTACGCTAAGCAAATCGGCCTACCAGTTGGTAAGTTAATCTGTGCTTCAAATGACAACAATGTCTTGACAGACTTCTTTAAAACTCGTGTCTATGACAAGAAGCGTGAGTTCAAGGTAACCACTAGTCCATCTATGGATATCTTAGTATCTTCAAACTTGGAGCGTTTGATTTTCCATCTTTTGGGAAATGATGCGGTGAAGACAGGTGAACTCATGAACGCTTTGAACACTCAAGGTCAGTATGAGTTGACTGATTTTGATGCAGAGATTCTGGATCTCTTTGCAGCGGAGTATGCGACAGAAGCGGAAACAGCAGCAGAAATCAAGCGTGTTTATGAGGCAGATGCTTATATTGAGGACCCTCATACAGCAGTTGCTTCGGCCGTATATAAAAAATACCAAGCGGCGACAGGCGATGTGGCTAAGACCGTGATTGCTTCAACAGCTAGTCCATATAAATTCCCAGTCGTTGCAGTAGAAGCTGTAACAGGGAAATCAGGCTTGACTGACTTTGAAGCTTTGGCTCAGTTGCACGAAATTTCAGGTGTAGCCTTGCCACCAGCAGTTGATGGCCTCGAAACAGCTCCAGTTCGTCACAAGACAACTGTTGCGGCAGCAGATATGCAGACTGCAGTAGAAACTTATCTAGGACTTTAAAAGAGAGGAAGTAAACTCGGTTGGGAAACTAACTGAGTTTCTTTTCATCAGGAGGAAAGTGTGTCTCGTCAACAACAAGTGGATCGACAAATTTTAAGGATTGCCCTCCCTGCTATCGGAGAAAATTTCTTGCAAATGCTCATGGGGATGGTAGATAGCTACTTGGTTGCTCAGTTGGGTTTGGTCGCTGTCTCGGGTGTATCCGTCGCAGGCAATATCATTACGATTTACCAAGCTATTTTTATCGCTCTTGGAGCAGCGGTTGTAAGTCTCTTGTCCAAAAGTATGGGACAAAAAGATCGGCAGGCCATAGCTCGTCAAGCCACTGAGTCTATCAAAGTAACGGTTTTAATAAGTCTTGTTTTAGGGACTTTATCCCTCTGCTTTGGCAAGGAATTGATTGCCCTCTTGGGGGTTGAAGCAGCCGTTGCAGAAGCTGGGGGCCTCTATCTAGCCCTTGTCGGAGGAAGTATTTTGCTTTTGGGTCTGATGACGACTTTTGGAGCCCTAGTCCGTGTAGCCCACAACCCGCGGGTCCCCATGTATGTCAGTTTGTTGACCAATGTTTTAAATGCTCTGTTATCGAGCATCTTGATATTTGTTTTTGGGCTAGGCATCGCTGGGGCTGCATTAGGAACGGTTCTCTCTCGCCTATTAGGGACTTACTTGCTCTGGCGTCAGGTTCAACTTCCCTTTGCTCCTTTTCGTTGGGGATTGGATCGAGACTTGTTATCCCTTGCCTTACCTGCTGCTGGTGAACGCCTCATGATGCGAGCAGGGGATATTGTTATCATTGCTATGGTCGCTGTTTTTGGTACAAGAGCAGTAGCTGGGAATGCCATTGGGGAAGTCTTGACCCAGTTCAACTATATGCCGGCTTTTGGGATTGCGACAGCGACAGTCATGTTGGTCGCCAAAAGTTTGGGACAGAATGATTGGCAAGGGATCAAGCAAATCACCAGTCGGAGTTTCTGGCTTTCCTTTCTCTCCATGTTTCCCCTCGCCCTTACTATTTTCTTGTTTGGAAGTCCTTTAACAGCCCTTTACACCAAGGATTCAGGAGCTCTTACCGCTTCCTTATCCGTCATTTTGTTCTCCTTGCTTGGAACGCCTCTGACAGCTGGAACGGTCATCTATACGGCTGCCTGGCAAGGTCTGGGTAACGCCCGCCTTCCTTTTTATGCGACCACGATCGGCATGTGGGTGATTCGGATTGGCTCAGGTTATCTGATGGGAGTTATCCTCGGTTGGGGCTTGCCAGGTATTTGGGCAGGTACCCTCTTGGATAATGGTTTTCGCTGGTTTTTCTTAAAAACGCTCTATCATCGGAAATGGAAGGAATAAAACTTATGACACGAGCTTTTATTTGGGATTTGGATGGAACTCTTTTGGATTCTTATGAAGCTATTTTAGATGGGATTGCTGAGACTTATGCCTATTACTCTCTGGACTTTGACCGGGAAGCGGTCCATGCTTTTATTCTTCAACAATCCGTCCAGTCTTTGCTTGAAGACGTTGCTAGAGAACATGGCTTGGATGCGGAGGAGATGAATCGTTATCGTGCTTCTAGCTTGCGTGAGAAAAACGCCCAAGTTCATCTGATGCAGGGGGCTAGAGACATTCTAGTTTGGGCTAAAGAGGGAGGAATTGCCCAATTTGTCTATACCCACAAGGGAAAGAATGCTTACCCAATTCTGGAAGATTTAGGGATCCTATCCTATTTCCAAGAGATTGTCACAACGGACAATGGTTTTAGGAGAAAACCAGATCCAGAAGGAATTGATTATCTAGTGGATAAGTATCAACTGGATCCGAGTGAGACTTATTATATTGGTGATCGAACCTTGGATGTTGATCTGGCAGACAATGCAGAAATTGGGAGTATTAATTTTTTAGATTACAAGCCGGATGTCAATCATGCGATTCAACGTTTGGATGACATTCGCTTCTATTTTGAAGAAGAAAAAAGTTAACTTATTTAACAAAGCAAGGCTTCTTTGTTGCTGGAATGGCACTATGAAAAGAATCCGTAAACAATTTGTTTTGAAAATGAAATAATTCCTTAAGAAATCTTTAAGATAAATCCGATATAATAAAACCATAAACAAAGACCTCCTAACTTTGTTTATGAAATCCTAAAACTTTTCTTTTTCATAATAATCTCCCTAAAAGGCCACCAAATCCGGTGGTCTTTTACTTTGCTTTTCTTAGGAGGAGATCATTTCGTTTGAGGCGAGCAAATTTCTTGCCTCGACTTTTTTAAAATGATACACTTGATAAATCAATTATTGATAAGTCAATAAAAAGATTAGAGGGAAGGAATGACAGAAATGCATGACTTGCTTTATCGTTTGAAGCTAGCTGATCAGGCATCAACCCAATTATTTGAAAAACAATTGGGCATTAGTCTGACCCGTTATCAGATGCTCCAGTTGTTATTAGTAGAGGCGCCATGTAGCCAAGTGGCCCTCCAGGAGAAACTAGCGATTGACCCTGCAGCCTTAACCCGCCACTTCAAAGTCTTAGAAGCTGGGGGCTATGTTACTCGTACTCGCAATCCAGACAATCAACGGGAGATTGTGGTGGAACTTACGGAGCTTGCCAGAGATCGGTTGTTGGTCCATCCTCCAGCACATCATCTACAAGTAAAAGGCCAGATGGATCAGATTCTTTCTGAAAAAGAGCAGGATCAGCTGAGTCACTTACTCGAAAAGTTGGTGTCTGGTCTCGAACAAATTACATTTTAAAAGGAGAATAATATGTCTGTCTTAACCGTTGTTTTAGCAAGTCTTGCTGCTTTCGAACATTTCTATATTTTTTATCTTGAGAGTTTAGCAACCCACTCGGCATCGACTAGTCGTGTCTTTAATATGGATCAGGAAGAATTACATCGTCCATCTGTGACTGTCCTCTTCAAAAACCAAGGCATTTATAATGCTCTGATTGGTGTCTTCCTCCTCTATGCCCTCTTTATAGCTAGAAATAGCGAAATTGTCACGATTTTTCTGCTTTTTATTATTGGTGTCGCAGCTTATGGGGCTGTGTCTTCTAATAAAAAAATTATCTTGACCCAGGGTGGACCAGCAATAGTCGCTTTAGCCAGCCTTCTTCTGCTTGGATAAGGATCAGCTCTTCCAGATTGGGAAGAGTTTTTCATTTCTATCCTTGGAACTGCGATGAAAAGGGCTCCATCTTCAGTTACTAGTTTGCCGTAAAAAATAACTATGCCTTTTGCATTCAGCTTTTAGTTTTCTTGAAGCTTTCTATAAGAAATGGTTTAGGTTTCCCTTGTATACTGTACTCATCCAATAAGAAATGAGGTACAGAAAATGAAAATCTCAGTCAATTATCCAAAACGTTTTAAGAAATTGCCACAACAAGGGTCTTGTTACGGCGAATAAATATTTTTCATAAGAGAAGGCTCTACCCGAAAGGGTAGAGTTTTTATGTACCAGGGACCTTGTGATTCGTGGTATAATAGGCCTATGGAAAAAAAGAATAAATTGCTACTCATCGACGGGTCTTCCGTCGCATTTCGTGCCTTTTTCGCACTTTATAATCAAATCGATCGCTTCAAAAATGCCAATGGGTTGCATACCAATGCGGTCTATGGCTTTAATCTCATGTTGAGCCATCTGTTGGAGCGCATTCAACCAACACACGTTCTCGTCGCCTTTGATGCAGGAAAGACTACTTTTCGGACGGAGATGTATGCCGACTACAAAGGGGGGCGGGCAAAAACACCAGATGAATTCCGTGAGCAGTTCCCTTTCATTCGCGAGCAATTAGACCATCTAGGAATTCGCCACTATGAGCTAGCTCAATATGAAGCAGATGATATTATTGGAACGCTGGACAAGTTGGCAGAATCAACTTCTGTTCCTTTTGATGTGACTATTGTCTCAGGGGACAAGGACTTGATTCAGCTGACAGATGACAACACGGTGGTTGAAATCTCAAAAAAAGGAGTGGCAGAGTTTGAAGAATTCACTCCAGCCTATTTGAAAGAAAAGATGGGATTGACACCGGAGCAATTTATCGATCTCAAGGCCTTGATGGGAGATAAGTCGGATAATATCCCAGGTGTCACTAAGATTGGAGAAAAGACCGGGATCAAACTGCTCCTTGAGTATGGCTCTCTCGATGGCATTTATGAGCATATCGATGAGATGAAGGCTTCTAAGATGAAGGAAAATCTCATCAACGACAAGGAGCAGGCCTACCTATCCAAGACCCTGGCGACCATCGACACCAATGCGCCTATCGAGATTGGTCTGGATGACATCACCTATACGGGTCCTCATCTAGAAAATCTTGCCAAGTTTTATGAGGATATGGGGTTCAAGCAACTCCGTCAGGCCTTGGATTTGAGCGAGGAAGCGGCAACTCCTGTAGCCCTTGACTACACAGAAGTTGAGCAGGTCACTTCAGATATGCTCACAGAAGATAGTTTCTTCCATTTTGAGATTTTTGGGGACAATTACCATACGGAACCCATCATCGGCTTCGCATGGGGGACCAAAGGTCAGCTCTACGTGAGTACAGATACTGGTCTTTTACAAACACCGATTTTCAAAGAATTTCTCGAAAAAACACCCCTCAAGGTCTATGACTTCAAACGGGCCAAGGTCTTGCTCAGCCACTTGGGTATTACCCTTCAAAATCCCGCGTTTGACAGTCGATTGGCCAAGTATCTCTTGTCGACCGTAGAGGACAATGAAATTTCAACCATTGCGAGTCTCTATAGTCAGATTACGCTGCCGCTGGACGAAGTCGTTTATGGCAAGGGAGCCAAAAAAATCATTCCAGAAAAGGCGGTCCTATTAGAGCATTTGGCACGAAAAGTCGCTGTTTTACTAGACACTGAAGAGCCTATGACGGAGCAACTAAAAGCTCACGACCAACTAGATCTGCTCTATGATATGGAGCAACCACTAGCAGCTGTTTTGGCCAAAATGGAAATCGCAGGGATTAAGGTGGAACGCCAGACCCTCCAAGACATGCAGGTGGAAAACGAAGCAGTCTTGGAGCGCCTGACCCAAGAAATCTACGAGTTGGCAGGAGAAGAATTTAACATCAATTCTCCAAAACAATTGGGTGTCATCCTCTTTGAAAAATTGGAACTCCCTCTTGAATACACCAAGAAGACCAAAACCGGCTATTCAACAGCTGTTGATGTTTTGGAACGCCTAGCGCCCATCGCACCGATCGTGTCTAAGATTCTTGAATACCGCCAAATTGCTAAGATCCAATCGACTTATGTCATCGGTCTTCAAGACTGGATTTTGGAAGATGGGAAAATCCATACCCGCTATGTACAGGATTTGACGCAGACAGGTCGCTTGTCCAGCGTGGATCCTAATCTACAAAACATTCCTGTCCGTTTGGAGCAAGGTCGTCTCATTCGTAAGGCCTTTGTTCCAGAAGAGGTAAACAGTGTCTTGCTGAGTTCAGACTATTCACAGATCGAATTGCGCGTCTTGGCCCATATTTCAGGAGATGAGCATTTGATTGATGCCTTTCAGCATGGGGCAGATATCCATACATCAACTGCCATGCGGGTCTTCAATATTGAAAAACCAGAAGATGTGACGCCAAATGACCGTCGCAATGCCAAGGCAGTAAACTTCGGCGTGGTTTATGGAATTTCCGATTTTGGACTGTCTAACAACCTAGGGATTAGTCGAAAAGAAGCCAAAGCCTACATTGAAACCTATTTCGAACGCTACCCTGGCATCAAGGACTATATGGAGAGAGTGGTACGGGAAGCGCGTGACAAAGGCTATGTAGAAACTCTCTTCAAGCGTCGTCGGGAGATTCCAGATATCAATTCTCGCAACTTCAATGTTCGAGGCTTTGCGGAACGGACAGCAATTAACTCACCGATCCAAGGATCGGCGGCAGATATTTTGAAAATTGCCATGATCCACTTGGACCAAGCCTTAGAAGCAGGCGCATACAAGACCAAGATGCTTCTTCAGGTTCACGATGAAATTGTTCTGCAAGTACCAACTGATGAACTTGCAGCGATCAAAGCACTTGTCAAAGAGACCATGGAATCTGCTATTGAACTTGCGGTACCACTGGAAGCCGATGAGAATGAAGGCAAAACATGGTATGAAGCCAAATAAGATTGAGTTTGTCCAAAACAGAAAGCGGTAGGAGACTTTTAAGTTTCCTACCGCTTTTTACGACAAACACTTGCAATGCCCTTCGTATTGTTATACTATTTAAAGAAAGGAAACGCATACAAAAGGAGATTCATATGGCCTATTCATTTCGCAATCCTAGTGATGGCATTATCAAACATTACCTAGAAACAAGCAAAATCATTGCTGTGGTCGGATTATCTGATCGTGAAGATACGACCAGCCATCGTGTCAGCAAGGAGATGCAAGAGCGGGGCTATCGGATTATTCCCGTTAATCCTCGTGCAGCCGGTGGGCAAATCCTTGGAGAAACGGTATACGCTAGCCTGCAGGAAATTCCTTTCCCAGTAGATATCGTCGATGTTTACCGTCGCAGTGAGTTTTTGCCAGATGTAGCGCGTGACTTTATCGAGTCGGATGCGAAGATCTTTTGGGCGCAATTAGAGCTGGAAAATCAAGAAGCAGAAGACATTCTTCGTGGAGCTGGACGAGAAGATATTGTGATGAACCGCTGTATCAAACGCGAGCACACTCGTTTGGTCTTAGGAGAAGAATAGCCTTTGATTTATCTCAGAACCTCTCGTCTTTCATTCAGTGATTAAACTGATACGAGAGATGAAATAAATGCAGACGGATTTCCCCAACAGAAAAAAAGAACCCACCTAGTGCTTTGGAGAATAGCTCCAATCGAAGGTGGGTTTTTGGGTTTCCTTGTTAATCAAGTGGGTTAGACTTTGGTAGATCCGGCGCCTTTTGCTGGAAGCGACTGTCCGCCTGCATCCGTTTTTGAAGGAGGGTATGGTAAAAGATGATTTGGCAACTGGTTGCATAAGGTTTGACATAAAAATTCGCCATTCCTAAAGTGAAAAAAGATAGAATTTGCCAACCGAGCAGGCTCAAATCAAGCACAAAGCGGTGACTCTTAAAGCCTTTCATCTCTTCCTTGCTTTGACGAAGGATAGACATGGGCCCATCATAGGTTCCTGTCATCAGTCGACTATACAGGATCAACTCGACCAAACTATACTGGTAATAAAAAGGGAGGAAGAGCAGGAGCCCAACCAGGGCCATTAAGAGTCCAGTCGTCATCATCGGCGCTAACTTGAGAATCGCTTGAACTTCTGGAGTATCCGCTCTAAGGGTAGAGGTAGAGGAGAAGGATTCATTGATAGCGAGAACGTGATAGCTGACCACCGTTAAGAGGAGCTGACTCACATAGAGGAGGCTCCCCCACAAAGATAGGATCACTTGCTTGATGAATAGCGTCAAAAACGCAGGTGTAAAATACTGGCTCTGAAAGATGGTGAAGATACCAAAGTTCTTTTCTCCCTTGCTAGAGGCAGAAATCAAAAAGCGAAAAGTTGCCCCTAAATAGAGAAAAGACAGGATAAAACAAACAATCGCAGGGAAAATCTGCCGACTTAGAAGAAAGAGCATCCCTTCTCTAAGTTCCATGTGAGCAAGTGTTTCAGTGATATCTGTCCCTGTCAACATGTAACTTGCAAGGATTGTCAGGAAAGTTGGCAAGGCAAAGTAGGAGAAGACTTTGGGATGTTGCAATTGCAGCTGACGAGCTTGAGCACGAACCAATTTGATATTCATAATGTCCTCTTTCATGGTAGTAGTACCCTTTATTATAACACAAGTCCGTGACAGAGCTGGTAAAATTTGGTACAATCGTACAGGTGCTCACAGGAGATCCTGTGACAGGAATAAGAAGGCTGGGACTGTTTTTCCCAGTACGGAGGTAACCATGACAGATTCACCGATTCAATATCGATTAATCAAAAAAGAAAAGCATACAGGAGCTCGTCTGGGAGAAATTATCACCCCCCACGGGACCTTCCCAACTCCAATGTTTATGCCTGTAGGGACTCAGGCAACCGTTAAGACCCAATCGCCAGAAGAACTCAAGGAAATGGGGTCCGGAATTATTTTGGCCAACACCTACCATCTCTGGCTTCGTCCCGGGGATGATCTAGTCGCAAAAGCAGGAGGACTGCACCAGTTCATGAACTGGGACCAGCCCATTTTGACAGATAGTGGAGGCTTCCAGGTCTATTCATTAGCGGATACCCGCAATATCACCGAAGAAGGGGTAACCTTTAAAAACCACCTCAACGGCTCGAAGATGTTCCTCTCCCCAGAAAAAGCCATCTCCATCCAAAACAATCTAGGGAGCGACATCATGATGTCCTTTGATGAATGTCCTCAGTTCTATCAGCCCTATGATTATGTGAAGAAATCAATCGAACGGACCAGTCGTTGGGCAGAACGTGGCCTGAAGGCTCATCGTCGCCCTCATGATCAAGGTCTTTTCGGGATTGTCCAAGGGGCTGGATTTGAAGACTTGCGCCGTCAGTCTGCTCAAGATTTGGTCAGCATGGACTTTCCAGGCTATTCTATCGGTGGGTTAGCTGTTGGGGAAAGCCATGAAGAGATGAATGCCGTGCTGGATTTCACAACTCCGCTCTTACCAGAGAACAAGCCTCGCTATCTCATGGGAGTAGGAGCTCCAGACAGTCTGATCGATGGCGTTATTCGTGGAGTGGACATGTTTGACTGTGTCTTGCCGACGCGGATTGCGCGAAATGGCACCTGTATGACTAGTCAAGGACGTTTGGTAGTGAAAAATGCGCAATTTGCAGAAGACTTTACACCGCTAGACCACGAGTGTGATTGCTACACTTGTAAGAATTACACCCGTGCTTATCTTCGCCATCTCCTCAAGGCAGATGAGACCTTTGGCATTAGATTGACCAGCTACCACAACCTCTATTTCTTGATTAACCTCATGAAGCAGGTCCGTCAAGCCATCATGGATGACAATCTTTTAGAATTCCGTGAGCATTTTGTTGAAAAATATGGCTATAACAAGTCAGGCCGGAATTTTTAGGAAAAGCTAAATAGGAAGAAAAAAGACTACAGCCATCTTAGAATAATAGAAATAACTGCTAGACGCAGTGGTTGATTGGAATCTTTGGAGCTTGTTAAGCTCCAAAGATTCCAATCAACTGTGCGGGGGCGAGACGACGAACAAATTAGATATAAATTTGTTCTGTCTCGCTCCCTTTTTTCTATATAATAGCAACTTTTTTGGCACGCTTTTTCTTTCGAAAACACTTTCATTAAAAAAATGAAAAAAATCTATTCAAATCCCTTGCATTGGGCCTTTCATTGTGTTAAACTACTATGGTGCTGTGAAAAACAGCTATTAGCTTTGATGCAAGAGGTTGCGACACGCTCGGTTGCATTGCCACGCAACGCGCGTCGGTTTTCTTGTGGAGCTAGCCTATTATCTTAAATAGACGAAAAGGAGAAAAAGATGGCAAACAAAAAAATCCGCATCCGTTTGAAAGCGTACGAACACCGTACACTTGACACAGCGGCTGCAAAAATCGTAGAATCAGCTACTCGTACAGGTGCACAAGTTGCGGGTCCAATCCCACTTCCAACTGAGCGTAGCCTCTACACAATCATTCGTGCGACTCACAAATACAAAGATTCTCGCGAACAATTCGAAATGCGTACACACAAACGTTTGATCGATATCATCAACCCAACTCAAAAAACGGTTGACGCTTTGATGAAATTGGATCTTCCAAGTGGTGTAAACGTAGAAATCAAACTTTAATCTAAAGCTTGATACCTTGAGCATAAAAAACGCTCGTTAAAAACTTTTTGAATAAAAAAATATAGAAAAGGAACTATTTTCTCATGACAAAAGGAATCTTAGGGAAAAAAGTGGGAATGACTCAAATCTTCACTGAAGCTGGCGAATTGATCCCTGTAACAGTTATCGAAGCAACTCCAAACGTTGTTCTTCAAGTTAAAACTGTTGAAACAGATGGTTACAACGCTATCCAAGTTGGTTTCGATGACAAACGCGAAGTATTGAGCAACAAACCTGCTAAAGGACATGTAGCAAAAGCTAACACGGCTCCTAAGCGCTTCATTCGTGAATTCAAAAACGTTGAAGGCTTGGAAGTTGGTGCTGAAATCACAGTTGATACTTTCGAAGCTGGAGACATTGTTGATGTAACTGGTACTTCTAAAGGTAAAGGTTTCCAAGGTGTTATCAAACGCCACGGACAATCACGTGGACCTATGGCTCACGGTTCTCGTTACCACCGTCGTCCAGGTTCTATGGGACCTGTTGCGCCTAACCGCGTATTCAAAGGTAAAAACCTTGCAGGACGTATGGGTGGCGACCGCGTAACCATTCAAAACCTTGAAGTTGTACAAGTTGTTCCAGAAAAGAACGTTATCCTTATTAAAGGTAACGTACCAGGTGCTAAGAAATCTCTTATCACTATCAAGTCAGCAGTTAAAGCTGGTAAATAATAAGGAAAGGGGAATACAGTCAAAATGGCAAATATAACATTATTCGACCAAACTGGTAAACAAGCGGGCGAAGTTGTTCTTAACGATGCGATCTTTGGTATCGAACCAAACCAAGCAGTTGTATTTGATGTGATCATCAGCCAACGTGCTAGCCTTCGTCAAGGAACTCACGCAGTTAAAAACCGCTCAGCCGTTTCAGGTGGTGGACGCAAACCATGGCGTCAAAAAGGAACTGGACGTGCTCGTCAAGGTTCTATCCGCTCTCCACAATGGCGTGGTGGTGGAATTGTCTTCGGACCAACTCCACGTAGCTATGCGTACAAACTTCCTCAAAAAGTTCGTCGCCTTGCGCTTAAATCTGTTTACTCAGAAAAAGTTGCTGAAAACAAATTTGTAGCCGTTGATTCTCTTGAATTTACAGCTCCAAAAACTGCTGAATTTGCAAAAGTTCTTGCAGCTTTGAGCATCGATTCTAAAGTCCTTGTTATTCTTGAAGAAGGAAACGAATTCGCAGCTCTTTCGGCTCGTAACCTTCCAAACGTGAAAGTTGCGACTGCTACAACTGCAAGTGTTCTTGACATCGCAAATAGTGACAAACTTCTTGTTACTCAAGCAGCTATCTCTAAAATCGAGGAGGTTCTTGCATAATGAATTTGTATGATGTTATCAAAAAACCTGTTATCACTGAAAAGTCAATGGCTCAACTTGAAGCAGGCAAATATGTATTCGAAGTTGACACTCGCGCTCACAAACTTTTGATCAAACAAGCTGTTGAAGCTGCATTTGAAGGTGTAAAAGTTGCGAATGTGAACACTGTAAACGTAAAACCAAAAGCTAAACGTGTTGGACGTTACACTGGTTTTACTTCAAAAACTAAAAAAGCTATCATCACGCTTACAGCTGATTCAAAAGCAATCGAGTTGTTCGCTACTGAAGCTGAATAATCTAAGGAGGAAATATCGTGGGAATTCGTGTTTATAAACCAACAACAAACGGTCGCCGTAATATGACTTCTTTGGATTTCGCTGAAATCACAACAAGCACACCAGAGAAATCTTTGCTCGTTTCATTGAAGAGCAAAGCAGGTCGTAACAACAACGGACGTATCACAGTTCGTCACCAAGGTGGTGGACACAAACGTCATTACCGTTTGATTGACTTCAAACGTAACAAAGATAACGTTGAAGCCGTTGTAAAAACAATTGAGTACGATCCAAACCGTTCTGCAAACATCGCTTTGGTACACTACACTGATGGTGTGAAAGCATACATCATCGCTCCAAAAGGCCTTGAAGTTGGTCAACGTATCGTTTCAGGTCCAGAAGCAGATATCAAAGTCGGAAACGCTCTTCCACTTGCTAACATCCCGGTTGGTACTTTGATCCACAACATCGAATTGAAACCAGGTCGTGGTGGAGAATTGGTACGTGCTGCTGGAGCTTCTGCTCAAGTATTGGGTTCTGAAGGTAAATATGTTCTTGTTCGTCTTCAATCAGGCGAAGTTCGTATGATCCTTGGTACTTGTCGTGCTACAGTTGGTGTTGTCGGAAATGAACAACATGGACTTGTAAACCTTGGTAAAGCTGGTCGTAGCCGTTGGAAGGGTATCCGTCCAACAGTTCGTGGTTCTGTAATGAACCCGAATGATCACCCACACGGTGGTGGTGAAGGTAAAGCACCAGTTGGTCGTAAAGCGCCATCTACTCCATGGGGCAAACCTGCTCTTGGTCTTAAAACTCGTAACAAGAAAGCGAAATCTGACAAACTTATCGTTCGTCGTCGCAACGAGAAATAATTTAGAACTAGTCGCTTAAGTGCTAGATAATCCGCCAGCTCGGTAGCACTCCTTGTGAGCGCAAGCCGCTGTGGTACTATATTTAAAGGAGAAAATAATAAAATGGGACGCAGTCTTAAAAAAGGGCCTTTCGTCGATGAGCATTTGATGAAAAAAGTTGAAGCTCAAGCTAACGACGAAAAGAAAAAAGTTATCAAAACTTGGTCACGTCGTTCAACGATCTTCCCAAGTTTCATTGGTTACACTATCGCAGTTTATGATGGACGTAAACACGTACCTGTTTACATCCAAGAAGACATGGTAGGTCACAAGCTTGGTGAATTTGCACCAACTCGTACTTACAAAGGTCACGCTGCAGATGACAAGAAGACACGTAGAAAATAAGGAGAACATAAATGGCAGAAATTACTTCAGCTAAAGCAATGGCTCGTACAGTGCGTGTTTCACCTCGTAAATCACGTCTTGTTCTTGACAACATCCGTGGTAAAAGCGTAGCCGATGCAGTAGCAATCTTGAAATTCACTCCAAACAAAGCAGCTGAAATCATCTTGAAAGTGTTGAACTCAGCAGTAGCAAACGCTGAAAACAACTTTGGTTTGGAAAAAGCAAACTTGGTAGTATCTGAAGCATTCGCAAACGAAGGACCAACAATGAAACGTTTCCGTCCACGTGCGAAAGGTTCAGCTTCACCAATCAACAAACGCACAAGCCACATCACAGTGGTTGTGACAGAAAAATAAGGAGGTAACATCGTGGGTCAAAAAGTACATCCAATTGGAATGCGTGTCGGCATCATCCGTGATTGGGATGCCAAATGGTATGCTGAAAAAGAATACGCGGATTACCTTCATGAAGATCTTGCAATCCGCAAATTTATTCAAAAAGAATTAGCTGACGCAGCGGTTTCTACTATCGAAATCGAACGCGCAGTAAACAAAGTTAACGTTTCACTTCACACTGCTAAACCAGGTATGGTTATCGGTAAAGGTGGAGCGAACGTCGATGCACTTCGTGCAGCTCTTAACAAATTGACAGGTAAACAAGTTCACATCAACATCATCGAGATCAAACGTCCTGACTTGGATGCTCACCTTGTTGGTGAAGGAATTGCTCGTCAATTGGAGCAACGTGTGGCTTTCCGTCGTGCTCAAAAACAAGCGATCCAACGTACTATGCGCGCTGGAGCTAAAGGAATCAAAACCCAAGTATCAGGTCGTTTGAACGGTGCAGATATCGCCCGTGCTGAAGGATACTCTGAAGGTACAGTTCCACTCCACACACTTCGCGCAGACATCGATTACGCTTGGGAAGAAGCAGATACAACTTACGGTAAACTTGGTGTTAAAGTATGGATCTACCGTGGTGAAGTTCTTCCTGCTCGTAAAGACGCTAAAGGAGGTAAATAACCAATGTTAGTACCTAAACGTGTAAAACACCGTCGCGAATTCCGTGGTAAAATGCGCGGTGAAGCAAAAGGTGGAAAAGAAGTAGCATTCGGTGAATACGGTCTTCAAGCTACAACTAGCCACTGGATCACTAACCGCCAAATCGAGGCAGCTCGTATTGCCATGACTCGTTACATGAAACGTGGTGGTAAGGTTTGGATCAAAATCTTCCCACACAAATCATACACCGCTAAAGCTATCGGGGTACGTATGGGATCTGGTAAAGGGGCGCCTGAAGGTTGGGTAGCACCAGTTAAACGTGGTAAAGTAATGTTTGAAGTTGCTGGTGTATCTGAAGAGATCGCTCGCGAAGCGCTTCGTCTTGCAAGCCACAAATTACCAGTTAAATGTAAATTCGTAAAACGTGAAGCAAAATAAGGAGAGGTCATGAAACTTACAGAAGTAAAAGAATTTGTTAAAGAACTTCGTGGTCTTTCTCAAGAAGAACTCGCGAAGCGTGAAAATGAATTGAAAAAAGAATTGTTTGAACTTCGTTTCCAAGCTGCTGCAGGTCAATTGGAGCAAACTGGACGTTTGAAAGAAGTGAAAAAACAAATCGCTCGTATCAAAACTGTTCAATCAGAAGCTAAATAATAGACTAGGGAAGGAGAATTTCAATGGAACGCAATAATCGTAAAGTTCTTGTTGGACGCGTTGTGTCTGACAAAATGGACAAAACAATCACAGTTGTAGTTGAAACTAAACGTAACCACCCAGTCTATGGTAAACGTATCAACTATTCTAAAAAATACAAAGCACATGATGAAAACAACGTTGCCAAAGAAGGCGATATCGTTCGTATCATGGAAACTCGTCCGCTTTCAGCTACAAAACGCTTCCGTCTTGTAGAAGTTGTTGAAGAAGCGGTTATCATCTAATCAAACCTGAAAGGAGAAAACTGAAATGATTCAAACAGAAACTCGTTTGAAAGTCGCAGACAACAGCGGTGCTCGCGAAATCTTGACTATCAAAGTTCTTGGTGGTTCAGGACGTAAATTTGCAAACATCGGTGATGTTATTGTGGCATCTGTAAAACAAGCTACTCCTGGTGGTGCGGTTAAAAAAGGTGACGTTGTAAAAGCTGTTATCGTTCGTACTAAATCAGGTGCTCGTCGTAAAGATGGTTCATACATCAAATTCGACGAAAATGCTGCAGTGATCATCCGTGAAGACAAAACTCCTCGCGGAACTCGTATCTTTGGCCCAGTCGCTCGTGAATTGCGTGACGGTGGTTTCATGAAGATCGTATCACTTGCTCCAGAAGTACTTTAATTTTAAAAATCACAAACACAGTCCCCTGGCTCATTGGCCAGGGTGCCCATCGGGCGTAAGAATAAAAGGAGAATAAAATGTTTGTAAAAACTGGCGACAAAGTTCGTGTAATTGCTGGTAAAGACAAAGGTGTTGAAGCTAAAGTCGTTGCTGCTCTTCCAAAAGTAAATAAAGTTGTTGTTGAAGGTGTAAACCTTGTTAAAAAACACCAACGTCCAAATAACGAAAACCCTCAAGGTGCTATCATCGAAAAAGAAGCTCCAATCCATGTATCAAACGTTCAAGTCTTGGACAAGAACGGTGTTGCTGGACGAGTTGGCTACAAATTCGTAGACGGCAAAAAAGTTCGTTATAACAAAAAATCAGGCGAAGTGCTTGACTAATCACGAAGGAAAGGAGAAGTATAATGGCTAATCGTTTAAAAGAAAAATACCTTAATGAAGTAGTTCCAGCTTTGACTGAACAATTTAACTACTCATCAGTTATGGCAGTGCCAAAAGTTGATAAGATCGTTTTGAACATGGGTGTTGGAGATGCTGTTTCTAACGCTAAAAACCTTGAGAAAGCTGCTGAAGAATTGGCATTGATCTCAGGTCAAAAACCACTTATCACAAAAGCTAAAAAATCAATCGCCGGCTTCCGTCTTCGTGAAGGTGTAGCGATCGGTGCGAAAGTAACTCTTCGTGGCGAACGTATGTACGAATTCTTGGACAAATTGGTTTCAGTTTCACTTCCACGTGTTCGTGACTTCCATGGTGTTCCAACAAAATCATTTGACGGACGCGGAAACTACACACTTGGTGTGAAAGAACAATTGATCTTCCCAGAAATCAACTTTGATGATGTTGATAAAACTCGTGGTTTGGATATCGTAATCGTAACTACTGCGAACACAGACGAAGAATCACGTGCATTGCTTACTGGCCTTGGTATGCCGTTTGCAAAATAATATAGGAGGTAAAACTAATGGCTAAAAAATCTATGATTGCTAAGAACAAACGCCCAGCGAAGTTCTCTACTCAAGCATACACTCGCTGTGAACGTTGTGGACGTCCACACTCAGTTTACCGCAAGTTTAAACTTTGCCGTGTTTGCTTCCGTGAATTGGCATATAAAGGTCAAATCCCAGGTGTAACAAAAGCATCTTGGTAATAGCATGATACAAAGAGCGTGACAACCTCAGCAAAAATAGGAGATTTGATGCAGGAGCGATGCTCCAAGACAAATCTATCTTTTTTGCCCAGGTTGTAGCTCGTGTTCAAATGAGAAATCCTCATTTGTATGTATCAAAACTTTCTGAGCCTAGCTCAATCATTAACTAGCAAGTGAAACATTCAAACTACTAGTAAGAGGAGAAATATAAAATGGTTATGACTGACCCAATCGCAGACTTCCTAACTCGTATTCGTAACGCTAACCAAGCAAAACACGAAGTACTTGAAGTACCTGCATCAAACATCAAAAAAGGGATTGCTGAAATCCTTAAACGCGAAGGTTTTGTAAAAAACGTTGAAGTGATTGAAGATGACAAGCAAGGTATCATCCGCGTGTTCTTGAAATATGGAGCAAACGGTGAAAAAGTTATCACAAACTTGAAACGTGTTTCTAAACCAGGTTTGCGTGTTTACAAAAAACGTGAAGATCTTCCAAAAGTTCTTAACGGACTTGGAATTGCTATCCTTTCAACTTCTGAAGGTTTGCTTACTGATAAAGAAGCACGCCAAAAGAACGTTGGTGGGGAAGTTATCGCTTACGTTTGGTAATTGATGATGTGAGAGCGTTAAAAGAATGCAGTGAAAATAGGAAGTTTGTAGAAGGAGCGATGCTCCAAGACAAACTTATCTTTTTCACCAAATTCTTAGCTCGAACTCAAATCAAGATACACAGTTCTTAGAGCGTGTTCAGTTCAGCTCTTGAACTAAATAAGTATCTTAAACCCCGTGAAAACTGGCCTTCAAAGGCCTGACAATTTAACAGGAGAATAAAAACATGTCACGTATTGGTAATAAAGTTATCGTGTTGCCTGCTGGTGTTGAACTCACTAACAATGACAACGTTGTAACTGTAAAAGGACCTAAAGGAGAACTTACTCGTGAGTTCTCAAAAGATATTGAAATCCGTGTGGAAGGTACTGAAGTAACTCTTCACCGTCCAAACGATTCAAAAGAAATGAAAACAATCCACGGAACTACTCGTGCCCTTTTGAACAACATGGTTGTTGGTGTATCAGAAGGATTCAAGAAAGAACTTGAAATGCGCGGGGTTGGTTACCGTGCACAACTTCAAGGATCAAAACTTGTTTTGGCTGTTGGTAAATCACATCCAGACGAAGTTGAAGCTCCAGAAGGAATTACTTTTGAACTTCCAAATCCAACAACAATCGTTGTTAGCGGAATTTCAAAAGAAGTAGTTGGTCAAACAGCTGCTTACGTACGTAGCCTTCGTTCACCAGAACCTTACAAAGGTAAAGGGATCCGTTATGTTGGTGAATTCGTTCGCCGTAAAGAAGGTAAAACAGGTAAATAATGTAGTTTGGTTGTTTTTCAACCAATCTTCATCTTTCCAACTCAGTGCTTAGCACATGATTTTAAAATTAAGAGGTGAAAATTGTGATTTCGAAACCAGATAAAAATAAAATCCGTCAAAAACGCCACCGTCGCGTTCGCGGAAAACTCTCTGGAACTGCTGATCGCCCACGTTTGAACGTGTTCCGTTCTAATACAGGCATCTACGCTCAAGTAATTGATGACGTAGCGGGTGTAACGCTCGCAAGCGCTTCAACTCTTGACAAAGAAGTTTCAAAAGGAACTAAAACTGAACAAGCCGTTGTTGTCGGCAAACTTGTTGCTGAACGTGCAGTTGCTAAAGGTATTTCTGAAGTGGTGTTCGACCGCGGTGGATATCTATATCACGGACGTGTTAAAGCTTTGGCTGATGCAGCTCGTGAAAACGGATTGAAATTCTAATAGGAGGACACTAGAAAATGGCATTTAAAGACAATGCAGTTGAACTTGAAGAACGTGTAGTTGCCATCAACCGTGTTACAAAAGTTGTTAAAGGTGGACGTCGTCTTCGCTTTGCAGCTCTTGTAGTTGTTGGTGACCGTAACGGACGTGTTGGTTTTGGTACAGGTAAAGCTCAAGAAGTACCAGAAGCAATCCGTAAAGCAGTAGAAGATGCTAAGAAAAACTTGATTGAAGTTCCTATGGTTGGAACAACAATTCCTCACGAAGTAACATCAGTATTTGGTGGAGCTCGTGTATTGTTGAAACCAGCTATCGAAGGGGCTGGGGTTGCTGCAGGTGGTGCAGTTCGTGCCGTTGTTGAATTGGCAGGTATTGCAGATGTAACGTCTAAATCACTTGGATCAAACACTCCAATCAACATTGTTCGTGCAACAGTGGAAGGTTTAGCTCAATTGAAACGCGCTGAAGAAGTTGCTGCCCTTCGTGGTATTTCAGTTTCTGACTTGGCTTAAGAAAGGAGATTCAAATGGCTCAAATTAAAATTACTTTGACTAAGTCTCCAATCGGACGCATCCCGTCACAACGTAAAACTGTTGTAGCACTTGGACTTGGCAAATTGAACAGCTCTGTTATTAAAGAAGATAACCCAGCAGTACGTGGTATGATCACTGCAGTATCTCACTTGGTAACAGTTGAAGAAGTAAAATAATCTATTTTGAAATAGAACAAGGTTTTCAGGGGTATGAGAAATTTCTCATCCCCTAAAACTAAATATAAGTATAGGCGAGTTTGTAGTCGGGACACCTTTTCCTGATTACATGCGTTAGCAATTTACAAAAGAGGAGAAAATAATAATGAAACTTCATGAATTACAACCTGCTGCAGGTTCACGTAAAGTCCGCAACCGTGTTGGTCGTGGTACTTCATCTGGTAATGGTAAAACTTCTGGCCGTGGTCAAAAAGGTCAAAAAGCTCGTAGCGGTGGCGGTGTACGTCTTGGTTTTGAAGGTGGACAAACTCCATTGTTCCGTCGTCTTCCAAAACGTGGATTTACAAACATCAACGCTAAAGAATATGCGATTGTAAACCTTGATCAGTTGAACGTCTTCGAAGATGGTGCTGAAGTAACACCAGTTGTACTTGTTGAAGCAGGTATTGTAAAAGCTGAAAAATCAGGAATTAAAATTCTTGGTAACGGAGAATTGACTAAGAAATTGTCTGTTAAGGCAGCTAAATTCTCTAAATCAGCTGAAGAAGCTATCACTGCTAAAGGTGGTTCAGTAGAAGTCATCTAAGAGGGGTGACCTATGTTCTTTAAATTATTAAAAGATGCATTTAAGGTTAAACAAGTACGATCAAAAATTTTATTTACTATTTTTATCATACTTGTCTTCCGAATTGGGACTACGATTACGGTTCCTGGTGTGAATGCGAAGATCCTTAACAACTTACAAGATGTTTCCTTCTTGAATATGATGAGCTTGGTGTCAGGGAATGCCATGAGAAACTTCTCTGTCTTCGCCCTCGGGGTGAGTCCTTACATCACAGCTTCCATCGTAGTTCAGCTCCTTCAAATGGATTTGCTTCCAAAGTTTGTTGAGTGGGGGAAACAAGGAGAAGTTGGGCGGAGAAAGTTAAATCAGGCAACACGCTATATTGCCTTGGTTCTAGCTTTCGTTCAATCCATTGGAATTACAGCTACTTTCCATACTTTGTCACAAGCTAAATTAGTATCGACACCGAACGTTGAAACCTACATCTTAATTGGTGCAATTTTAACGACAGGTTCGATGATTGTGACCTGGTTGGGAGAACAGATTTCAGACAAAGGATACGGAAACGGTGTTTCTATGATCATCTTTGCAGGGATTGTTTCTTCCATCCCAGAAATGATCAAAGGTGTTTATGAAGATTCATTTGTTAACGTCCGTCCTGGACAATTGAACAATTCACTAATTTTCGTAGGTGTGTTAATCTTAGCGATTTTAGTGATTATCTACTTCACAACCTTTGTGGAACAAGCGCAGTATAAAATTCCAATTCAATACACAAAGATTGCACAAGGAGCTCCATCTAGCTCATATCTTCCATTGAAGGTAAACCCAGCCGGAGTTATTCCTGTCATCTTTGCTAGTTCGATCACAGCTGCACCGGCAGCAATTTTCCAGGTCATTAGTGCCATGGGTTACAATGCTGGATGGGTTCGAACAGCACAATCTATGTTAGCAACCAATACACCAACAGGTGTAGCAATGTATGCTTTGCTAATCATTTTGTTTACTTTCTTCTACACATTTGTACAGATTAACCCAGAAAAAACTGCGGAAAATCTACAAAAGAGTGGTGCCTACATTCCAGGTGTACGTCCTGGTAAGGGAACAGAAGACTACATGTCACGTCTTCTTAGACGGTTGGCTACGGTTGGTTCTCTCTTCCTTGGATTCATCACCATTATTCCAATTCTTGCCCGGGATGTCTTTGGTTTAACAGATACAGTTGCTCTCGGAGGAACTAGTCTCTTGATCATCATCTCCACTGGTATTGAAGGAATGAAACAATTAGAAGGTTACTTATTGAAACGCAAATACATTGGTTTCATGGATACAACAGAATAGAATTAGGTTGACATTGTCAACCTTCTATTTTGTTTTTGAATAAGTTTGTTAGATCGTAACAGACTTATTTAAAAACAAAATAAGGAGCAAATGATTATGAATCTATTAATCATGGGATTGCCTGGAGCAGGTAAGGGGACACAAGCGGCTAAGATTGTCGAACAATTTCAAGTTGCACATATCTCAACTGGGGATATGTTCCGTGCTGCAATGGCCAATCAAACCGAAATGGGTGTGTTGGCAAAATCATTCATCGATAAAGGTGAATTGGTGCCGGATGATGTGACAAACGGGATAGTAAAAGAACGTTTGGCTCAAGACGATATTAAGGAAAAAGGATTCCTCTTAGATGGTTTCCCTCGTACGATTGAACAAGCACATGCTTTGGATCAAATCTTGGTCGACCTTGGTCTTGAACTTGAGGGAGTGATCAACATCGAAGTAGATCCGTCTTGCCTTCTTGAACGCTTGAGTGGACGTATTATTCACCGTGAAACAGGTGAAACCTACCATAAGGTATTCAATCCACCAGCTGATTACAAGGAAGAAGACTATTACCAACGTGAGGACGATAAACCAGAAACGGTTAAACGTCGCTTGGATGTGAACATTGCTCAAGGTGAGCCAATTCTTGCTCATTATCGTGCAAAAGGGTTAGTCCATGATATCGAAGGAAATCAAGACATTAACGACGTCTTTAAAGATATCCAAAAAGTCTTGGAGAATTTGAAATAAAAACGTTTTAGTCACTTGCAATAATTGACAACAAGTGATACAATGAATTAGTCTGACTTATAATTGTTACCTCTGTGCTCAGAGGAATGAATCGAAATTTATGGAGGTACTTTTGCGTGGCAAAAGACGATGTGATTGAAGTAGAAGGCAAAGTAGTCGATACGATGCCGAATGCTATGTTTACGGTTGAACTTGAAAATGGACATCAGATTTTAGCAACAGTTTCTGGTAAAATTCGTAAAAACTATATTCGTATTTTAGCGGGAGATCGTGTTACAGTGGAGATGAGTCCGTACGATTTGACACGTGGACGTATCACATACCGCTTTAAATAATCGAAAAACTTGGAGGGATAAAAATGAAAGTAAGACCATCGGTCAAACCAATTTGCGAATACTGTAAAGTAATTCGTCGTAATGGTCGTGTTATGGTAATTTGCCCAGCAAATCCAAAACACAAACAACGTCAAGGATAAGATAGAAAGGAGAAAACATGGCTCGTATTGCTGGAGTTGACATTCCAAATGACAAACGTGTAGTAATTTCATTGACTTATGTATACGGTATCGGACTTCCAACATCTAAGAAAATTCTTGCTGCTGCAGGCGTTTCTGAAGATATTCGTGTTCGCGACCTTACACCAGATCAAGAAGATGCTATCCGTCGTGAAGTTGACGCAATTAAAGTAGAAGGTGACCTTCGTCGTGAAGTGAACTTGAACATTAAACGTTTGATGGAAATCGGTTCATACCGTGGTATCCGTCACCGTCGTGGACTTCCTGTTCGTGGACAAAACACTAAAAACAATGCTCGCACTCGTAAAGGTAAAGCTGTTGCGATTGCTGGTAAGAAAAAATAAGAAAATAAAATAAGGAGGTAAAAATCTTGGCTAAACCAACACGTAAACGTCGTGTGAAAAAGAATATCGAATCAGGTATTGCTCATATTCACGCAACATTTAATAACACAATTGTTATGATTACTGATGTGCATGGTAACGCAATTGCATGGTCATCTGCAGGTGCTCTTGGTTTCAAAGGTTCTCGTAAATCTACACCATTTGCTGCACAAATGGCATCAGAAGCTGCTGCAAAATCAGCTCAAGAACATGGTCTTAAATCAGTAGAAGTTACTGTTAAAGGTCCTGGTTCTGGTCGTGAGTCTGCTATTCGTGCTCTTGCTGCTGCTGGTCTTGAAGTTACTGCAATCCGCGATGTGACTCCTGTGCCACACAATGGTGCTCGTCCTCCAAAACGTCGCCGTGTATAATCATCAACAATTACACAGCTTTTCGTTTCAGAGGGAGTATAGCAAATGATTGAGTTTGAAAAACCAAATATAACAAAAATTGATGAAAATAAAGATTACGGTGTATTTGTAGTAGAACCACTTGAACGTGGTTATGGTACAACACTAGGGAACTCTCTTCGTCGCGTATTATTAGCTTCACTTCCAGGTGCTGCTGTTACTTCAATTAACATTGAAGGTGTATTGCACGAATTTGATACAGTTCCAGGTGTCCGTGAAGACGTTATGCAAATCATTCTTAACGTTAAAGGGATCGCTGTAAAATCTTACGTCCAAGACGAAAAGATTATTGAACTTGATGTAGAAGGTCCTGCAGAAGTAACTGCTGGAGATATTCTTACAGATAGTGATATTGAAATTGTAAACCCTGATCATTATCTTTTTACAATCGGTGAAGGATCAAGCTTCAAAGCGACTTTGACTGTAAACAGCGGTCGTGGTTATGTTCCAGCTGATCAAAATAAAAAAGATGATGCACCAGTAGGTACACTTGCTGTAGATTCAATCTATACGCCAGTGACAAAAGTTAATTACCAAGTTGAACCAGCTCGCGTTGGTAGCAACGATGGTTTTGACAAACTAACCCTTGAAATCTTAACAAATGGAACAATTATTCCAGAAGATGCTTTAGGTTTATCTGCTCGTATTTTGACAGAACACCTTAACCTCTTTACGAACTTAACAGAAATCGCGATTGCGACAGATGTTATGAAGGAAGTAGATACAGCATCAGATGATCGAGTACTCGAACGTACCATCGAAGAATTGGATCTTTCTGTTCGTTCATATAACTGTTTGAAACGTGCCGGTATCAATACTGTGTATGATTTGACAGAAAAATCTGAACCTGAAATGATGAAGGTTCGAAACCTTGGACGTAAGAGTCTCGAAGAAGTTAAAGTTAAGCTTGCCGATTTAGGCCTTGGGCTAAAAAACGATAAATAGAGGAGGAATACATGGCTTACCGTAAACTAGGACGCACTAGCTCACAACGTAAAGCAATGCTTCGTGATTTGACAACAGATCTTATCATCAATGAAGCAATCGTAACAACTGAAGCACGTGCAAAAGAAATCCGTAAATCAGTTGAAAAAATGATTACTTTAGGTAAACGTGGTGACTTGCATGCACGTCGTCAAGCAGCTGCTTACGTACGTAACGAAGTTGCATCACAAAACTTTGATGAAGAAACTGGTAAATATTCAGAAACAACTGCACTTCAAAAATTGTTCTCTGAACTTGCACCACGTTATGCTGAGCGCAATGGTGGATATACTCGTATCCTTAAAACTGAACCACGCCGTGGGGATGCTGCGCCAATGGCAATTATCGAATTAGTATAAAATCATCAATTTTGTTGAGTGTTATGATGTTGGAAGGACTGGACGGTTCTTCTTAGTCTAGCTCTGGTCTGCCGCTAGGATTTATCCTAGCGGTAACACTCATCATATTGAGGTAAATGGTAGACGCTTGTTTACGAAATTGCTTTAATTTAAAACAATTTCGTAAGCAGGCGTTTTTTGATATAATAGAAGAGTTATGACAGTAAAAGAAAAATCACAAGCACTCTCCCAGCAGTTATTGGCAAAGCGTTACCTAGCCTCGCTGAAAGATAATCCAGAGCAGTACATTGGGGTTGAACTCGAATTTCCAATCGTAAATACCATGGGTAATAAAACGGATGTACTGGTGACAAAGGCTCTTTTTAAGCATCTGCAAGAAGTTGAAGAGTTTATTGCGATTAAACAAGATGAAGATGGGAATCCAGTCCAGTTACAACATAAAAGAAACAAAGATCAAATTGTATTTGAATTATCCTACAATACCATTGAATTTGCATTTGAAAAGACTAAAACTATCCAAGAAGTTGAAAGTCGGTTTCATCATTACTTAGGAATCATTCAGCCGTTTTTAAGAGAGAGACAGCATCAAATTGAAGGAAGTGGCATCCATCCTTATTGGAGAATAAATGATAATCAACCTGTAAAAATTGATCGTTATAAAATGCTGATTCAATTCCTACAACTGTCTGGACAAGATCCTAACAATCGATTTCATCATTATCCAGACTATGGGACCTTTATTTGCGGCAATCAAGTGCAATTAGATGTTTCAAGAGCAAATTATTTGGAAATAATTAATGCGATGAATAAGGTGGAACCAGCAAAAGCATATCTTTTTGCTAATTCAATTTTTGATGGAGAAAATTGGAATACGAAGATCTCAAGAGATATTTTCTGGGAAGATTCCATGCATGGTTATTATCAGGAAAATGTTGGTGTAAATCCTAAAGCGTTTATAAATGAACAGGAGTTTCTAGAATATTTAGCAAAGACAGCCTTGTTTTATGTTTATCGTGAGGATGAAATCCTATATTTCGAACCTGTTAGAGTAGAGGATTACCTCGCAAAAGAAAAAATAGTAGCCTATCATTTAGATGGCACTAGACAACAAATAAAACCGCAAGAAGAGGACATAAAGAATCATAGAAGTTACCATTTTCAAGATTTAACAACAAGAGGAACCATCGAATATAGAAGTGTTTGTACTCAACCATTAAATAAAACATTTGCACCAATTGCATTTCATGTTGGATTGCATCATAATATCAAAGAATTGGAAGAGTATTTAGCTCAAAATATTGTTTTTGATTTTAGTAAAGAAAATCCGAAACAACTAAGAAGACAATATTCGAAAAAAAATTTAACTGAAAGTGAATTAGAGAAAATTAAACAATATTCATTAGATCTGTTAAAAATCTCAAGAAGGGGATTGATTGATCGCGGAAACAATGAAGAGGAATATCTAGAAGAATTAATGAAAGATCTTGGGAAGTGCTGATTTAACAGCATTTCCTTTTGTTGGGATCAAAAAAATATAAAAAAT
>NZ_GL636091.1:103187-239530 GCF_000186465.1 Streptococcus australis ATCC 700641 | reverse complement strand
TTTTCAAGCGGGTGTAGTTTAGTGGTAAAACTACAGCCTTCCAAGCTGTTGTCGCGAGTTCGATTCTCGTCACCCGCTTTGAACATTTGTTCATTACCAAGTTTTTAACTTGGGCGCGTAGCTCAGGTGGTTAGAGCGCACGCCTGATAAGCGTGAGGTCGGTGGTTCGAGTCCACTCGTGCCCATTTTTAATATTATGGTCCGTTGGTCAAGGGGTTAAGACACCGCCTTTTCACGGCGGTAACACGGGTTCGAATCCCGTACGGACTATATTATATTGGAGGATTACCCAAGTCCGGCTGAAGGGAACGGTCTTGAAAACCGTCAGGCGTGTAAAAGCGTGCGTGGGTTCGAATCCCACATCCTCCTTAATATTAACGCGGGATGGAGCAGCTCGGTAGCTCGTCGGGCTCATAACCCGAAGGTCGTAGGTTCAAATCCTGCTCCCGCAATATTTGGCTCGGTAGCTCAGTTGGTAGAGCAATGGATTGAAGCTCCATGTGTCGGCGGTTCGATTCCGTCTCGCGCCATAATTTAATATTTTCGGAAGGGTAGCGAAGAGGCTAAACGCGGCGGACTGTAAATCCGCTCCTTCGGGTTCGGGGGTTCGAATCCCTCCCCTTCCATCCTTTACGGGCATAGTTTAAAGGTAGAACTAAGGTCTCCAAAACCTTCAGTGTGGGTTCAATTCCTACTGCCCGTGTATAAGAATATGGCGGGTGTGGTGAAGTGGTTAACACACCAGATTGTGGCTCTGGCATGCGTGGGTTCGATCCCCATCACTCGCCTATTTTATATTATTGGGGTATAGCCAAGCGGTAAGGCAAGGGACTTTGACTCCCTCATGCGTTGGTTCGAATCCAGCTACCCCAGTTATACTTTGCCGGCGTGGCGGAATTGGCAGACGCGCTGGACTCAAAATCCAGTGTCCGCAAGGACGTGCCGGTTCGACCCCGGCCGCCGGTATAGTATTAAAGACAAGGTTTTCGGACCTTGTCTTTTTTTCTTTGTTGTGTGTCGAGTTACCAATTTTTTCCATTTTAAAATAAATCATCAAGTTTATTAGCCAATGTTTTCTGTTTGCTAGGGTACAAATGTGAATAAGTATCAATTGTTGTTGTAATAGATGCGTGTCCTAATCTTTCTTTGACAACAAGATAATCTTCTCCTTGATTTATAAGTAATGATGCATGAGAGTGTCTCAAATCATGAATTCTTATTTTCTTTAAATCTTTATCCCTTTCTAGTATTTGCTTAAACTTCTTATCAATCATATTTTTTGTAATTGTTATTGGTGTACTCTGTATTATTTGTAGTTCTTCAGTATTTTTCGTAAATTCCTCAAGTTTTTCTTTTTGTTTTACTTTCCAATCTATTAGCATTTCTGCTAATTTCTGATTTATTGTTATATTTCTAGTTCCTGATCGTGTTTTTGTTGTATTAATGTAGCTTGTATTATTGACAAAGTATACCGTTTTGGTAACGTAAATCGTATTTGTTAAAAGATTTATATCATTCCAGTTCAATGCGAGGATTTCCCCCATTCTCATTCCAGTAAAGAAAGCAATTATGAAAAACAGGTCATAACTTATTTCATCATCTCGAATAAGTTCTCTAAATCTCGTGAATTCTTCTATACTCCAAAATTTAATATCAGGCTTCCTAATTGGTAATTTTCTCAGATTCTTAACTGGATTTTTATCAATGAGAGATTTTCTTATACCAGTATCAAAAATTTTTTTAAGTAGAATTAGAACTTTATTAATTGTATTATAGCTTAAAACTTCATTTTCATTTTGTTTTTTAGGTTTTGTTTTTAGGTATTCACGAAATTCGAATATATGGTCATACGTTAATTTATTTAAATTTGTATTTTTAAAATATGGCTTAATATGACGCTCATAATTGTTTCTTTGTGTACTTGTATAGCTTATTTTTCTGCCATTTTTCAGATCATCTTCTTCAAGTAAGTCGAATAACATATCTGTTGTTACTACAAAGTCAAATTGTTTTTCTTTTAATTCTACAACTCTAATATGTTGTTCAAGTTCTAGGGCTTCCTTTTTAGATTTTAATCCTTTACGAATAATACGTATTCTTTTTTGTGTGACTGGGTGGAAACCGTTAGAAACATCAACGGTCCATTTACCACTTTTAGTTTTACGAATAGTCATTCATTATGCTTCTTTCTGGAGTTCAATTCCTAGTAGTTCTTCAGCAACACTAGCTGGAATTGTACCAATCCGTTTGTTATCGTAGATATTAAAACCACGATTCACTAATAGTAATTTGCCAGTATGGATAATCTTTCTTGCAGTTCCTGGAGCAAATCCAAGTTCGATAAGGTCATCTTTTGTTACTGTTTTAATCATGTGATCTCCTTTTCTAATTAGATTAAGTAAGGGGAGGATTAACTCCCCTTGTCTAATACTTATTTTTGTTTTACATCTACTAAATGGATAGCATCCGCCTTGTAATACATTGTCGAACTAATCATAGTAGCTTGTAAATTGTCAAATGTTACTGGTACTTCATCCATTGCTTGGATATAGTCATTATCAACTAAAGCTTCTGGATTGTCTACTGAGACTTGGGTTGATTTCTTTTTGAATTGTCCATCCTTGATCGTTACATTGTATTTCCAACCAATGATTTTATCGGTATTAAAACGTCTTTCGCTACCATCTCGGTTTTTGATAATTTCTCCGTTTGCATCAGCTCGGACTTCCGTTTCAAATTTTGGAATGACTTCATCCAATTCAAATTTTGTTCCAATGTTATTAAAATTCCAGTCATTTTGTGAAAGCATTTTTGCCATAGTTAATTTCTCCTTTTGATATTTTCTTTGATTGTGGGGATCAAATCCTCTCTTTTAAAGAGTATTGCCCTTTCTATTAATCCACTTGCTAAATCTGGTGGATATTCCATATTGTTGAGTGCGAGATAGTTAGACTTCTCATACTCATGCAGTAAGTTATTGTCGTATAGAAATTTATACGCTTTTAGAATAGCTCCAGAACCTTTATAGGTAAACCATTCTAATTTTTGTTCTAGTTCTGTTTTTGGTTTTGAAATAATGATAGAGACAGGTTTTGAGTGACCTAAAAACTTTTCCCAAGATCTCAAAGGTTTTGAGAAGTGATTATCACTATAGAACCTCACTTTTTCTTTGAGATATCCCTTGGTAAAGTTGAGAAGATCTATTTCTGAATGCAACCATTCTTGAATGAAGTAGTGAGCTTTTTCTTTCCTAAGTTCTAACTCCGTTCTTATCCAATTTTCTATATACCGCTTGCTGATGCCGAGCTTCTCAGCTCGTTCTAAGCGTTTATCGTAAATTCTAAGTCTTTCATCATCATTGGGTTTTCTCAAATATAAGGTTTGGCCGATTGTTTCATCTCCGTAGGTATTGTAGTAGGTGCTTTTTCCATATATAAAGCGTTTCTTCTGACAAATCTTTAGAAGCTGATTAGGAGTGAAGTAGGGTGTTTCATTAAAATCATCTATTGCAATATCAATTCGTCTTACTGAAAATTGATTGTAATTGTAGTAGAGATTGTTCAGAAACTGTCTTTCGGACAGACTATTTGGATCTAATACCATATCTCTAAAGAACTCGAGTGCCTGTCCTGACATGACAAGCATGTAGGACGACTCTTTCGCTCCATAGTAGATACGGATATTCCCATAATGAAACTGGCTATCATAGTTATAGTATTTAAGGCTCCCTTTATTCTCAATAAATAGGTTATAGTCAAGAAATAGAATATCTTCGATTATTTCTCTTGGCGAAAATTCAGTCTTATCAAACTGAATTTGAATCCAGTCAAATACAGAACGTAAATGTTCATTTTTTGCCATAGATTTTGATTCAACTTTTTGCCTAATTTTGCCACCCTTAAAATCTCCGAAACCCTTGGAAATACTGATTTCTTTCGATGGTACACCTAACTTGCAGAGGGTGGTGTTACTACACACCCTTTCGGTCAAAAATGGTCCGTCCGCATCTACGCTCGTTTTCGGCTTTCTGCCTCATGGCTCAGCCGAAAATTCGCTATTAGCCGAACCTATTTTTTGACCTCTTCTGAACAAACCCTAGTAAGCCGGTTTGCATCGACTCTTCAATATCTTGGATTTTCTTTTTTAGATTGGCATTCTCATTTTTTATCAGTCGTATTTCTCGCTTAAATTCCTGTTTTAAGGCGCTCAGTTCATCATAGAGCTCATCTATTACTTGGTTTAGGAGTTCTTGTTCATTGTCTGCTAGACTCCCAAATACGGCTTGTATAGCCTCTTTTAGACCTATTTCAAGTTTTAGGTTAGCTAACTTTTGAAATTGTCTAAGGTCTTCGTCTGTAAAGTCATAGGCAACTGTATAACTTAATTGATGAGTTCTTGGATTTCTACTGATAGGAACTTTAATTTTCTTAAATTCCTTGCCACTTATCTCTTTAATCAGTTGGATCCAATTTTTAAGAGTAGAGGTAGAGTTTAGGCCAGAAATTTGATTGACTAACTCTTTATTGGTCATCTTTTTGTGAAACCTCCGAAATTTTTTTGTGCAACTGAGGAGTTTTCTGTGGTATAATTGTTACATAATATGTTTTGATCTTGGAACGAACGGCACATTTGTTTCAAGATTTTTTTATTTTGTCGAATCTTACCTCCTTTATTAAAATTTTTAAAATCGACTACTAATTACATACGCTTTTACCCCCTTTTATGCTATAATATTCTCAATGGAATATTTAATCTCAAAATAAATATTCCTTATGGAATAATTCTATTTTATACCGTTTAGAATATTTTGTCAAGAAAAAATATACGAATAAGAATATCTATAGGAGAATTATGTATACAGAGGATTATAAATTTTCAGAGAGGTTAAAAACTCTCAGAAAATCAAAAAAGTTAACTCAAGTACAAATATCGGAATTAATTGGAGTTCAACAAGGGACATATTCTCGGTGGGAGAATGGAACGTTAGAACCAGGATTAGAATTCGTTGTGAAATTAGCAAATATCTTTGGTACTACTACAGATTATTTGCTGGGACAAAAACCTTATTCAATTATCAGTAGTTTACCTCTAGAACAATTAGATCTTACCAATATTGCAAACTTTTCAAAGGATGAGTTTGATATTTTGAAACATTCAATAGCAGTTTCGGTGGCAAGAAATAAAATAAAGGCAACAGAACTAAAAGATAGAGTTATAGAAAAAAATCAGTTGTCAGAAAAAGATGCAGAACTTTTGAATAAGATTTTTGAAGAAGTTAAAACTTATTGGGAAAAATAGAAGGACGCTAGTCTTCAAAATTTCCTCCCAAAATGTGTCTAAAATATTAACGGAATTCCATATAAAGAGGTTTATGATTATTTTAATGCAGATTGATGGTTTGTTTTTTAGATTTTAAATTCACCATAGGTGCTAGTATTATTTATCATAATGCTTGACACCGCTTTTAAGTGGGAGTACAATAATATTGAGGGCAGGATGGCTTATCTCTTTTATTTAGGAGGTGTCCAATATGCAAATCTATTTTATTTATTCTATTTTCTTTCTATTATCACTTGTAGTTCTAGCTTATCTTATTAAGTTACTCATTGCTCATTTAAAAAGAAACTAAGTAACATTTTGCCCAAATAGTAGTTATTTGGGCTACTTGGGTAAGGAACTGAAAAAACGATTGGAAGCCAAGGGAATAGACTTTTTGACGCCGATTCGTAAAAATATGAAAGGAGCAGCTGAGCACAACAATCCTGCTATCCTGGCAATCCGAAGGACCATCGAAACTCGGATCTCTGTCCTAAATGCATTGTTTAACATTGAACATCCGCTTGCTCGCTCTTTAGCAGGTTTGCAATTAGAGATCGAACGGGCTATTTTGGTCTATAATTTAGGATTTTTTATCAACTAGCAACACGGGTATTATATATGATAGATTTTGATTTTAAAGGAGGATTTATGAATTTGAAAGGTATAATCTTCGATATGGATGGAGTTATAGTTGATACAGAGTACCAAGATTTTCTAATACAGAAAGATTTTATCAAACACCTTAATCCAAAATCTAGTTACGAAGATTCTGAGCTATTGGTATTAGTTGGTAAATCATATTTTAATCTTTATAGGCTTTTACAGCAATTTATTGGGAAACAATATGATATAAAAACTATAGAAAAAGAATATGCTTCTTTTAGTGATGAGAGATATGAAAAAATTGATTATTCTTTACTTTTTAGAAAAGAAATTCTAAAAATTATTGACTATGCATTGAAAAACGGAATCAAATTAGCTGTAGCATCATCATCAAAATATGAGCATATTAATGAAGTTTTAGAAAGGTGTGACATAAAAAAATATTTTGATGTCATCGTTAGCGGAGAGAATTTTGTAGAAAGTAAGCCAAATCCGTCTATCTATTTAACAACGCTACATAAGTTAGAATTGCAAGCAGAACAATGTATTGCAATTGAAGATTCATACTCTGGAATTGAATCTTCAACTAGCGCCGGAATTGCAACTATTGGTTATTATGATAGCCGATTACCATTTTTTAATGACAAAGCGCAATGGAAAGTTGAAAATATGAAAGAAGTTTTACAAATAATAGAATCACAGAGTCTTTGAGTTGAAAGGCGATGAGGTTCTTGAGGACGTTAGAAAGAAATAAACTTGTTTCATAACGAAATTTAAGGTAACAGCGAACCGCTGAGTGTGTAGCTTTGTTGGTAAAAACGTAAATATTTTTGAGTGAAAGGTATTATGAAGTCACTGGAAACAGTGGCTTTTTGATATTAGTAGGGATGTATTATAGTAACCAATCAAGTTGAGATAGTTGCTTTGATACTAATACATTTTATTTTAATAATGAAGTTTATTACTATAGACACTTGATAGATATGTAAACTAACTACGATACCTCTAATTTTTAACGGACTATAGTTTAATTTGTTTTTTCTGTACTTGATAAGCGAAATCGAATCCCAAGGAAGTCCTTGAACTACCAAACTCCGTATCAAGTTTTTCTGAGTCAGGTGAAATTGTCTAGCTTAATTTGACAAATGAGATAACTAAGAAATAAGATTATCGACTCACTATTTATGGAAGTAGTTATTTAAGAGAGAAAGATGAGTTACAAAAAAGTTACCAAAATTTGAAAAAAGAGTCTATTTTGCAAGATTTAAAAGTCTAAAAAACCTACTAAATCAAGGTTATAAGATTTAAAAAATGTATTCATAGAACTCAAAATCCAGTGTCCGCAAGGACGTGCCGGTTCGACCCCGGCCGCCGGTATAGTATTAAAGACAAGGTTTTCGGACCTTGTCTTTTTCTTTTATTCGTTAAATTGTTAACGTTCAGTTACTAATTTATTACTAATATTTTTGTCATTGTTTTCTGAAAACACTTTGACTATTTTCCTTTACTGTGTTATAATTAACCGGTAAAGTATTTTTTTTTCGATTAATAGAGAGGATAAACGTATGAAAGTGGCTAATCAGATTGATGAGTTTTTAAATTCTATTTTACTTATTTCTGAGAATCAGCATGAAGTTTTGATTGGTTCCTGTACGAGTGGTTTTTCTTTAACCAATACGCAAGAGCATATTTTAATGTTACTTTCAAAGGACAATTATTCAAATTCTGAGCTAGCTAAATTACTAAATGTCAGTCAAGCTGCTGTGACCAAAGCTGTTAAACAATTACTTTCTTTTGGTATGCTGGAAGCTTTGAAAGATGAGAATGATGCTCGTATTGTTTTGTATCGGTTAACAGATTTAGGTCGTCCGGTTGCTGAAGAACATTCTCATCATCATGATCATACATTGGCTGTTTATAATCAAGTTTTGAGTGAATTTTCTCAAGAAGAACAAATGGTTATTTCTAAATTTCTATCGCGCTTATTGGAGGATCTTCGTTAATGCGTTATATTACTGTTAAAGATCTTTCTTTTTATTATGATCATGAGCCTGTTCTTGAAGGAGTTAATTACTACTTGGACAGTGGTGAGTTTGTGACGCTGACTGGTGAGAATGGTGCAGCCAAATCTACTTTGATTAAGGCAAGTCTTGGTATTTTGAAACCTAAGATGGGTACTGTTGAAATTTCCAAGGAGAATGTAGCTGGAAAGAAATTACGTATTGCCTATCTTCCGCAACAAATTGCTAGCTTCAATGCAGGTTTTCCCAGTTCTGTTTATGAGTTTGTTAAATCAGGTCGTTATCCTCGCAAAGGATGGTTTCGTCGCTTGAATCATCATGATGAGGAACATATTTTAACTAGTTTAACGGCTGTTGGAATGTTAGAGCATCGAGATAAACCTTTAGGAGCTCTATCAGGTGGTCAGAAGCAACGGGCTGTCATTGCAAGAATGTTTGCGTCAGATCCAGATATTTTTGTGTTGGATGAACCAACTACAGGGATGGATGCTGGTAGCAAGGATGAGTTTTATGAATTAATGCACCACAGTGCCCATCACCACGGAAAGGCTGTTTTAATGATCACGCATGATCCTGAAGAAGTGAGTCATTTTGCCGATCGCAATATCCATTTGGTGAGAAAACAAAATTCTCCATGGCGTTGCTTTAATGTCCATGAGAAAGATGGAGGTGAGGAGCATGCTTAGTTTATTTCAATATGACTTTATGCAACGGGCCTTGTTGGCGATGGTTGCCATGAGTCTCTTCTCCCCTATCTTAGGTGTATTTTTGATTTTGCGTCGTCAGAGTTTAATGAGTGATACACTGAGCCACGTCTCTCTATCAGGGGTTGCTTTTGGCCTCTTCCTTGGTTTCTCTCCAACTATTTCTACAGTCATTGTGGTCATCATAGCTGCTGTATTTCTAGAGTACTTACGAACAGTCTATAAAGATTTTATGGAAATTGGGACAGCGATTCTCATGTCAACCGGCTTGGCCTTGGCTTTGGTGGTCATGAAGGGCGGCGGTAAAAGCTCCATGAGTCTGGACCAGTACCTATTTGGTTCTACCTTGACCATTACCGATGAGCAAGTGTTAGCTCTGTTTGTCATAGCGGCGATTGTTTTATGTTTGACGGTTCTCTTTATTCGTCCCATGTATATCCTTACATTTGATGAGGATACAGCTTATGTAGATGGTTTACCCGTGCGTCTCATGTCTATCTTGTTTAATATTGTGACAGGGGTGGCTATTGCCTTGATGATCCCAGCTGCGGGTTCCTTGTTGGTATCTACTATTATGGTCTTACCAGCTAGTATTGCTTTAAAGCTAGGAAAAACCTTCCGTTCGGTTATGCTTCTGGCAGTGGTCATTGGTTTTGTAGGGATGGTCAGTGGTCTCATTCTTTCTTATTACCCGGATACACCGGTTAGTGCGACCATTACCCTCTTATTTGTATCCTTCTTTTTGCTCTCAAATCTTTTTGTTAAATTTAGAAAATAGGTGATCTTATGAAAAAACTTGCATGGCTGGTGTTAGCCTTCTGTAGTATTCTTTTAGTAGCTTGTAGTGGTGGTCAAAATCAGTCAGGGAAATTGAAAGTCATGACGACTTTCTATCCTGTCTATGAATTTACTAAGCAAGTCGTTGGAGACGAGGGAGATGTGGAACTCTTGATTGGCTCTGGTTCGGAACCCCATGATTTTGAATTGTCTGCCAAGGGGCGCGCAAAAATCCAAGAGTCAGATGTCTTTGTCTATGAGAACGAGAACATGGAAACTTGGGTGCCTCAGTTGTTGAAATCAATGGATGGCAAGAAAACAAAGGTTGTCAAAGCGACTGAGAATATGCTTCTTTTACCAGGTGGTGAAGAAGAGCATGACCATGAGGGAAGGGAAGAACACCATCATGAGTACGATCCCCATGTCTGGCTTTCTCCACAGAGAGCCATTAAAATGGTAGAAACGATTCGTGATCAACTGGTGAAACAGTACCCAGATAAAAAGGCTAGCTTTACAGCAAATGCAGATGCCTATATTGCCAAGTTGAAAAAATTGGATGATAGCTATACGAAGAGCTTGTCTGAAGCGAAACAGAAAAACTTTGTTACTCAACACGCAGCTTTTCGTTATTTGGCCCTGGACTATGGTTTGAATCAAGTCTCTATTTCAGGTTTGTCACCAGATAGTGAACCGTCTGCAACTCGCTTGAGTGAATTGACAGAGTACATCAAGAAGAACGACATCAAGGTCATCTACTTTGAAGAAAATGCTTCTAAATCCTTATCGAAAACCTTGTCTGCTGAAACCGGTGTGGACTTAGCTGTTTTGAATCCATTAGAGAGCTTGACAGATGAGCAGATGAAAGATGGTGATGACTACATCTCTATCATGGGAGCCAACCTCAAATCTTTGGAGTTAACAACGACTCAAGCCGGAAAAGAAATCGCTCCAGAAGAGGAAGAAGACACCAAAACAGTGGCCAATGGCTACTTTGAAGACAGTGCTATTAAGGACCGAACTCTTTCAGACTATGTAGGTGATTGGCAGTCTGTGTATCCTTATCTAAAAGATGGAACCTTGGATCAAGTCTTTGACTACAAAGCCAAATTAACCAAGTCCAAAACAGCTGAAGAGTATAAAGCCTACTACACCACCGGCTATAAAACAGATGTCGACCGGATTGTCATTACAGACAAAACCATGACCTTCTATAAGAATGGCGAAGAGAAGAAGTTCGAATACCGCTATGCTGGGAAGCATACGCTAACCTATACAAAAGGGAATCGTGGAGTGCGGTATCTCTTTGAAGCAACTGATCCAAATGCGGGTGAATTCAAGTATGTTCAATTCAGTGACCATCAAATTGCTCCTAATAAGGCAGCTCACTTCCATATTTTCTTCGGTGGGGAAAGCCAAGAGGTTCTTTATAAGGAATTGGAAAATTGGCCTACTTACTACCCAAGTGACTTATCCGGATTCGAAATTGCGCAGGAAATGTTGGCCCACTAATCAAATAGAGAAGGAACCAGTTGGTTCCTTTTTTGATAGTAACAGAAACTTGTCAAATTGCTAGAAAAAGGATAAAATTAGGCTTATAGAATAGATTGAATGTGGGGAGATTCATGATGAAAAAGTATCGTTTGCTATTGTTGCTTTCTGCTCTACTGTTTTTCCTTGGAGCCTGTGGTGATAAAAAACAGGAGACAGGATCTGAAAGTAAAGAAAGTACAGTTCGTCAATCGAAGGATAGCTCAGCTACTAGTGAAGCAAAGAAGGCTGAGAGTTCGAGTGATAAGAAAGAGAAAACAAAGATGGATATTGAAGCAATCGCTCAAGGGGATTATAGTAGCGTAGCTGGTGTCTGGCAAGATGATAAGGGGAATAAACTCGTCTTTGATAAAAATGGTTTGGTCTCAAACGAATATGAGTCTTATGGTCTTTCCTTGACAGACTATGGGACTGTTTCAGGAGGAGTCTACGGAGGAATCACAGGTGGATTTCTGATGGAATTTATTCCTGCCGGGCTTACGATTGATGACCAAACGGATGAAAATGGAGAAGTCATCTTCCATGATGATTCTGATGTTAATAAGGACCGTCTCTGGACCGGAACAGGGATGTACAGTTTTACGGAACAAGGTTCTTTCCTCTATAAGGTCGGGGACTAGCTAGTATAACTGAAATAAAAAAGAATGAAGAGTATCCTACTCTTCATTCTTTTTTAGATTTTAGGGAGCCAAGAAAGGTGGAAGTCTAACTTCTCTGCTTTTAAGAGGTCTTGGTGGCTCACTCTGTCGATTCTTTTTCCATCAAGGGAAACATCTTGAAGAAAGTGTGCCTGGGCTGTGTGAGCTGTGCTATGGATATGCAGCCATTTTTTCTCTTGAGGGAGATAGAGGCGCAAGTGTTTGAAGAGGGGAATTCCTAGGTCATAGACTGGCTTGCCTGGACAAGTTGGATAGAGTCCTAAAACCGACCAGATATACCAAGAGGATAGGCTGCCATTATCCTCATCTCCTGGATAGGCTTGGAAGCTTGGCTGGAAGGCTTCTTTGCGAAGGGCTTGGATCAGGATGCTAGTGTATTCTGGGTGTTGGCTATAGCGGAAGAGATAGGGGATGTGAAAACTCGGTTGGTTTGAAATGGCAATTTGCCCAAAAGGAACTTGGGCCATCTCACTCATTTCATGAATTTCGTAGCCATAGCCTGTCACCTCATAATGCGGTGCTTGAGTGGCTAGTCGAGTTAAGTAGTGGGTGAAGTCTTCTTCTCCTCCAAACAGTTGCTTGAGGCCCTCAATGTCGTGAAGGGCGCCTAAGGTTGCCTGAATGGCAGAGCACTCTGCATAGTCGCGTCCCCAACTGATGGGCGAGAAGTCTGGTCTGAAATGGCCCTTCTTATCTTTGGCTCGGATATAACCTGTTTCTGGATCAAAGAGAGTTCGATAGGAAAGACTAGACTGGGTATATTCTTTGGCCAACTCTTCCTTGCCAAGTAGCTGGGCAGTTTGGGCGATACAAAAATCGCTATAGGAGAAGTCGATGGTGTGACTCACGCTTTCGTGATAGTCAGTTGATAGATAGCCTAACTCCTTGTATTTTTTAGCTCCTCGTCGACCGTAATGACCATTTGGGTCTTCCTTCCTAGCTGTATCCAGCATGGCTTCAAAAAGCTCCGTGTGGAGGTCAGGAGCCAGGCCTTTTTGAATAGCATCGGCAATGACCCCGTCAATGAGGGTTCCAGGCATCATGCCTCTTTCGTCCGGCGCTAGCCATTTAGGGAGGAAACCGGTATCCCGGTAATGGCTGAGGAAGCCTTCGAGAAATTCCTGATAGAGTTCAGGATAGACTAGGCTATAGAGAGGAAAGGTGGTCCGAAAAAGATCCCAGAAGCCCAAACTCGTGAAATATTTTCCTTCTTGAATGCGGTTGTGGGCGAAATCGCGATGGACTGCTTTCCCCTCAGGGGTTACTTCATAACAAGTCTGAGGAAAGAGCAGACTACGGTAGAGACAGTGATCGAAAAAGGTTCGATCCTCTCCGCCCGTATCTAAAATGTCAAATCGGTCCATTAGCTCTTGCCATTTGCGGCTCGCTTTTTCTTTCATCTCTTCAAAGCTAGCTGTAGGAAGGTGAGATTTGGCCAACTCAGGGTTGATAAAGGAAGTGCCTAATCGAGCTTCTAGCCTAGGGCTGTCAAATTCTAGGATCAAATCCTGTCCTAGCCAGTGAGTGCGAGTGATGGCTTGGTCAAATTCAACATGAAGATAGAAAGGAAAGTCTTGTTGGTCGGTATGATTTTGGTCTAGGATGTGAAAATGTAGATTCGTTTCTCCGAATTCTACTTCAGTTAGTCCATTGGGGCAATGAATGGCCAGTGAAAGTGCAGACGGCCCTCTAAAGCGGAGAATGGCCCCGTAGAGGCTGGGTGTCAGCTCTGTATGGACTTGATAGCGCTCTGAGGTGAGGGCTAAATAATGGGGCTGAAAGACAGCTTCTTGGATCCGGTAACTGCTCTGTCTGAAATAGAGGTCTTCTTGAGTCGGAATGTCTGTCAGAGGGGTGAGGAGACACCAGGAAAAATCTCCAATCCAAGGGCTAGGCTGATGGGTCAAGCGAATACCTTGAAAGATAGGAAGGTTGGGGTTGAAAAACCAAGCCCCCTGTTCATGTGTCGTCTGTGGGAGGAAATAATTCATCCCAAAAGGAACTCCTGTGTAAGGGAGGGTGTTGCCGTTAGAGTATGCTGAGTGATTGTCTGTTCCTAAGCGGGTATCAATGTGAGTAATACCGGTCTTCATGCGGGACCTCCTGTGTCATACGAGGGCCTTCAAGCCCTTTTCTTTCTTTATTTTAGCAGAAGCCACTCAAATGGGAAAGTCTTTTTCAAAACTAGAAAAGTTTGTAGAAAAAGGGCTATAATTTGCGTATGTATTTCCCATCTGAAATCTTTTATACTGAATAGGAAAGAATCGACAAGTGTGAGGAAAACAAATGACCTATTCAAAAGAAATCGTTAGAGAATGGTTGGATCAAGTAGCAGAACGTGCTAAGGATTACCCTGAATGGGTGGATGTCTTTGAGCGTTGCTATACAGACACTTTAGACAATACAGTTGAAATCTTAGAAGATGGCTCAACTTTTGTACTGACGGGAGATATCCCAGCTATGTGGTTGCGTGACTCAACGGCTCAATTGAGACCTTATCTTCATGTGGCTAAAAGAGATCCTCTCTTGCGTCAGACCATTGCAGGTCTGGTCAAACGTCAGATGACATTGATCCTCAAGGATCCCTATGCTAACTCTTTTAATATTGAGGAAAACTGGAAGGGTCACCACGAAACAGACCATACAGATCTCAATGGCTGGATTTGGGAACGCAAGTATGAAGTGGATTCGCTTTGCTATCCCTTGCAGTTAGCTTATCTCCTTTGGAAAGAAACTGGTGAGACTAGCCAGTTTGATGAAACTTTTGTTACGGCGACCAAGGAGATCCTTCATCTCTGGACGGTGGAGCAAGACCACAAGAACTCTCCTTATCGCTTTGTTCGGGATACTGATCGTAAGGAAGACACTTTGGTAAATGATGGTTTTGGTCCCGACTTTGCCGTGACAGGAATGACCTGGTCAGCCTTTCGTCCGAGTGATGATTGTTGTCAATATAGCTACTTGATTCCGTCAAATATGTTTGCAGTCGTTGTCTTAGGTTATGTCCAAGAAATCTTTGCTACATTGAATCTAGCTGATAGTGAAAGCATGATTGCTGATGCCAAACGTCTGCAGGCTGAGATTCAAGAAGGGATCGAAAATTACGCCTACACGACTAACAGCAAGGGGGAGAAGATTTATGCCTTTGAAGTAGACGGTTTAGGAAATGCTAGCATCATGGACGACCCTAACGTACCAAGTTTGTTAGCTGCTCCCTATCTTGGTTACTGCGATGTCAATGACGAAGTTTATCAAGCCACTCGTCGCACCATTCTCAGCCCTGAAAATCCCTACTTCTACCAAGGAGAATACGCTAGCGGACTTGGAAGCTCTCATACCTTCTATCGTTATATCTGGCCGATTGCCCTGTCAATTCAAGGCTTAACAGCTACAGATAAAGCTGAGAAAAAATACTTGCTAGACCAACTAGTTGCATGTGATGGCGGAACAGGTGTTATGCATGAAAGCTTCCACGTAGATGATCCGACTCTCTACTCTCGTGAATGGTTCTCATGGGCCAACATGATGTTCTGCGAATTAGTCTTGGATTACTTGGATATTCGTTAATACTCTTCGAAAATCAAATTCAAACCACGTCAGCTTCGCCTTGCTGTACTCAAGTACAGCCTGCGGCTAGCTTCCTAGTTTGCTCTTTGATTTTCATTGAGTATAAGGAGCACGCTTTAGCTTCACTGATTCTTGTTAGAATCACAAGTTTATATTTAAAACATTAAAAATTTAAGTTAGAATGAGGTTTTACTCATGGAAAATGTTGTTGTACATATCATCTCTCACAGCCACTGGGATCGTGAGTGGTATCTACCTTTTGAAAGCCACCGCATGCAATTGGTGGAACTGTTTGACAATCTGTTTGATCTTTTTGAAAATGATCCTGAGTTCAAGAGCTTCCACCTAGATGGACAAACGATCGTCCTTGATGACTATTTAGAAATTCGCCCTGAAAACCGTGACAAGGTGCAACGTTATATCGACGAAGGCAAACTCAAGATTGGGCCTTTCTATATCTTGCAGGATGATTACTTGATTTCCAGTGAAGCTAACGTCCGCAATACCTTGATTGGACAAGCGGAATGTGCCAAATGGGGCAAATCTACGCAGATCGGTTATTTCCCAGATACCTTTGGGAATATGGGACAAGCTCCTCAAATCCTTCAAAAGTCAGGCATTCACGTCGCAGCCTTTGGTCGCGGTGTCAAACCAATCGGATTTGACAACCAAGTCCTCGAAGATGAGCAATTCACTTCTCAATTTTCTGAGATGTACTGGCAAGGGGCAGATGGTAGTCGTGTGCTGGGCATTCTCTTTGCCAACTGGTACAGTAACGGGAATGAAATTCCAGTGGATAAAGACGAAGCCTTGACTTTCTGGAAACAAAAATTGGCGGATGTCCGTGACTATGCATCGACCACCCAATGGTTGATGATGAACGGCTGTGACCACCAACCCGTTCAACGAAACTTGAGTGAAGCCATTCGCGTCGCCAATGAACTCTTCCCTGACGTGACCTTTATTCACAGTTCCTTTGATGACTACGTGCAAGCAGTAGAAAGTGCCCTTCCTGAACAATTATCAACCGTCACAGGTGAGTTGACCAGTCAGGAAACGGATGGTTGGTATACTCTGGCGAATACCTCCTCTTCACGCGTTTACCTCAAACAAGCCTTTCAAGAGAACAGCAATTTGCTAGAGCAAGTGGTGGAACCTTTGACCATCATCACTGGTGGACATAACCACAAGGATCAATTGACCTATGCCTGGAAGATGCTCTTACAAAATGCACCTCATGATAGTATCTGTGGTTGTAGTATTGACGAAGTTCACCGTGAAATGGAAGTTCGTTTTGCCAAGGTCAATCAAGTCGGGAATTTTGTCAAAACCAACCTTTTGAACGAATGGAAAGAGAAACTCGCGACTCAGAAAGCCCAGAGTGAGCATCTCTTTACGGTTATGAATACTGGCTTGCATGGCAAGGTGGATACCGTCAGCACGATTGTCGATGTAGCGGTTTGTCCATTTAAGGAATTGCACCCGACAGAAGGCTTCAAGAAAATGGCTGCTTTGACCTTGCCAGACTATCATGTAGAGGATTTAGATGGGCATCTTGTAGAAGCTGAGATTGAAGACTTGGGGGCAAGTTTTGGATATACCTTACCAAAGGATAAATTCCGCCAACCCTATATTGCGCGTCAAGTCCGCGTGACGGTTCCAGTTCACCTATCACCTCTTTCTTGGACCACCTTCCAGCTTCTGGAAGGAAAAGCTTCCCATCATGATGGGATTTACCAAAATGGGGTTCTCGATACACCATTTGTAACCCTCAGTATTGATGATGGCTTGACCCTTTACGATAAGACGACTAACGAAGCTTACGAAGACTTCATCCAATTCGAGGATCGTGGGGATATTGGAAATGAGTATATTTACTTCCAACCAAAAGGAACAGAGCCGATCTTTGCTCAACTGAAAGGTTATGAAGTTCTAGAAAACAATGCTCGCTATGCCAAAATCTTGCTCAAGCATAACTTGACCATTCCAGTCAGCGCAGATGAAAAATTGGATGCAGAACAAAGAGGCATTATCGAGTTTATGAACCGTAAGGCAAGTCGCTCAGAAGAGCTGACAACCATCCCTCTAGAAACGGAAATGACGGTCTTTGTGGATGACCCGCAGATTCGCTTCAAGACGCGCTTCACCAATACAGCCAAAGACCACCGTATCCGTCTCTTGGTCAAAACTCATAACACACGTCCAAGCAATGATTCTGAAAGCATCTATGAAGTTGTGACACGGCCAAATAAACCAGCAGCTTCTTGGGAAAATCCTGAAAATCCCCAACACCAGCAAGCTTTTGTCAGCTTGTATGATGACGTCAAGGGGGTAACAGTAGCCAATAAAGGTTTACATGAATATGAAATTTTAGGGGATGATACCGTTGCCGTGACCATTCTTCGGGCTTCTGGAGAACTTGGTGACTGGGGCTATTTCCCAACACCAGAAGCACAATGCTTACGGGCCTTTGAGGTGGAATATGCAGTGGAATGTCATCAAGCTCAGGGCCGCTTCTCAGCTTATCGCCGAGCTAAGGCTTTACAGACACCGATGACTAGCCTCCAAGTTGAAAAACAAGAAGGAAGTGTAGCGGCGTCTGGTAGCTTACTCAAGCATACAGCCTTGACGCATCCTCAGGTTTGTCCAACAGCCTTTAAGGTGGCAGAAAATGACGAAGGTTACATTCTTCGCTATTACAATATGAGCCAAGAAAATGTGCGCGTGTCAGAAGGGCAACAAACGGTTGTCGATCTTCTGGAGCAACCGTATCCTATCCATACAGGATTATTGGCACCACAGGAAATTCGTACAGAATTGATCAAAAAAGAAGAAATTTAATTTCAAAAAGTAAACACAAACAGAAAGGAGGAGCGAAAAAGTAAGAGCCAACTGCTGATTCGCTCCTTTTGCAGGTGAAAGCAATGACCATTGCAACGATTGATATCGGAGGGACTGGCATTAAGTTTGCTAGTCTAACTCCTGATGGAAAGATTTTAGATAAGACCAGCACCCCAACTCCAGAAACTTTAGAAGATTTGTTGGCTTGGTTGGACCAACGCTTATCAGAACAGGACTATCGTGGGATTGCTATGAGTGTGCCAGGTGCAGTTAATCAAGAAACCGGGGTGATTGAGGGGATCAGTGCCATTCCTTACATCCATGGTTTTTCATGGTATGAAGCGCTTGCTCATCACCAACTACCTGTCCATCTAGAAAATGATGCCAACTGTGTTGGACTTAGTGAACTGCTAGCTCATCCTGAGATTGAAAATGCAGCCTGTGTCGTGATTGGTACAGGGATCGGTGGGGCCATGATTATCAATGGCAAAATTCACCGTGGTCGCCATGGCTTGGGTGGAGAGTTTGGTTACATGACTACTATCGAACCAGCAGAAAAGCTCAATAACTGGTCGCAACTAGCATCAACAGGAAACATGGTTCGCTATGTCATCGAAAAATCAGGTCAGTCTGAATGGGATGGCCGCAAGGTGTACCAAGAGGCTGCAGCCGGCAATGCCCTTTGCCAAGAAGCCATTGAGCGCATGAATCGTAACCTAGCTCAAGGATTACTCAATATCCAGTATCTCATCGACCCAGATGTCATTAGCCTAGGTGGCTCTATCAGTCAGAACCCTGATTTTATCAGAGGGGTCCAAAAAGCGGTAGACGTCTTTGTGGAAAGATATGAAGAGTATACAATTGCGCCAGTTATCCAAGCTTGCACCTATCAGGCAGATGCCAATCTCTACGGTGCCCTTGTCAACTGGTTACAGGAGGAAAACCAATGGTAAATTTTACCGGAATTAGCAGTAAACAACAGCAAGCTATAGACTTACTTCAAAAGCACATTTCTCTACCAGATGTAGAAGTGGCAGTCGCTCAGTCTGACCATGCTTCCATCTCTATCAAGGGGGAGAATGGGCAGTATCAATTGACCTACCGTAAACCTCATCAACTCTACCGTGCCTTGTCTGTTCTCGCAACAGCTTTAGAAGAAGGTGATAAGGTGGAGATTGAGGAGCAAGCGGCTTATGAAGATTTAGCCTACATGGCGGATTGTTCCCGTAATGCGGTTCTAAATGTTGCATCTGCCAAGCAGATGATTGAAGTCTTAGCTCTGATGGGTTATTCAATCTTTGAGCTCTACATGGAAGATACCTATCAGATTGAGGGACAACCTTACTTTGGCTATTTCCGTGGGGCTTATTCAGCTGAAGAATTACAGGAAATCGAAGCCTATGCCCAGCAGTTTGACATGACTTTTGTTCCTTGTATTCAGACCTTGGCTCACTTATCAGCCTTTGTCAAATGGGGTGTTAAAGAAGTCCAGCAACTTCGTGATGTAGAGGACATTCTCCTCATCGGCGAAGAAAAAGTTTACGACCTAATCGACGGCATGTTTGCGACTTTGTCTAAACTACAAACACGCAAGGTCAATATCGGCATGGACGAAGCCCACTTGGTTGGTTTGGGACGCTATCTCATCTTAAACGGTGTTGTGGACCGTAGCCTCCTCATGTGTCAACATTTGGAGCGCGTGCTGGATATTGCAGACAAGTATGGTTTCCACTGCCAGATGTGGAGCGATATGTTCTTCAAACTCATGTCAGCAGATGGCCAGTACGACCGTGATGTGGAAATTCCAGAAGAAACACGAGTTTTTCTTGACCGCCTTAAAGACCGTGTGACCTTGGTTTACTGGGATTATTATCAGGATAGCGAAGAAAAATACAACCGTAACTTCGGTAATCACCACAAGATTAGCCAGGATATTGCCTTTGCAGGTGGTGCTTGGAAGTGGATTGGTTTCACACCACACAACCATTTCAGTCGTCTCATCGCTGTCGAAGCAAACAAAGCCTGCCGTGCTAATCAGATCAAGGAAGTCATCGTGACGGGATGGGCAGATAATGGTGGTGAAACAGCCCAATTCTCTATCTTACCGAGCTTGCAAATTTGGGCAGAACTCTGCTACCGCAATGACCTAGACCGTTTGTCTGCACATTTCAAAACCAATACAGGTCTATCCGTTGAGGACTTTATGCAGCTTGACCTTGCCAACCTCTTACCAGACCTGCCAGGTAATATACATGGTATCAACCCTAACCGCTATACCTTTTATCAGGATGTTCTCTGCCCAATTCTTGACAAGCACATGACACCTGAACAGGACAAACCACACTTTGCCCAAGCAGCTGAGACTCTTTCTGACATTAAAGAAAAAGCTGGAGTCTACGCTTATCTTTTCGAAACTCAGGCCCAGTTGAATGCTATTTTAAGTGGCAAGGTTGATGTGGGACGACGCATTCGTCAAGCCTATCAAACAGGTGATAAAGAGAGCTTGCAACAAATTGCTAGGGAAGAATTACCAAAACTCAGAAGCCAGATTGAAACCTTCCACAAGCTCTTTAGTCAGCAATGGTTGAAAGAAAACAAGGTCTTTGGTTTGGATACAGTAGATATCCGCATGGGTGGACTCTTGCAGCGAATCAAGCGAGCAGAAAGCCGTATGGAGGACTATCTAGCTGGTTCCATCTCACGGATTGATGAGTTGGAAGTAGAGATTTTGCCATTCAACGATTTCTACGGAGATAAGGACTTCGCAGCCACAACGGCTAATCAGTGGCATACCATTGCGACAGCTTCGACCATTTATACGACCTAATCCAAAAGGCTGTCTTTAAAGAAAATGATGTTGAAGGAGGAGAAAGATGTCCGATGGAGACATTTCTTCTCCTTTTTTCTCCATTTTTAAGGCTATGTCATAAATTTGTAGAATTTTTTCTATAATTAGGAGTTTGAAAAAGTTTTCATAGAGTTTTATAATAAAAAATGTAAACGTTACCAAAAAATAAAATGACAAAGGGGGGAGTCAGATGAAAAAGTTTGTTAAGACCTTGAGAGAAAATCTCATTTTCTTCTTAATGGTTTTACCAGGTGCAGCGTGGTTGATTTTATTCTTCTACATACCTGTTTTGGGAAACGTTGTCGCATTTAAAGACTATCATATCACCGGAGAGGGATTTATTGATAGTGTAATGAAGAGTAAGTGGGTAGGATTTGATAACTTCAAATTCCTCTTTAGTTCTAAAGATGCTTATATCATTACAAGAAATACCGTCCTTTACAACCTAGCCTTTATTTTCTTGGGCTTGATTGTTTCTGTTGGGATTGCCATTATCTTTAGTGAGATGCGTTCCAAACGGTTGGTTAAAGTGTTTCAAACATCAATGTTGTTCCCCTATTTCTTGTCATGGGTTATCATAAGCTTCTTTACAGATGCCTTCTTAAACGTCGATAAAGGCTTGATTAACCACATCTTAACATCACTTGGGATGAAAGGAATCAACTTCTATACAGAGGTTGCCATTTGGCCAGCGCTTCTCCTCTTCTTAGGAATCTGGAAAGGCTTTGGTTATAGCAGTGTTATGTACTATGCAACCATCATGGGAATTGATCCAACCTTCTACGAAGCAGCAACAGTGGATGGAGCATCTAAGTGGCAGCGAATCCGCCACATTACCATTCCTCAGTTGTCTTCCTTGATTACGGTCTTGACCATCCTTGCCATAGGAAATATCTTCCGTGCTGACTTTGGATTGTTCTACCAAATCCCACATAACTCAGGTTCCCTTTATAGTGTGACAAACGTAATTGATGTCTATGTCTACAATGGACTTGCTAAATCAGGAGATATTGCGATGGCCGCAGCGGCTGGTCTTTACCAATCAGTTGTCGGATTGATTCTCGTTTTACTTTCTAATATTGTAGCACGTCGGATCGATAAGAATGCAGCACTCTTCTAGAAAGGAGGATACCATGGCAAAATCAAAAATTAAAAAGAAAAAGTTGATAATGTTGGGATCCACTCCTTCAGTAAGAAAGCAGACCTCTTCTTTAGTAGCATCGTCGGCTTGGTTGCTCTATCCTGTATCTTGCCCTTCATCTTCGTTGTCATGATTTCCTTGACAGATGAACAAAGTTTGGCGATTCACGGCTTCCAATTTTGGCCTGCTAAATTCGGTGCAGATGGCTATCTTTTCCTTGTTCAATTTAAGGATAAGATTCTTCAAGCCCTCTTTATTACCTTGTTTGTGACGATTGTAGGGACAGCATGTAATGTCTTCATTACAACGACCTACGCCTACGCAATCTCTCGTAGAACCTTTAAGTACAGAAACTTCTTTACTGTCTTTGCCCTCTTGAGCATGCTCTTTAGTGCAGGGATGGTACCAGGTTACATCGTTACCACTCAGTTGCTTCATTTAGGAGATACGGTTGGAGCCCTCATCATTCCGATGTTATTGAGTCCTTTCAATATTATCTTGATGCGGACCTTCTTCAAACGGACGATCCCAGAAGCTATTCTTGAGTCTGCTCGGATAGATGGAGCCAGTGAAACACGGATCTTCTTCCAGATCTGTTTGCCACTTTCTCTCCCAGGGATTGCGACCATCAGTCTCTTTACAGCCCTCGGCTTCTGGAATGACTGGTTCAACGCCCTCCTCTATATCAAGAGCGAAAATCTCTATCCCCTTCAATACTTGCTGATGCAAATCCAAAATAATATGGATTACATTTCTAAATCAGTCGGTGCATCTAGCCAAATCGCTGGTGCGGTCCAATCCCTTCCTAAGGAAACTGGACGGATGGCCATGGTGGTGGTGGCAACAGTTCCAATCGCTATCCTCTATCCATTCTTCCAACGTTACTTTGTAAAAGGATTGACCATCGGTGGTGTGAAAGAGTAAGCAAACCTTTCTCACCCACCCTTCATAATGTTAATAAAGAAAAATAAAAAAGGAGTTTTTCTCATGAAAAATTGGAAAAAATATGCTTTAGCTTCTGCTAGCGTCCTCGCACTTGGAGCAACTCTTGCTGCTTGTGGAAACTTGACAGGTGATAACCAAAAATCATCTAAGAGTGAAGATGGCAAAACAGTTATCAAAATGTACCAAATCGGTGACAAACCGGACAACTTGGATACCTTGTTAGAAAATGCTAACAAGATCATCGAAGAAAAAGCTGGTGTTAAATTAGATATCCAATACCTTGGTTGGGGTGACTACGACAAGAAGATGAACGTTATCATTTCATCTGGTGAAAGCTACGATATTGCTTTCGCAAACAACTATGTCATCAACGCTCAAAAAGGTGCTTATGCTGACTTGACAGACTTGTACAAGAAAGAAGGGAAAGAGCTTTATGAAGCACTTGACCCAGCATACATCAAAGGGAATACTGTAAACGGCAAGATCTACTCAGTTCCAGTTGCAGCTAACGTGGCATCTTCACAAAACTTTGCCTTCAACGGACCACTTCTTGAAAAATATGGTATCGATATCTCAAACGTAAAAGACTATGCTTCTCTTGAACCAGTCTTGAAAGCGATCAAAGAAAAAGATCCAAACGTTGTTCCATTCGCAATGAACAAGAGCTATGGTGGACCTTCTGATGACTTCGATTACATCGCAGTAGATGGACTTCCATTCGTTGTCGATTTGCAAGGTGACACAACTAAGATCGTTGACCGTTACACAATCCCACGTTATGTTGAAAACTTGAAGACTCTTCATAAATACTATGAAGCAGGATACATTCCAAAAGACGTAGCTACAAGCGACACTGGATATGACCTTTCTCAAGATACTTGGTTGGTACGTGAAGAAACAGTAGGACCTGCTGACTACGGTAACAGCTTGCTTACTCGTGTAGCAAACCGTAAGATCGAGATCAAACCATTCACTCAACTTTACAAGAAGAACAACACTACTCAAGTTGCAAACTTTGTTATCTCAAACAACTCTAAGAACAAAGAAAAAGCAATGGAAGTATTGAACCTCTTGAATACAAACCCAGAACTCTTGAACGGTCTTGTTTACGGACCAGAAGGCAAGAACTGGGAAAAAGTTGAAGGTAAAGAAAACCGTGTGAAAGTCTTGGATGGCTACAACGGAAACACTCACATGTCTGGATGGAACACTGGTAACAACTGGATCCTTTACATCAACGAAAACGTAACGGATGAGCAAATTGCACAATCTAAGAAAGACTTGGAAACTGCAAAAGAATCTCCAGCACTTGGATTCATCTTCAACACTGAAAACGTGAAATCAGAAATCACTGCCCTTACAAACACTTTGAACCAATTCACAAGTGCCATCAATACAGGTACAGTAGATCCTGAAGTTGAAATTCCTAAGATGCTTGAAAAATTGAAATCAGAAGGTGCCTACCAAAAAGTCTTGGATGAAATCCAAAAACAATACGATGAGTACCTTGCTGCTAAGAAATAAGCTAGCATTACTTGCTTAAGTCTATCAAAAGACTTTGAGGTCTTCGCACTTCAAAGTCTTTTCTGTTGATGATTTCGAAATCGAAACCATCAGAGGAAATGTGCTATAATATAGGGTATAATCATCAGTTGTACTAGGGAAACTATACTAACTTGATTGAAGTTCCCCTCTACAGCAAATGAACATGGAGACAAATTATGGGAAGAATGATTGAATTTATTTTTACAAGGGTCTATTTAGCCATGCTGGCAACAGGAATCTTTTGGGCGCTATCTTTTTGTGGAGGCATCCTATTTGGATTTGGGCCTGCTAGTGCAACGATTATGAGTCTATATGCCGAACATGGATCTGATTACAAGCAATATGCTTGGTCTGAAGCTTGGTCGCTCTATAAAGAAAATTTCCGTCGGGCCAACCAGGTTTTCTATACATTTTTTTTGATCGAAGCCATTCTTATTTATGGTATGTATCTGATGGTTCAATTGCCCCACTTGTCCCTATTTCAGATTTTTATCCTATTGGTCAATTTGATTTTCTTATTGGTGGCTCCCCTGACTTTTGCAGTCTATCTCAAGCTTCAGGTCCATTTTGACTTGTCCTACCTTAATAGCTTGAAGTTGAGTTTTATTGGTGCTTTTCTGGATATTCGTGCAGTGACCAAGTTTCTCTTGGGGACCTTTCTTCTAGGAGTTGTTACTCATTTCGTTCCGGCTTTATTTTTCTTTGTTTTACTGGGCTTGTGGCATTTCTTTGTCAATGATATTTTTCAACCCGTCTATGAAACAATTCGCTCTAAAGTGGTTTCTTAATTATGAAAAAAATATGGTTAGCAACACTTTTGAAATTCTATGCCTATATCATGGTGGGGATCATCACGACTTTAGGTGTGACGGTATCTTTGGTCTATTGGCATAATCAGAAAGCAGAGACAGATCGAATCGCTCAGTTGATTTCCTCGCGCTTGACTGCTGAGGTAGAGGATCTTTATAAGAGATCTTCTCAATGGGGGAAGAGTCTGGTAGAGAATCCTGCCAAGCTCGAAGGAGTCTACAAGTATTTTTCAATGACGCCTTCTGAATACGAAAGCTGGCGTTTGGATAATTTTTTCTCCAATTATATTCAAGTTTCGCTGCACCGTAATATTGAAACTCTGTATTTGGAACACGATGTTGTTGATCAAATTGATTTGGTGTTAAATGACTATACGACTGTGTTTGTCTCCAGTAAAAATAAAAAAGGAGGGCAACAAGTTCCTGCGGATCAATACATAGCTAGTTCACAAGCAATCCCAGTCTCCTTGACGGATGCGACGACTGGCGAAGATATTGGACTAGCCTACATTAAAGTCAATCCAGCGCTATTGGATTCTGTCGTCGACAATATTCAAGACACTATTCCAGTTGCTGTCCAAATTTATAATCCCTTGGGCAAGGTTTTTTACCACAGAGGGGATATCAACCCTAAAGATCATAGCCAGTGGATTGTGCGAGATACTGCTTACGGCTATCAAATCTGGGTTGGAATTCCGACTTCTTACACGGTTCGAACGGCCTTATTTAGTTTTACCTGGATGATTTCGGTCGCCTTAATCCTGTTCTTGATCTTGTATCTCTTGCTGCAACGTATTTTCCGCAATTACCAAAAACAAGTGTTGGATTTGGTAGATACCATGGAAGCCATCAGCCAGGGGGATTCTGAGCGACGGATCAATGTGGATACCAAAGAGCAGGAGCTCCTCTTAGTTGCGGAAATGACCAATACCATGTTGGACAATATGGACAAGTCGATCCGGGATATTTATCAGCTACAACTGAGTCAAAAAGATGCCAACATGAAAGCCTTGCAAGCGCAGATTAATCCGCATTTCATGTATAATACCATGGAGTTTATTCGTATGTATGCAGTCATGCAGGATCAAGAAGAATTAGCCGATATTATTTACGAATTTAGTAGTCTCCTTCGAAACAATATTTCAGAGGAGAAAGAAACGACCATAGAAAATGAGTTGGAATTTTGTAGAAAATACAGCTATCTCTGTATGGTGCGTTATCCAAAATCGATTGCTTATGGCTTTAAAATTGAACCCAGTCTAGAAGAGACGATTATTCCGAAGTTTACTCTTCAGCCACTAGTGGAAAATTACTTTGTTCATGGAGTTGATCACAAGCGCAAGGACAATGTCATTAGTATCAAAGTCCGTCGTGTTGGAGAAGCGGTGGAAATTCGAGTCCAGGACAATGGGAGAGGAATGGAACCGAGCCAGTTGCAACGGATCCAACAAATATTGAGTCATAGGGATCCACGAGAAGAAGTAGAAGAGAGGAAGGGGCGACAATCGATTGGGATTGTCAATGTCCACGAGCGTTTCCTTCTCTACTTTGGGGATCGTTACCACATTCAAATTACATCAGAAAAAGGAAAAGGTGTTCTCTATACGATTACCATCGAGGACACTTAAGAGGAAAGAATCGTGTATAAAGTCTTATTGGTTGACGATGAATATATGATTACTGAGGGGTTGAAAAAACTGATTCCCTTTGAAAAATGGGACATGGAGGTTGTTTACACAGCAGAGGATGCAGATCAAGCCTTGGCCTATGTTGCGGATTATCCAGTGGATATCGTGATTACAGATGTCAATATGCCAGGAAAAACTGGTCTAGAAATGATTGATCAAATGCAGTCCATGCTTCCCCATGCAGCTTATATCATTATGTCAGGTTACCAAGATTTTGCTTATGTAAAAAAAGCCTTAAACCTCCGGGTAGCAGACTATCTGTTAAAGCCTGTCAATAAGGTGGAGCTGGGGAATATCCTAGAAAAATTATCCCAAACTCTGAAAAACCCAGATCAAGCGACGGCCAATCGGCTCCTTCATGAAGATTGGTCAGAAGAAGAGTTCGAACAAGCCATCCGAGGAAGAAAACAACTCTGGATTGGAGTGGATAAGGAAAGGAAGGGCTTTGCCAGTTCATCTTATCAGGTCTTAGGAAAAAATCTTCAACTCTATCTTTCCGATGAGGATGAAGGGGCTTTCCTACAGCGCCGTTTCCAAGCACCTTACAAAGAACATTTTCAACAATTTAAAGAGCTTGTTGAACGAAGTCTGTTTTATGGGGATCTCCCATTGGAGGAAGAAGATGGTGTCTTTAATTACTATGAACCCATCTACCGTGTCATCATTCAGGGGAATATCCAGCAAATTTTGGAGGAGTTAAACTGGTTAGAAGAAACCGTGAAAAGCCATACTCCAAAAGTGGCGATAGCCAAGCAACTCTTTATTCAGTTCATTATGGATGTCTTTCATTTATTTGAACACCTGCACGGTGATGACCTGACAGAAATTGTGAAAGCCGTTCATGAGACAACGACTTTCGAGGATCTTGTTACCTGCGTTCGGAACCAATTGGAGAGTTTCTTCTCTCAATATCGGATGAACAATAATGTGGCAACCGTCCTAGAAGTAATTGGACGCGACTATCGGAAGGAACTGTCGCTCAAGGATATCAGCAAAGATCTCTATATCAATCCCGTTTATTTAGGGCAATTGATTAAACGGGAGACCAATTCTACCTTTGCAGAACTCTTGAATAAACAACGGATCAAAGCTGCCCAACAGTTGCTTTTATCCACAACGGAAAGTATTGAAGATATTTGTTATGAGGTCGGATACAGCAATGTCGGTTACTTTTACAAGGTATTCCGCAAGTTGTGTGGCAAGTCTCCTAAAGCCTACCGTCAACAAATCGGCGTAGAGGAAAGTGATTAATCTGTAAACATGGAAAATGAGAGTGGGACAGAAATCGGTAATTCGTTAGACTTCGATTTCGTCGTCCCACCTCCGCACAGTTGAGTAGGGCTGTAAAAGCTAATGAAATCAGCGTAGTAGAGCCCACTCAACCACTGCGTCTTGCTCGACAATCCAAAAACAATTAAGAGGCTAGGACTTTTGTCCCAGCCTCGTTTTTAGTTGCTTCTTCCGATCAAAATCGTGGCAGAAATCGTGACTTGAGTCAGATCGGTCCAGTCAATTTGAGCTGGATCGACATGAAAGAGGAGAGGCGTCATGCTCAGAAGAGCCTCCCGCAATGCTGGAGTCAGTTCGAAGGTTTCCTGGCAATGGAGGCTTTGTTCGACCGTAAAATGATCAGAGAAATGTTGAATAATCTGCTCATTGGAATAATCTACCTGGTCTAGGTGGTCCTTAACTTTCTGACGAATCTCTTGCAGATGGGCGGCAGTTGGGATGACCTTGATGAGGCGACCGTCTGGGGCCAGGACCCGTTTAAATTCCTGATAATTTGCTGGCGAAAAGATGTCTAGGAGGAGGTCCATGCTCTGGTCTAAAAGAGGGAGATGAGCCAGGTCTCCGACAAACCACTTGACCTTCCATTCCTGGTCGCTTTTGGCAGCCAGTTGGATCGATTCCTTCGACAAATCAAAGGCGTAAAAGGAATGGTCTGGATGCCGCTCTTGTAAGATGCGCGAATAGTAGCCTTCCCCGCAACCAATATCTAAAATGTTGACTGGATGGGCCAGTGGAGACAAGCATTCTGACAGGGCATTAAGGATATGGTCGTAGAAACCATTCTCTAGAACGAGTTGCCGGTTTTGGAAATTTTCTTTGTCATAGTCCTTGGAGGCCTTCACTTGTGGCGCCAAGTTCACATAGCCAAACTTAGCAAGGTCAAAGGAGTGGCGGTTGCTACATTTGAGACTGCTCTCTACCAGAGTCAGGTTTTCTTGACAGATAGGACAGGCAAAGGCAGTCGCAGAAGCAAAACGCTGAAGTTTGGGTTTGAGGTTTGTATTCATAGTTTAAGTGTATCAAAAGAGTCAAATGAAAGCAACTTTAGGAATAAGTAGATGGGAGATTCAGTAGAAATGAAACTAATTCTCCAATTTATAGAATGAAATTGCTTTAATATCTAAATTGCTATATAATAATGATAAGGAGGAAATAAGTATGTTAAAAGAAGTATTAAGCGTCGCAAAAGTTGCGAAAAAATCATCACTCTTTTTGGGTGGTGTCGCATTTGGTACCCTTGGTTTGAAAATCTTGGCAAGTAAGGAAGCTAAAAAAGGTTATTCTAAAGCTTTGGCTAAGGCTTATAAGTTAAAAGACGGGCTAGATGCATCTGTTTCTGTTGTGAAGCAACATGGAGATGATGTCTTGCAAGATGCCAAATATTTGTACGAGCAAGAGAAAAAAGAAGAGCAATTAGATAGCCTTATAGGAGAATAATATGTCTTTTAAAGTGCTATATAGAGGATACCAACATATCCGACTATCGTCTTCTTTTTCACTCACCTTGGATATTCAAGACTATCTTCGTTCCTTGGCGAGAGATGAAAAGGGGATTGAGTCTATCCAGTTTTACATGGATCAACAGCACTTTACTCTACGTATAAAAGAAGGCTTTTCTGTATTAGATAATGCAGAAGCCTTTTTAAAAAGAATTGATAAAGGGAAAGTTTCTGAGTTGATGACTCTTCCCATTCGTAGAGAAGAGAGTGCTTATTCTATTGTTTCAGGTGCAGCGATTAAGCGTATACTTTTTCGTAGTTTTGTGCCGTATCCTATTCGCTATATATGGACTTGTTATCAGGCTTTGGGTTATATTAGAGAAGCCTATCAAACACTAGCGCGTAAGGAACTAACGATGGAGGTCTTGGACTGTTCGGCGATTTTATTGTCCTTGTTTATGAACCAATCCAAGACAGCTAGCAATATCATGTTTATGCTTGATTTGGGAAATCATTTAGATCAGTGGTCCTTGAAAAAAACTGCAACAGATTTAGAACAAAGCCTTCTTGCAAAAGAGAGCGATGTATTCCTAGTACAGGGCGATACGGTTGTTAGTATCAAGAGTTCCGATGTTCAAATAGGAGATGTCTTGGTCCTATTTCAAGGAAATGAAATTCTGTTTGATGGACAAGTAGTTTCAGGTTTAGGTATGGTCAACGAAAGTTCCTTGACGGGAGAGAGTTTTCCAGTTGAAAAAAGAGAGTCTGATTTGGTTTGTGCAAATACAGTATTAGAAACTGGAGAGTTGCGCATTCGTGTAACCGATAATCAGATGAACAGCCGTATTTTACAGCTGATTGAGTTGATGAAGAAATCTGAAGAAAATAAGAAAACGAAACAACGCTATTTCATCAAAATGGCGGATAAGGTCGTCAAATATAATTTCTTGGGTGCTGGTCTGACTTACCTATTGACAGGTTCTTTTTCTAAGGCTATTTCTTTCCTATTGGTCGATTTCTCCTGCGCTTTGAAAATTTCTACTCCTGTAGCTTATTTGACAGCTATCAAGGAGGGGTTGAATCGTGAAATGGTGATTAAGGATGGGGATGTTCTGGAGAAATATCTGGAAGTTGATACTTTCTTGTTTGATAAGACGGGAACAATCACAACTAGTTATCCTATAGTTGAAAAGGTGTTACCTTTTGGGGACTATAGTGAGGAAGATATTCTCAGAATCAGTGCCTGTCTTGAGGAACACATTTATCATCCTATTGCTAATGCCATCGTCAAGCAAGCCGAGATAGAGGGAGTTGAACATGAGGAAATGCATGGGAAACTCCAATATATCGCAAGCAAGGGGATCAAATCTCATATAGATGGCCAACCAGTTCTTATTGGGAATTATGTCTTGATGCAGGATGAGCAGATTCATATCAGTTCAGAACAAAATGCTTTAATTGAAGAGTACATGAGTCACTACAATCTCTTATTCTTGGCTTATCAGAATGAATTGATTGGAATGTTCTGCATTCATACTCCTTTGAGAAAAGAAGCAAAAGCAGCCTTGGAGAAACTTAAGGCACAAGGGAAAAAATTGATTCTGGCAACAGGGGACACCTTGGTTAGGACAGAGGAGTTAGTCAAAGATTTGCCCTTTGATCAGGTCTATACAGACTTGAAACCTGATGGAAAATTTGAGTTAGTAGAGGAACTACAGAAAGCAGGTCACACTATTTTGATGGTTGGGGATGGGTTGAATGACTCAGCTGCTCTAACCCTATCAGATATCGGTGTAGTGATGAATGAGAGTGCAGATATTTCTAAGCAGATGAGTGATATCTTATTGTTAGATAATCGCTTGGATTTCTTCCGAGAGTTGGATTGGCTATCATCATCTTTACAAACACTCATCAAGAAGAATATTCAAGATACCGTTGTCGTAAATAGTAGTTTGATTGGCTTTGGCTTGTTTAATTGGCTCAGTCCTTCAAATCTCTCTATCTTACATAATCTAACAACCTTACGCATAGTCCTGCGTAGCCTGTCTATTAAGGCTAGATAGATGTGGTTATCAACAACAAAAAGGAGTTACCTTTCTCGAGGTTAACTCCTTTTTTTATAGGTAAATGTTGAACAGTTTAGTAAGTCAATACAAAATATTTTTTCTTTCCACGACGGATAACGGTCAATTCGTTTTCCAATTTATCGCTATCGCTCAAGACATAGTCAAGGTCTTGGATGCGGTCGCCATTGATGTAGATGGCACCATTTTGGACATCTTCACGAGCTTGACGTTTGGAATTGACCACGCCAGAAGTTACAAGCAATTCTACGATGTTGAGGTTCTCGTCTGCTTGGACCTGGTAGTTTGGTACACCACGAAGTCCTTGTTTGAGTTCTTTGACAGAAAGGTTTTTGATATTTCCTGCAAAGAGTTGCTCCGTAATGTTAAGGGCTTCTTTGTAAGCTTCTTCTCCGTGAACCAGAGTGACGACTTCACGAGCGAGAATTTTTTGAGCCAAGCGTTCGTGTGGAGCAGCCTCAAACTGTTTACGAATCTCCTCAATCTCATCTAGTGACAGGAAGGTGAAAATTTTCAAGAAGCGAACAGCGTCAGCGTCCATGACGTTCATCCAGAACTGGTACATTTCATATGGAGAAGTTTTGGATGCATTGAGCCAGACCGCATTTCCTTCTGATTTACCAAATTTCTTACCGGTTGCGTCTGTGATGAGGGGGACAGTGATCACGTGACCAGTTTTGTCTGCCTTACGGCGCATCAACTCTGTACCAGCTGTCATATTTCCCCACTGGTCAGAACCACCGATTTGCAGAGTGACATTGTGCTCTTGGTTAAGGACAAAGAAGTCGTAGCCTTGCATGATTTGGTAGGCAAATTCAGTGTAAGAAATCCCTGTTTCAATCCGTTTCTTCACAGATTCCTTGCTCATCATGTAGTTGACAGTAAAGTATTTTCCGATGTCGCGAAGGAAGTCAATGAAGCTGATGCTGCCAAACCAGTCGTAGTTATTGACCATGACAGCCTTATTTTCCCCGTTTTCAAAATCTAAGAAACGAGACAATTGCCCTTGGATAGAAGCGACCCAACCGTCTACAGTCTCCTTAGTTTGTAAACTGCGCTCGGCATCTTTGAAAGAAGGGTCTCCAATGAGTCCGGTCGCACCACCGACAAGCGCATAAGGTTTGTGGCCTGCCAATTGTAAGCGGCGACTAGTCAAGATTGCAACAAGGTGCCCAAGGTGCAAACTATCAGCAGTTGGATCGTAGCCAGTATAATACGATACTTGTCCTTCTTCTAGGGCTTTACGCAAAGCATCTTCGTCAGTCGTTTGGAAAATCAAACCACGTTCTTTTAGCTCATCAAAAATGTGCATCGTTCTCTCCTTTTCTAAGCTACTGGCCGGATCGATGAAAACAGTCCAGTATCTGTATGGTTTCTCTCTATTTTACCATAATGACTTGAAATAGCAATGAATGGACGAAAAAAATCCTACTGGAAACAGTGTTCTCAACTTTAGGAATTGAAAAGAAAGTGGTCCATTTGGTATAATAGGAAGGACAAGGAGAAATAGAGTGAGTCAAATAAGAGAATTTTTTACAAAGTGCGGGAAGAAAATAAAAGGCTTCTTTACCAAGATGACTGTTAAAGTCAATGAGAAAGAAGACAAGGAGGGCTGGTCACTAGGAGATTTCGTAGCGACAGTTCTCCGAACCATGAAGCTCCTTTGGGATGTGTTATTGGTGTTTGCTTTAGGTGGCCTCTTGTTTGGAGCAGGGATTGCGATTGGGTATGCGGCCAGTCTATTTAATGCGACAGAAACACCGGATCCAACCCGATTGGTTCAACAAGTACAAAATATTTCGAGCGTTTCAAAGATTTCCTACTCAGATGGGAGCATTATTTCTGATATTGACAGTGACTTGATTCGGATCCCTGTTCAAAAGGATGCAATTTCGGACAATGTCAAAAAGGCTGTTATTGCCACAGAGGATGAAAATTTCAATAGCCACAATGGGGTTGTTCCGAAAGCCGTAATCCGGGCCACCTTGGGTTCAGTTGCTGGAGTCGGTTCCTCTAGTGGGGGTTCGACTTTGACCCAACAGTTGATTAAACAACAAGTTGTGGGAGATGCACCGACTTTCTCACGGAAGGCTGCTGAGATTATCGATGCCCTTGCTCTTGAGCGGGTAATGGATAAGGACGAAATTTTAACGACCTACCTCAATGTGTCTCCATTTGGACGAAACAACCGTGGACAAAATATTGCTGGAGTGGAAGCGGCAGCTCAAGGGATTTTTGGAGTTTCTGCCAAAGACTTGACCATTCCACAGGCGGCCTTTATTGCTGGTCTGCCACAGAGCCCAATTGTCTACTCGCCTTATGCCTCTGATGGAAGTCTCAAAACTCCAGAAAATCAAGCTTTAGGCTTGGATCGCGCCAAGGATGTCTTGTACAACATGTATCGAACAGGGGCTATCACTAAGGAAGAGTACGACCAATATAGTCAATATGATTTAAGTAAGGATTTCCTTCCGTCAAATGGCATCGAGAAGACGCCACACGACTACTTGTATTTCCAAGCCGTAAGTGAAGCGGAAGAGGCCATGTATGACTATTTAATCAAGAGGGACAATGTTTCGAGTCATGACCTAAAAAACAATTCGACCGTTAAATCTTATCAAGAGTTAGCGAAGAAAGAATTGAGAGAGGGCGGCTATACGGTCCAAACCACTATCAACAAAGCTATCTACAATGCCATGCAAGAAGCAGTTGCCAATTATGGAGGCATCTTGGACGATGGAACGGGTACGGTAGAAGTCGGAAATGTCCTCATGGACAACCGAACAGGAGCGATTCTCGGCTTTGTTGGGGGACGGAATTTTGACGGGAATCAGAATAACCACGCTTTTGACACGGAACGCTCTCCAGGTTCTACTATTAAACCTTTGCTAGCTTATGGAATCGCCATTGACCAAGGCTTGATGGGAAGCAATAGCATCGTCTCTAATTACCCAACTAACTTCTCTAGTGGAGAGCCAATTATGCACGTGGATAACCGGGGGACTGGGATGATGGACCTCCGAGAGGCCCTCAATACCTCATGGAATATCCCAGCTTATTGGACTTATCGTACTCTCCGTGAAAAGGGTGTCGATGTCCCAGGCTATATGGAAAAAATGGGCTACGATATCGCTGAGTACGGCATTGAAAGTCTGCCAATGGGAGGCGGGATCGAAGTAAGCGTCGCCCAACATACAAACGGTTATCAAACCATTGCAAATAATGGAAATTACCAAAAACGCTACATGATTGAAAAAATCATGGATCGCAATGGGGAAGTGGTCTACCAACATGAGAGCAAACCAACCCGCGTCTACTCAGCAGCAACTGCGACTATCATGCAGGACCTGTTAAGAGGTGTCATCAGCTCTGGTGCGACAACGACCTTTAAGAGCCGAATCAGTCAGGTCAATCCAACTCTTGCAACTGCTGATTGGATTGGGAAAACCGGAACCACCAATGAGAATGGAGATATGTGGCTCATGCTGTCTACTCCAAATCTTACCTTAGGTGGCTGGATTGGACATGACAACAATGCTTCCATGGCTCCGTTGACAGGCTACAATAATAACGCAAGTTACATGGCCTATTTAGCCAATGCCATCTACCAGGCGGATCCAGCTGCTTGGGGCGTGCAAGATCGCTTTACCTTAGATAGCAGTGTTATTTCATCGACTGTTCTGAAATCTACAGGACAACGACCTGGTCGTGTCAATGTCAATGGTCGTGATATCGATGTGTCGGGTGCGACGGTTACCAGCTATTGGGCTAAAAATGGCGCTCCACAAACGACCTACCGCTTCGCAATTGGTGGATCGGATAGTGATTATGCTAGTGCCTGGGCTGGAATTCTAGGCGGTTCAGCTAATACTTCCAATGGAAATCGAAATACCAACCGGACAAGCAATTCGAACACGACAACTAGTTCGAACACGACAACTAGTTCGAACACGACAACTAGTTCGAACACGACAGCTAGTTCATCATCTAGTGGACAAAACAGATAAAAATAATGAGGTGCAATACCATAAAATCGTTTTCATGTCTAGAGAAAACCTTGTGTTTTTTGTGAAAGTACGATATAATAAGAATAAGTAATTTGTCGTGTGCTTTATTTGAAATATTGTCCAAATAGAAGCTTACAGCAGTTAAATCAAACTTTATAAAAGTCGATTTAGCTGCTCTTTTTGTGCCTATTTTTAGAAACAAACAGATTTGTCACACAAACTTAATCTTTCTAAAAATTCCAAAAAGGATGAATGATACGGAGGAGATTTCTTCTCACGTGATGTAGATCACACCCCTTCATAGCATCGTTTCGACTGGATGAGAACTATTCTGATGTAGTCAGAAGCGATCTAGAAACCGGATCTTCAGAGAGGGGTTTCCCCTAGCTGGTATCCTAGTATAGAAAAGGAGTTAAAACTTTGGCAGGACATGACGTTCAATACGGGAAACATCGGACCCGTCGTAGTTTTTCAAGAATCAAAGAAGTTCTTGATTTACCAAATTTGATTGAAATCCAAACGGATTCATTTAAAGATTTTCTGGATCATGGTTTGAAAGAAGTTTTCGAAGATGTATTGCCAATTTCGAACTTCACAGACACAATGGAGTTGGAATTCGTTGGCTATGAAATCAGAGAACCAAAGTATACTTTGGAAGAAGCACGTATCCATGATGCGAGCTATTCTGCCCCAATCTTTGTAACCTTCCGTTTGGTCAACAAGGAAACTGGCGAAATCAAAACACAAGAAGTCTTCTTTGGTGATTTCCCAATCATGACCGAAATGGGAACCTTTATCATCAACGGTGGAGAGCGGATCATCGTATCTCAGCTCGTCCGTTCACCAGGTGTCTATTTCAATGATAAGGTGGACAAGAACGGTAAGGTTGGCTATGGATCAACGGTTATTCCAAACCGTGGAGCTTGGCTAGAACTTGAAACAGACTCAAAAGATATTGCTTATACTCGTATCGACCGTACGCGTAAGATTCCATTTACGACCTTGGTTCGTGCCCTTGGTTTCTCTGGTGACGACGAGATTTTTGATATCTTTGGGGATAGCGAATTGGTTCGCAACACTGTTGAAAAAGATATCCACAAAAACCCAATGGATTCTCGTACAGATGAAGCCCTCAAAGAAATTTATGAGCGTCTTCGTCCAGGTGAGCCAAAAACAGCGGAAAGCTCACGTAGCTTGTTGGTAGCCCGTTTCTTTGACCCACGTCGTTATGACTTGGCTCCTGTTGGTCGATACAAGATCAATAAGAAGCTCAATATCAAGACCCGTTTGTTGAACCAAACGATCGCAGAACCATTGGTAGATGCCGAAACAGGAGAAATCCTTGTAGAAGCTGGTACCGTGATGACGCGCGATGTCATCGACAGCATCTCAGAACACTTGGATGGCGATTTGAACAAGATTGTCTACACTCCAAATGATTCAGCAGTATTGACAGAACCAGTCGTTCTTCAAAAATTCAAGGTTGTTGCACCAACTGATCCAGACCGTGTTGTCACCATCATCGGTAATGCAAATCCAGATGATAAAGTTCGTATTGTAACACCTGCAGATATCTTGGCTGAGATGAGTTACTTCCTCAACTTAGCAGAAGGTCTTGGTCGTGTGGACGATATTGACCACCTCGGAAATCGTCGTATCCGTGCCGTTGGTGAATTGCTTGCCAACCAAGTTCGTCTTGGACTTTCACGGATGGAACGTAACGTTCGTGAACGCATGTCTGTTCAAGATAATGAAGTATTAACACCTCAACAAATCATTAACATTCGTCCAGTAACTGCAGCGATCAAAGAATTCTTTGGTTCTTCACAATTGTCTCAGTTCATGGACCAACACAACCCACTTTCTGAGTTGTCCCACAAACGTCGTTTGTCTGCCTTAGGGCCTGGTGGTTTGACACGTGACCGTGCTGGATATGAAGTTCGTGACGTGCACTACACTCACTATGGTCGGATGTGTCCAATTGAAACACCTGAAGGACCAAACATCGGTTTGATTAACAACTTGTCATCTTATGGGCACTTGAACAAATATGGTTTCATCCAAACACCATACCGTAAAGTAGACCGTGAAAAAGGTGTGGTGACCAACGAAATCGTTTGGTTGACAGCTGATGAAGAAGATGAGTACATTGTGGCTCAGGCCAACTCTAAGTTGAACGAAGCGGGTGGCTTTGCTGAGCCAATCGTTATGGGACGTCACCGTGGTAACAACCAAGAGTTCCCATCTGATCAGGTCGACTACATGGACGTTTCTCCTAAGCAGGTAGTTGCCGTTGCGACAGCATGTATTCCGTTCTTGGAAAACGATGACTCCAACCGTGCCCTTATGGGAGCCAACATGCAACGTCAGGCTGTACCATTGATTGATCCCAAAGCACCTTACGTGGGTACTGGTATGGAATACCAAGCAGCCCATGATTCAGGAGCTGCAGTTATTGCACAACATGGTGGTAAGGTTACCTATGCAGATGCTGACAAGGTAGAAGTTCGTCGTGAAGATGGCTCATTGGATGTTTACCACATTCAAAAATTCCGTCGTTCAAACTCAGGTACGGCTTACAACCAACGTACCCTTGTTAAAGTTGGCGATGTTGTTGAAAAAGGCGACTTTATCGCAGACGGTCCATCTATGGAAAAAGGGGAGATGGCCCTTGGTCAAAACCCAATCGTTGCCTACATGACATGGGAAGGTTACAACTTCGAGGATGCCGTTATCATGAGCGAACGCTTGGTGAAAGAGGATGTCTATACATCTGTTCACTTGGAAGAATTCGAATCAGAAACGCGCGACACTAAGTTAGGCCCTGAAGAAATCACTCGTGAAATTCCAAACGTTGGGGAAGATGCACTCAGAAACCTTGACGAAATGGGTATTATCCGTATTGGTGCGGAAGTAAAAGAAGGCGATATCCTTGTCGGTAAGGTAACACCGAAGGGTGAGAAAGACCTTTCTGCTGAAGAACGTCTCCTCCATGCCATCTTTGGCGATAAATCTCGTGAAGTGCGGGATACTTCTCTTCGTGTACCTCACGGTGGAGATGGAGTCGTTCGCGATGTCAAGATCTTTACGCGTGCAAACGGAGATGAATTGCAATCGGGTGTCAACATGTTGGTTCGTGTGTACATCGCACAAAAACGCAAGATCCGCGTCGGAGATAAAATGGCCGGTCGTCACGGAAACAAAGGGGTTGTATCCCGTATTGTTCCTGTAGAAGACATGCCTTACCTTCCAGATGGTACACCGGTTGATATCATGTTGAACCCACTTGGGGTGCCATCACGTATGAATATCGGTCAGGTTATGGAACTTCACCTTGGTATGGCGGCTCGTAACTTAGGTATCCATATCGCAACACCAGTCTTTGACGGAGCAAGCTCAGAAGACCTCTGGGATACTGTCCGTGAAGCGGGTATGGATAGCGATGCCAAGACCATTCTTTACGATGGACGGACTGGTGAGCCATTTGACAACCGTGTTTCTGTCGGTGTCATGTACATGATTAAGCTTCACCACATGGTTGATGATAAACTCCATGCTCGTTCTGTCGGACCATACTCAATGGTTACCCAACAACCACTCGGAGGGAAAGCTCAGTTTGGTGGACAACGTTTCGGGGAAATGGAAGTTTGGGCCCTTGAGGCTTATGGTGCGTCTAATGTCCTTCAAGAAATCTTGACCTACAAGTCAGATGATGTCAATGGACGTTTGAAAGCTTATGAAGCGATTACCAAAGGAAAACCAATTCCAAAACCAGGTGTGCCAGAGTCCTTCCGCGTTCTTGTCAAAGAATTGCAATCACTTGGATTGGATATGCGTGTCCTAGATGAAGATGACAAAGAAGTCGAACTTCGCGATCTTGACGAAGGGGAAGACGATGATGTCATCCACGTAGATGATCTAGAAAAAGCACGTGAAAAAGCAGCTAAGGAAGCTCGCGCAGCTTTCGAAGCTGAAGGGAAAGAAGATTAATAAAATATGTAGTTCAAGAGGGAAGAAGACCTGAGAAGGTTCTCTATCCCCAAGCTTTAGGGTTGAAGGTGTGAAGGAAGTTCCTTCTCTCCTTCACAAAAAAGCAGAAGAACATACAATTGAGAATGAACATAAAGAAAGGTAAGAAATAGTGGTTGATGTAAATCGTTTTAAAAGTATGCAAATCACCCTAGCTTCTCCAAGCAAGGTCCGTTCATGGTCTTATGGAGAGGTCAAGAAACCTGAAACAATCAACTACCGTACATTGAAACCAGAACGTGAAGGTCTCTTTGATGAAGTCATCTTTGGACCTACAAAAGACTGGGAATGTGCGTGTGGAAAATACAAACGGATTCGTTACAAAGGAATCGTTTGTGACCGCTGTGGTGTGGAAGTGACACGTGCCAAGGTTCGTCGTGAACGCATGGGGCACATCGAGTTGAAAGCACCTGTATCACATATCTGGTATTTCAAAGGTATCCCTTCTCGTATGGGATTGACCTTGGATATGAGCCCTCGTGCCCTTGAGGAAGTCATCTACTTCGCAGCTTATGTGGTTATCGATCCAAAAGATACACCGCTTGAGCACAAGTCTATCATGACCGAACGTGAATACCGTGAACGCTTGCGTGAATACGGACCAGGTTCCTTTGTTGCCAAGATGGGGGCAGAAGCGATCCAAGACCTCTTGAAACAAGTGGATTTGGAAGCTGAAATTGCTGTCTTGAAAGAAGAATTGAAGACTGCAACTGGTCAAAAACGTGTGAAGGCTGTTCGCCGTTTGGATGTCTTAGATGCCTTCTACAAATCTGGGAACAAACCAGAATGGATGGTCCTCAATATCCTCCCTGTTATTCCACCAGATCTTCGTCCGATGGTCCAATTGGATGGTGGGCGTTTTGCTGCCTCTGACTTGAACGACCTTTACCGTCGTGTGATCAACCGGAACAACCGTTTGGCTCGTTTGCTTGAGTTGAATGCTCCTGGGATCATCGTGCAAAACGAAAAACGGATGCTCCAAGAAGCTGTCGATGCTTTGATCGACAACGGTCGTCGTGGTCGTCCGATCACAGGACCAGGTAGCCGTCCACTGAAATCATTGAGCCACATGCTTAAAGGGAAACAAGGACGCTTCCGTCAAAACTTGCTCGGTAAACGGGTAGACTTCTCAGGGCGTTCCGTTATTGCCGTTGGACCAACTCTTAAGATGTATCAATGTGGTGTGCCACGTGAAATGGCCATCGAGCTCTTTAAACCATTCGTGATGCGCGAAATCGTTGCGCGTGACATCGTTCAAAACGTGAAAGCAGCGAAGCGCTTGGTCGAACGTGGAGATGAGCGTATCTGGGATATCCTGGAAGAAGTGATCAAAGAACACCCAGTTCTCTTGAACCGCGCACCGACCCTTCACCGTTTGGGGATCCAAGCCTTTGAACCTGTCTTGATTGACGGGAAAGCTCTTCGCTTGCACCCACTTGTCTGTGAAGCCTACAATGCCGACTTTGACGGGGACCAAATGGCCATCCACGTACCGCTTTCAGAAGAAGCCCAAGCAGAAGCTCGTATCTTGATGCTGGCTGCTGAGCACATCTTGAATCCGAAAGACGGGAAGCCAGTCGTTACCCCATCTCAGGATATGGTATTGGGGAACTACTACCTCACTATGGAAGAAGCTGGTCGTGAAGGCGAAGGCATGGTCTTCAAAGACCGTGATGAAGCGGTCATGGCTCTTCGCAATGGTTATGTTCACTTGCATACTCGTGTCGGAATTGCAACGGATAGCTTGAACAAGCCATGGACAGAAGCGCAACAGCACAAGATTCTCTTGACAACTGTTGGTAAGATTCTCTTTAACGATATCATGCCTGCAGAACTTCCATATCTTCAAGAGCCAAATAATGCTAACTTGACAGAAGGCGTTCCAGCTAAGTACTTCTTGGAGCCTGGTCAAGATGTCAAAGCGACGATTGAGAAATTGGAATTAAATGTTCCATTCAAGAAGAAAAACCTTGGAAATATTATCGCGGAAATCTTCAAACGCTTCCGTACAACAGAAACATCTGCTTTCTTGGACCGCTTGAAAGACTTAGGTTACCACCACTCAACCCTTGCTGGTTTGACAGTGGGGATTGCCGATATTCCAGTTGTTGAAGACAAGGCTGAAATCATTGAAGAATCTCACAAACGTGTAGAACAAATCACCAAACAGTTCCGTAAAGGGATGATTACAGATGATGAGCGCTACAATGCGGTTACAGCTGAATGGCGTGCGGCCCGTGAGAAATTGGAAAAACGTCTGATTGATAACCAAGATCCGAAGAACCCAATCGTTATGATGATGGATTCTGGAGCCCGTGGTAACATCTCAAACTTCTCACAGCTTGCCGGTATGCGTGGTTTGATGGCCGCTCCAAACGGACGGATCATGGAATTGCCGATCCTTTCAAACTTCCGCGAAGGTTTGTCAGTACTCGAAATGTTCTTCTCTACTCACGGTGCTCGTAAAGGGATGACCGATACGGCCCTTAAGACAGCCGACTCAGGTTACTTGACTCGTCGTTTGGTTGACGTTGCCCAAGACGTGATCATTCGTGAAGATGACTGTGGAACTGACCGTGGACTTCTGATTACCTCTATTACAGATGGTAAAGAAATGATTGAACCATTGGAAGAACGTTTGACAGGTCGTTATACCAAGAAAACTGTTAAACACCCTGAAACAGGAGAAGTTATCGTTGGTCCAGATACCTTGATTACAGAAGATATCGCTCGCGACATCGTCAATGCTGGTGTTGAAGCAGTGACCATCCGCTCTGTCTTTACATGTAACACTCGTCATGGTGTCTGCCGTCATTGTTACGGTATCAACTTGGCGACTGGTGATGCGGTTGAGGTTGGTGAAGCAGTCGGAACCATCGCTGCCCAATCTATCGGGGAACCTGGTACACAGTTGACTATGCGTACCTTCCACACGGGTGGGGTTGCCTCAAATACTGATATCACGCAAGGTCTTCCTCGTGTCCAAGAAATCTTTGAAGCCCGCAATCCGAAAGGGGAAGCGGTCATCACTGAGGTCAAAGGGGAAGTCACAGCCATTGAAGAAGATGCTTCTACACGGACCAAGAAAGTCTTTGTACGTGGTGCGACTGGAGAGGGAGAATACGTTGTCCCTTACACAGCCCGCATGAAAGTCGAAGTGGGAGATCAAGTCTCTCGTGGTGCGGCTCTTACAGAAGGGTCTATCCAACCAAAACGTCTCCTTGCCGTTCGTGATGTCTTGTCAGTTGAAACTTACCTCCTTGCGGAAGTACAAAAAGTATACCGTAGCCAAGGGGTAGAAATCGGCGACAAACACATCGAGGTAATGGTGCGTCAAATGATCCGTAAGGTTCGTGTCATGGATCCAGGAGATACAGACCTTCTCATGGGTACTCTCATGGATATCACAGACTTTACAGATGCCAACCGTGATGTGGTTATTTCTGGTGGGGTTCCTGCGACGGCTCGTCCTGTCCTTATGGGAATCACCAAAGCCTCTCTTGAAACCAATAGTTTCTTGTCAGCGGCTTCCTTCCAGGAAACAACTCGTGTCCTCACTGACGCAGCGATTCGTGGTAAGAAAGACCATCTCCTTGGACTTAAGGAAAATGTTATCATTGGTAAGATTATTCCTGCTGGTACAGGTATGGCTCGTTACCGTAACTTGGAACCACAAGCAATCAATGAAGTTGAAATTATCGAAGAAATTCCTGTTACAGAAGAAGCAACTGAAATGGTTGAAGCAACTGTAGTGGAAGAAAATTAATCCTAAAAGAAGCTTTACTGATCTTCAGTAAGGCTTCTTTTTTATGCCTAAAAATGAATAGAAAGGCACTGATAATACCAGGTTAAAAATATGTACAAAGATGAATATATATTTGATAGAATGCATATTCAATGACTTTAAAATAAGCTTTTGAAAGATTTGAATATTAAAATAAATATGGCATAAAATCCAGCTATCTCAAGGTTTTTACGGGTTTTAAACTAATTAATATTACACATAAATTACAGATTATTAAAATTCGATTAAATGTATTACGAAAGCATTGAGATAGTTTGACTTATGAAGCAATTGAAGGTAGAATGGATGGTAAATATGTTGTTGATTTTGTTAATAAAATCACAAGGTAAAAAAGGTGAGATGATGAAAAAGATTAAAGTGATGGTTGTTTTTGGAACGCGCCCAGAAGCTATTAAAATGGCTCCCCTGGTTCTAGAGCTCCAAAAGCAAAGTGAGACCATTGAAACGATTACAGTGGTGACTGCTCAGCATCGTCAAATGCTGGATCAAGTGCTAGAGACCTTCCGCATTCAACCGGATTACGATCTAGATATTATGGGGAAAAACCAATCACTTCTAGATATCACGGCTAGAATCCTTGAAAAATTTGACCCAGTCGTGAAAGAAGTGCAACCAGATATGATTTTGGTCCATGGGGACACAACGACGACTTTTGCGGCTAGTCTGGTTGCCTTCTATAACCAAGTCCGTATCGGTCACGTAGAGGCGGGTCTCAGAACCTTCGATAAGTATTCGCCTTTCCCTGAGGAAATGAACCGTCAAATGACGGATAACTTGGCAGATCTCTATTTTGCCCCAACCAGTGAAAGCAAGGCCAATCTTCTCATGGAACATCATCCAGAGTCGTCCATTTTCATTACAGGGAATACGGCGATTGATGCCCTGCGATTAACGGTACAAGAGGATTATCACCATCAGGTCCTTGATCAGTTAGATCCGCAGAAGAAGCTGGTCTTAGTGACCATGCACCGTCGGGAAAATCAAGGCCAGCCGATGCGGGCTGTGTTTGGTGCCTTGAGAGAAATGGTGGATGCCCATCCGGAATTGGAAGTCGTTTATCCAGTCCATCTCAGTCCTGCTGTTCAAGAGGCGGCTAAGGACATCTTAGGAGAACACGACCGCATTCATTTGATTGCGCCTTTGGACGTCTTTGACTTTCATAACCTCGCTTCGAGAAGTTACTTTATTATGTCTGATTCGGGAGGAGTTCAGGAGGAGGCTCCTTCTTTAGGCAAGCCTGTCTTAGTCCTTCGGGATACGACCGAACGTCCAGAAGGTGTCAAAGCTGGAACCTTAAAATTGGTCGGAACCGATCCTGAACGCGTCAAGGAAGAAATGACGGCTCTGTTGACGGACCCAGATCTGTATCAAAAAATGGCTTCAGCTCGAAATCCATATGGAGATGGGAAGGCATCTGAGCGGATTGTTCAAGCTATTCAGCACTATTATGGCCTCGTTGACTCGGTATCTGAATTTATGGAGGGAGAGATTTAGGAATGAAAAAAAGGAATCATTTAGGAGACTGGATGCTTATTTTAGTCGGCTTTGTATTGGCCGTCCTGATATACTGTCTATTCTTTGCACGGGAAATTATTATTGAGGAAGCTCTCTTTCTTGTGTTAGCCTTGTTTGCCTCTCTTGTCTTATCCAATTTGCTGCTGACCTGGACGATTTTAATTTCAGTCGGTTTAGGAATTGTCTTTCTGGTAGCAGGAGTCGTGTATATCCCTGCAAACCAGGCACTGTTATTGCTTTTCTCTTTCCCTATTCTGATTGGAATACTATCAAAAATTCGCTACTATTTATTTAAAGAAGTTGCAAAGGTTCAAAACCAAGAAGAAGACGCTGAAGTTGCCTACCGTGGCTTGCTGGAACACATGGGTGTTCAACAGGAACAGAAATTACAAGCCCTCTTGATCCATTGGTCTCATGAGGAACTCTTCTATCAAATTCATCCTCGTGAATACAATCGGACGCTGAACCAAATTCATTATCTGATTGGCCACCATCTGATACAGGATGAGAGACTTTATTATGTTTCAGACGGCAATTTCCTAGTACTTACGAATAGTCAGCAACGAAATTTGCAAGAATATTATCAGCTGTATTTAAAAAATCAATTAGAATCTCTGGTCTTTAAGGGAGAAGATGGCAATCAAGCTATTCAATTCCAAAAAGGATACCTGGTGGTGGATTCGACCAATCGGACGAAATTTCATAGCTACCAGGAAGCCATTAGTAACTTGAAACGTCAACTTGAAACGGATATTATTGTGGAATATTAGGAGGGACCGATGACTCTTACAAATCTATTTTTTGGGCTGGCCCTAGGGATTAGTCTATTCTTTGCTGTATGCTTTTGTGCATTATTTATTGCCTATTTGGTCATCTACCATCGGGTAAACAAAAACTTTAAGGCGGTGGACCATGATTAGTCAAATTTTAATGATTTTCACCTTGATTTCTATCTGGTTATCTCTAGCCTAGGGCTTGGTGATCCTGATTTCAGCGGTTCAATTCTGGTTGAAACACAGTGATTTCCGTGTGGATACGAGCCCGCTTCTCTATTATCCGAAAGTAACCATCGTGGTACCTGCTCATAACGAAGATGTTGTGATTGCACAAACTGCTAAGGCCATTTTGGATATGAATTACCCTCATGATCGTGTGGAATTACTTCTCTTTGCTGATAACTGCTCAGATCGTACCTATGAGGAGTGTCTGGCTGTCAAAGCCCTTCCTGAATACGCTGGACGGGATGTGACCATTATTGACCGTACTGGTACAGGTGGGAAAGCTGGGGTCTTGAATGATGCCTTGAAGATGGCGACAGGAGATTATATCTGTGTCTATGATGCGGATGCAATGCCTGAGAAAAATGCTCTTTATTTCTTGGTCAAGGAAGTTCTTAAAGATCCAGAACGCCATGTGGCTTCATTTGGACGCAACAAGACAAGAAATGCCAACCAGAATTTCTTGACGCGTTGTATCAACCAAGAAATCGTCGTGACCCAACGGGTTCACCACGTCGGGATGTGGAATCTCTTCAAAATCGGACGGATTCCAGGGACCAACTTTATTATCCAAACAGAATTTGTCAAAAGTATCGGTGGTTGGAAGAATGGTGCCTTGACGGAAGATACGGATATTTCCTTCAAGATTATGCAAAGCGGAAAACTGATCGCCTTGGCTTACAACTCGGAAGCCTTCCAACAAGAGCCAGAGACCCTAAAAACCTACTACATGCAACGGAAACGTTGGGCAAAAGGGAACTACGAGGTTGTACTTTCCAACTTTAAACACTTATTCGGAAAAGGGAACTGGCGGGTAAAACTAGAGGTCTTCAACTATTCATGTATTTTCTTCTGGTTTAATGCAGCGATTGTCTTGTCAGACTTGATTTTCTTTGCCAATGTCCTTGCCATGTTTATCCATCTCTTTGCTCCGGGTGTACAGATTCCTTTTGCTTTTGACTCCGAAAATATCTACATTGCCCAATTGATGCTCTTTAACTGGGTGCTAATGATTGGTTTGTATTTGTTGCAAATCAACATTGCCATGGCTTCTCAGTTTGGTCAGGCGACGGTGAAACAGATTTGGTTGGCCCTAGCAGCCTACTTTAGCTATTCCCAACTCTTTATCATTGTTTCGATTGATTCGATTTCATCCATCATCATGGATAAATTGCTTCACCGTGAAGGAACCAAGTGGGTGAAAACGAAACGGTTTGCTGGTTAGGAGGACTTATGAGAACAAAAAAAATGAAATATTTATGGTTTGTGGTCATCCTGGCAGTCTTTTGTTTGACTCTCTTCTTGGCTCGGACAAGAAGCAAGGTGGAGATGCGGAACCGCCTCTATCGTCAATGGACGGAACACTACCTCGTGACGGATGGAAAACAGTCCTATGTTCGTACGACTAACAGTGACCAAGAAACGGTTGTCTTATCAGAAGCGCAAGGTTATGGCATGCTAATCACAGTAGAGGCTGCCAAGAAAGACCTAGCCAATCAAGAGGATTTTGACCGTCTGTATCGGTATTATCAAAACAATCGCTTAGACGATACCCAATTAATGGCTTGGAAACAAATCATCAAAAAAGGGGAGCTTTCATCTGAGCATCAAAATGCGACGGATGGTGATCTATATATAGCCTATGCCTTGATGGAGGCAGCAAAACAGTGGCCTGAAAAAGGTAAAGGCTATCAACAGCAAGCCAAGGCTATCTTGGACGATATTCTCAAGTACAACTACAATGAGACAACGGGTGTCTTGACCGTTGGGAATTGGGCCAATCAAGATTCCGAATTCTATCACTTGATGAGAACCTCTGATACCCTTCCATCCTTTTTCCAATCCTTCTATGAGTTGACTGGAAATGAACAATGGTTAAGTATTAAAGAGAAGATGTTGGCCCAGCTTGACGCTATCAGTTCACAAACTAAAACAGGCCTTCTGCCAGACTTTATGTGGGTAGATGAACAAGGAGCGCGTGTAGCGGATCCAGATACCATCGAATCCAAGTACGATGGTGCTTATTCTTACAATGCTTGTCGTCTGCCATACAACTTGGCTCAAAGCCAGGACAAGACCAGTCAAAAATTGGGCAAGAAGATGCTGGATTTCTTCATGAAGCAACGGAATATCTATGCAGGCTATGATCTGAAAGGCAATGCCCTTCATCAGTACCAAGCAGCTAGCTTCATTGCTCCGGTATCTTATGCGGCTGAAAATGGAGATGGCTATCTCAAATTGGTGCAGCAGAACAAGTTTATCTTTATGCAAGATCTATCAACAGAAAATTATTACGATGCAACCATGACAACCATGATTGCCCTTCAATTGTTCTAATGGATCATCATTTGAAAAACTGAGAACTTTAGGTTCTCAGTTTTTTCTTGTCAAAAAATAGCCTTTCTCTCCTCCATAAGGGGAGATTTTGAAAGAAAAGCATGAAAATGTTCGGAAAATTTACTTTATCTTTCTTTCATAAGCAGAATTCTTTTGTTATCAAAGGATTTTATATATAATATTGGATACAAAGGACGGAGAGAAATATGTATCAAGTAATTGAAATGTATGGGGATTATGAACCCTGGTGGTTTTTAGAAGATTGGGAGAAGGACATTGTCACTAGTCAGAGTTTTGATGACTATTATGAAGCCCTCAAATACTACAAACGCCAATGGTTACTTTTAAGAGAGCAATCTCCATTATTTAAAAGTAGAAGTGATTTAATGACGATTTTTTGGGATCCTGAGGATCAGCGCTGGTGTGAAGAGTGTGCGGAATACGTGCAACAATATCATTCAGTCGCCTTGTTAGAAAACGATCAGAAGATACCGAGAAGCAAGCGCCGTCCAGGCTACGAAAAAGAGAATGCCCACACGGCTCATCGCTCTTGTAAGCTAGACTACGAGAGCAATAATCTATAGGAAGAGAAATTCAATATGCAGTTGAGTTTCTTTTTTTTGCTCTTTTTTCTAAATCCAGCGCTAGTTGGCCAATTAATTGCGAATTATATAGTGAAAGGAGGAAATATGGTTCAAGAAATTGCACAATCCATAATTCGAATGGCATCGAATGCCGAAGCTCAGGATATTTATTTTGTTCCTCGAGCATCAGACTATCAGCTCTTTCTAAGGGTTGGGGATGAGCGACGCTTTGTCGAGACCTATTCGCAAGAACAAATGGTAGCGGTCATCAGTCATTTTAAGTTTATGGCAGGGATGAATGTGGGGGAAAGGCGCCGGAGTCAATTGGGCTCCTGTGACTATTCTCTAGGGGATAAGGTCTTGTCCTTACGCTTGTCTACTGTGGGAGACTATAGGGGATACGAGAGTTTAGTTATTCGCCTGCTCCACAATGAGGACCGGGAGCTCCGTTTCTGGTTCGACCAACTTCAAGAGCTAGAAGAGAAGGTGAGTAAGCGGGGGCTCTACTTATTTGCGGGTCCAGTCGGATCGGGGAAGACAACACTGATGCATGCCCTGGCCAAGAAAAAATTTTCGGGGCAACAAGTCATGTCGATTGAAGATCCCGTAGAAATTAAGCAAGAAGAGATGCTGCAACTGCAGCTCAATGAAGCGATTGGCATGACTTATGATAGCTTGATTAAACTGTCTCTGCGTCATCGCCCGGATCTCCTCCTCATCGGAGAAATTCGTGACACGGAGACAGCTCGTGCAGTTATTCGGGCTAGTCTGACAGGTGTGACGGTCTTTTCTACCATCCATGCCAAGAGCATTCCTGGGGTTTATGAACGCCTACTGGAGTTGGGGGTGAGTGAGGAGGAGTTACGGATTGTCCTTCAAGGGATCTGTTACCAGCGTTTGATAAAGGGAGGAGGTGTCACTGACTTTGCCATCCAAGATTACCAAAACCACTCCAGTCAACAGTGGAACCAGCAAATGGATGCGCTTTATGAAGCGGGACATATTGAGCTGGATCAGGCGCAAGCCGAAAAAATTATCGATTGCTAAGCAAGAACATGTCATTGAACTCTTTCACAATCTCTACAGCAGTGGCTTTCATCTATCAGAGGTCATCGACTTTCTTCGGCGCAGTCAATTGGTAGAGGCAGATTTTGTCGAGAGGATGCAGGTCGGACTTGCCAACGGGAAGCCCCTGTCAGCCATTCTCTCTGATCTAGGTTTCTCCGATCAGGTAACGACTCAATTGGCACTGGCGGAGCAGCATGGAAATGTTACCTTAAGTTTAGAAAAGATCCGTAGCTACTTGGAAAATCTGACCCAGGTTCGAAAGAAACTAGTTGAGGTGGCGACCTATCCCGTGCTCTTGTTGGGATTTTTGATCTTGATTATGCTGGGGCTGAAAAATTATCTCTTGCCCCAGTTGGAGAATCAAAATGGGGCGACACGACTGATTAGTATCTTTCCCCAGTATGTTTTGTTAGGGAGTGTGTTGCTGACGATTGGAGTTTTGATGCTCCTTTTCCTAGGCCGTCGTGCCAAACGGCTGGCCCTGGTTTCATGTTTGGCTAGATTTCCTTTTCTTCGCCCCTTCTTACAGGATTATCTGACCGCTTTTTATGCTCGAGAATGGGGAAGTATGATTGCCCAAGGGTTGGAGCTGAATCAAATTTTTCCTGTGATGCAGGGGCAACGTTCCCGTCTCTTTCGAGAGATTGGACAGGATTTAGAAGTAGCCTTGGCTAGGGGGATTTCTTTTTCTGACCATATTCAGACTTATCCTTTCTTTAAACGAGAGCTGGCCCTCATGATTGAATATGGGGAAGCCAAATCCAAACTCGGTAGTGAGTTGGAGATCTATGCAGACAAGACTTGGGCAGGCTTTTTCCATCGTTTGAACAAGGCCATGAATGTCGTCCAACCGCTGGTCTTTATCTTTGTCGCTCTCATGATTGTTTTACTCTATGCAGCCATGTTGCTGCCGATTTATGAAAATTTGGAGGTTCCTTTATGAAATCATTGCATACACTCAAAGTAAAAGCTTTTACACTGATTGAAATGTTAGTTGTTTTGCTCATTATCAGCGTTCTTCTCTTGCTCTTTGTTCCGAACTTGACCAAGCAGAAAGATTCGGTAACAGATACAGGAAATCGAGCAGTCGTCAAAGTCGTGGAGAGCCAGGCTGAGCTCTATGAACTCAATCATCAGAATGAAAAAGCTAGTCTTTCTAAGCTAGTCGCAGAAGGACAAATCACTCAAAAACAAGCAGAAGCCTACCGTGCTCACTATGTGAAGAATGCAGGTGATCACCGTGCGGTTGGAGATTAAGGCTTTTACCCTTCTAGAGAGCTTACTAACTCTAGGTATCGTCAGTCTTCTATGTTGGCTGCTAGCTGGGTCAGTCCATCAAGCCTTTGGGCAGGTGGAAGAAACATTGTTTTTCTCGGAATTTGAACGGGTCTATCAGGAGACACAAAAGATGAGTATTGCAAAAGAGGAGAGAGCTCTTCTTTCCATCGACCACGGTGGGGTTCATAGTCCCTATCAAGAATTACCGCTTCCAAAAGGGGTGGAAGTGGTCAGAGAGAAGCAACTGACCTTTGATCCAGCAGGAGGCAATTCAAGCCTGACCAAGATTCAATTTCAGACAGAGAAAGAGGTGGTGACTTATCAGTTGGCAATTGGGAATGGAAAAATTAAAAAATCGACGGCTCCCCGCTAGTCTCTTGTTAGAAGGACTGATTGCCTTAGCGATGTTTGGTGTCCTCACGACCCTTGTGCTGGGAGAGCTAGGGGACTCGCGACAGCAGCGCTTAGAAGAGTTGAGACAAGGAGAAGTCTTGCGAGTCGCAAAAATGGCGATCCAGACCAGGCAGGATCAATTGAGCATCAATCAGGTCAGTGTCCAGGTGGAGAGGTCTGCCAAGTCCTTAAAGGTCTATCATGAAGGAAAGGTTGTGATTGCTGTTGAAAAGAACTAAACTGCCAGCCTTTACTTTACTGGAGGCCTTGGTTGCCCTGCTCGTCATCAGCGGTGGTTTATTGGTGTTTCAAGGATTGACAAGCCTTTTGCGTCAAGAACTCCAGTACCAAAGTCACATCAAGCAAGAGGAATGGTTGCTCTTTCAGGACCAGCTGGACATTGAATTGTCTCGTAGCCAATTTGAAGAGGTCAGAGATAACAAATTCTATCTTGTTCAGGATCAAAAACCCATAGCCATTGGACTGGCTAAGGGGGGAGATATCCGAAAGACAGATGCGACTGGCCGTGGCTATCAACCGATGATAGATGGAGTTGAATCCGCCAGGATTGAAAAAAGAGGAGATCTGGTGTCTATTCAACTGCGCTTTGAAGAAGGGTTAGAAAGGGAGGTGGTCTACCGTGTGGTGGAAAAGGATAAAAAAGAAGCAGATTGAGGCCGGGATCCTTCTTTATGCCCTTTTTATGTCGGCGGTTTTTAGTCTCTTGCTTCAGTTTTACCTGAACAGACAAGTGGCAGAGAGACGGATCCTCCTTGCTAGTCAGCACCGGATCCAGGCTTATGCGCAAGCTCAATTGGCGATTGATACTTGGGATCGGGAAGAAAAAACCATAACCTTCTCAACTGGTCGAGTCGATTTGGAAGAAAAATCGGGCTTTGCCAACGTAACGAGTCACTTACAAGATGGGGGAAGCTATCATTTCACCTTTGCTCTACCTCCTCGTGAAAAGAAAAAAACCGACAAGAAGGAAAAGGAGAAGCAGGCTCCAGATTCGGCCACAGACCACCCGACCACGACTGAGGAAGAGAAGCCTCAGGCCTTCGAAAAGCATAGCGAAAACTCTTAAAATTTGATATGATTAAGAGATGGAGGAAAGCATGAATTTCGAAAAAATTGAGAAAGCCTACGGCTACCTATTAGAGAATACCCAAACTATCCAAAATGATTTGCAGACCAACTTTTATGATGCTCTAGTTGAGCAGAATGCCATCTATCTGGATGGGCAAACAGAGTTGACTCTAGTGAAGGAAAACAACCAGCGCCTGAAGGACTTGAACTTAAACAAGGAAGAGTGGCGTCGTTCCTTCCAGTATCTTTTGATGAAGGCTGCCCAAACAGAGCCCCTACAGGCCAATCACCAATTTACGCCAGATGGGATTGGATTTCTTCTGGTCTTCCTAGTGGATCAGTTGGCGAGTTCCGATCAAGTAGATGTGCTAGAAATGGGGAGTGGAACAGGGAACTTGGCCCAAACCTTGATGAACAACTGTCAGCGTTCCTTAGATTATTTGGGCTTGGAAATTGATGATCTCTTGATTGACCTTGCGGCTAGTATGGCAGAAGTGATGAAGGCGGATGTGAATTTTGCCCAAGGTGATGCCATTCGTCCACAAGTTTTGAAAGAGAGCGATGTGATTATCAGCGATTTACCTGTCGGTTATTATCCAGATGATGCCATTGCGAGTCGTTACCAGGTCGCTTCCCCTCAGGGCCACACCTATGCCCATCATTTATTGATTGAACAATCGCTAAAATACTTAAAGCCGGGTGGTATCGCTATTTTTCTAGCTCCGAATGATCTTTTGACGAGCGAGCAGAGCCCTCTCCTGAAAAAATGGATGCAGGATCATGCTCAGGTCTTGGCCATGGTTACCTTGCCAGAGAACCTCTTTCGATCAGCCAATCTAGCAAAAACCATCTTTGTTTTGCGCAAGCAAGAAGAAGCGGAGGTCCAACCATTTGTCTATCCCTTAACCGATTTGCAAGATCAGGAAGACGTCATGAAATTCCGTGAAAGTTTTCAAAACTGGAATAAAGAAAGTGAAATTTAAACAAAATTTTGCTATAATAGGAGTGAAAACGCTTAAAGAGGTAAAAAAATGACGAAAACAATTGCAATTAATGCAGGTAGTTCAAGTTTGAAATGGCAATTATACCAAATGCCAGAAGAAACAGTTTTGGCAAAAGGGCTCATCGAGAGAATTGGACTCAAAGATTCCATTTCCACAGTAAAATTTGATGGTCGAGCAGAAAAACAAGTTTTAGACATTGAGAACCACACACAAGCGGTTAAAATCCTTCTAGATGATTTGATTCGTTTTAATATTATTGCTTCCTATGATGAAATCACTGGAGTAGGACACCGCGTCGTTGCAGGTGGTGAGTACTTCAAAGAGTCTGCTCTTGTAGATGAAGAAGTGCTTCAAAAGGTAGAAGAACTTTCTTTATTAGCGCCTTTGCATAACCCTGCAAACGCTGCTGGAATTCGCGCCTTTAAAGAGTTGTTGCCAGACATCACTAGCGTGGTGGTATTTGACACTTCTTTCCATACAACAATGCCTGAAAAAGCTTATCGTTATCCTCTTCCGACAAAATATTACACTGAAAACAAGGTTCGTAAATATGGAGCTCACGGGACTAGCCATGAGTATGTAGCCCATGAAGCGGCTAAACTTCTTGGGAAACCAATCGAAGAGTTGAAATTGATCACTTGTCACATTGGGAATGGAGCTTCTATTACAGCAGTAGATAAAGGGATCTCCGTGGATACTTCTATGGGATTCACTCCACTTGGTGGTGTGATGATGGGAACTCGCTCAGGTGATATCGATCCAGCAATCATCGCATATTTAATGGAACATACAGATGACTTCAAGACTCCGGAGGACATTAGTCGTATCTTGAACAGAGAATCAGGACTTCTTGGAGTATCTGAATTTTCAAGTGATATGCGTGATATTCACGAAGCCATGCGCAATGGGAATGATAAGGCACTTTTAGCAAACGATATTTTTGTTGATCGTATTAAGAAATACATCGGGCAATACTTTGCTGTCTTGAATGGAGCAGACGCCATCATCTTTACAGCTGGTATCGGAGAAAACTCTAAAACAATCCGTGGACAAGTCATTAACGGGATGACTTGGTTCGGCTGTGATGTGGATCCAGAAAAGAATGTCTTTGGTGCAGAAGGGGATATTTCAACACCAGATGCCAAAGTGAGAGTCTTGGTAATCCCAACAGATGAAGAGTTAGTCATTGCCCGTGATGTAGAACGGTTGAAAAATAAGCAATAAAATGAATGAAACATGCAGAAAGAGGTGGCTTTTCTAGCCCCTCTTTTTCATCTGCTAACCATTTAGATGAGCTCTATAGACAACAGGCTTGCCGAGCTTACATATCTATGGTATACTAGAAAAATAGTTTGAACATAGAGGTAAAATGATGGAAAATTGGATGGAGAAAAAATGGGTTTCAAATGGTCTGTGGTTACTAATTGGAATACCGTTATTGTTAGCAACCCAACTACCCATGGTCGCTTTGATCTTGGGGATTGAAAATGCTTGGTCAAATTGGACGATCAATAGTCTGATCCTTGGGGTTACCATGCTCCTCGTCTATTTGCTTTGGTGGTTTATGAAATGGAGTCCACTTGATCCACTAGATTTTTCACGGATTACAGGCAGAGATATTGGGCGAAATTTCCTTTATTTTTTGCTTCTACTTGCAAATAATATTGTGGGGGCTACAGTGCTTCGGAATATAGGAGAGACCACTACAGCCAATCAGGAAACAATTCAGGGGCTTTCTTCCTTGGCCCCTCAGCTGGCAATGGGTTTGCTCATTGTTGTAGTGGCACCTTTAGGAGAAGAAATTATCTGTCGTGCTGTGATTCCCCGCTTGATCTTTAAGGGGCACGAAAAAATTGGTTATTTGGTTGGGGCTCTTGTTTTTGCCTATTTACATACACCAAGTAATCTTGGTTCCTGGATTATCTATGGGGGCATGTCCCTCATCTTGACTTGGGTTGCCTACCGCTACAAACGAGTAGAATATTCGATTTTATTGCACTTTACCATGAATGCTTTTGCCTTTCTGATAACTATTCTGGTTTCTTTTCTTCCCGCTTAAAATATGGTAGAATGATAGGACCAATGGGTTTTATTCAGAAGCTTTGGTAAGCTACCAAAGAAGCATCTAGGCGCAGATAGAGACAAACTCGGAGGTTGGAAAGATTCTAACCTCTTTTCTATGCTTGGTTGGCATTTCTGTAGAAAGATGAAGGAAGATATGTCAAAGAGTGAATGGAGACAACTAGGCAAGGATAGGACACTTCTATGTGGCATCCTCAATGTCACCCCCGACTCCTTTTCAGATGGGGGGCGTTACCAAACGGTAGATAGAGCTCTCGAGCAAGCTCGAAAGTTAATAGCAGAAGGGGCAAGCATACTGGATATTGGTGGGGAGTCCACACGTCCAGGGAGTCATTTTGTGGAAATTCAGGAAGAAATCCAGCGAGTCGTGCCCGTCATTGAAGCGATTCGAGCAGAGAGTGATATCTTGATTTCGGTTGATACTTGGAAGTCAGAGGTCGCTCGTGCAGCCCTAGCAGCTGGCGCAGACTTGGTCAATGATATCACAGGCCTGCTAGGAGATCCGCAAATGGCTGGGGTGATTGCAGAAGCTCAGGCTGGAGCCATTCTTATGTTTAATCCAGTCATGGCTCGTCCTCATCATCCAAGTTCCGTCATTTTTCCGACCTTTGGTTTTGAGCCGGCCTTTTCATCAGAGGAGTTGGCGCAGTTTGAAGGTCTCTCTATCCAAGACTGCATGTGGACCTTCTTTGCTAAGAGCCTTGAGCTAGCAGAGGAGGCGGGATTGAGTCCGGATCAACTCTTCTTAGATCCTGGGATTGGTTTTGGCTTGACCAAGCGGGAAAACCTCCAACTTTTGCAGGACTTAAAAACCATTCATGCTAAGGGGTATCCAATCTTTTTAGGAGTCTCTCGGAAGCGCTTTGTGGTTAATATTCTGGAAGAAGAGGGATTTGAGACTGACCCTGAAACGAAAGAAGGATTCTACAATCGGGATTTGGCATCCAGTCATTTGACGAGTGTGGCTGCCAGCCAAGGGGTAGAAATTGTGCGTGTGCATGATATCCCCCTCCATAAGATGGCGGTAGCTATCGGTAGTGCGATCTACCAAGCCGATCAAGCGCAGGACCTTCATTTGAAACAATATCGCTAAAGAAAAGAGAAGAGATATGACAGTAGATCTCAGTTGGTTAGCTACTTATCGTTCTTCCGAGCCCCATTTTGGCTTGGAGCGAATGGAAGCCCTGCTGGCCTTGAGGGGAAACCCACACTTAGCCTGTCCTGTAATCCATCTAGCTGGGACCAATGGAAAAGGATCGACCCTAGCCCATTTACGGTCTTTACTAGAGGCGAAAGGGTTGCGGGTTGGTGTTTTCTCCTCCCCCTATCTAGTTTCCTTTCATGAGCAAATCAGTATTAATGGGCTTCCCATCTCAGATCAGGATTTAGAAACTTATCTGTCCCTCTATCAGGACTTACTTGCAAAAAACAGTTCTGATCAGACCTTGCTGGGCTTGACCGAGTTCGAGTTGCTGACCGTCCTGGCTTTTGATTATTTTGCAGCAGAAAAGCCGGATGTGGTCATTTTGGAAGTGGGCATGGGTGGTCGTCTCGATAGTACCAATGTTTGTCAGCCTATTTTGACAGCCATCACGACGATTGGCTTGGACCATGTGGCTCTCTTAGGGCCGGATTTGGCCTCCATTGCTCAAGAGAAGGCGGGAATCATCAAGGAAAAGATTCCGGTCTTGCTAGGCCGGATGGAACTGGAAGCCCAAGAAGTCATTGTGCAGCGGGCGAACTGCTTATCGGCACCAGTAGAGCTGTTAGGTCAGGACTTTTTAGTTAGCTACCAAGAGTCACTGGCAGACGGGGAAGTTTTTGGCTATCAGAGCCAGTATCGGGAAGAAATGCAACTAAAGACAGGGCTCTTGGGACTTCATCAAGTCGACAATGCTGGACTGGCTCTGGCTCTCTGCGATACCTTCTGTCAAGAAAAGGGGCTCTCTTTCTTAAGCCGAGAAGAAATCCTCCAAGCTTGGGAAGGGGTCCAGTGGCCGGGACGCCTAGAGGTTATTTCGACCCAGCCCCTCATCATTCTAGATGGCGCCCATAATCCGCATGCAGTAGCCCCTCTTGTAGCCACCATAAAAGAACGGTATGGACAGTTGGACAAACAAGTCTTGTTTACCTGTATCCAGACTAAGGCGATTGAGGAGATGCTAGAACTATGGAGCGGATTGGAAAAGAGTCAATTAACCTTGACGACCTTTGAGGATTCACGCGCCTATTCCGTGAGAGACATGCAGGAAATAGCCCATCAAAAAGGCCTGCCTTATCAAGAATGGAAGGTGTTTTTAACCCAATATCTAGAAAGAAAATTGCAACAATCTGATCTCCTCTTAGTGACGGGATCCTTGTACTTTTTGGCTCAGGTGAGAGCCTTTCTAATCGAAGAAATCAGTAGGAGATAACATGGATACAAAGAAAATTCAAGAAGCCGTGAAGATGATTATCGACGCAGTCGGTGAAGACGGAAGCCGTGAGGGCTTGCAAGAAACACCAGAACGCATTGCCAAGATGTACCAAGAGATTTTTGCAGGTCTCAACCAAACTGCGGAAGTCCACCTATCAAAATCTTTTGAGATTGTGGACAACAATATGGTGGTAGAAAAGGATATCTTCTTCCACTCGATGTGTGAACACCATTTCTTGCCCTTCTATGGCAAGGTCCACATTGCCTATATCCCAAATGGGCGCGTAGCGGGCCTCTCTAAGCTAGCTCGGACAGTGGAAGTGTACGCCAAAAAGCCTCAAATCCAGGAGCGCTTGACAGTGGAAATCGCGGATGCCTTGATGGAGTATCTGGGAGCGCAGGGAGCCCTTGTCTGGGTGGAAGCAGAGCACATGTGCATGAACATGCGTGGGGTACGCAAACCAGGGACAGCTACTGTAACGACAGCAGCGCGTGGCTTGTTAGAGACAGATAAAGACCTGAAAAACGAAGCCTATAAACTAATGGGACACTAATCCCTAGATAAACTGAGGTGACGATGGTGGATCAATTACGGATCAAAGATTTGGAAATTTATGCTTATCATGGTGTGTTTTCCGCTGAAAAGGAATTGGGGCAACGCTTTGTCCTGGATGTCTGTGTCGATTATGAGATGACAAAGTCTGCTCGGACGGGCGATTTGACGGCTTCAATCCATTATGGAATCTTAGCAGAGCAACTGACAAATTGGGTTCAAGCTGAGAAAATTGATTTGATTGAGACAGTAGCTTTTCAGCTTGTGGAGAAGATTTTTGCAACCTATGACTTTGTCAAAAAGGCTCGACTGGAGCTGAAAAAACCTTGGGCGCCAGTTCCTCTACCTTTGGATACTTGTTCGGTCACGATTGAACGAGAAAAAAGACGAGCCTTTATTGGTCTGGGAACCAATATGGGCGATAAGGGACAACAGTTGGAGACGGCTGTATCTAGACTAGAAGAAAAGGGGCTTACGATTCTCCAAACCTCTTCTCAGATTGAGACAGCACCTTGGGGAGGGGTCGAGCAGGATAGCTTCCTCAACCAAGTCGTAGAGGTCGAAACTTGGTTTACGCCCCAAGACTTGATTGAGACCTTGCTAGGAATCGAACTAGAAATGGGCCGGATTCGTGAGATCAAATGGGGACCACGGGTCATCGATTTGGATCTCCTTTATATGGAGGATTTGATCCTCTATAGTCCAGATTTGATTCTCCCTCATCCGTATGTGGCAGAACGGGCATTTGTCCTAGAATCCTTGAATGAAATTGCTCCTTACTTTGTGGATCCTGTCCAAAGAAAACAGATCCGACAACTGTGGGAGGCTGTGAAAGAAACATAAGGTAGTTGACCCTTAGGTCAACTACCTTTTTTACCTTGACAGGTTGACTGAGCAGGAGTATACTATGCATAAATAGATTAGGGGTAGGTGGGCGTCATGAAATCTTATCTTGTAAAATGGTTGATCGCGATTGTCTTGGCTGTTTTTTTCCTTTGGTTGAGTTTGGAAACGGACTTACTGCCAAAAGAAGCGTATCCCCTTCTCCTTGTCCCGATACTGATTGTGGGCCTCTATCTTTTTAAGGAGAGGTAACTCTCCATCCAATTAAACTATGAAAAATCCCCTGGGTGCCAACTGGTTCAGGCACTCAGGGGATTTTTTGTATATGGAGCTAGGACCAACGGTCTAGCCTTGCCTTTCTTTATTTGCGGTACAAGCGATCGTATTGGTAAACTGGATCCATGGTCACATGAATGCCCAGTTTGCGAAGAACGTTCTTATCTTCGTCTGTCAACATGACTGTTGAATGGGCTTCGCTCCCTTTCAATCGACCCAATTCTTGCATGGCAAGATTTGCCTCTGGATGGTTCATGGCGGTAATGGCGAGGGCGATGAGGATTTCATTTGAGTGGAGGCGAGGGTTGCGACTGCCCAAGTGGTTGATCTTCAAGCCTTGGATTGGTTTCACATATTCTGGCTCAATCAACTTGGTTTCTTTATCAATATGGGCCAATTTCTTGATGGCGTTGATGAGAACAGCTGCCGTTGGACCAAATAAGTCAGAAGTCTTACCTGTCACGGTTTCTCCGTTCGGCAATTCCAGTGCCAAGGCAGGTTCACCGGTTTCTTCCTCTTTTTGACGGGCAAGGACGGTGACTTGGCGGTCTTTTGGTGAAATGCCTAAGTCATTCATCAAGAGTTCAATTTTCTTAATAGCTCCGTTTCCGACACGCTCTGCCTTCACATCTAGAATGGTTTGGTAGTAACGGCGGATAATTTCTTGCTTAGAGGCTTCAATCGCTGCGTCATTGTCCACGATGGCAAAGCCGACCATGTTCACACCCATATCTGTTGGGGAAGCGTAAGGAGATTCTCCAAGGATGCGTTCCAACATCCGCTTCAAGACAGGGAAGATTTCGATATCCCGGTTGTAGTTGACCGTTGTTTCGCCATAGGTTTGGAGGTGGAATGGGTCAATCATATTGACATCGTCAAGGTCTGCAGTAGCAGCTTCATAGGCCAAATTCACTGGGTGATGCAAAGGCAGGTTCCAAACTGGGAAGGTTTCAAATTTAGCATAACCAGATTTGATGCCATTTAATTGGTCATGGTACATGTTGGACATACAAGTCGCCAATTTACCAGAACCAGGACCAGGAGCTGTCACGACAACGAGATTACGGCTAGTTTGAATGTAGTCGTTTTTCCCCATTCCCTCAGGAGAAATGATGTGGTCCATATCCGTTGGGTAGCCCTTGATTGGGTAGTGGAGGTAAGAGGCGATACCGTTCTTTTCCAACTGTTTGCGGAAAAGGTCTGCAGCTGGTTGACCAGCATATTGAGTGATGACGACAGAGCCGACATAGATGCCCAATTCATTGAATTTATCAATCAAGCGGAAGACCTCTTGGTCATAAGAGATTCCTAGGTCACCACGCGCTTTTGAATGCTCAATGTTATTGGCATTAATAGCAATCACAATCTCCACTTGGTCACGAAGTTCTTGGAGAAGCTTAATTTTGTTATCTGGTTCATAACCAGGAAGGACACGAGCTGCATGGAAATCTTCCAACATTTTTCCTCCAAACTCTAGGTAGAGCTTGCCATCAAATTGGTTGATGCGCTCGAGGATGTGATCGCGTTGCAAATTCAAATACTTTTCGGAACTAAAAGCTTGTTTCTTCATTTAAACCTCCAATAAAGAAGCGAGGGTGATCTTTAGCGGTGCTCCGCCTTTCACATAGGGAAAGGGGAGTGCAAAAGAACACCCGTTGCAATATTCATTCAGTATTATATCAAAAAAACCCCAAAATGGGGGTTTAAAAGAATTATTTTGGAAAAATATTAATAATTCTTAATTAAATCAACGGTTGAACGATCCAATTTTTTGACCAAGGCTTGAAGGAAGGCTTGGGCTTGAAGGAAGTCATCCATAGCGTAAAGGGTCTGGTGGGAGTGGATGTAGCGTGCGCAGACTCCGATGGTAGTAGATGGCACTCCACCGCTTCGTAAGTGGGCTACTCCAGCATCCGTTCCGCCTTTTCCACAGTAGTATTGGTACTTGATGCCGGCTTCTTCAGCGGTGGTGAGGAGGAAGTCCTTCATATTTGGCAACATGAGGTGACCTGGGTCAAAGATGCGAAGGAGGGTTCCCTCGCCGATGGCTCCTTGGCCTCCGTAGACATCTGCAGCGGGAGAACAGTCAACAGCTAGGAAGATTTCCGGATCAAACTTGGTCACAGAAGTCCCTGCACCGCGCAGTCCGACTTCTTCTTGGACAGTTGCTCCGACATAGAGCTCGTTTGCTAGGGCTTGTCCAGAGAGGGCTTGTGCCAATTCGCTGACCATCAAGACCCCATAACGGTTGTCCCAAGCTTTGGAGATGATGTTTTTCTGATTGGCTGTTAAGATTGCAGTGCTTTCAGGGACCAAGGTGTCACCTGGACGGATCCCAAAGCTCTCAGCTTCTTCTTTGTTGGCAAAGCCACCATCAAAGACAATATCTCCGATTGCGGGAAGGGCAGGACCGTTTGCGCCCCGTGTCAAATGCGGAGGAACAGATCCAGAAATGACAGGGTAGGAATGGCCATCGCGGGTCAAAAGGGTGAAACGTTGGCTGCTGACCACCATAGGGTTCCAACCACCGATTTCCACCACGCGGAAGGTGCCGTCTGCCTTGATCTCACTGACCATAAAGCCAACTTCATCCATATGGCCTGCGACCATGATGCGAGGAGCATCAGCCACTTCTGAGTGGCATACCCCAAAAATACTTCCCAAGCCGTCTGTGACCACTTCATCCACATGTGGAGTGATCTGTTTGCGTAGATAATCGCGAACAGGCGCTTCGTGGCCAGAGATGGCAGGAAGTTCTGTTACTTCTTTGATTTTAGAAAATAAATCAGTCATAAGTTACCTTCTTTCTGATTGTTATTTTATCACTTTTTTAGTTGAGATGGTAGTGGCAGTTGACGGGAATGAAAGCAGATCGTCATGATGGGGAGAACTATTCTCCTTCGTTGTCCCAGCTTGTATTTTGTGTTACAATATGAGGTATGAAAGCTAAAAAAATCATTTTATCCAGCCTTGCAGCAGCTAGTGCAAGTGCTCTTGCCCTTGGGGCCTATAAAATTGCCAAAGATCAAAAACGTCTACGGACGCAAGAAGAGTTAGTCGCAGAAGTCCGTGAGCAAATGGAGAATATGGGGAAGATTGCGACCCTTTATGTGGAACTCTATGAATCAAGCGAAGAGCGTTTGGTAGGAGGGATCGTATTTGAGGATGAGCGCCACTATCGCTTTGTCTATGAAGAGGGTCTCCTTCAGTATGAAGAGGAAAAACTATGATCATTCCACAGTCCTTAGAGGAATTAGCCCGCTACGTCGAGCAAGAAGGAAAGAAGGTTTTCTTCTTTTCAGCGGATTGGTGTGGCGATTGCCGGTATATCCAGCCCTTTTTGCCAGAGATTGAAGCAGAAAACCCTGAATTTACCTTCATTTTGGTTGACCGAGACCAGTATCTAGACCTGGCTAAGCTTTGGGATATCTATGGCATTCCGAGTTTAGTGGTCCTAGACAAGGATCGGGAACTGGGGCGTTTCGTCAATCGTGATCGCAAAACCAAGGCTCAGATTTCAGAATTTTTAGCAGGATTGAAGTAGGAGAAAGAGAAAGAATGATTGTAACCTATAATAAAGAACAAGTCGGTGATGTCTTAATGCTCACCTTGAAAAATAGTGGGGATGCCAAGTTAGCAGTCGAGCGCAAAGGCAAAGTAGCCCGTGTCTACCGTGAAGACAAGCAAGAAACAGTGGCCTGGAATATTTTTGAGGCTTCGACTTTCTTTGCCCTTGACGGCAAGGGGCAACTTTTCTTGAGTGATGAGCAAGTTGCACGCCTCAATCAAGAATTACAAGCTGAAGGATTTGCAGAGGTCTTGGTTAATGACAAGGAGCCTAAGTTTGTCGTGGGGCAAATCGTTGAAATGGTTGCTCATCCAGATAGTGACCACCTCAACATCTGCCAAGTGGCTGTTGGACTAGACAAGACGGTTCAGATCGTAGCAGGTGCACCAAATGCGCGTGAAGGCCTCAAGACAATCGTGGCTCTACCAGGTGCGATGATGCCAGATGGCAGCTTGATTTTCCCAGGAGCCCTTCGTGGAGAAAAGAGCTTTGGCATGATGTGTAGCCCACGCGAATTGCACTTGCCAAATGCACCACAAAAACGTGGTATTATTGAATTGCAGGATACAGAAGAGGTGGGAACTCCATTTGACCCCGCTCGTCACTGGCAAGGATAAGAGAGTGGGACAGAAATCCGGCCCCTCAATTGTCTTTGGATTGTCGAGCAAGACGCAGTGGTTGAGTGGGCTCTACTACGCTGATTTCATCAGTTTTTACAGCCCTACTCAACTGTGCGGAGGTGGGACGACGAAATCGAATTCTAACGAATTACCGATTTCTGTCCCACTCTCTTTTTTTTATTTTTTCCTCAAATAGCTAGAAAACTACGAATTATATAAGTAGGAGGAAGAAATATGTACAATAAAGTAATTTTAATCGGGCGCCTTGTGGCTGACCCGGAGCTTCATAAGACCAGTACGGATAAGTCCGTTGCGCGTGCGACCCTGGCTGTCAATCGGCGTTACAAGGATCAAAATGGCGAGCGTGAGGCGGACTTTATCACCCTAGTGGTCTGGGGGAAATTAGCAGAGACCCTTGTATCCTATGCCAACAAGGGGAGCTTGCTCTCAGTAGATGGCGAGCTTCGAACCAGACGTTATGAGAAGAATGGGACGACCCAATATGTGACAGAAGTGCTCTGTCAAGGATTCCAGCTCTTAGAAAGTCGCGCTCAACGAGCGATGCGGGCTAATGGAGCAGGAGGAGATTTAGCGGATCTGATCCTCGAAGAGGAAGAGCTTCCATTTTAACAGAAGAAAACGGTGCAGCTGGTCAGCTGTGTCGTTTTTTCTTTTTCGAAACTTCTTACTGAAGTTGTAGGGAGAAGTTATTATCTAGATAGAGACGTAAAACGCATTCATTTCCGAGAGACCTTCAAGCTCTTGGTAAAAAATGCTATAATAAAAGGTATTAAATGCGAACGAAAATGTTTGATGTAGCAAAATAATCCGTTTTTAAGAGGAGAAGAGATGGAATTAGAAGAGGAAATCGTTCAAAAGAAACGGAATCGAGCGATGATTTATGCGATATTTTGGAGCCTGATTTTTGTGGTAGTGGTCATCTACTTGAATGCTAGTCAACTAAAGCCTGTTCCTGGTCAAATGCGGATTGGCGTGACTTACATGACCATGAACAATGAATTCTATCAAACGCTTAATGCAGAGATTGAACGAGTGGCTGACGAAAAAGGGGACTTGCTTCTAGTTCGTAATCCAGAGTTAGACGAAGAAAAACAAAGTCAACAGATTGATTATTTTCGTAAACAAAAGGTCAATGTGATTGTGATTAATCCTGTAAAAGGAGATAGTCCTAAAATCATTGCTTCCCTGAAGAGAGCCCAACAAGCAGGGATTAAAATCATTGCAGTGGATAGTCAGCTCAGCCATTTCACGGTGGATGCCAGTGTGGTGTCGGATAATTACCAGGCAGGGGTCTTGGTCGCCCAGCGCCTGATGAAGCAGAAAAATGGGGCGAAAATCCTACTCTTAGAGCATAAGGGGACAGTGTCGGCTGAGCAACGTATTCAAGGGTTCTTAGATACGATTCAGTCGGAGCCTGCCTATCAGGTTGTTGGGAGAGAAGAGACTCGTGGTCAAACAGAATTGGCCTTGCCAGCTGTTTCCCAGGTCATTCAGGATGGTCTGGTATTTGATACCGTCGTAGCCTTAAATGATCGAGCGGCCATCGGAGCCCTTGCGGCAATCAAGGAAAACCAACTAGCCATGCCGATTTCTATCTATGGAATCGATGGCTCTCCAGATATGAAGGTATTGCTCTCAACGACGGATGATATCGAAGGGACGGTTGCCCAATCTCCTCTTAAAATGGGGAGACAGGTGATGCAAGTGATTGAGTGCATGAGGACAGGTAAATCCTACAAGGAGCAATATAAGATTCCAGTTGAGATGATTGATAAGGATAATGTTGACCGATACGATGTCAACGGGTGGCAGTAATGACCAAGCTTCGTGGCATTCGTTATAGTTTGATTTTATTGAAAATTATTAATTTCATCGCCATTTTATTTAGTAGTTCGCTCTACTTACATGCGACCAATTACATCATCGCCAAGGGGCAAGGCTATCAATTGTTGGAGCAATTGAGAGAAATACCGAGTTCCCCAGCTCAGAATTTTTGGATCTCCATCCTTCTCTTTGGAGGGATTCTTCTCATTACCTTTTATCGGATGCGCCCAGGGACACAGGAGTGGTCGGTTTTTGACAAGTGGAATATCCTAGAAATATTGCTGATGTTAGGTGTCATGATGTCCCTCAGCTTCTCCTACAATGGGATCATCCTCTTGGTATTTGCTGATATCTTTTATGGTTCTAAAGAGTTTAGTAGTTCCAAGGACAGGCGCTACTGGTTTGCCTTTATCCTTCTGAGTTTCATAGTCCTCCTTGTGACCAATTATGACATTCTCTCTCTCGTTGTACAGTTGCCTTCGCTGGATACCTATATCGCCTTTTATCCTTCATCGATTCGGATGCTTATTCTATTTGCTAAAAATGCGCTAGCTTCCTTAAATATGGTTGTCTTTATTATTTCTCTTCTCTTTTACATTTTATCGGTAGTAGCAGAGCACCATCGAATCGAAAAAGAGTTAGAAATGGTATCGCAAGTTAATACGGAATTAAATAGCTACATGGCCCTTTCGGAAAAGATTGCGGAGGACCGGGAGCGCAAGCGGATAGCACGGGAAATTCATGATACTCTAGGCCATGCCTTGACAGGCATTTCTGCTGGGATTGATGCAGTTGGGGTTCTGATTGATATTGACCCTGGTCGTGCCAAGACCCAGCTGCAATCGGTCTCTACGGTGGTACGGGATGGAATCAAGGACGTCCGGGGCTCTTTGAACAAGCTTCGGCCAGGTGCCCTAGAGGATCATACCTTGAGGGATGCGGTTTTGAAATTGGTTCACGAATACCAAGTCATCTCCCACCTGCAAGTCGATCTCACCTATGACTGGGATGAGGTTGATCTGGATGTCATGGTGGAGGATACCGTCTTTCGCGTGATTCAGGAATCCATGACCAATTCTGTCCGCCACGGTCATGCTAGCCATATGCAGATTTCCTTTTTGGTGGAAGATGCCTATATCATGATTCTCCAAGATAATGGGGTTGGTTTTGACCACCTGCAGGTTGGCTATGGTTTGAAACAAATGCGAGAGCGGGTTTCTATCTTGGGAGGAAGGATCGAATTTGCCAATCGAAATGGATTTTATACACGAATTGAATTGCCCAAAGAAAAAGGAGGAAATCTTTTATGATCAAAGTAATGATTGCGGATGATCAAGCGCTGATTCGCGAATCGCTCCAAATTATTTTGTCTGCTCATCAAGATATTCAGGTGACTTCTGCAGTGGCAGATGGTCATGAGGTGCTAGAGCGAATCCCCCAAGATCGACCAGATGTTGTATTGATGGATATTCGTATGCCTAAGATGGATGGTGTGATGGCGACAAAAGAAGTCAAGGAACGCTTCCCTGAGGTAAAAATCATCATTCTAACCACCTTCGACGATGATGATTTCATCTTTCGGGCTCTGAAATATGGAGCTTCAGGGTATTTGCTCAAAGGGGCTTCCACAGAGGAACTCTACCAAGCCATTCAAATTGTCTATCATGGGGGAGCCATGATTAACCCCAATATTGCCAGTAAGGTTTTTCAGATTTTTTCTCAGATGGCTCAGAGCAATTATACAATCTCCGTTTCTGAAGAATATGTGAGCGACTTATCCCTGACCGAATGGCGGATCATCCAGCAGGTTGGTTTTGGGGAGTCTAATAAGGAAATCGCAGCCAAATTGTTCCTATCTGAGGGAACGATTCGGAATTACCTATCAACCATTTTGTCTAAGTTGAACTTGCGGGATCGGACCCAGTTGGCTATTTGGTCTGTTCAAAAAGGTGTGACCACTAAGGACTTTGGAACAGAAAGTGATAGCCGATGAAGAAAAAACGTAAGATTCGAGGCTCCAGATTGTTTCTAGGCTTGCTTTTGCTTTTTCTACTTGCTGGAGGGATTTGGTGGCAGCGTCAGCCTAAGCTTGTCCGCTTGGGGGTCTACGCTGGATCTAGCTGGGATGTGCCCACCCAAACGGAAGAAAAAGTCTTGGACCAAGCGATTGCTCGTTTCGAAAAAACGCATCCAGGGGTAAAGATTGTCTACGAAAGCGGGATTCCGAAGAATCAGTATGCGAGCTGGTTAGCCAATCAGATCCTCCATGGACAGGAGCCAGATCTATATATGGTATCCAGTACTGAGCTCCCGGTGTTAGCTGCGCGTGGGGCGGTAGAAGATTTGACCCCCTTGATGGACAAACAGGTCGATCCTTCTCATTTTTATCCAGTTGCCCTAGAAGCAGGTAAATACAAGAACCGTCAGTATGCCCTCCCATTTGAGAGCAATCCTGTTTTGATGTGTGTCAATAAAGATTTATTGGAAAAGGAAGGGATTGCTATTCCGAAAGAGGGGTGGACTTTGGAGGAATTTTATACGATTTGTCAAAAAGTGACGCGGGATACAGATGGAGATGGTGAGCTAGATCAGTTTGGAAGTACAGATTATACCTGGAGGGAGGCCTTGGCAGCTCATGGTGGCCAGCTTTTCCGTCAGGATAACATTAATCTGACGAGTAAAGAAATGAAGCGCTCGCTCTATTTTGTCGAAAAACTCGAAGCCCTTCATGGGAATTTCAATGTTACTTCTAAGGATTTTGATGAAGGCAAGGTCGCTTTTTATCCGATGACCTTGGCCCAGTACCGAACTTATAAACCTTATCCCTATCATGTTGCCAAATATTCAAATTTCACTTGGACCTGTATCCCTATGCCCGGGGCTTCTGGATCAACTCCGTCAACCTTAGTGGATACGTCCTTGTTTGCTCTGTCTTCTCGGGCCAGTGCTAGCAAGGAGGCCAAGGAATTCATGGAATTTTTGACCCAGGACCAGCAGGTCCAGCAGGACCTCTTCCGGCAGTCGCAGGGGACCTCTGTCCTCCCTTCGGTGGTCAATAGTTCGGAAAGTCGGGACCTTCTTAAAGCGGATGATTTCGGGGTTGATTCCTTGACGAATCGGACCCTGGACCAGATTATGAAAAAGGCTGTCCTAAGTACTCCTGGCAACCTACCCGATGATATCTGGGATCGATTGGATTATTTGATTTATAATGCTCTAAAAGCAAAGGATATTGATAATCAATTGCCTCAAATTCAAAAGATTATTGAGGAAATGCTTCGGGAGAAGTTTCGTTAAGAGCAACTAGGCATCTGTCAAGTGACAGATGTCATTTTTTTATTGACAGATGTCAACTTTTCTTTGTGACAAATGACAATAGTAAAACGCTTTCAAAAACAATACAATAAGGTCATCATAAAGGAGGAGAAAGGATGAAGTATCTGGTATTGGTCAGTCATGGTGGACTGGCAGAAGGTCTGAAAAGTTCGCTGGCAATGTTTGCTGGGGATAAGATAGATCAGGTGATTGCGGTCGGACTGAAAGAAGGCAAATCGGTAGATGATTTTGCTCATGATTTTCGTCAGGCGATTTCCCATTTAACAGATGAGGACTCTGTCTTAGTTCTAGCAGACATTGTAGGTGGCAGTCCTTTGACAACGGCAGCGACAGTGCTAGAGGAGCAAGGAAAGCTGAGTACAGCCTTGATCTTAGGTGGAATGAACTTGACCATGGCGTTGACAGCAGTTGTGATGAAGGACATGATGGAGGGGGCTGATTTAGCCCAGGTGATTTTATCCGAAGCTTCCACTGCCTTGCAAGAATTTGCCCTTGCCCCGGTAGAGGGTGACGATGAAGAAGATGATGATATTTAACTAAGGGAGGTTAGAAAATGGTAGTATCATTTGTACGGATTGACGACCGTATGATCCACGGTCAAACAGTAACTCGATGGGCTAAAGAAAAGCCTTGTGATGGCTTGATCGCCGTCAACGACGCAGCAGCTTCCAACAAGGTCTTGATTCAAGCCTATAAAGGGGCTTCAGATAAGAAAACCTTTGTTTGGACCAAGGAAGCTTTCAAAGAAAAATCTGCCAAAGTAACGGAATCAGAAACTCGCTATTTCTTGATTACCAAGAACCCCATCGATATGAAAGAAATTTTGGTCGACCAAGGGTTTGTCCCAGGGGATGTTAAAGAAATCATTGTTGGTCCTGCAAATGACCGTCCAGGTGCTGTGAAATTGGGGAACAACCAATCCATCACCCAGGAAGAAGCAGAAGCCATTGAAGCTATTCAGGCTGCCGGCTACAAGGTGAAATTCCAGTTGTTGCCAGATGTTTCCATCGGTTATTGGGATGATTTTAAATCAAAATTCGGATTCTAGGGGGGAGAGCATCCTAGCTCTTCGTCACTAAACTATACTTACAAACAAAAGGAGCATTTGTTATGACAGTTTCATGGATTCAAGCAATCTTGCTTGGTATTTTCGCCAGTTTGTCTTCAATGCCTGGTATGGGTGGTACCAGTATCGGGAACTATACTCTTGGACGTCCTCTAGTCGGAGGGTTGATTTCAGGGTTGATCCTTGGAGATGTGACAACCGGTATCATGGTCGGGGTTGCCCTTCAAGTCGTTTATATCGCCTTGGTAACACCTGGTGGTACCGTATCTGCCGATGTGCGGGCTATCTCTTATATCGGAATTCCTCTTTCTATCTTATTTGTTCATGCCAACAATATCACGGGTGAGGCAGCAATTGCAGCGGCAGCGGCCCCAATCGGTGCAGCCGTTGGGACCATCGGTACCGTTCTTTTCTACGGTACTGCAACCATGAACTTGCTTTGGCAACACATCGGTTGGAAAGCCGTTGAAGAAGGAAACTTCAAAAAACTCTACGCAGTTGACTGGGTTTACCCATGGATTTCTCACTTCCTCTTCTCCTTCCTTCCAACGATGATTATCACCAAATACGGTGAAAACATGGTGGATTTGATGAAACAATACCTTCCAATGGATGGTTACTGGATGAAAGCCCTCTTTACAGTCGGCGCCCTTCTCCCATGTGTCGGTATTGCCATCCTCTTGAAGCAAATCGTTACAGAAGTGAGAGACTTCATTCCATTCTTTGTTGGATTCACCTTGGCAAAATCTCTTGGCTTGAACTTGGTAGCGAGTGCGGTGGTTTCATTGATCTTTGCGGTAATCTACTATGAACTTGAAGTGATTAAAACAATGAAAGTCGTCCCTGCTGGAGCAAATGACTTTGACGATGATGAGGAGGATATCTAAGATGGCTGATAAAAAGAAAATTTCAAAGAAAACGCTAACCAAAGCATTCCATCATTGGTATTATGGTCACTTGACCTGTTTCTCTCAAGAACACATGCAAACCTTTGGGTATTTGACTTCTATGCTTCCAATCGTAGAAGAAATGTATGATTCCAAAGAAGAACAAAAAGAAGCTATGCAAACCTATACTGCCTTCTTTAATACCGAACCACAACTGGGATCACTGGTTGTAGGGATTACAGCTGGTTTGGAAGAAGCGCGTGCCAATGGAGATGCAGTAGATGGCGAAACCATCAACGGGATGCGTGCTGGTCTGATGGGACCAATCGCCGGGATTGGTGACTCCTTGGTTGTTGGGACCTTAATCCCTGTACTTCTCGGGATAGCCCTTGGTCTTTCTAAAGACGGAAACATTACAGGAGCTCTCTTCTACATCGTCGTTTGGAACCTCTTGGTATACTTGGGAATGCGTTTCGCCTTCTTCAAAGGTTATCACTTAGGGGACAAGGCTGTAGAATTCCTTGTAGGACCAAAAGGACAAGCCCTTCGCAAAGCGATTAGTGTAGTCGGTGGTATGGTCATCGGTGCTGTAGCAGCGACTTGGGTCTCTGTTACAACAGCCCTCGAATTCAAAAATGCTGACGGAGAAGCCTTCCTTAAAATCCAAGAAAAGATTGATGGTGTTTATCCAGGTCTCTTAACTGCTGCCTTTATCACTCTTTGCTGGTGGTTAATGGCGAAGAAGAAAGTTTCACCAAACAAGGTCATGCTTCTTTTGGTCATCATCGCCTTGGCTGGGGTAGCTCTTGGAATCTTTGATCCAGGTCTCAAATACTAAGAGAAAACTAGAAACAGTTTATTGCAACCGGAGCATTGAGAATGAAGTACGTGACCTCCTTTACGAATACTTCATTCTCAATTTTTATTGAAGGAGGCATTTATGCACACCAGACAAGAATTAATAAAGGGGTATGAGACGGAAATTCGCTACCAACGCCATATGTTGGAAAACTTGGGTCGCTGGTTTAGTGTGCTCTTTCTCATGGCCAGTATTGGTGGACTGCTGATTTATTTCTTTCACAAAACTTCTCTACTATTTTTGATCTTAGGTAGCTTGATAGCCCTATTTGGGCTAGTAGGGATGTTGCTAGTGGGCTATGGGATGTATCGTGGTCGAGCCAACTTGCAAAAAGTCATCCAAGCTTACCAACAAAAGTTGAATTTGGTTGGCTAAAAATCGAAAGCACTTCGAAGAGATTGAGGTGTTTTTTTCTTGACTATTTTTGACCAAGTGATACAATAGAAACATGAGTTAGCACTCGATATAAAAGAGTGCTAAAATACAGGAATGGAGGAACGATATGTTAAAACCATTAGGAGACCGCGTGGTCTTGAAAGTAGAAGAAAAAGAACAAACAGTCGGTGGCTTTGTCATCGCAAAAGCAAGTCAAGCTGAAACAAAAACTGCAGAAGTCATCGCTGTAGGTGAGGGAGTTCGGACCCTCAGTGGTGAGTTGGTAGCACCAAGCGTCAAAGTCGGTGATACTGTCTTGGTGGAAAATCATGCAGGCGTTGAAGTGAAAGACGGCGATGAGAAGTACACGATTGTTGGGACTGCGAGTATTCTCGCCATTGTTGAAGCCTAAAGAATCAGAAAGGAGAAAGATCTATGTCAAAAGAAATTAAATTTTCATCAGATGCTCGTGCAGCCATGGTCCGTGGGGTTGATATCCTAGCAGATACCGTTAAGGTGACCTTGGGACCAAAAGGCCGCAATGTGGTTCTTGAAAAATCATTTGGGTCACCATTGATCACCAATGATGGGGTGACCATCGCAAAAGAAATCGAATTGGAAGACCATTTCGAAAATATGGGTGCCAAATTGGTATCAGAAGTGGCGTCTAAAACTAATGATATCGCTGGTGATGGGACAACGACTGCGACTGTCTTGACCCAAGCTATCGTCCGTGAGGGGATCAAGAACGTTACAGCAGGAGCGAATCCAATCGGTATCCGTCGTGGGATTGAAGCAGCGGTTGCGACTGCTGTTGAAGCCTTGAAAAATAACGCCATTCCAGTTGCCAATAAAGAAGCCATCGCCCAGGTTGCGGCTGTTTCTTCTCGCTCTGAAAAAGTCGGTGAGTACATCTCAGAAGCCATGGAAAAAGTGGGCAATGACGGGGTGATCACGATTGAAGAGTCTCGTGGAATGGAAACAGAGTTGGAAGTCGTGGAAGGAATGCAGTTTGACCGTGGTTACCTCTCTCAATACATGGTCACTGATAATGAAAAAATGGTGGCAGACCTTGAAAATCCTTATATCTTGATCACCGATAAGAAGGTGTCAAATATCCAGGAAATCCTTCCATTGCTTGAAAATATCCTGCAAAGCAATCGTCCGCTCTTGATTATTGCGGATGATGTGGATGGAGAAGCCCTCCCAACTCTTGTCTTGAACAAGATTCGTGGAACTTTCAATGTCGTAGCTGTTAAGGCTCCAGGATTTGGGGATCGCCGTAAAGCCATGTTAGAAGACATCGCGATCTTGACAGGCGGTACTGTTATCACAGAAGATCTCGGTCTTGAGTTGAAAGATGCGACCATTGAGGCGCTCGGTCAAGCAAGTAAAGTGACAGTGGACAAAGATAGCACAGTCATCGTAGAAGGTGCTGGAAACCCTGAAATTATTGCCAATCGTGTAGCCGTGATTAAATCACAAATTGAAACCACAACTTCAGAATTTGACCGTGAAAAATTGCAAGAACGTTTGGCCAAATTGTCTGGTGGTGTTGCAGTCATCAAGGTCGGAGCGGCAACTGAAACGGAATTGAAAGAAATGAAACTCCGTATCGAAGACGCCCTCAATGCAACACGCGCAGCGGTTGAAGAAGGAATTGTTGCAGGTGGTGGTACGGCCCTTGCTAACGTTATTTCTGCAGTTGCAACCCTTGAATTGGAAGGGGATGAAGCAACAGGACGCAATATCGTGCTTCGTGCCTTGGAAGAACCTGTACGCCAAATCGCCCACAATGCAGGATATGAAGGGTCAATTGTTATCGATCGCTTGAAACATGCAGAAGTCGGAACAGGCTTCAATGCTGCAACAGGTGAATGGGTCAACATGATTGAAGCAGGAATTATCGACCCAGTGAAGGTGAGCCGTTCAGCCCTTCAAAATGCGGCTTCTGTAGCGAGTCTGATCTTGACGACCGAAGCAGTGGTAGCCAACAAACCAGAACCAGCTCCAGCAGCGCCAGCTATGGATCCAAGCATGATGGGTGGGATGATGTAACACGTTACAAATGATTGAAGCTATGCTTCTAATCATTTGACGCCAACCGCTATCAGGCGGTTTGGCTAAACGTCTTACTAGCTCAAAGGGAGGAAAGTATCGTTCCTCCCTTTTCACGTCGTAACCCCGTGTCAATGTATTAGGTGGATTTGTAGTTTATGGCAAGCACTATGGTGCCTTGCCGAAGTGTCATACTAAGAAAACAAAGAAGGCATTATCGGCCTTCTTTATTTTCTGTCGTAATCTGTGTGCTTGATTGAGGCTTCGCCTCTAATCATTTGACGCCAACCGCTATGTTGCGGCCTACCTAATCATCTTACTAGCTCAAAGGGGTTAGTAGAATCTTTTCAATTTTCGACTAATCATAGGACAAACGGGTTGCTTTAATCTCTTCTTTATGAAGAGAGGATGCATATTTATATATATTGCAACAGTTTGTGAAATAAATTTAGCTGGAATCTGTTTTTTCTACAGATCGGTTTCCTTTCTTGACGAAACTAGGATTAATCCGAGAAGGATCAGAGCAGTCATTTGAGGTGCGGGTTTTTGTTTACATATAGTGAAATCACGGGGATGATACCCTTTGAAGCAGGTAGATAGATAGTAGATATTTTGAAGTAACCTGCCTGTTCGATATTTGGAATGAAATTGCAATACAAAATCCTTTATTTTGTAACAAAGATGCGTTAAACTATAGGAAGTAGATAATTGTTCTACAATAGAGCAAGGGGGGAATACTTCCCACATACATGTCTAAAGACAAAAACTTGATCGAACAAATTAAAACTTTTTGATTCTTAATTTTTATCGACCTTTTTCATATTAAACTTTTTCATCCACCCCTTGCTAAGGCTCTTCCAGATTTTTCTGGGAGAGTTTTTTTCTATTTCATAAACATTTCACATTTCTCCTCTATAATGAAAGCAACAAATGATGAAAGCGAGCCCAGTTGCTATCAATAAACTGGGGAGTCTTTCTTTTAGATGGAGGTAGGAGATGTTTCTCTTGCAACAGGCAATCGCCTATATTTCTCGAAAAAGAACGAGGAATCTGGTCCTCTTTCTGATTCTCCTCTTGATCCTCTCTTGCTTGTATTTCTGTTTTTCACTGATGCAAGTGGGAGGAAGGCTGGAGGATCATATCAAGCAGTCGGCTGGGACCAGTTTTGCCCTGACCAGTAAACAAGGGGATACTCCCTTTGCTCTGAAGGAGGCTAAAAAAGTGCAGCAATTAGCTGGGGTAGGATCCATGGTCCCACAATATGAAAGCCCCGTTCGTATTCTTGATAAAGAAGCGGTGACTGGACAGCAGTCGGTAGAGCGGGAGGATCTGGGTCAGGAAGCCAAGCAAGCGCTAGGCGCTGTCTTTACCCAGAAAACAGATCAACACCTGGATTTTCGAAGTGGCAGTTTCCAACTGGTGCAAGGCAAGCACTTATCCGACAAGGCTCGCGGGCAGATCTTGATCCACCAAGAGTTGGCTAAGAAGAACAAGCTAAAGGTCGGAGATTCTTTGACCTTATCCAGCTTTCAGATGGGAGAGACTCCTGCCAAAGAGCAAACCTTTGAAATCGTTGGGATCTTTTCAGGTAAGAAACAGGAAAAATTTACAGGAATGACCTCTGATCTGAGTGAGAATCAAGTCTACCTCCCTTATGAGGATGCGACCAAGCTCTTAGGTCTCAGTCAGCAAGAAGTGACCCAGGTCACCTTTGGAGTCAAAGATCCTGAGAAAATCGATGCCCTCTTGAAGCAAGTTAAAAGCTTGGATCTGGATTGGCAATCTCTGCGCGTGGTCGAAGATCGCAAGGCCTTTGACCAGATGAAGGAATCCTCTCAGACACTAGAAGGGCTAGTAAGAATCATGATGATCGTCCTCCTAGTGACTGGAGCCGGTGCCCTATCGCTCTTACTCAGTCTCTGGACACGGGAGCGGATCCATGAAATCGGGGTGCTCTTATCCATTGGGAAGAGCAAGGGCCGGATCTTTAGACAGTTCCTCTTGGAGGTGGTGCTGGTATCCTTACTAGCGGTGATCCCAGCCTTTCTCATCGGGCGGATGGTCAGCCATCGTTTCTTAGAGCAGTTTGTCGGACAGACCGGTCAACAGCAGACCCTAGACTTGCTCAACCAAATCCCTCAAGGCCTTTCCTTAGGAATCGCCTATGCTAGCCTCTTGTGCTTGATCCTTCTGTCGCTCGGTGTAACTACCGGCATGATCTGGCGCAAGACCCCAAAAGAAATATTAACAAAAATGAGTTAAGGAGAAATGACACATATGTTAGAACTCAAGAATGTAGCCTATAGTTACCAAAGCTATAGTGAAGATATCCTCTCAAATGTGAACTATCAGTTCGAAAATGGGACATTTTACAGTATTATTGGCCAGTCGGGAACTGGGAAATCAACCCTCCTCTCCCTCTTGGCTGGTTTGGATAATCCCAAAAAGGGACAGGTTCTCTTTGATGGGGAGGACATCCAGACCAAAGGGTCTAGCTACCACCGCAAGCACCATGTCTCCCTAGTCTTTCAGAATTACAATTTGATTGATTATTTGACGCCACTTGAAAATGTCCGTCTGGTCAACAAACAAGCTGGGAAAGAGATTCTCTTGGAATTGGGATTGGACGAAACGCAAATCAAACGCAATGTCCTTCAATTGTCTGGAGGGCAACAGCAACGGGTGGCCATTGCGCGTGCGCTCGTTTCAGAAGCACCTGTCATCTTGGCTGATGAGCCGACGGGAAACCTAGACGAACAGACAGCAGGTGATATCATTGCCATTTTGAAGAAATTGGCCAAGGAACGCCAAAAATGTGTTATCGTCGTCACCCACAGTAAGGAAGTGGCAGAGGCCTCCGATGTGGTCTTGGAATTGAGTCGTCGTAGCCTCATTGAGAAGAGCAAATAAGGAGGGAATGCTATGTCGCGAAATGCTTTTGCTTATATCACACGTAAATGGCCCAAGTCTCTCTTGCTCTTTGCCATTATTCTCCTCATGGGGACTTTGAGCTTGATCGGACTCTCCATGAAGGGTGCAACCCAAAAAGCTTCATCGGAAAGTCTGGGATCCATCACCAATAGCTTCTCGATGCAGATCAATCGCCGGACCAATCCGGGAACCCCTCGGGGAGCTGGGAATCTCAGAGGAGAAGATATCGAGAAAATCAGCCAGGTAGAGGGGATCACCTCCTCCATCAAGCGGATCAATGCCATCGCCGATATCCTAGACCACGAGATCATTGAGACCGAAGAAACCCTGCAAAATCAATCTCCAGAGCGGGCTAAGCACTTCAAAAATACCTTGATGGTGACAGGGGTCAATGATTCTTCAAAAGAAGATAAATTTGTCTCAGGAGCCTACAAGCTGGTCCAAGGAGAGCATCTGACCGATAAGGACAAAAACCAAATCCTCATGCACGAAGATTTGGCGAAAAAGAATGGTCTCAAGGTGGGCGATAAGGTACGTCTCAAGTCTAACCTCTACGATGCTGACAATGAAAAAGGGGCTAATGAAACCGTCGAAGTGACCATTAAAGGCTTGTTCTCAGGGAAGAACCAAGCTCCTCTAACTTACGCCCAAGAGTTGTATGAAGATACCCTCATTTCTGACCTGGATACAGCTGCCAAACTCTATGGCAATACCGTTCAAACAGCTACCTATGAGGATGCGACCTTCTTTGCAAAAGGGGATCAGGACCTGGATAAATTGATCGAAAAAATCAAAGCCTTGGATATCCCATGGAATTACTATGATTTGGTTAAGAGCTCTTCGAACTACCCAGCCTTGCAAAAATCGATCAGCAGTATGTTCCAAGTGGCGAACTACTTATTTATCGGCAGCCTCATCTTTGCTAGCTTGCTTCTCACCCTTCTCCTTGTCTTGTGGCTCAATGCCCGTCGCAGAGAAGTTGGTATCTTGTTGGCTCTAGGACTTTCTAAGGTACAGATTGCGGGACAATTTGTGGCAGAATTGGTCATGATTTCCATCCCCGCCTTCCTCCTCTCCTATGGAGTCGCAGGGCTTCTTGCCAAAGCAGTGGGAGATACGGTGCTCAAAAACGTCACCAGTGGCATTGCCAAACAAATGGCTCAAGAATCCTCTGCAGCCAACCTTGGTGGAGGAGCTGAGGCGGAAAGCTTCAGTAAGACCCTGACAGATATCCATATGGATATCCAACCGAGCCAATTGCTCGTGATTGTGTTGGTCGGTGGGCTTCTCTTGATTCTCGTATCCATCCTTTCTTCACAATGGCTCTTGCATAAGAAACCGAAGGAACTCTTGGTGGATGTCGAATAAGAGATTGTTTCCTAAAATAGAAATAGGGTATAATAGGAGGTAGAAGTTTCTTAGATAAAAAGGAAAGTGTATGAAGATACTAATCGTAGAAGATGAAGTCCTGATTCGAGAAGGGATGAGCGACTATCTCATGGAATGTGGCAATGAGGTCTTTGAAGCAGGCGATGGGCAGGAGGCCCTGGACCTCTTTCACAGAGAAGCGCCGGATCTAGTCTTGCTGGACATCCAGCTTCCTATCCTTAATGGCTTGGAAGTCCTCAAGACCATCCGGAAGACCAGCTCAGTCCCTGTCCTGATGCTAACGGCCTTCCATGACGAGGACTATAAGTTGACAGCCTTTGGAGAGTTGGCAGATGGCTACCTGGAAAAACCCTTCTCCTTGTCCCTCTTAAAGGTCCGTATCGAAGCTATTTTTAAAAAGCTTCAACCTTCACGGGTCTTCACCTATGGAGAGGCACGGGTGGATTTTGAGAGCTACACAGCCAGCCTAGCAGGCCAAGCCATTTCCATGAATGCCAAGGAGTTGGAAATCTTGGAATACTTGCTCCAGCATGAGGGCAAGGCCCGGACCCGCTCTCAGATTCTCGATGCCGTCTGGAAGGAGACGGAGGAGATTCCTTTTGACCGGGTGATCGATGTCTATATCAAGGAACTACGAAAAAAACTGGAGCTGGACTGTATCGTTACGGTACGCAATGTCGGCTATAAATTGGAGAGGCCATGACCAAACGGAGTATCTTTGCAAAAATCTTTCTGATCACCTTTGCCCTTTTTAGTAGCTTAGTTATCCTTCTACATGCTTCGGTTTACTTTATTTTTCCATCGACCTATATCGAGTCCCAGCGCCAGACGATTTTGAAGAAATCGCAAGCCCTGGCTAAGAGTTTCCAGGGCCAGGAAGAAGGGACCATTGAGTCGGTCATCGACCTTTATTCCAAGACCAATGATATCAAGGTCTCGATCAAGGGCAAGGAAAAACAAAATGCCCTAGAGGTCAAGGATGACCTGCTCGTGAACCCTGATAGCCAGAACAATTCCCTGGTCATTGAAGAGCGAAAGATTCAGACCAAAGAGGGGAAAGACTTGACCTTGCAATTCTTAGCGACTATCGATTCGCAAAAGGAAGCGCGGGACATCAGTCTGGGATTTCTTCCCTATAGTCTCCTTGCTTCCTTTGTTCTGTCGCTAATTGCCTCCTATCTCTATGCCCGCATGATTTCTGCTCCGATCCTTGAAATCAAGCAGATGACCAAGAGGATGAAACGGCTGGATCGGACAGCTAGTCTTCCCATTCATTCGCAGGATGAGATTGGCGTTCTCAAGCAACAGATCAACGACCTCTATCATCATCTTTTAGAGGTGATCGACAATCTAGAGCAGCAGAAACAGGAAAATCTGAAGTTGGAGCAGATGAAGGTCGAATTTCTAAGAGGGGCTTCGCATGAGCTCAAGACGCCTCTGGCCAGCTTGAAGATTATCCTAGAAAATATGCGGGATAAGATCGGCCGTTACAAGGATCGGGACCGCTATCTGTCGGTCTCTCTCGATATCGTCGATGAGATGAACCAGATTGTCCTGGAAATTCTATCTCTGTCCTCTGTCCAAGAACTAGCCGGAGACAAGGAGTGGATCCAGCTGGACCAAGTCTTAGAGCAGATCCTCGACCAGTACAAGGTCTTGGCTCAATCCCGCGCGCTCACGATTGACAATCAAATCGCTGACAAAGCAGTTTATATGGACCCAGCCATTCTGAAATTGGTTCTCTCAAATGTCATTAGTAATGCCGTCAAGCATTCGGATGCCGGTGGAGAGATCCAGCTCCGTCTCGAAGAAGAAGGGACGCACTTGGCAGTTGAAAATACCAGCCAAGAAATGGTAGAGACCGCTGAGATGCCAATGACCGCTAGCCGCCAGAAGAAGGAAGGTGGCTTGGGACTCTTTGTGGTCCAACACTTGCTGGACCATGAAGAATTGGCCTACCAATTTGATAAAACAGCTATGGGCTTACGCTTCCGTATGGAACTGCCCAAAGATCCTCAAGAATAAAAAAATAGAGAGTGGGACAGAAATCGGTAATTCGTTAGAATTCGATTTCGTCGTCCCACCTCCGCACAGTTGAGTAGGGCTATAAAAGCTGATGAAATCAGCGTAGTAGAGCCCACTCAACCACTGCGTCTTGCTCGACAATGCAAAGACAATTGAGAGGCTAGGACTTTTGTCCCAGCCTCTTTTTGTATTTAATCAAGCTGTCCGACCTTTAGCAATTGACCATGTTTTAATTCATAAATGGTATCCACATAGGTCAGGATGGAGCGGTCATGGGTCACCATGATAGCGCTCTTATTTTTGGATTTGACTTCTTTCCGGATCAACTGGGCGATTTCTTGCCCTCGGTCTGGGTCTAGGCTAGCCGTTGGTTCATCGGCCAAGATGACCTGTGGATTTCCGATGAAGGCTCGAGCGATGGCTGCCCGTTGTTTTTGCCCACCGGACATCTGATTCGGGTATTGGTGGTAACTAGCTTCGATGCCCAGATCTGCCAACAAAGCCTTGACTTCCTCTTGGCGTTTTTTCTTGCCCTTTTCCCCCTTCAATTTGGCCACCAGTTCTAACTGGTCACCGATTTTCATATAGGAGAGGAGCTGGTGATCTTGAAAGATAAAGCCGAGCAATTCTAGCCGTTTTTGCGTCCACTGGCCTTGGTTGAGGCCGGTTAGGTCTTGGCCAGCGATAGAAATCCGCCCCTCGTCTGCTGACAAAAGCAAGCCAGCGATGGCTAAGAGAGTGGATTTACCAGATCCTGAAGGGCCCAAGATGGCGACAAATTCGTTGGGTTCGACGCTTAAATTCAGCTGATTGAGGACATGGTGCATCTGGCTGCCATCGGCGTAGGATTTTCTGATATTTTCTAATGCAATAATGGCCATCTTATTCTCCATTTCCACCAATGACTTCGATTGGATCTACTTTTTTGATTTTGACAAGGGACAAGGCACCACACAAGATAGAGGTCAGGATAAAGCTAACCGAGATGATGAGATTGTCTTTCAGGGTCATAAAGGAAGGGACGCTATTGGGTAAAAATGGCGCCATTATGGTTGCCAAGCCAAGTCCCAGCAGTACTCCGATAAGGGAGATGATGGTGAGCTGGGATAGTTGGACATAGGTAATCTGGCTCATGGACATGCCAATGGCCTTTAGGACACCAAACTGTTTTAACTTTTGCAGGGTGAGGATATAGAAGAAGACCCCAAGGATAGCAGAAGAAGCGAGTAGTAGCACCCACGTGATCATCCGTAGCGTCAGGTTTTGAGCCTTGTAGCCAGGGATTTTATCGATCACTTGCTTCTTATCCGCCACCATTAAGTTGCTGGCTAGATCGTTAGAAGGGATGTTTTTCTTAGTCACAAGGGTTTGGGCTTGCCATTGATAGCTTGGATCTGTTTTTTGCCGCATGCCTGTGTAGGTATCCGAGCTGATAAAACCAATCTCGCTGTAGCCGTATTTGGCATTTTTCGCGAAAGCCACGACCTTGAGTTTTTGCTTAGAAGTTTTGTCGATCACTTGATCGCCGACTTGGATTCCCTCATCCTCTTTGAAAGAATGGTCCAGAATGACCTCGTTTTTCTTTAGGTCGGAGATCTTGATGTCTGTATCCTCCATGATTGGATTGAGGATCTCTTTTTCGTTGTTATCGGTCGCGAAATAGGTGATATCCAGGGTGTTGGAATCCTCTGATTTTGAGACGGTTGCCCGCTGGATGGACAAGCCAGAATAGTCCATCCCTTCTATCTTTTGGACCTCATCTAAATCTTTCGCCGTAATGGTTGAAAAGGGGATAATCCCTTCTGAATCTGTCGAAAGGATGTAGTGCAGGGCCCCATAGTTATTGATTTGGGCCGATACCGAACGGCCCAGTCCATTTGTCAGACCGGATAAAAACACCACCATAAACATGAGAATGGTAATGAGAAGTTCAATCAAGATAAATTTCTTGGGTTGGTATTTAATTTCATTCCATGCGATTTTCATATTCGTCTCCTTTTAGCACGGAGGTACTCAAGTAGCTTGGCACCTAAACATACTATACCATCATACCACAAGTGGGGGGATAATAGGAGGCTGATATTTGGTAGAGTGTTTCAAAAACATTATTCTTATTATCTTTCCTTTAGATACTTAAATGCCTATGAAACTGTTATTCTTCTTGTTAAGTAGACTATGATACATATGGTTTGTGGTATACTGGGATTATAGAGAAACGATGCTAAAAACCAAATCGGAGGATAACATGTTAGAAAACTTTATCAAAGAGGCAGATATGCCCCAAGAAGTTATTGAAAAATACAAGGACCAAGTCCCTGCTGAGTTGTTACAGATTTGGCAGGAGGATGGCTTGGGAACCTTTTTAGATGGTTATCTCAAAGTCATTAATCCAGATGACTATCTTGAACTTCTCCAAGATAGTTATTTCAGAGGAGATATCGCTTTTCCTATGTTCGTAACAGCATTTGGAGATATTATTACTTGGGAAGAGAATGAATTTGTTGGTATTGTAAAATATAACCTTCAAGACTGCGACATTATTATAAAGAGTTTGAAATATTTCCTTCAGTATTTAGATAACTCATATGTGACTGATAACTTTGAACTTGATTTATATAGACAAGCTGTGTCAAAATATGGTGCTCTGTCTTATAACCAATGTTTCGGTTTTGCCCCGCTCCTAGCATTAGGAGGCTTTAAAAATGTGGATCATATGGATAAAGTTAAAATCCTGGAGCACATTTACCTCATGTACCAACTCACAGGCGGAGTGTTTGACGATTGATAAAAAAGAACCACCCCCGAGGTGGTTTTTTCGATTCTTTGAATGAGGCTCGCTTATTTTGTGGATATAAAATTTTTGGTACAAAATTTGGTACAAAAAACAAAATGACAAGCAAAAAAGCCTTGTAAATAAAGGCTTTTTCCTGTTGATTTAGATGCCCCCTGCATGGATTTGGAAAGGATTTTCATATTGAGAGTAATTAAAAATATTGAAATATAAGTGATTTTAGGGAAGTACTTTTAGGTATTTCCAATGTCATGATTTAAAAATGGGGCAAAAGTGGGGCAAAAACGAATGACTCTCATTTGGTTTGAAAACCTATAATATCTAATGATTATGCTATACTAGAAATATAGTGTTGTTATCAATAAATATCAGTGCGAGACTAATCGGAGGATAAAATGGAAAAACAAATTAATGAAAAAATTATCGAAATGGATAGGGAATATCCCTTTTTATTTTGCTTTAAATCAGATTTTTGGATGGAATAGTAGATGATAAGACAAAATATCTTTGAAGATACAAAAAGACAAACGCCAAAAATGACGTTTGTCTACGTTCTGAGGTAGCCTTTAGGCTCCCTTTTTTCTTAGAAAATACCGATGAGTAATTGCATGCCAAGACTAGTCAGGATGATAGCGATCCAGCAAAGGGCTCCAAGAAGAATGGATTTTCCACTGGATTTGATCATAGCAACGAGGTTAGTTTTGAGACCAATAGCACTCATAGCCATGATGATGAGGAATTTGGAGAGCTGTTTGAGAGGTGAAAAGAAGCTATTGCTAACACCAAAAGAAGTAAGGACGGTAGTTAGCAGAGAAGCTAGGATGAAGTAGAGAATGAAAACGGGGAAGATTTTTTTAAGCTTTACTCCTTGGTTGTTGTCTTGTTGACGGCTTTGCCAATAGGAGAGGAAGAGAGTAATAGGGATAATAGCTAAGGTACGAGTCAGTTTGACAATGGTTGCAGATTCTAGAGTATTGGTATGATACAGACTATCCCAGGCGCTAGCTGTGGCTGTTACAGAGGAAGTATCGTTGACCGCAGTACCCGCAAAGAGAGCAAAACCTTCGTTGGAGAGATGGAGCCAAGAACCTAGAGTTGGAAAGATAAGAGCTGCCAAGACATTGAAGAAAAAGATAACAGAAATGGCTTGGGCTACTTCTTTTTCCTTGGCGTGAATAACAGGAGCAGTCGCTGCAATGGCAGAACCGCCACAGATAGAAGAGCCTACCCCAATCAAGGTAGCTAGCTTTGTATCCATGTTAAAAAATCGTTGGAAAAAGAAAGCAATAATTAAAGCGATAGAAATAGTCGAAAGGATGACAGGAAGGGAAGATTTTCCAACTGCGAAAACTTGAGAGATATTGAGTCCAAAACCGAGCAAGATAACAGCATACTGAAGCAATTTTTTGGAGCTATAAGTCAAACCAGCATCCAGTTGTTTATAGGGAGTGAGAAAGGGGTAGAGAATCATTCCGATAAAAATGGCGAAAACAGGTGCTCCCACAACAGGCAGAAAGCCTCCTAAAACCCAAGAGATGATAGAAATGATCAGACAGACTAACAGTCCTGCCCAATTTTTTGATAGAAATGACATAAAAACCTCCGAAAATAAATACTCCTTATTATAATCTTATCTGTCAGAAAAGTAAAATAGAAAGTAGGAATAAGGTTGTAAATTAACGGAATTTTGCGGTCAGAGAGCTTTTGTAGTTTAATAGATATATGTTCTTTGATCAATAAGGATGCAAATGTGGCATATGTTATTGAAAAAAATGAATTTGATGAGCCTGGATATGTGAAGTAATTATGTGAGATAAGAAAATAAATAAGAGAGTTGAAAATGTACTGCACCCCAAAAGTTAGACAGAAAAAATCTAACTTTTGGGATCAGTACATATCCTCGCTTTTTTTAATCTAATAGGTCCTTATTTTCAATTAAGAGTTCTAGTGGGGATTTATCTCTTGCTACAATAAAACCAGGTTCATATTGGTTATGAAATGTTCTTTTCGGAGAAGTTGGATCCATATACAACTCTTCTCCATCTTCTGTGTATAGTTGGTTGCCTCTTGTTATGAATTTATAAGAAATTTTTATATTGAAAGTAATCAAAAATATTGAAATATAGCTGATTTTAGGGAACTACTTTTAGGTATTTTCAATGACATAATTTAAAAGTGGGGCAAAAATGGGGCAAAAACGAATGACTCATAAAGGTTTCTAATTTGGTTTGAAAAACCTATAATACCTAATGATTATGCCATACTAGATATATAGTGTTGTTATAAATAAAAATCAGTATGAAACCAAATCGGAGGATAAATCAGAAGAGATGGTTCAGACTAGATGGATACTAATCATATAATATTTACTATTAAATTATCAAAATAAATATATGACGGTATAATTAAAATTTCAGAACAAAATTAATCCTCAAATAAAAATTGAGTGTACTCAATGGTTATGGTATAATACACATGAAAATTATATCTAAAGAAAAGAGGAAACGCATAGCATTAAATTATAAAACCTTGTGGATACAACTCGCCAAAAAGGGATTAAAGAAAACAGAAGTTATTGTTATTGCACAGATTACAACTAATGTCATGGCACAGATGGGAAAAAATAAGCCAATCACATTTAAAAATTTGGCAAAAATATGTAATGCATTGGAATGTACTCCAAATGATGTATTTAGTTTTAAGGAGGGTGGAAATGAATGACTGAAATGAAAATAATGCTTGTAGAAGATGATACTAACTTAGCAGAACTTATAAAGATGTATTTAATATCAGAGAATTGGGAAATCAGCATTTTTCATACTGGAAAAGAGGCGTTAGAGGAATTTGAAAAAAATAAATATGATTTGATATTATTGGATATTTTACTTCCTGATATAAATGGATTTGAAATATGCAAAAAGATAAGAGAAACGTCCACTATGCCAATCATTATGCTTACTGCCTTAGAAGATCCTATTCATAGAGTGCAAGGATTGAATATAGGTGCAGATGACTATATCGTAAAACCGTTTGAACCATCTGAATTGATTGCGAGAATTAATTCTCATTTTAGAAGAAATTATGTATTTACAAAAAATATTGTAAATACAATTAATTGTGATAGAGAAGTTAATAATTTAAAGATTAGCATTAAAACACATAAAGTTTACTATGGTAATATAGAGATTGAACTAACACCAAAAGAATTTGATATTTTGTGGTTGCTTATGGAAGAACCTGGTAAAGTGTATAATATGGATGATATACACTATAAAATATGGGGTGATAAGGTGCTAGAAAATGAAGTTAACCCAGTTATGGTTCATGTAAGAAGAATTAGAAGTAAGTTTGAAAAGATTGGGTTAAAATCAGTCATATTAACTGTTTGGGGAGTGGGGTATAAAATCAATGGGTAAGAAAAACCGTTTTTTTGTGGAAGGTATTATTTATCAAATACTATGGATATTTTTAAGTACAATCCTATTTTTCATTATTTACAAAATAATGGATAATTCTTTTGTTGACAGTGTAGATCCAGAATTGCCATTAGATAAATTTGCTTCCTTTTATTTTGAAATAGGTAAATATATAATACTTTTACTAGGGGCGGTTGCTATATTGATAGGGACATTTATAATACAGAAAAAAAGGTTTTATGTATATAATCAATATTTTGAGTCTGGACTGAATTATCTTAAAAGTGAAGATAAAGATTTAATACCATTTCATGAGTCATTATCAAAGGAACGAGATTTGTTTATAGAACTTCATAATTACAATAAAGAACTTGAAAAGGAGTATGAACTGGTATATAAAGAAAAAACAGATCTGCTAACGTATTTAGCTCATGATATAAAAACTCCTCTTGCGAATATGATAGGTTATATAACACTATTAAAAGACGAAAAAAATCTTTCTGAAGAACAAAAAAATAAGTTTGTTGATGTTATATATGAGAACATAAGATATTTAAATCGTTTAAGTGAAGATTTTTTTTCATATTTAAAATTCAATTTAAATGAAATTCCACTAAATTTAACGGATGTAGATATAAAAATTTTTTTTAGCCAGTGGGAAGAAGAAAAAAGTTTATCTATAAAAGATCATCTTTTAATTTTGGAGTTTTTAAATTTGGAAAACAGTAAGATTAAAACGGAACCACAACTTTTACTTAGAATAATGGAGAATCTGATTACAAATGCAGTTAATTATTCTGTGAAAGGAACAAGCATAAATATAAAGGTTGAGGAAATTAATGGAATGTTAAAAATAAGTGTTATAAACGATGTTTCTCCAAATTTAAATGTGAATTGGAATATGGTTACTTCAAAGTTTTATAGGGGAAATTTATCAAGACGAATAAGCAATAATGGATCGGGACTTGGACTTACAATTGTAAGTGACATTGTAAAACACTTGGGTGGAAATTTTGAAATTGGAGAGGAGAATAAAAGAGTTTGTGCTAAAGTAATACTTCCATATATATTAAATTAAATCGCAAAGAAAACGCAAGAATTATTTAAAGATACCGTTAAGTATAAAGCAAAGAGCTATTCTATAATATAAATAAGGATAGCTCTTTTATATTTGAATGGAATTATTAATTTGAATCATCATCTGTGATTATAAATATATAAAAAGGAGGTAGAGTTTTATGAATTATAATAATCCTCATAGGTATAGGAACGGAGATTGAGTAGAGTTTTTGAAAACTTTATTCGGAAGAAAAATTTTACAAAAAGTTTAAGTATTTGAGAGAGGAGAATTTTATCATGAAAAAATCATTGTCATTAGTATTATTAACAGGTTTTATGTTAGTATCATTCGTACCAGCATTGGCAGCAGAAAAAACAAACTTACCATATGTTGAAGGTCTTGGTTATGAGGTGGAAGTATTTGAAGAAGATTATACTCTGCCAAGGTTGTTCAGTTATGATAGCGGATGGAAAAGTTTTTTAGGTGGAAAATGGAGACATGGTGTAGGTAGTGTATATGTTTGGTCTAAATACGATCACAATAATAAAACACATAAAACTACAGTACAAGGTGCTGGTGGTAAATTCTCTTATTCGGGTTGGATAAACGCTGGAAGTAGAGCAGAAGCTTCTTGGGAAAAAGCTTCAAGTGGTAATAGAGCTTGGGCTGATGTTAAATAACAATAAATAAAAATAGTTGAACGAGTTTGAGCGGTACCACGTTGTTATTTTAGTATTGTGGCATTACTCATACTCGTTATTTTTATAAAGTTGGAGATGATGCAGAATGAAAAAAACAGTGGGTATACTGGCAATTTTACTAATTATAGTGATTGGTATAGGAAAGTTTTTCTATTCAGACGGTATGTTTTTAAATATATTCATAAAAGAGTTTAATACTACTGTAAACATTGTAACAAAGCCAGAAATAGCTGATAAAACAATAATTGAATTGCAGAAAATCGCCAATAAAAATGGTTTAAGCTTCATAAAGGAAGAATATATTCCTAAGAATAGTAGATTTGATAAACAGAAAATAAAGATTTACATTCATCTAAATGATTCTGAATGGTTCAAGAAATCTTTTAGAAATATATCTATTACTGATAGCAAAGACAAATTGAATGATTTTGAGAATGTAAAATCAATGAGTTTACTCACGTCAAAAGATATAAGCTTAATTCCTTTTGAAAACGTCAGCAAGGAAAAAGTTAATGGGGATTATCATGTAAGAGGTACGGAAGTAAATATTAATAAGTTTATTGAAGAAATAAATCAAAATGAAAAATTAAAAACAGAGGTCGTGGTTAATCCGGATTTTACTGTTTCTAGTGAATTCACACAGAAACAAGCATATCTATATATGCTTATGATTTTTATTATATTTGTAGCTACTGTCTTTTGTCTAATTATTTATAATGGGATGCTTTCAAAGGAATTATCGATATCAATTTTACTAGGATACGACAAATTAACTTTAGCTATTTCTAAGGTTTTAAATATTCTTGCAATACCAGCAATAGTGGGACTTGTACTGACGATTGGAATTATAGAATATTTAGTTGCTCCTAGTGATATTTTAGGATTTATGATATCAATGAAAACAATACTTATTTTAGTTGCTTTTATAATAGGGGGGCTAATATCAATAGAGTTTATATTGATTTATCTCAAATTAAAAGGAATTAATGTTATTGCCTTATTGAAAGGTTATAGAAGAAGTTATCATAGAAGTTCTTTTTTTATAAAAACAGGGTCGATTGTTATGGTTCTTTATTTAGCAATTGTAAGTATTTTAGGACTCGCTGATTACTCGAGTATGAAACAATACATTCCAACTTGGGAAAGCTCAAAATATTATGCAAATTTGGCTTGTGCATGGTCTTGGAGTTATGAAAAAGATGATGATAAGTTCCATGAGATTGTTATTCCAAAGCTGAATAACTTATGGAATAGTTTGGACGATAGTGGAGCAATATTATTTAATGCCCCAAACGTTAGAAAAGAGGGAATGAATGATGATGAGGAGTATCTAAATCAACAACCGTTTCAAGGCAATTATGCCTATGTAAATAAAAATTATTTACATATTGCTAATCTCTTAGATAAAGATACGAATAAAATAGAACAATATAAAATACATGAAAATGAGTGGATTGTTTTTGTTCCAGAAGATGTTAAAATTACTGAATTTGACAAAGAAAAAATTCATGAAGATCATATTTTTCAAAATATAAAAAAACAAGGTACAATTACAGAAACATATGTAAGGCTGAAAGATAATCAAAGTGTATTTTCTTTTGATAGTGGCAAAAGAATTGATGAAGCAAACTTGAAAAATTATGTTTTGGTAGCAGTAAATGGGAAAGAATTACTCCCAGATTATGGAATCAAACTATCATCTTTAGTAAATGGGCAGCTACATCCATATGTTAAAGAGCCTAGTAGAGGATACGAGAGTTTGAAGGACATAATTGAAGAAACAGAATCTGAGCCGTTTATACTCTTTATCAGCTCAGTCTACGATGATATAGTCTCAAGAATAGACGAATATAAGATGGAGGCAAGTATATATGTTATTGGTCTTGTCTTATCTATTGTTATTTTAGCAACGTTATTAAAAATAGATAAAGAAACATATTTTTATAATCATGGACAACGAATAGATGTTTCTAGGTTGTTGGGATATGGATTTTTTGATATACATCATAAGAAAATTATTGAAAATATCGTTGGTTATATCATAAGTATTATTATTTTATTTATGGTTATTATGGTAACAGGAGTAATAAGTGATGTTGGACTGTTTATACCAAGAGATGGTTGGAGTATGTCTAAACTTTTGATTAGTTTAATAATAGCTATTTGTGGAAGCTTTATATGTTTTGGCATAGAAATTTTACAACTAAAGAAAAGTGAAAGAAGCATTGTACTTAGGTTAAAGGAGGGGTGTTAAATGCAAAAAGAAAAGGAATTGCAAATAACCTTAAGAAATGTCTCTAAGAAATATGGGGAACACAGTATTTTGGAAAATATTAGTTTGGATATTTATAAAGGAGATTTTGTTTGTATCTTTGGGAAAAGTGGAGGAGGAAAAACAACACTTTTGAATATAATTGGGACATTAGAAAATTATGATAGTGGTAGTGTAACCTGTTTTTCAAATCGAGATCCTATAAAAGATCCTAAAGTAGGAGAGCTATTACGCAGAGAAAAAATTGCTTATTTATTTCAAAATTTTGCTTTGGTAGAAAAAATGACGGTTGAGGAAAATATGATGCTTGCTGCCAAATACAATCAAGAAAAAAATAAGAAAAATCTTATAGAAGCTGCATTGAATAAAATGGGCATTTCAGACAAATTAAAATCGAAGGTTTATGAACTTTCAGGTGGAGAACAGCAAAGGGTAGCCCTTGCAAGAAATATGATAAAACCGTTTGAAATTATGTTGGCGGATGAACCGACAGGTTCTCTTGATTATGAGAATAAAAAAATTGTAATCGATACACTTATTAGATTAAATAATGAAGGTAAGACGATCGTAGTTGTAAGTCATGATAAGGACTTTGAAAAAGTAGCACATAAGAATTATATTATTGAAAAGTCAGCTATAAGGGAGGTGTTAAGATGAAAAGGAAGATTGCTTTATTAGTACCGGTTATAGCACTGTGCATTTGTGGTTTATTCTTTTACATGAACAGAAATAGTGATGATATTGATGTTGCATTTACAGTAAAAAATGAAACAAAAGAAAAAATAGATACAGTGGGTATTGCGATGGGGAAAAAATGTATTTTGAATAGAACAAATGGAGAAAAATTTTATTTTCCAAAAGATCTAGTCAAAGAAAAACAAGACAAAGCTATTGTTTTTGTAGTATCTAAAGATGGAATCATAGCAAAGTCAGGGGAAATAGATTTAAAAGAAAATAAAGAAGTAAGCATAAGGGGAATTAAAGAAGGAGAAATATCATTGGATATAGCTGATCAAAAAACAGATATAAAAATTAGTATTCCTAGATTAGATGCTTGGAAAGTTAGTACAGATGAAAAATTTATCAAGGGTTCTTATGAAGCAAATACTGATTCGCAATATACATTATATTTATTAGGAAAAGGAGGAAAATTAGGTATTTCCAGTACAGAAATGAAAGGAATACGTGTTATTGCAAGTTGGGAAAAACCAAAAGATAAAATAGATAGTTGGCTTATATTTAATGATTAAAAACACAATATTTGTAATAAAAGTTGTAAAATAATAATTTATTGTTAGGGGAGGATTTTATACTGACCCCAAAAAGTTAGACAATTAGTTTATCCAAAGGATTTAGTTCTGTATTGCACAGGACTGAGTCCTTTTAGTTTTATCTTAATTCGTTTGATGTTGTAATAATCAATATAGTCTACAATAGCTTGTTCCAATTGCTCAAGTGAGTGAATGGTCTTCTCATAACGATAAAACATCTCAGACTTAAGAATGCCAAAGAAGGACTCCATCATGCCATTATCTGGGCTGTTTCCTTTACGTGACATAGATGCTGGATTCCTTTATCCTCTTTATTTAATCTAATAGGTCCTTATTTTCAATTAAGAGTTCAAGTGGGGATTTCTCTCTTGCTACAATAAAACCGGGTTCATATTGGGTATGAAATGTTCTTTTCTGAGAAGTTGGATCAATATACAATTCATCTCCATCTTCTGTGTATAGTTGGTTGCCTCTTGTTAGGTAAAGTAAATCCTCTAAGTACTGTCCATCAGTTTGTAGAAAATGTTCGATGTATTTGACAGCCTTTAAGATCTCACTTACTTTATCAGAGTATTCATTCGATTCAAGAACACTCTTTTCTAATTCAATCTCCTTACTCGTTCCAAAAAGTTGAGTTGGAGTTGCATTAAAATATTCTGCTATCTTATCTAAATTTGCAAAGGTAGGATAGCTTTTTTGTTTTTCGTAATCAGAGATGTATGGAAAGATTGCTCATAAAAAAATGTGGGGCAAATGATGGGGCAAATCAGTTATAGACAAGCAAAAAAGCCTTTTAAATCAAGGCTTTTTCCTGTTGATTTAGATGCCCCCTACATGGATTTGTAAGAACTTTTCATATTGAAAATAAACAAAAATGTTGAAATATAGCTGATTTTAGGGAAATACTTTTAGGTATTTTCAATGTCAGGATTTAAAAATGGGGCAAAAGCGGGGCAAAAACGAATGACTCGTATTTTGTTTGAAAACCTATAATACCTAATGATTATGCTATTCTAGATATATAGTTTTGTTATAAATAAATGTCAGTGCGAGATCAAATTGGAGAATAAAATGGAAAAACAAATTTCTACGTAGAATGGAATGCGAAAAAGTGATAATTAAAGAGACGAAAAAGCTGAGAATATGATTTCCCAGCTTTTTTGAATGCGATAGAAATAGCAACTAGACTATTTACGAAAGGCCTCAATAATGTAGGTGAAGCCAGTAACTAAAAATGAAAAGGCAATGACATAAACGACAAAGACACCTGTAGCCACTGGATTGAACAGAATCACTAGACCTAGTAAAAATTCAAGCAAGGCTACCCACATGATATTGCTACCAATAATAGGGAAAATCAATCTTAGACGATTGCCTTTAAAGAAAGCAATAATGGCTTCTACAATTAACCAAATTCCTACAATGGTCGGAATGACGACCGGCAGGGTCACAAAGCCATAAGCAACGAGGTAAAGAGCTAAGAGAAGACTAACAAATCCTTGGAAAAGATAAACAGGTGAGCGAAGCTCTTTTGGTGCAGAGAAATAGCCTAAAATAGCTGCTATAGAAGAAACCAGTAAACCAAATGAAATCCACCAGCTGTAAGCAACAAGATTAGCTACTGGGTTTGTAAATAGGAAAAGTCCTAAAAAGGACAAAAACAACTCCTGCAAGGAATAGCAGTAAACGATTAGAAAATTTCATTTCAATACCCCCTATATAGTATAGTTTGCTAATAAAACTATTATACTTATTTTTATAGAAAATGTCAATAAAATAAATAAACAATTTGGAAGTTTCAGTCTGACTTACAAAAAGAAAAGGAGTTTTCACTCCTTTTCACAGATTGAAGACAAAGTCCTTATAAAAGTGTCTTCTAAAGATTTTAACTTCAATCTGAAGCGAGGTTATCCTCGCTTTTTCTATTTATCAAACAATTCCTTATTTTCAATTAAGAGTTCTAGTGGAGATTTATCCCTTGCTACAATAAAACCAGGTTCATATTGGTTATGAAGTGTTCTTTTCTGAGAAGTTGGATCAATATACAACTCATCTCCATCTTCTGTGTATAGTTGGTTGCCTCTTGTTAGGTAAAGTAAATCCTCTAAGTACTGTCCATCAGTTTCTAGAAAATCTTCGATGTATTTGACAGCTTTTAAAATCTCACTTACTTTATCAGAGTATTCATTAGATTCAAGAACACTCTTTTCTAACTCAATCTCTTTACTAGTTCCAAAGAGTTGGGTTGGAGTTGCATTAAAATATTCTGCTATCTTATCCAAATTTGCAAAGGTAGGATAGCTTTTTTGTTTTTCGTAATCAGAGATGGACTGTTTACCGATTCCTAAATCTTCAGCTAGTTGAGTTTGGCTTACTCCTTTTTCTATGCGTAGTCGTGCCAAATTGGGTCCAAAATTTTGAATAATAAAGGTCATGGGAAACTCCTATTTTTATTTTTAACTTATTTTATCACCTATAAACTTACAAATCAAGTTTTTAGTTGACTAATTAAAATATTTTTTATAAAATATATTTATAACTTATAAATAAGTTATAAATAATACAAAATAGCTCGTAAGTTTAGGATTGGTGAGTGGGGAGGAAGTTGAGGACAAGACGATGACTTATGACTATTCGAAGCCTTGGAGCTAGAAATTGTGTGGACAAGGACAAGGGACGAGCCTGACGGGAAGTCAGGCGAAGTCCTGCAGACTGCCGTCCAGACAATTTCTAGCCAAGCAAAAGCTGGCTATTCTAACAGCCAGCAAAAAGGTACACTTAGGGCAACGCCCAAAGAACGACGGAACGAGCAAACGTTGATTTGACGGTGTTTCTGAGGCCTAAAAAATCTAAAAGAAGGGGGGACAATTTTGTTGGTTTCTATACAAGATTTAAGAAGCATTCAAGAACGATGTGATGTAGGAGAATTAGTACAGAGGTTAGATGTCAGTATTGATAGATTAACGGTTATCTGGGATACAGACACTGGTTCCCTAAGACGAATTTTCAAAAATCTGAAACAGGCAATAAGTACAAGAGTTGACTCATTTGAAATACATGATAACTTATGGACCTATGAAATTCGTAACGAAGGAAAAACTGTTGCTCATAATAGCGGTTTTAAAACAAAAAAACTTGCAGAGTCAGAAGCTGAACCGATTCTGCAAGAACTTCGTTTAGGAAAAAGAATTTCTAGAGATATTTCTCTTGTCGATCTATATCAAGAATGGCTTGAACTAAAAATTCTACCGAGTAGTAGGTCGGAAGAGACAAAGAAAAAATATCTTCTCCGTAAAAACACAATTGAAAGATTATTTGGAAATAAAAAAGTCACTCAAATTCGTGCGAGTGAATACCAAAGAATTATGAATAAGTATGGACAAACAGTTGGTAGAAATTTTCTTGGTAGATTGAATACTGGGATTCATCAGAGCATCCAAATGGCAATTGCCGACAAAGTTCTAATAGATGATTTTACACAACATGTCGAGTTATTTTCATCCAAAGAACAACAGATGACAGAAGAGAAATATTTACATACAGAAAAGGACTATCTGGATTTACTTTTAGCAGTAAAGAGAAAATTTGATTACCAACGCTCAATTGTTCCTTATATCGTCTATTTTCTATTAAAAACAGGCATGAGGTTTGGAGAGTTAATAGCGTTAACTTAGAATGAAGTTGACTTTGACAGAGGACTGCTAAAAACATATAGGAGGTTTAATACCCTTTCTCATAAATTTGTCCCTCCAAAAAACAAAACGTCTATTCGGATGGTACCGATAGACGAAGAATGTATTAAGATATTACAAGTCCTAAAAATTGAACAAGAGAAGGCTAATAAAGAGCTGGGAATCAAGAATAGGTATAAAATGATTTTTCAGCATTATGGATATATTCACTTGGTACCAGACATTGCAAGTGTCAATAAAGCTTTGAGTGTTCTTTTAAATGAATTAGATATTTATCCAATTATCACGACAAAAGGAGCACGTCATACCTATGGAAGCTACCTCTGGCACAAAGGATTTGACCTTGGAGTTATTGCAAAAATTCTAGGGCATAAAGATATTTCAATGTTAGTAGAAGTATATGGACACACTTTAGAAGAGAAAATTTTTGAAGAATTTAATCAAATTAGAGATGTCTGGAAAGATTGCTCATAAAAAAATGTGGGGCAAATGATGGGGCAAATGCTCTTAAGACAAGCAAAAAAGCCTTGGTTATCAAGGCTTTTACTGTTGAAGTTTGATGCCCCCTGCAGGGCTCGAACCTGCGACCCATAGATTAAGAGTCTACTGCTCTACCAACTGAGCTAAGGAGGCAAAAAAAAGCTGTATTGGTGCCGAAACTTCACGGTTTGTATTGAACCCGCGCAATTAAGCAGGTGGGCAACTTGCTCTAACTGAAGCTGCTTCCGCGTGATACGGCCTGCATGCTGTTAGAAGTCCTTTGTTTCCCTAATAATACAAAAAATAGTCGGTCAACACTTAAGTGTGAAGTCGTACACCACAGCGTTTCTATATGTATATGATACCATATTTCAAAAAAATTTCAAGGGAAAATCTCAATTTTTTGGAACCGATATCACCTTTTCTTGAGTTGATCAATCTTCTCTTTTGTCGCCCCTAGGGCTCGCTCGTATTTGCCATTTTCATTGGGAGTGAAATAAGAGGTGCCCTTCAGCTTGTCTGGCAGGTAGTCCTGTTGGACCCAATTACCAGGATAATTGTGGGGGTATTTGTAGTCTTGGGCATTTCCCAAGGTCTTGCTTCCGGCATAGTGGCCATCCCGTAAATGGCGAGGGATGGGAAGATTGCCCGACTTACGGAGGTCAGCCAAAGCCTTGTCCATGGCGACGTAGGCTGAGTTGGACTTGGGTGAAAGGGCCAGGTCGATGACGATGTTGGCGATGAGGATGCGGGCTTCGGGGAATCCGATGCGCTCCGCTGCCTGAAGGGCTGTCACCGTATGGATCTGCGCTTCTGGATTAGCTAGGCCGATATCTTCGTAGGCAATGACCGTCAAGCGACGGGCTAAGCTGGGGAGATCTCCCGCTTCAATCAAGCGTGCGGCGTAGTGGAGGCTGGCATCGACATCCGAACCACGGATAGACTTTTGCAGGGCAGAGAGCACATCATAGTGGCCGTCTCCATCTTTGTCCATGGTGATGTAGCTACGCTGGAGACTGTTCTCCATGATCTCGAGACTGATGTGGCGAACGCCATCCTCCCCTTCCTTGGTAGAGAGGACGGCTAAATCGAGAGAGTTATAGGCAGAACGCAGGTCTCCATTGGTCGAAGTGGCGATGAAATCCAAGGCATCCTCGTCAAGGGTAACAGGAAAGTCAAAGCCCCGCTCAGAGTCGCTCAGCGCCAACTGGATCGCCTCTTTGACCTGCTCATTGGTCAAGGGTTCCAACTCAAAAATCTGTACCCGACTGCGAATGGCAGGCGTCACGGAGAAGAAAGGATTCTCAGTCGTTGCGCCGATCATGATGACCAGACCGCTCTCGAGCAAAGGCAGGAGAAAATCTTGTTTGGTTTTATCGAGGCGATGGATCTCATCCAAAAGCAGGACTAAGCCACCTGAAAACTTGGCTTCCTCTGCGATCTCTTGCAGGCGTTTTTTGCTGTCGACGGTTGCATTGAAGGTCCGAAAGGCATACTTGGTTGTGCCTGCGATAGCAGAAGCAATACTGGTCTTGCCAATCCCTGGTGGGCCAAAGAGAATCATGGACGAGAGACGATTGGCCTCCACCATGCGGCGGATGATTTTTCCCTCCCCGACCAGGTGTTCTTGTCCGATGACCTGGTCGATGGTTTTGGGGCGCATGCGCAGGGCGAGATTGTCCGGCATAAGGGTCTCCTTTCTAGCTTTGTCTCCTTTAAAAGAGGCAGTTTTTATGGTAAGATTGTAGTAACTATTGTATCATATTCCGCTCTAAGAGTGGGAAATTAGAAAGAGGACATGATGTCTAAATATGGATTTTTGGATGTTTTAGAAGAGGAAATGGAAAAGGTCTTTCCCTTTGACTTTGAGATCAATTGGGATAAGAAGAATCATGCAGTAGAAGTGGCTTTTCTCTTAGAAGTACAAAACACAGGAGGGGTTGCCTTGGTCGATGAGTCGGGGGAAGAGTCTGACGAGGATATCTTCTTTGAAGAAGCTGTTATCTTCTACAATCCAGCCAAGTCTCATATGGAGGAAGATGCCTATTTAACAGCGATTCCTTATGAACCGAAAAAAGGCTTGTCTCGGGAGTTTCTAGCTTATTTTGCGACCTTCCTCAAAGATACAGCCGAGCTGGCCTTGGATGACCTCATGGATTTCTTAGCAGACGAAGAAGCAGAGAGCTTTGAGATCGTCTGGAACCAAGAAGTCTTTGAAGAAGGAAAAGTCGGCCTGGAAGAAAGCACCTTTTACCCTTATCCGAGATATTAGGAATAGTGGGAGAGTTTATGAAAAAAATTGGGACCTACCTGGTTTACGGCCTGTCCTTTCTTCTCTTGATGGGTGCTTTTGTCTTGGGGACGATCGCCTTTACGGATTTAGGCTTTCAACTGGTTTTTGTACCGGGCTATCTCTTCACTTTCGGTAGCATGTATCTCATTTTCATTCTTCATGAACTGGGGCATGCTTTCTGTGGCTATCTGACGGGTTATCGCCTCGTCGCTTTAGGCTTGGGAAGTTTCCTCCTGACTAAAAAAGCAGGAAAGTTTCGTCTTAGTCGCACGGCAATTCTGAAAAATGTCGGTGCCCAGTATATTGGACTAAAAGAGGATGAAAGTGACCAACGAATGGTCTTGATGCTTTCAGGTGGGATATTGGTTCATTTGACCTTACTCATCTTATCCATCCTCTTTGGAGTTCTGACACAGAGTTGGTATTTTGCAGGCACTTGGATTTGTCTCAATCTCTCCTTCATTTTGGCCAATGTTCTCCCCCTTGGGATTACAGATGGAGCCAAAATGTTAGAATTGATGCGCCATCCTGAAAATGTAACCTATGCTTATCTAGGACTGCGCCATTCTGCTCAGACCCTGCTAGCGCCAGAAGACTACGACCTAAAAGACTTTGTTGGGCCTGTCCCTGAGGAGGCGCGAGGAGGCTTTGTGGAGGGTGCCTTAGCCCTTCAGGGAGAAGTCTTAGAGGGCGATCGAGAGGCGGCTAAGGAGCACTTTCAGGCTTTACTGAAGAGGACAGATAATCCGATGATTCAAACGGCCTCCCAGTTGTCCCTACTGCATATCGCCTTGTTGGAAGGTGATCATGAGAAAGCAGAGGAATACGCGACCATTCGACGAGTCAAGTCTTTTTTGTCGATGAAATTGACCAATATACAGGCGGTCCAAGCCTGGTATCAATTTAAGGTCAAGAAGGATTTGTCCCAGACACACAAGGCGGTCAAGCTTGCCAGACAGAAGATGGATGTGAGCCTCATGCTGCGGGATGAGAAAGCTTATTACCAGCAGTGGTTAGATGAGTTGGAACAAGCCATACAGGAAGAAGAGACTCAGGTGAGCTGAGAAATAGGAAAGGGAGCTGTCCGATGCTTCAGAAATTTAAGCGGTTATTTAGTAAAAAATCCCAAAAATCTCAAGAACGTGAGTCGATCCTTCCCCGCAATCGCTTTGCGGATTTAGATTTTGAGCGAGTATTGAAGTCAGGAACTCGTTGTTGTGTTGATGAAGATGGGCACTATGTTGAGGATGGTAAAATCACATTATTTGAATTTTCTATAGACTTTGCAGAATTTGAGTTCATAGGTGATTTCAAAATTGAGGAGGAAGATCAGTTTAAGCAACTATTAGCTCGTTTGAATAGTTTTGACAATGCCATTCAGTCCTATTTGGAAAGTGAGATGCAACAACCCATCCCTCAGTATGCCAAGGATCTCGGCTATACTCAGAAGAGATGGGAAAGGACATTTTACTTCCATCCTTGGATATTAAATGGTGAGGAAAATCCGCCTAATCTTCGATATGTTGCAGATTATGTAAATGATGAGTTTACCGTTTATTTTGCTAAAAAACATGGTAGATGGCAGGCGTACTGGGATGCAGAGTGCCAAAAAGTAATCGAAGAAAGCTAGCTAGGGGTTTTCTATAGAGTAGTAGTTATGATAAGAAAAGGTCATCATCATGGAATTATTGGATAAACACTTGAATTTTACGGGTTGTAAGATTGCTTTGATTTGTGATGGGCGAATTTTGACCATCTTACGCGATGACAAACCAACCATTCCTTGGCCTAATCTGTGGGACTTGCCAGGTGGTGGTCGTGAAGGGGACGAGAGTCCTTTCGAGTGTGCAGCGCGTGAAGTCTATGAAGAATTGACTATCCAACTGTCGAAAGATGACATGATTTGGTCTTGGATCTACCCCAGCATGTTAGATGAGAACAAAAACTCCGTCTTTTTAGTTGGGAAATTGACACAGGAACAGTTTGACAGTATTGTCTTTGGAGACGAGGGACAGGGCTATAAGTTAGTGAGACTTGAAGAGTTTTTGGCGTCAGATCGGGTCGTTCCCCAATTACAAGAACGAGTGAGAGATTATGTGGAGAAAAGTTTATGATAACACTTGAGAAAGCAGGAGCAGAGGATTTAGAAACCATTATTGCCATTCAAAGAGCCAGTTTTAAGGCAGTCTATGACAAATACAAAGATGAATATGATCCCTATCTAGAAGATCGCGAGCGAATTAAATGGAAATTAGTTGAGCGACCCTATAGCTATTACTACTTTGTGAAAGAAAACGAAGAGAAGATTGGTTTTTTACGAATTCATACCAATGAAGAGTTAACGGAAGCTTGGTTGGGGACCGCAGCGATTCTGCCTCCGTATCAGGGAAAAGGGTATGGATCTGAAGGATTACGCTTGCTAGAAGAGGAATTTTCAACCGTTAGACAATGGGATTTGTGTACGGTGTTACAGGATGCAGGCATGGTCGCCTTCTACGAGAAGAATGGCTACCATCAAACCCATATCGAGCCTGAAAAAGAAGGCATGGATATGGTCTACATGAAAAAATTGATAGAGAAATAGAAAGGATGGTTCGGTTAAATTTCTAAACTGAACCCGCCCTAAACACTGTGCCAAAAAGATAAACTTCTCTTAGACACAAACGTCTTCAGAGAGTTTCCTATTTTGGCTTTGTGTTTTACGGGCTTGGTATCTTAATGATGGAAACATGGCAAGAGTTAAAAGTTACAGTTAAGCGTGAAGGAGAGGAGTTGGTTTCTAATCTCTTGATTGAGTTAGGTGCCCAAGGGGTAGCAATTGAAGATAGCATGGACTATGTTGGAAATGTGGACCGCTTCGGTGAGATTTTCCCTGAGGTCGAGCAACAAGAAGAAATCGTGGTCACGGCCTACTATCCGGATACGGTTGATGTAGCAGTGGTTGAGGCTGACTTGCAGGCTCGCTTAGCAGAATTGACCGACTTTATGGATCTGGGAGAGGTCAAGATGGGGACGTCTGCCTTGGCTGAGGAAGACTGGGCCGACAACTGGAAGAAATACTATGAACCTGCTCGCATTACCCATGATTTGACCATTGTGCCGTCATGGACGGATTATGAGGCAACAGCGGGAGAAAAGATTATCAAGCTGGATCCTGGTATGGCCTTTGGGACAGGGACCCATCCAACAACCAAGATGAGCCTTTTTGCCTTGGAACAGGTCCTTCGTGGTGGCGAAACAGTGCTGGATGTGGGGACAGGTTCAGGGGTTCTTTCCATTGCTAGCTCACTTCTAGGTGCCAAGGAAATCTTCGCCTATGACTTGGATGATGTGGCAGTTCGGGTCGCTCAGGAAAATATTGAGCTCAACCCTGGCATGGAAAATATCCATGTAGCCCCAGGTGATTTGCTTAAGGGGGTGGAGATTGAGGCAGATATCATCGTGGCCAACATCTTGGCAGATATTCTCATCCATCTGACAGACGATGCTTATCGTTTGGTCAAGGATGAAGGTTACCTCATCATGAGTGGCATTATCAAGGACAAGTGGGACATGGTCCGTGAGTCAGCAGAAGCAGCTGGATTTTTCCTTGAAACCCACATGATCCAAGGGGAATGGAATGCCTGTGTCTTCAAGAAGACCAAGGATGTCTCCGGTGTGATTGGAGGCTAGCATGCAGCAGTATTTTGTAAAAGGTTTGGCTAGCTCACCTGTCACTATCGAGGACAAGGAAACTAGCAAGCACATGTTTCAGGTCATGCGCTTGAAAGAAGATGATGAGGTGACTTTAGTTTTTGATGATGGGATCAAGCGCTTGGCGCGCGTGGTCAATGTAGAAGCCCGTCAGTTGGAGATAATCGAGGAATTGACTGACAATGTGGAACTGCCGATCCACGTGGCCATCGCATCAGGCTTTCCCAAGGGAGACAAGCTGGAGTTCATCACTCAAAAAGTGACGGAGCTTGGTGCTAGCCAAATTTGGGCCTTTCCTGCAGACTGGTCAGTCGCCAAATGGGACGGCAAGAAATTGGGCAAAAAGGTCGAGAAACTAGAAAAAATCGCCCTTGGAGCAGCAGAGCAAAGCAAGCGTAACTTCGTTCCAAGTATTACCCTTTTTGAGAAAAAAGCAGACTTTCTAGCCCAACTCGACCAGTTTGACCGTATCGTGGTGGCCTATGAAGAGTCGGCCAAAGAAGGCGAAAGCGCTGCTCTTGTACAAGCTGTAAGTGGTCTTGAAAAAGGGAGCAAGGTTCTCTTTATCTTTGGTCCAGAAGGAGGTCTCTCACCTGCTGAAATTGAAAGTTTTGAAGCTAAAGGAGCAGCCCTTGCAGGCCTTGGCCCTCGGATTCTCCGTGCAGAAACTGCCCCACTCTATGCTCTCAGCGCAGTGAGTGTTGTCACAGAATTAATGAAAAACGCGTGAAGGTAATCTTCACGCGTTAATTTTTAGAGTAGGAAAGAATTAGTTTTCTTCTTTCTTACGAGATGGGAGAAGGAAGCCAAGACCGGTCATCACCAATCCGACAAGGGCCATGATAGAAGCACGTTGGCCAGTTTCTGGCAAGGCTTTTTCGATGATAGAAGAAGTGACTACTGGCTTAGCAGTTTCTTGGCGAACTTCTACAGGGAGAGCTCCTTCTTGACTTGGAGCAGGAAGGGTAATGGTTTGTTGGCTATGAGACAAGGTGATGGTTTCATCTTGTGCCGGTTTCTGATGGTTCGGTACAAAGATAAATGGATTTTTTCCTATTTCAGGACTTGTTGGTTCTTCTGGTTTTGTTTCAGGCTCTACTTTTGGTTTCACATAAACAAAGCGGTATTCCCCAAATCCTTCTTGTTTAGATGGTTCAAGGTAGACGACATCTCCGTCTTTACCAACCAGATCCTTAGCTTTGTCAGCAGTCAAGAAGCGAACGTCTGCATCCTTGATACTGCTTGTAAAGCGCCAGTTTCCGTCTGCACTTGGGTTGATATTCTTTTCTTCCAAGATGTAGTTAATGATAGCTTGGCGGTTTTCCAATCCGAGGAGTTGGTTCAGGCTAGCATCGCGAACGCCTGGGAATTTTCCGTTTGCCCGGTAGTTGTTGGTCACAACGATAAATTCTTGATCCGCAGTTACTTCCTTGCCTTGGTATTTCAAGTTGCGGACACGGCTAGCATCGGGGTTAGCTGTTTTTCCTTCGCGGTCGTATTTATTTGGCTGGGTCACGTCAAACTCGTAGGTCACCCCGTCGATGACGTCAAAGTTGTAGGTCCGGTAGTTAGGGTTGACAAGCTGTTGAGGCTCTTTGCTAGTTGGGTCGATCGTGTTGAATTGACCAGCAGACATTTCCAACCATTCCTTGAGTTGCGCACCGGTCACCTTGAGGATGGCAGTGACATTATCATAGAGATAAAGGTCAGCGACGTTCTTGATGGCGATTGGGCCAGCTGGGATATCCGTATAGGCAGTAGCATCCCCACGGGTACCCGCCTTAAATGGTGCGGCAGCAGAAAGGATTGGAAGGTTGGCTTCAGGAGTTCCTGCCAATTCCTTCTTAGCATACCAAATTTGTGCGTTATTCACGATTTGGATAGATGGATCGTCTTTCACAAGGGCAAAGTAGCTAGTAATCGGAGCAGAAGTGGTTCCGACTTGTTGGCGGACATATTTAACTGTACCTTCGTGAGATTCCTTAGCGATAGCGGTGATGCGCTCGTCGGCTACTTGTGATTTGGTATCGATCTTGCGGATGGCAGCCTTGCTTCCGACAACAGACCATTTGCCGTCTGTGTAGCGCAGGTTGAGGTCGATCACCCCAAGGTGGTCGCCGTATTTTCCAGCCATGGTAACCGGTGTTCCGTTGATTTTACCGTTTACCCCGTCAACGCCAGCATATTTTTCGTAGAAGCCAGTTCCATTTCCGCTTGGGAATTCAGCGTGTGAGTGACCAGTTACAACTGCATCAACACCTGGGAGGCTGGCAATTTGGTAACCTTCGTTTTCTTCGCCTTTTTCGTACTTGTCATCTCCGATACCAGAGTGAGAAAGAACGAGGACAACATCCGCTCCAGCTTTGCGCATTTCTGGGATGATGGCTTGGATGGCTTCGACAGAGTCATTGACCTTTACCTTGCCTTCGAGGTTAGCCTTGTCCCAGCTGAGGATTTGTGGAGGGACGATGCCTGTTACCCCGATATTGACATCGACTGGACGACCGTTTTTGTCAGTATAGGTCTTTTTGATAATCTTATAGGGATCGTAGACAAAGGCACCAGTCTTTGGATCCACGACGTTGGCATTGACGATCGGCATGCCGGCAGTAGAGATGACCTTTTTAAGGTAATCTAGTCCGTAGTTGAATTCGTGGTTTCCAAGGGTTCCTGCATCAAAGCCTAATTTTTGAAGAGCCGCATACATAGGGTGTTGCTCACCGTCTTTGATGGGATTGACGATGGCCTTGTAGGTACCAAGAGGAGTTCCTTGGATAGTATCTCCATTATCAACGAGGAGGACGTTGCTATTTTCTTTCTTCGCATCTTCGATCAAGACAGCTGTTTTTGCTAGACCAACGTTTTGCGCTGGTTTGTCTTGGTAGTAGTCATAGTTGACCAAGTTGGTATGAAGGTCCGTTGTCGCAAGGATGCGGACATCGACTTCTTGCCCCTCAACTGGAGCGGTCGCTTTTGCGTCACTGGCACTATTTTGAGGTGCCGCTGGAGTCGCTTCGCTTGCTGTAGCAGCGGCTTCTCCGCTAGCAGTCGGAGTGTTATTGCTAGTGCTTGCTTCAGAGCTAGTCGCAGGAGAGGCAGGAGTTGCGGCCTCTGTAACAGCAGTTGCTGACGAATCAGTCGAGTTTGAGCTTGTCGCTTCATCTGCCTGGGCAGTAGTCGTTGCCAAGAAAGCAGCAGCAAGGCTGAATAGGGCAGCCTGTTTACGGAATGATGACATGGTTGTCCTCCTAAATAAAATGATATCTTTCTATTATATCCTATTTTGTTCAGAATATATTCGTTTTCTTATTTTTTATATATTACAAATTAATGAATTTTTTATAAAAAATGGAGTATTTGTATAAAAAGGGATCCTACGTTCGGGATTTCTGGCTGATAGTGCTGGAAAGCTCCTCAAATAGCATGAAAGTCAATCGGACTAGTTTTCATATACGGCTAAAAGTGATAGAATAGAAGGCAAGAAAGTGGAGAAAACTAGATGCCGAAAGAAGAACCTTTAACAGGGGGCCAGGTTATTGCCCTTACCAAAAAATACTTGTCGGGAGAGGATGTTGCATTTGTAGAAAAAGCTCTCCTTTATGCAGTCGACTGCCATAGTGGGCAATTCCGTAAATCAGGTGAACCCTATATCATCCACCCTATTCAAGTTGCCGGCATTTTGGCAAAATTGAAGTTGGATGCTGTGACAGTTGCCTGTGGTTTTTTGCACGACGTTGTCGAGGATACAGACGCGACCCTAGATGATCTAGAACGCGAATTTGGACATGATGTCCGAGTGATTGTTGATGGAGTGACCAAGCTCGGGAAGGTCAAATACAAGTCCCATGAAGAGCAGTTGGCAGAGAACCACCGCAAGATGCTCATGGCCATGTCTCAAGATATCCGTGTCATTTTGGTCAAGCTAGCAGACCGCTTGCACAACATGCGGACTTTGAAGCATTTACGCAAGGACAAGCAAGAGCGGATTTCTCAAGAAACCATGGAAATCTATGCACCGCTAGCCCACCGTCTCGGGATTTCCAGCGTCAAGTGGGAATTGGAAGATCTATCCTTCCGTTATCTGAATGAAGTCGAGTTCTACAAAATTTCCCATATGATGAAGGAGAAGCGTCGCGAGCGGGAAGCCTTGGTAGAAGAAGTTGTCCAAAAGATCGAGTCCTATGCGGCAGAACGCCACCTCTATGGGAAAATCTATGGTCGTCCTAAGCATATCTACTCCATCTACCGCAAGATGCAGGATAAGAAGAAACGCTTTGATGAAATCTATGATTTGATTGCCATTCGCTGTATCCTGGAATCACCGAGCGATGTCTATGCTATGCTGGGCTATATCCACGAGCTCTGGAAGCCCATGCCAGGCCGTTTCAAGGACTACATCGCCAATCGGAAGGCCAATGGTTACCAGTCCATCCATACCACTGTCTACGGTCCAAAAGGTCCTATCGAGTTCCAGATCCGTACCAAGGAAATGCACGAGGTTGCTGAGTACGGGGTTGCGGCACACTGGGCTTATAAGAAAGGAATCAAGGGCCAAGTCAACAGCAAAGAATCGGCTATTGGGATGAACTGGATCAAGGAGATGATGGAACTCCAAGACCAGGCGGATGATGCCAAGGAATTTGTTGATACTGTCAAAGAAAACTATCTGGCAGAAGAGATTTATGTCTTTACCCCAGATGGAGCGGTTCGTTCTCTTCCAAAGGATTCTGGACCGATTGATTTTGCCTATGAGATTCATACCAAGATCGGGGAAAAAGCGACTGGTGCCAAGGTTAATGGCCGTATGGTTCCTTTGACTACCAAGCTGAAAACGGGTGACCAGGTTGAAATCATCACCAATCCAAATTCATTTGGACCAAGTCGTGACTGGCTCAATATCGTCAAGACCAGCAAGGCCCGCAATAAGATCCGCCAATTCTTTAAGAACCAAGACAAGGAACTCTCGATCAACCGTGGACGAGAGTTGCTCATGGCCCAATTCCATGAGCATGATATGATTGCCAACAAGTTCATGGATAAGAAGCACATGGACAAGGTCTTGCAAAAGACCAGCTACAAGACCGAAGAGGCCTTGTTTGCGGCCATCGGTTTTGGAGAAATCGGAGCCATCTCTGTCTTTAATCGTTTGACGGAGGAAGAGCGTCGAGAAGAGGAAAAGGCTAAGGCGCGTGCAGAAGCTGAAGAGCTGGTCAAAGGTGGAGAAGTCAAGGTTGAAAACAAAAAAGACACCCTCAAGGTCCGCCATGAAGGTGGCGTGGTCATCCAAGGGGCTTCTGGTCTCTTGATCCGGATTGCCAAGTGTTGCAATCCCGTCCCAGGAGATACAATTGTCGGTTACATTACCAAAGGACGTGGGGTTGCCATTCACCGTCAAGACTGTATGAATCTGCGGGCCCAAGACAACTACGAGCAACGCTTGATCGACGTCGAGTGGGAAGACAATAACACGACCAAGGATTACATCGCCCATATCGATATCTACGGCCTCAACCGTGCAGGCCTTCTCAATGATGTCCTTCAAGTCCTCTCTAATACGGCTAAGATGATCTCAACTGTCAATGCCCAACCAACCAAAGATATGAAATTTGCCAATATCCACATTTCCTTCGGGATTCCAAACCTGTCTATGTTGACAACGGTTGTGGATAAGATTAAGAGTGTGCCGGAGGTATACTCTGTTAAGCGTACCAACGGCTAGTCGGCTGCTCAGTTATCTTTTATTGCTTCGTTAGCTCGCCTCGCCGTACTTCAGTACTGTCTTCGTCTCGCTGCCTTGCCCTAAAAGCAACTGAACAGCCTTTGGTTTTCGGATAGTCTGCCTGCGTCTCACTGCCTTATCTGATGTCGATTTTCTTTGAAGATTGAGGAGCGTGGTCAGAACTCTTTTATTGCTTCGTTAGCTCGCCTCGCCGTACTTCAGTGCTGTCTTCGTCTCGCTGCCTTGCCCTAAAAGCAACTGAATAGCCTCTGTTTTTTAAAATAGTTGCCTGCTTTTCATCGTCTTGTTTGAAGTCGATGTTCTTTGAAGCTTAGTGGTGAGCCCAATAGATTGTTTAAATAGGATAATAAGATGAAATTAGTGATTCAACGGGTCAAAAGGGCCTCGGTTTCTATTGATGGTCAAGTCTATAGTCAGATTCAAGAAGGGCTTCTGCTCTTAGTGGGAGTGGGACCTGAGGATGACCAGAAGGATTTGGAGTACGCGGTGCGGAAGGTCACGCAAATGCGGATTTTCTCGGATGAAGAAGGGAAGATGAACTTATCTGTCAAGGATATTCAAGGGGAAATCCTATCTGTTTCGCAGTTTACCCTCTTTGCCCAGACAAAAAAAGGCAATCGTCCAGCCTTTATCGGGGCAGCCAATCCAGAGATGGCCAGCCAGCTCTACGATGACTTCAATGATTTGTTAGAAAAGGAAGTCCCTGTCAAACGTGGGATCTTCGCTGCAGAAATGGCAATCGAACTCATTAATGATGGCCCAGTGACTATCATCCTCAATACGAAAAATCCATAGAAAAACAAGCCCTTGATTAAAGGGCTTGTTTGAATGTAGACAAATTACTTTTTACTTAGGATAGCTGGATAACTTTTCAAAAAAATCCTTATATTACTTTGAGTTGTCGAAGTAAATCCGAAACTTTCCGCCGTGAGAAAAATGCTTGAAACATTGTTGTTTCAAGCACTTGGGAGTTTTGAAACCTTAGGTTCAAAACTAAGTCATGGAACTTCGTAGAAGTTCGCTGACGTCCGTACTCACCTAAGGAAAGTTTCTAGGAATACTATTTCTTCAATCTGACATGCTCTTAATCAGAGGGCATGTTTTTCTATGTAAAGTTGTTGGGCAATCAGATGATTGATCTGGATGTCTTGGTCTTTAATCTGGAGCTTATAGAGGCCAGTGTAATCGTCGTATCCTTTGAAGAGAATGTCATCTCCAATGGTCAGTTGGATCTGGTCTAAAAAATTCAGCAATTCAAAGCTATCCTGGACTCTTCGCAAACGATAGGTTCCCAGTTCGCTGACATCACTCAAACGGTCCTGGTAAGCCTCGATGAGGAGTTGTCCTTTAGGTGGAATAGTTCCTCCGTGGGGGCAGGTCCTAGGAGTGTCTAACATCTGGTCAAGTTTATCGATAAAGCGGTCGGAGACAGTATGCTCGAGCACCTCAGCCTCTTCATGGACTTCTTCAGTTGTATAGCCCAGTTTTTTGAGCAAGAACACTTCAATCAATCGGTGCTTGCGAAAGAGATCGGAAACTGTTTGAAGGCCGAGCTCGGTAAGCAGATAGCCGTGGGTCTTATCCTTGATGAGGAGATTCTCCGAGATCATTCGCTTGACCATCTCAGTCACGGCTGGAGGCGAAACCTGCATCCGGGCCGCAATCTCTTTGTTACTAATTTTTTCATGTTGCGTGCCGATTTCATAGATGCACTTGAGGTAATCTTCTTTATTTGGTGTCATAGGGTCCTCTTTTCTTCGCTCCTTCTAGTATATCAAAAAAAGCGCAAAATGGCTTGGCCAGTGGATAGGAATTGTCTGGGAGGGCGAAAGATGATAGTATAGAAGCATAAACCGAAAACAATATGGAAAGGAGGGGGCAGATGAAGCGACGGGAATTAGAAAAACTGGGCTGGACGACCAGAGGTCTCAGCTACTTAGAAAAACGACTGCAGTCTTGCGAAGATGAAGCAAGAAGGCAAGACTGTTACCGCTCTGTCTTTGTCTTTGCCAGCCCTCTTTTCCAAGAGATGTGGCAGAGAGAACTGCAAGGATTGACGGAAGGCCGTGCCCAGGCCCTCTTAAGAGGGATCATGCACCTCTGTCTCATGCCACGGGATTTATCGGGAACCTGTGAGGAGACCGCCTTCTTACTGAAGCGGTTCTGGCCAGCTTGCCCACCTCATTCACCTTTTTGGTCCTCTTTTTCAAGAGTGGTCCAAGTAGCGTTTGCTCAGGATTCATTAGCCAGCAAAGCAGGAGATCAGCTCTTAAAACGCCAGATCCACCAGTTCCGCTATCTGCTCTCTGCCTACCAGACCCAGTGGATTCGGGAGCATTATGCCAAAACTGGACAGACTGATGAAGAGGCGCTACAAGCTTACTTACAGGAGACAAAAGGAATTAAAATCGATGCTTATGCAGCGGCTCGTCTCCATAATAAGGTCTATGTGGATCAAGACGGACAGCTCGCTTTCCCATCTCGTGCCCAGGCCCAGTTGAACTTCAAGATCTTGCTCAACTTCCATACAGAGTACATCCTGGATCAGGGTGGCCAGTTTCTCAACGAAGTGGATCCGAATCAGATTTCTGAAAATGGCATTGTCAATGGAGCCAGTTTCAACTATGGCTTAGCTAGAGGCCGAACCCATAAGGACTTGGATATCGATCCCGTCAAACCTTGGGATCCGCCATTTCGTAAGAAAGTCCTCTATCAGCAAGGTGTTCGCTATCTCGCTCCGAAGAATGATCGTAGTATTGAAGGATACTGGAGCCGGAAGGGAACCTTTGCACAAGGAGGCAAGAGCTACAAGCAACAAGTAGCAAAGCGTGTGCGGCGCTTCCTCAGAGGAATCCCACGCTTACGCTGGCGAGTCCTCTTCCAGAATGGACTCCATCGGATTTTATAGTAGTCCTCTTTCGGATTGAAGAAAAAGGCCTCTTAGAAACTCACCTAAGGAAAGTCTCTGAACGAATTTTGTAAATATAGAAAAGAGGTCGTAGACCTCTTTTTCGTTTAATCAAGTGCTTTGACAGCTTCGATTGCGGCGTCGTAATTGGGCTCACTGTTGATGTTGTCGAGGTATTCAACGTATGTGACCTTGTTATCCGCATCTAGGACCAAGACAGCGCGTGCGAGCAAGTGCCATTCATTGATCAAGAGGCCATAGGCTTTTCCGAAGGAATGGTCGAAGTAGTCTGAGAGCATGATGGCATTTTCGATCCCTTCAGCAGCACACCATTTGCCTTGAGCGAAAGGAAGGTCGACAGAGACGGTCAAGACCACAGTGTCCTCCATGTCAGAGAGGGCCTGGTTGAAGTGACGTGTTTGAGTGGAACAGATGCCTGTGTCAATGGATGGGATCACGCTGAGGACTTTTTTCTTCCCAGCAAAATCAGCCAAAGATTTTTTCTCCAAGTTTGGCGTAGTCAGTGAAAAGTCGTGGGCGGTATCGCCAACTTGGAGTTGAGATCCGGTAAAGGTAACAGGGTTTCCTAAAAATGTTGTCATAGCAAAGACTCCTTTTTTCTTTTCATTGTACATTAATGAAGGGGGAAGAGCCACTGATTTGTTTGAGAATCTAATCAGCTTTAGAGACTTATTTGTTCAAACCTTCTGCGATTTTCTCCAAATTCCATTTCATCATGCTGTAGTAGCTGTCGCCTTCTTCGCCTTCTTTGGCGATCGAGTCAGTAAAGATTTTTGAAAAGATCGGGATATTGGTATCTTTAGAGACAGTTTTCATAGGACGTTCATCGACACTGGATTCAACAAAGAGAGACGGCACCTTGGTTTGACGCAATTTCTCTACCAGCGTTTTGATTTGTTCGGGTGTCCCTTCTACTTCGGTGTTGATTTCCCAGATATAGGCAGATGGGACGCCGTAGGCTTTGGAGAAGTACTTGAAGCAACCTTCGCTGGTTACGATCATCTTCTTATCTGCTGGGATGTTATTGAATGCTTGCTTGGCTTCTTGATCCAGCTTGCTAAGTTTTTCAGTATAGGCTGCTAGATTTTTTTCGTAGAAGTCCTTATTTTTTGGATCTTTGGCGATCAATTGTTTAGCAATGTTTTTAGCATAGATGATCCCGTTTTCGAGATTGAGCCAAGCGTGAGGGTCTTCTTTTCCAGCTTGGTTTTGACCTTCTAGGTAGATGACGTCGACTCCCTCGCTCACTGCGAAATAATCCTTGTTTTCTACTTTATTGGCATTTTTGACCAACTTGGTAAACCAAGCATTGCCACCCGTTTCGAGGTTGATCCCATTGTAGAAGATCAGGTCTGCTTGTGAAGTTTTTTTGACATCTTCTGGGAGTGGTTCGTACTCGTGGGGATCTTGACCGACAGGGACAATACTGTGGAGCTCGATTTTGTCCCCAGCGATATTTTTAGTGATATCTGCGAGGATGGAGTTGGTGGTGACGACTTTCAATTTATCAGATGAGGACTTGGAAGAAGAGTCTTTGCTACAGGCCATAAGACCAAATAAGAGCGCCACAAAGAGAGCAAGGACAGAAGCGATTTTTTTCATGTGTTTCTCCTTTAATGAGGCGAAAGAGCGTGCTTGTTCTTTCTCTGCTTAGGAGCGATAAAGAAGCTGATGAGAAAGAAGACAGCAGAAGTGAGGACAATACAAGACCCGACGGCGATGTTGAAACTGTAGCCAATAAAGAGTCCCAGGATAGAAGCTAGAGCACCTAATCCGGATGAAAGGAGCATCATGGACCAGAGGCTATTGGCATAGAGATAGGCTGTCGCAGCGGGTGTGATGAGCATGGCGACGATGAGAATGGTCCCGACACTCTGCATGGCAGTGACAGAAACCAAGGTCAAGAGCACCATGAGCAGGTAGTGATAGAGTTTGACCCGGACGCCCATGGATTGAGCCAGAACAGGATCAAAAGAAGTGAGCAGTAGGGGACGAAAGAGCAGGACAATCACCAGTAAGACTGCCACTCCAACACCGATGGTCACCCACATATCCTGGTCTTGCACGGCCAAGATATTTCCAAAGAGGATGTGGAAAAGGTCGGTAGAACTTTTAGCGACTCCGATCAGAATGACTCCTAAGGCGAGGAAAGAAGAAAAGGTAATCCCAATCGCAGTGTCGCTCTTGATGATGGAGTTGCTCTTGATATAGGTGATGAGGATGGAGGCTAAAAGCCCAAAGGCAATGGCGCCAATAAAGAAATTGATGCCCAGGATAAAGGACAGAGCTACCCCCGGAAGGACCGCGTGCGAGATGGCATCTCCCATGAGAGACATGCCTCGCAAAATGATGAAGCATCCGACAGCTCCAGCGACAATGCCGATGGCAATAGCTGTGATCAGGGCATTTTGTAAGAAGTGGAATTGCTGTAACCCATCGATAAATTCTGTAATCATCCGACGCCACCTCCTATAAAGAGTTCATGCCCATAGGCTACATGCAGATTCTCCTTGGTAAAGGTTTCCTCTGTTTTCCCAAAAGCGATCAGCTTGCGGTGAAGGAGGAGGACCTGGTCAAAATAAGCTGGGACCTTGCTCAGATCGTGATGGACGATCAGAATGGTCTTGCCTTCTTTTTTCAAGGTCTGGAGGGTCTGCATGATGATGTCTTCGCTGACAGAGTCAATCCCTGCGAAGGGCTCATCCAAAAAGATGACATCTGCTTCTTGGACCAAGCAGCGGGCAATCAGCACTCGTTGGAATTGCCCTCCCGATAGTTGGCCGATCTGGCGATCCGCTAGATCAAGAAGATTGACAAGTTTCAAGGCATTTTCCACTTTTTTCAGATCCTCTTTGCTTTTTCGCTTGAAGATAGAAAGATGGGGGTAGAGGCCCAGCGAGACACACTCCCGCACCGTGATGGGGAAGTGGAAATCAATAGCGGATTTCTGTTCGACGTAGGCCACTCGTTGAAGAACTTGGCCGAGGTCTTTTTGATCGAGCTGGACCTTTCCCGAATGAGGGAGAAGTCCTAGCATGGCCTTGATCAGGGTTGATTTTCCAGCTCCGTTGGGTCCAAGAATGCCTAGGATGGTTGGACCCTGGATGGTGAGGGAAAGATCCTCCAAGGCCAGTGTTTGCTGGTAAGCAACACTTAGATGTTCAATTTGAATCATGATTTTACTCCTTTACTATTAATATACATGAATGAAAAAATTAAGTCAAGTTAATTTTTAAAATAATTTAGATTAAATCTTTTGTAATCATTGAAAAATAGACCTATTTTTGATAAGGTTAATAGAAAAGAATGAAAGTGAGAAGATCATGGTACGTTTACAAGATGATTTTTATGATTACGTCAATGGGGAATGGGCTGAGACAGCTGTGATTCCTGATGACAAACCGTCAACTGGTGGTTTTATGGACTTGATCCAAGATATCGAAAACTTGATGTTGGATATCACTGGAAAATGGCAACGGGGAGAAGAGCTGCCTGAAGACAGCATTCTGCAAAACTTTGTCAAATACCATAAAATGGTGGCAGATTTTGATGCGCGAGAAGCAGCTGGTGTAGCACCAGTCATGCCCTTGATCAATGAAATTAAGGCTCTGTCTTCTTTTGAAGACTATACCAGCAAGTTGGGCACCTATGAACTAGCTGGCAAACCAAATCTCTTGCCATTTAGCGTGTCACCAGACTTTAAGAATGCCCAAATGAATGTCTTGTGGGGAGAGTCCCTTGCTCTCATCTTGCCAGATACGACCTACTATGAAGAAGGCAACGAAAAAGGACAAGAATTGCTGGCTATCTGGCGCCAAATGATGGAAAAACTCTTGCCAAAATTTGATTTCTCAGAGGAAGAAATCAAAGATATCCTGGATAAAGTGATTGCGGCGGATGCAGAATTAGCCAAATATGTCTTATCAAACGAAGAAAGATCCGAGTACAACAAACTCTACCATCCTTATGAGTGGGCAGATTTCAAGGCCTTGGTCCCAGAATTGCCACTCGATACCTTCTTTACTGAAGTGATCGGACAAACACCAGATAAAATCATCGTGCCAGAAGAGCGTTTCTGGAAGGAATTCGCACCAAAATACTACTCGGCAGCCAACTGGGAAACCATTCATGCCAAATTGAAACTTGGTGCAGCTTTAGATTGGACGTCTTTCTTGACGGAAGAAATCCGTGTCTTGTCTGGTGAATATGGACGGACCATTACAGGGATTCCAGAACCTCGTCCAAAAGAAAAAGCAGCTCTGGCCTTGGCAGAAGGACCTTATAGCCAAGCACTTGGACTCTGGTATGCGGGAGAAAAATTCTCACCAGAAGCAAAAGCAGACGTAGAGCATAAAGTAGCGACCATGATTGACGTCTATAAGGAGCGCTTAGAAAAAGCAGACTGGCTCGCTCCTGAAACTCGTGAAAAAGCCATTGTCAAACTCAATGTCATCACACCACATATCGGCTACCCTGAAAAATTACCAGAAACATACGCCAAAAAGATCATCGACGAAAGCAAGACCTTGGTTGAAAATGCTCAAGCCCTTTACGAAATTTCCATTGCCCATACTTGGAGCAAGTGGAACCAACCGGTTGATCGGAGCGAATGGCACATGCCAGCCCATCTGGTCAATGCTTACTATGATCCGCAACAAAACCAAATCGTCTTCCCAGCAGCGATTCTCCAAGCACCTTTCTATGACCTTCACCAATCATCATCAGCCAACTACGGCGGAATCGGTGCAGTCATTGCCCATGAAATCTCCCACGCCTTTGACACCAATGGAGCTTCCTTTGACGAGCACGGTAGCTTGAAAGACTGGTGGAAACCAGAAGATTACGAAGCCTTTACCGCTCGGACCCAAAAGGTCATCGATCAGTTCGAAGGTCAAGACTCATACGGTGCCAAGATTAACGGGAAATTGACCGTTTCTGAAAACGTGGCAGACCTCGGAGGGATCGCTACAGCCCTTGAAGCGGCTAAGAAAGAGGAAGATTTCTCAGCAGAAGAATTCTTCACCAACTTTGCTCGCATCTGGCGCATGAAAGCCCGGACTGAGTACATGCAACTCCTTGCAAGTGTTGATGTCCACGCACCAGGAAAACTCCGTACCAATGTTCAATTACCAAACTTTGATGAATTCTTTGAAACCTTTGATGTCAAAGAAGGTGACGGCATGTGGCGTGCACCAGAAGACCGTGTGATTATTTGGTAAATTAAGATACTAAGCCCGTAAAAAAAGCGAGAAGAAAATAGGAGATTGACCATGTGGGCCATGCCCACCAGGCAATCTCTCTTTTTCTCGACGCTTTTAGGGCGAGTTCAATTTCGCGATACTCGTTTCGTTGATCAAAGTAAGTAGTCTCGACTTCAGTTGAGTGGTTTATTGATTTTACTAACGCTCGTAAAAGAAACTAAAAATCCCCAAAGCCAAGTTTCAATCTACTGAAACTAGCTTTGGGGATTTTTGAGTAGATTAGAAATAACAGTGAATGTCATGATCTAAAAAAACTTGCTGGTAGTCATATAAATCTTCTGGATGCAGGGCTTTTATTCCTTCCATTTCATAGCGACGTCCTAAAAGCTTGTATTTGTTTTCTCCAAACTGGTGAAATGGGAGAAGTTGTACTTCATCGATATCGAGAGAATTAAAAAGTGAAGCAAATTCTTCAGCATCGTTTAAGGAGTCATTGAAATTAGGAATGACTGGGATACGTAAAACGATTGTTTTGTTTTGAGCAAAGGCATAATGAATATTTTTAATAATCAGATGATTGTTGACTCCGACAACCTTCTTATGTTTAAGTGTATTGTAATGTTTAAGGTCTGTATAAATAAAATCAACATACTGAATGAGATCGACAAATTTCTCATGTTCAACAAAAGCTGTCGTTTCGATTGCAGTATGAAGTCCAACTTCTTTCGCAGCTTTTAAGATTGCTTTGGCAAATTCAAATTGAGCGAAGATTTCTCCACCAGACAGGGTAAGGCCACCACCAGATTCTTCGTAGAAGTCAACGTCTTTTAAGACGTCATCTATGATTTCTGTAACTGTTTTTTCTTCTCCCGTGATGGTTTCCTTTTTAGTAACAGCATCCAACATTTTTTCAGGATTTGCACGCTGGGATTCAGGATTGGAGCACCATGGACAACGTAGGGGACATCCTTTTAGAAATACAGTAGTTCGGATGCCAGGGCCATCATGGATACTAAAGTGTTGGATATTAAAGATTATGCCACGATTTTGTTCCATATTTTTGCTCTCCTATCAATCTAGTAAGTCCATTATACATTATTTAAGAAACTAATTCAATTACGAACGAAAGTTTATTTTGTTTTGAATTCACTCGAAAATTTGCTAAAATAGAGAAGAGGTAAAAACAATGCAACGTTTAGATGAAATATTGAAATTAGTATCGGAATTTGAAAAGATTGATGTTAATAGCTTGTCTGAGAAATTACAAGTCTCTAAAGTGACCATTCGAAAGGATTTGGACAAGCTAGAATCCAAAGGATTATTGCATAGAGAACACGGCTATGCTGTTTTAAATAGTGGAGATGATATCAATGTTCGATTGTCCTTTCAATATGATACCAAGAAAAGAATAGCCAAGGAAGCTGCTAAATTAATTAAGGATAACGACACGGTTTTGATTGAATCGGGCTCTACATGTGCTTTGCTAGCGGAAGAAATTTGCCAAACAAAAAAGAATGTCAAGATTGTGACAAATTCTTATTTTATTGCAGATTATATTCAGGAATATGATTCTTGTAAAATCATCCTACTTGGTGGTGAATTTCAAAAAGAATCGAGAGTGACTGTAGGTCCGCTTTTGAAAGAATTAATCCGCTCGTTTAGAGTTCCCTTTGCTTTTGTAGGGGTTGACGGATATGATGATGAACTTGGCTTTACTGGGAAAGATATGATGAGAAGTGAAGTTGTTCAAGCTATGTCCGATGTTTCTAAGGAAGTGGTTGTCTTGACAGATTCAAGTAAATTTGGGAAATGTGGAACCGTCAGACGATTTGCACTTTCACAAGTTTCGAGAGTCATAACAGATAAGAATATATCTCAAGAAGCGAAAGAAAAACTTGAGGATTCACAAACGATTTTAACTTTAGTATAAGAAGGAGAAGCCAATTGAAAGATGAACGGAAAAAGTTACTTGCTAAATTAGCCTATCTATACTATGTTGAAGACAAAAGTCAATCGCAAATCGCAGCAGAAACTGGAATCTACCGTACAACTGTCAGCAGAATGCTAGCAGAGGCTAAAAAAGAGGGAGTTGTAAAAATTGAAATCGAAAACTTTGATACTCGCCTCTTCCATTTAGAAAATTATATCAAACAAAAATATGGCTTAAAAGCTATCGAAATTATACCGAATCTAGTTGATGAGCCTCGAGAAAGCCTTGAAAAGCGACTGGCTCAAGCAAGTGCGGTCATGCTGCGTAATTTGATTGAAGATGGAATGACAGTCGGATTTTCATGGGGCAAGTCTCTCAGATTAATGGTAGAACAAGTTGGAACGAAGCGTTTGGATGGTGTTCAGTTTTATCCCCTAGCTGGAGGTCCCAGTCATATTCATGCTCGCTACCATGTCAATACGCTGATCTACAGTATGGCGAGTAAATTTCATGGGGAATGTCATTTTATAAACGCGAGTGTCATTCAAGAAAATTCTGAGGTGACGGAAGGTATCTTATCTTCTAAGTATTTTGAGGATTTGAAAGCTAGTTGGCGTTGTTTGGATGTTGCGGCTGTGGGGATTGGTGGCTATGCAGATAGCAAGAATCCTCAGTGGTTTGATATGCTGACATCAAATGATTTTAGGAAATTGGAGTCAGAACATGCTGTAGGAGAAGTATGCTGTCGTTTCTTTGATCAAGAAGGTGTCCCCGTTTATCCTGAATTACAGGAAAGAACAATATCTATCACATTGGAGGAATTGAGAAAGGTTCCGAATACCATCTCGTTAGCCTACGGTGATCAAAAAGCAAAAGCAATTTTATCGGTTTTGAAAGCCAACTATATCAATCATTTAGTCACAGATGAAGCGACGATCTTAAAAGTTTTAGAATTAGATGGTGATCAGCAATTTACTAAAAAATAGGACAGCGAGGATGCAGTCCTTATTTTTTTGAGTTAAATAGCACAAATGTGCAAAAACTAAAAACAATAATCAAATGTTGTAGTTTTTTATTGACCGGCAAAAATATAAATGGTATATTGACAATAGAAAAAGCGCTTTCATTAGATTGACAAAGGAGTGTAGTGCACATGGAAATAATTGTTGCAGACCAAATTATTATGGGCTTAATTTTAAATGCGGGTGATGCTAAACAGCATGTTTACCAAGCTTTATCATATGCTAAGGAAGGTGATTTTACATCTTCTGAAGGCGAAATTGCAAAAGCAGATGCAGCATTGCTAGAAGCGCATAACTTGCAAACCCAATTTTTAGCCCAGGAAGCAAGTGGGACAAAGACAGAGATTACAGCTTTGTTTGTGCACTCACAAGATCACTTAATGACTTCAATCACAGAGATTAACTTGATTAAAGAAATGATTGACTTACGAAAAGAACTTTCAGCGAAACAATAAGGAGGAAAAGATGATGAAAATTGGATTGTTTTGTGCGGCAGGATTTTCAACAGGAATGTTGGTAAATAATATGAAGGTAGCGGCTCAGGAATTAGGTATTGATGCTGAAATTGAGGCATATTCTCAAGCGAAATTAGCAGATTTTGCCCCAGAAATAGATGTCGCTTTGTTAGGGCCTCAAGTAGCTTATACTTTGGATAAATCAAAAGCGATTTGTGAGGCAAACCATATCCCTATTGCTGTCATTCCTATGGCGGATTATGGGATGTTAGATGGTAAGAAGGTACTAAATCTAGCTCTAGAATTGCTAGGAGAAAAATAAGGAGGCTTCCCATGTCTAATTTTAATTCTCAGAAAATTATCGCTCCAATCATGCGTTTTGTAAACATGAAAGGAATTATTGCTCTTAAAGATGGGATGTTAGCGATCCTTCCATTAACGGTAGTTGGTAGTTTGTTTCTGATTATTGGACAATTACCATTTGAAGGCCTTAATCAGGCTATTGCTAGTGTATTTGGCGATACATGGACAGAGCCATTTATGCAAGTTTATTCAGGAACATTCGCCATCATGGGCTTAATTTCTTGCTTCTCCATTGGGTATTCTTATGCTAAAAACAGTGGAGTAGAACCCTTGCCAGCGGGAGTTTTGTCCCTGTCTTCATTCTTTATCTTGTTAAAATCTTCTTATGTACCAGCTAAGGGAGAACCGATTGGCGATGCCATTTCAAAAGTATGGTTTGGTGGTCAAGGGATTATCGGGGCCATTATTATTGGTCTGGTAGTTGGTGCAATTTATACTGTGTTTATCCAAAGACACATTGTTATAAAAATGCCAGAACAAGTACCTCAAGCCATTGCCAAACAATTTGAAGCGATGATTCCTGCTTTCGTGATTTTCTTACTATCAATGATTGTCTATATCGTATCAAAAGTAGTGACAAACGGCGGTACCTTCATTGAAATGATTTATGATGTCATTCAGGTTCCTCTTCAAGGTCTAACAGGATCACTTTACGGAGCGATTGGGATTGCTTTCTTTATTTCATTCTTGTGGTGGTTTGGTGTTCATGGCCAATCAGTTGTCAACGGTGTAGTAACAGCCTTGCTACTTTCTAACCTAGATGCCAATAAATCAATGTTGGCAGCTGGGAAGCTATCCGTTGAAAATGGTGCCCACATTGTAACTCAACAATTCTTAGATAGCTTCCTTATTTTGTCTGGATCAGGTATAACCTTTGGGTTGGTTGTTGCCATGCTATTTGCTGCTAAGTCAAAACAGTATAAAGCTTTGGGGAAAGTTGCAGCATTTCCTGCAATCTTTAATGTCAATGAACCCGTCGTATTTGGATTTCCGATCGTAATGAACCCAGTTATGTTCCTTCCATTTATTTTGGTTCCAATTTTGGCTGCAATAATTGTTTATGCATCAATTGCTATTGGATTTATGCATCCATTCTCAGGTGTGACTCTTCCTTGGAGTACACCAGCCATTATTTCTGGATTTATGGTTGGAGGTTGGCAAGGTGCTTTCGTTCAAGTGCTAGTTCTTGCGACCTCGACTGTCGTATATTTCCCATTCTTCAAATTCCAAGATAATCTTGCCTATAACAATGAATTACAAGCTGAAAAATAGTGCGTTTATCATGTATGCACAGATGTGCGACTAGAATAGAATTTATATGTATAATTCATAATTCATTGAAATTCGTAAAATTTAATGCTACTATAGTTACGAAAGAAAACAAAATAATTTCAAAAGAAAGGTTTTGAAAAAATGAAACAAGTAGAAGTAGCAAGTACAAGCATTAAAACAGAATATTTTGGAAGCCTCACTGAACGCATGAATAAGTATCGTGAAGATGTCTTAAATAAGAAGCCTTACATCGATGCTGAACGTGCTGTTCTTGCAACTAAGGCATATGATCGTTATAAGGAACAACCAAATGTTCTTAAACGTGCCTATATGTTGAAAGAGATTCTTGAAAATATGACAATCTACATTGAGGATGAATCCATGATTGCTGGAAACCAAGCATCCTCTAATAAAGATGCTCCGATTTTCCCAGAATATACTTTAGAGTTCGTTCTGAAGGAATTGGATCTTTTTGAAAAGCGGGATGGTGATGTCTTCTATATTACGGAAGAAACGAAAGAACAGCTCCGTAGTATCGCACCGTTCTGGGAAAATAATAACTTACGTGCAAGAGCTGTCGCTCTTCTACCTGAAGAAGTATCTGTCTATATGGAAACAGGATTCTTCGGTATGGAAGGGAAGATGAATTCAGGAGATGCCCACTTAGCAGTCAATTATCAAAAATTATTGCAATATGGCTTGAAAGGTTTTGAAGAAAGAGCTCGCCAAGCTAAAGCAGCCCTAGATCTAACGGATCCAGCTAGCATTGATAAGTACCATTTTTACGATTCTATCTTTATCGTAGTTGATGCTGTTAAGACCTATGCTCAACGATTTGTGGAACTTGCTAAACAACTTGCTGAAACAGCAACTCCTGAACGTAAGAAGGAATTGCTTGAAATTGCAGAGATTTGCTCAAAAGTTCCATACGAGCCTGCAAGTACATTTGCAGAGGCTGTTCAGTCTGTTTGGTTTATCCAATGTATTCTTCAGATTGAATCAAATGGACACTCACTTTCATATGGCCGTTTTGACCAATATATGTATCCATACGTTAAAGCTGATTTGGAAAGTGGACGGGAAACTGAAGAGAGTATTGTTGAACGCTTGACTAACCTTTGGATTAAGACTATTACAATTAACAAAGTACGTAGTCAAGCACATACCTTCTCATCTGCAGGTAGTCCGCTTTATCAAAACGTTACGATTGGTGGTCAAACACGTGATAAGAAAGATGCCGTCAATCCATTGTCTTATTTGGTGTTGAAGTCAGTTGCTCAAACTCACCTTCCTCAACCAAACTTAACTGTTCGTTATCATGCTGGTCTGGATGCCCGCTTCATGAACGAATGTATTGAAGTTATGAAGCTCGGATTTGGTATGCCTGCTTTCAATAATGATGAGATTATTATTCCATCCTTTATTTCAAAAGGTGTTCTTGAAGAAGATGCTTATGATTACAGTGCAATTGGTTGTGTAGAAACAGCTGTTCCAGGTAAATGGGGATATCGCTGTACAGGTATGAGTTATATGAACTTCCCTAAAGTTTTGCTCATTACGATGAATGACGGAATCGATCCTGCTTCTGGCAAGCGCTTTGCACCAAGCTTTGGTCATTTTAAAGACATGAAGAGCTTCGATGAATTGCAAACTGCTTGGGACAAGACTTTGCGCCACTTAACCCGCATGAGTGTGATCGTAGAAAACTCTATCGACCTATCTCTTGAAAGAGAAGTGCCAGATATCCTCTGTTCAGCTTTGACAGATGACTGTATTGGACGTGGAAAACACCTAAAAGAAGGTGGAGCTGTCTACGATTATATTTCTGGTTTACAAGTGGGTATTGCAAACTTATCCGATTCACTTGCAGCAATCAAGAAACTGGTATTCGAAGAAGGACGCTTAACGCCACAAGAGCTATGGCATGCTCTGGAAACCGATTACGAGGGCGAACGTGGAAAAGAAATCCAAGAGATGCTTATCCATGATGCACCGAAGTATGGAAACGATGATGACTATGCGGACAGCTTAGTTCGAGAAGCATACGATATTTATGTGGATGAAATTGCTAAATATCCAAATACTCGATATGGACGTGGGCCAATCGGAGGAATTCGTTACTCAGGTACATCTTCTATTTCAGCCAATGTAGGACAAGGTCGTGGAACATTAGCCACTCCGGACGGTCGTAATGCCGGGACTCCACTTGCAGAAGGATGCTCTCCATCCCACAATATGGACCAACATGGCCCAACATCTGTTCTAAAATCTGTCTCTAAATTGCCAACAGATGAAATTGTTGGTGGTGTTTTACTGAACCAAAAAGTAAACCCACAAACTTTATCCAAAGAAGAAGATAAATTAAAACTTATTGCTTTACTCCGTACGTTCTTTAATCGTCTACATGGATACCATATTCAATACAATGTGGTTTCTAGAGAAACGTTGTTAGATGCTCAAAAACATCCGGAAAAACACCGTGACTTAATTGTACGTGTTGCTGGCTACTCAGCCTTCTTCAATGTACTATCAAGAGCAACACAAGATGATATTATTGGACGGACAGAGCATACTCTATAGTAAAGAGGTATGTATATGGAATTTATGCTTGATACTTTAAATTTAGATGAGATAAAAAAATGGGCACGAGTGTTACCCCTTGCTGGGGTAACTTCGAACCCAACAATTGCTAAAAAAGAAGGGAACATTGATTTTTTTGATCGTATCCATAAGGTGCGGGAAATCATCGGAGGATCTCCTTCCATCCATGTTCAAGTTGTCGCAAAAGATTATGAAGGAATTTTAAAAGATGCGGCCGAAATTCGAGAACAATGCGATGAAAATACCTATATTAAAGTTCCAGTAACACCTGAAGGACTTGCTGCAATTAAAGTGTTAAAAGCAGAGGGTTACAAAATTACTGCAACAGCAATCTATACTGTTTTTCAAGGACTGTTAGCTATTGAAGCAGGAGCCGACTATTTAGCACCTTATTACAATCGTATGGAAAACTTAAACATTGATTCAGCTCAGGTTATTTCTCAGTTAGCGAGTGCCATAGAGCGTAATCATTCATCAAGCAAAATTCTAGCAGCTTCCTTTAAAAATGTGGCTCAAGTTAATCGAGCATTTAAAGAAGGAACACAAGCAATTACGGCAGGGGCAGATGTCTTTGAAGCAGCTTTTGGAATGCCTTCTATTCCAAAAGCAGTAGATGACTTCGAGGCAGATTGGTCAGCTGTTCATCATAAGAATACAATTTGATAAAGGAGGAGTGTATGAGAAATTTTGCCAGCCCATCCCGTTACATTCAAGGTGAAAATGCTTTATTTGAAAATGCAAAACCTATTTTAGAACTGGGGAGTCATCCCGTTTTACTCTGTGATTCAGTAGTCTATGATATCGTAGGGGAACGTTTTGAAAAGTATCTCCTTCGGTATGGCTTTACAGTCTTGCCAGTGTTCTTCAACGGTGAAGCTTCTGATAATGAAATCAATCGTGTGGTCAGTCTGGCAGAAGAAAATGGCTGTGACTTAGTCATCGGACTTGGTGGAGGAAAGACCATCGACAGTGCAAAAGCCATTGCTGATCTTTTAAAATCACCAGTTGTCATTGCTCCGACTATTGCATCTACAGATGCTCCGGTTTCAGCCTTGTCTGTTATTTATACGGATGAAGGTGCCTTTGCTCGCTATATCTTCTATTCTAAAAACCCAGAATTGGTCTTGGTAGATAGTAAAGTCATCTCTCAAGCACCAAAACGTTTGCTTGCTTCTGGTATCGCAGATGGACTAGCTACTTGGGTCGAAGCGCGTGCGGTAATGCAAGCCAACGGAAAAACCATGCTAGGCAAACACCAAACTCTAGCTGGTGTGGCGATTGCGCAACGTTGTGAAGAAATCTTATTTGCTGATGGTCTCCAAGCCGTGGCTGCTTGTGAAGCTAAAGTGGTGACGCCTGCATTAGAAAACATCATCGAAGCCAATACCCTTCTCAGTGGGATTGGGTTTGAAAGTGGTGGCTTGGCAGCAGCTCATGCCATCCATAATGGCTTTACGGCCCTTACTGGGGATATCCACCATTTGACTCACGGTGAAAAAGTAGCCTATGGAACCTTGGTTCAATTGTTCTTGGAAAACCGTCCAAAAGAAGAATTGAACAAATACATTCATTTCTATCAACAAATTGGCATGCCAACGACTCTGAAAGAAATGCATCTTGAAAATGCAAGCTACGAAGATCTTCTCAAGGTTGGCCAACAAGCAACCATTGAAGGAGAAACCATTCACCAAATGCCATTCAAGGTACAAGCATCTGATATTGCTCAAGCGATTGTAGCAGTAGATGCTTATGTCAAGTCCTTAGGCTAATCAAAGAAATACAGAAACCATCGCCTGTTGGCGATGGTTTTTTTGATGGTTGTTCGTTTTCGTTTAATTTGGAGATGTATACTTCTGAATTAAGAGATTCTCCACCCACATAGCTGAAAAATGCAACCATATAGAAAAAAGAAAAGGCAAAGGCTCCAATCTTTGATAGACTCAGGAGGTAGCGTTACAAATACAAATTGGAGGAAATGAAATGACAGAATGTAGTCAAAAAGAATTGGCACAGATTGTAGGAGGAGGAGGTTCTCGCCCAAATGTGGTTCAAGGTCAGTCAGATAAGATTGAGATTGGACGTCCTGGATTTGTGAAGCGACCACCGCTCGCTCGTATTTAAGACATGATAGAGTTCTAGGATGAAGTGTTCTGAGAGTTAGATCTTAAGGCAGATTGGAACTCGGTAGAAAGGATTAAATGAAAGGGTAAATGCAATGAGTAAGACAGACAGATTGTTTCAACTAGCGACAATTGGAATTCTCTGCATCAATTTTGCGCTTTTTAACGTGGGACTCCCAACGGATTTAGTGGGCCACCTATCGGATGATTCTTATTATGGCTTGCTCCTCTTGTTGATAGGATTGATTGGGGGGGTAGCCGTTACACTCTTGGTAAAGAGTCGTCGCTGGGACTTGTACGGGAAATTCACCTTTAAAGCTTCCTATTTGGCGGTGTTTGTGCTTGTTTTTCTTGCTCACTTTTTATGGGATATGTTTTCTGCAGCGGTATTTCCGCCCACTAAGAATTCCATAGCCCTTGCAGAAATATCTAGTGATTTGTCAGGCTGGGCCTTGGTGTTGATACGCTATGTCTATGCCTGCTTGCTGGCTCCCATTGTGGAAGAGCTAGTTTTTCGTGATTTGGTCATGACGGCTTTGGCACCTTATCAGAAGTATAAGCTGGATATGCTTGTTTCGGCCTCCTTGTTCAGCCTCTCGCATGTCTGGCAGCATGGCTGGGATTTGCCAAGCTTTATCGTCTACTTGGTACCGGGCCTGCTATTTTGTGCGGTCTTGCGTTATACCAAATCGATTTACTGGGCTATCCTTCAGCATGCCTCTTGGAATAGCTTCCTTACCCTCTTATCCCTCCTGGTCAGTGGGATTTAAGTAAGGGGAAGGAGTGGCAGGGGCCTTTATCCATCATCAAAGAAGCAGTCAAAACTGCTTTTTTGCATGCAGTCAAAACAACTATTTTTTCTAACTTTTGAAATATTATACAGTTAAGCGTTTACATTTTTCCGTAAAGTGCTATAATTTAATATGAAGAATAACATTTTATACAGAGGTGATCCATATGAAAAAAGGGAAGCTACTCTTAGCCACCGGCGCTCTGCTTTTGTCTGTAAGCGCACTGGTAGCCTGCTCACAAGGAGGGAAATCTTCAAGTTCGGACAACCAGGTCTTTAGTTATGTATATACGCAAGATCCGGATACTTTGGATTATTCACTCTCTAATAAACGGTCAACTTCAGAATTTACAGGTAATGCTGTGGATGGTTTGTTAGAAGTTGACAAATACGGCAACTTAATCCCATCTCTTGCTAAGGATTGGACTGTTTCAAAAGATGGTCTGACCTATACCTATAAACTTCGTAAAGGGGTTAAATGGGTGACCGCTGAAGGGGAAGAATTCGGAGAAGTTAAGGCCCAAGACTTTGTGACGGGGCTTCAGCACGCAGCGGACAAGAAATCTTCGGCCCTCTATCTCGTCCAACAATCTATCAAAGGGTTGGATGATTATGTCTCAGGGAAAACCAAAGACTTCTCAACAGTTGGTATCAAAGCTGTCGATGACTATACGGTTCAATACACCTTGAACCAACCAGAAAGTTTCTGGAATTCAAAAACCACCATGGGCATTTTGATGCCAGTCAATAAAGAATTCTTAGATTCTAAGGGAGATGACTACGGTCAAGGTACGAACCCTTCTAGTATTCTTTATTGTGGTCCTTATTTGATTAAAGCTATCACCTCTAAATCTGTTGTGACGCTTGAAAAGAACCCAACCTATTGGGATGCTGATAATGTAAAAATTTCTAAGGTTAAGCTGACCTATTATGATGGACAAGATTCAGAATCTTTGATCCGTGGATTTGATAACGGAGACTATACCTTTGCCCGTGTCTTCCCAAATGGCTCTAACTATAAGAGTGTAGAGAAGAAACACAAAGATGACATTGTCTTCAGTGACCAAGGATCCTCTACTTATAACTTGTCTTTCAACATTGACCGTCAAGCTTATGAGATTACGACTAAAACTACAGATGCTCAAAAGAGCTCAACCAAGAAAGCAATCTTGAATAAAGACTTCCGTCAAGCCATTATGTTTGCCTTCAACCGCAAGGCCTATGTAGCGCAAGCCAATGGGGAAGCATCTGCAGACAAGGTCATCCGCAACACCTTCACTCCTCCAAACTTTGTTCAAATTGATGGCAAAGATTTCGGTGAGTCTGTAGAGAAAAACTTAGAAGAATATGGTGATGAATGGAAAGGTGTTTCTGTCGAAGATGGAAAAGATACCCTTTACAATCCAACCAAGGCCAAGGAAGAGTTTGCCAAGGCCAAAGAAGCTCTTCAAGGCCAAGGGGTAGAGTTCCCGATTCATTTGGACCTCCCTGTTTCATCCACCTATACAGAAGGAGTCAAGCAAGCTCAATCCTTTAAACAGTCGATAGAATCTACCCTAGGAGCAGAAAATGTCGTCATCGACTTGAATATGGTATCTGAGGACGATCTTAATCGAGTGACCTACTTTGCTGAAAATGCTTCTCAACAAGACTGGGATTTGAACAACAACTTGGGTTGGGGTCCAGACTATACCGATCCATCTTCTTACCTAGATATCACAAACTCTAAGAATGGTGAAAATGCAAATTCTTACTTCGGATTTGATGCTGGTACTAATAACGCAGCTGCTAAAGAAGCTGGTTTTGATGAATACGATCAATTGATTGAAGATGCACATAATGAAACAAAAGATGTCAATGACCGCTATGAAAAATATGCTAAGGCTCAGGCTTGGTTGACTGATAGTGCCCTCTTAATCCCGATTCATTCAGATGGTGCCTCTCCAGGTGTTCGTAAGACAGTTCCATACACAGCTGCCTTTGCTTGGACAGGACACAAGGGTCAAACCTTCAACTACAAGTACTTGGAATTGCAAGACAAAGTTTTGACAACCAAGGAGTACGATGAAGCGCGTGAACAATGGAAGAAAGAAAAAGAAGAATCCAATAAGAAAGCTCAAAAAGAACTAGAAAGTCACGTAGAAGACTAGGAGTTTAAGAGCGATTGTATATTGAACAGGGAAGAGAGTGGGACAGAAATCGGTAATTCGTTAGAATTTGATTTCGTCGTCCCACCTCCGCAGACAATTGAGAGGCTAGGACTTTGTCCCAGCCTCTTTTTGGTGGATAGAACCTTTAAAAATCCCCTAAAAATGGTATAATAGGAGCATCACGAAAATTGGAGAGACAGCATGAGTTTTTACAATCATAAAGAAATCGAGCCTAAGTGGCAGAAACACTGGGCTGACCATCACACCTTTAAGACAGGAACAGACGCTTCAAAACCGAAGTTTTATGCATTGGACATGTTCCCTTACCCATCTGGAGCAGGTCTGCACGTAGGGCACCCAGAAGGCTATACAGCGACTGATATCCTCAGTCGTTTCAAACGTGCGCAAGGCTACAATGTCCTTCACCCAATGGGCTGGGATGCTTTTGGTTTGCCTGCGGAGCAATACGCTATGGATACAGGGAATGACCCAGCAGAATTCACAGCGGAAAACATTGCCAACTTCAAACGCCAAATCAATGCGCTTGGATTCTCTTACGACTGGGACCGTGAAGTCAATACTACAGATCCAAACTACTACAAGTGGACGCAATGGATCTTCACCAAACTTTATGAAAAAGGCTTGGCCTATGAAGCGGAAGTGCCAGTAAACTGGGTGGAAGAATTGGGGACAGCCATCGCCAACGAAGAAGTCCTTCCTGATGGAACATCTGAGCGTGGTGGCTATCCAGTTGTCCGAAAACCAATGCGCCAATGGATGCTTAAAATCACAGCTTATGCAGAACGCTTGCTCAATGACTTGGATGATTTGGACTGGCCAGAGTCTATCAAGGACATGCAACGCAACTGGATTGGGAAATCAACTGGTGCCAATATCACCTTCAAAGTGAAAGGGACTGACAAGGAATTCACCGTCTTTACGACACGTCCAGATACCCTTTTTGGTGCGACCTTCACTGTCTTAGCTCCTGAACATGACTTGGTAGATGCCATCACAAGTCCAGAACAAGCTGAGGCTGTAGCTGACTACAAACATCAAGCTAGCTTGAAATCTGATCTGGCTCGTACAGACCTTGCCAAGGAAAAAACAGGAGTTTGGACTGGTGCTTATGCTATCAACCCTGTAAACGGCAAAGAAATTCCAATCTGGATTGCCGACTATGTTCTTTCTAGTTACGGAACAGGTGCTGTTATGGCTGTGCCTGCCCATGACCAACGTGACTGGGAATTTGCCAAACAGTTTGGCCTTCCAATCGTAGAAGTGTTGGAAGGTGGAAATGTAGCTGAAGCTGCTTACACAGAAGATGGACTTCATGTCAATTCTGACTTCCTAGATGGACTCAACAAAGAAGACGCCATTGCTAAAATTGTGGCTTGGTTGGAAGAAAAAGGCTGTGGTCAAGAGAAAGTTACCTACCGTCTCCGCGACTGGCTCTTTAGCCGTCAACGTTACTGGGGTGAACCAATCCCAATCGTTCATTGGGAAGATGGGACTTCAACAGCCGTTCCAGAAAGTGACTTACCCCTTGTCTTGCCAGTCACCAAGGACATCCGCCCTTCAGGTACTGGTGAAAGTCCACTAGCCAACTTGACAGACTGGCTGGAAGTGACTCGTGAAGATGGTGTTAAAGGTCGTCGCGAGACCAATACGATGCCACAATGGGCTGGTTCAAGCTGGTACTACCTCCGTTACATTGATCCACATAACACAGAGAAATTAGCTGATGAGGATCTCCTCAAACAATGGTTGCCAGTCGATATCTACGTGGGTGGTGCAGAACACGCCGTGCTTCACTTGCTTTACGCTCGTTTCTGGCATAAATTCCTCTATGATATTGGTGTTGTTCCAACCAAAGAACCGTTCCAAAAACTCTTTAACCAAGGAATGATCTTGGGAACTAGCTACCGTGACCACCGTGGAGCGCTTGTGGCGACTGACAAGGTTGAAAAACGTGACGGTTCCTTCTTCCATGTGGAAACAGGGGAAGAATTGGAACAAGCGCCAGCCAAGATGTCGAAATCCCTCAAGAACGTGGTTAACCCAGACGATGTGGTGGAACAATATGGTGCTGATACCCTTCGTGTCTATGAAATGTTCATGGGACCACTTGATGCTTCGATCGCTTGGTCTGAAGAAGGCTTGGAAGGAAGCCGTAAATTCCTTGACCGTGTTTACCGTTTGATCACAAGTAAAGAAATCGTTGCAGAAAACAATGGCGCTCTTGACAAGGTTTATAACGAAACTGTTAAATCTGTCACAGAGCAAATCGAGTCCATGAAATTCAACACAGCCATTGCCCAGCTCATGGTCTTTGTCAATGCTGCCAACAAGGAAGACAAACTCTATGTGGATTACGCCAAAGGCTTTATCCAATTGATTGCCCCATTTGCCCCTCACTTGGCAGAAGAACTCTGGCAAACAGTCGCAGCAACAGGCGAGTCTATCTCTTATGTAGCTTGGCCAACATGGGACGAAAGCAAATTGGTTGAAGACGAAATCGAAATCGTCGTCCAAATCAAAGGAAAAGTCCGCGCCAAACTCATGGTTGCAAAAGACCTTTCTCGCGAAGAATTGCAAGAAGTTGCTCTGGCTGACGAAAAAGTCAAGGCAGAGATTGATGGTAAGGAAATCGTAAAAGTGATTAGTGTACCTAACAAGCTTGTAAATATTGTTGTGAAATAACCAATAAAAAACAGTTGAAATTTTTTTCAACTGTTTTTTTATATTAATGGCGTCGGGCCAAGTCAGCTCCGAATTTATATCCTGCATTAAAGACGGATACAAAAAAGTTTGCAACTCCTGAAATCGCAACGATTTCAGCTGGACCAACACCGCCCTGGATGTTTTCTAATTCTTCAGTTGTTAAAAGTTGTAAATTGTTCATTGCTTTTCTCCTTTCTGATTCCCCGATATGCAATGATGAGGATCCAAATAACAAGAATCCCAGAAAGTAAGTCACTCACTCCGTAAGTTTCAAAAGGGAGTGTGAGATAGTGAAGGTCGTGTAAGATTTGTAGAACTGCTAAAAAGATTCTAGAAAAAAGTAAAGTAGATATCGTGATGATATGGAATATGCGTCTTTTTTTCATCGTTCTTACCTATGGACGGTTGGCTAGATATCTTAGGCCTGCTCCTGCAGCAAAAACTAGTCCGATACTACCGACAGCAACTGTAGCAATTTTCCATGTAGCTACCCCTGCAATTACAGCTGGGATAAATCCACCTTGAATAGAGGCTAGTTCATGATCTGATAGGATGTCATCAGAATGAATAGTAATTGTGTTCATCTATCTTCTCCTTTCTTTAAAGAAAATTGTTTCTTCACCTGTACTATTCGTAAAAATTCTAGAAAACTTCTCCTTATTTGAAAAATCATGAAAAAAGTTGAAAGTCACCTTCGGAGTGTGATAAAATAAGGAACTATATTAGCTATGAAGAGATTGGAGAACGAGCGATGAAGAAACCAGTGATTGGGATTACAGGCAACCAACGCCCTTTCCGTGAAGAAGAGGGAATGTACCTCAGTTATACACCGACAGGCTTTGTCCAGGGGGTTCAAGAAGCAGGGGGAATCCCTCTGATCCTTCCGATTGGAGACCCTGCATCGGCTGGGCACTATATTTCCTTGATTGATAAGTTGATTCTCACAGGTGGTCAGCATGTCTCTCCTCAGTTTTATGGAGCAGAGAAGGAGATTGTCAGTGACGATTACTTGCTTGAGCGCGACCTTTTTGAATTGGCCTTGATCAAGGAAGCGCTAGCTGCTAAGAAGCCCATCTTTACGGTTTGTCGAGGCATGCAACTCTACAATGTAGCTATGGGCGGGACACTTTACCAGGATATCGACCACCACTGGCAAGAAAATCCTGCCAGCGAAGCTAGTCATACGATCGAAACTGTTGAAGGGACCGTTTTGCGGGACCTGTTCGGAGAAGTTGGTCAGATCAATTCCTACCACCATCAGAGTATCAAGGATTTAGCCCCTCATCTAGAAGTAGTTGCTCTTAGCCCTGAAGATCAGATCATCGAAGCGGTGCAATCATCCCACGGGACAGCCTTTCTCGGAGTGCAGTGGCATCCAGAACTGCGTTATCAAATAAGTGAAGGAGACAAGGCTCTCTTTGATTATGTCGTCAATCAACTATGATAGAAACAAAACACGTTAGAAATCGGCTCTTCTGATCGCTAGCGTGTTTTTTCTATAATCTGCGTAAAAACGACTGAAAATAGTCTCTAGGAAGAGTACTGAAAGGGAGTATAATAGAGAGGAAGACAATGAGAGAGGATAAACACATGATCAACTTTCCAAAAGATTTTTTATGGGGGACATCGACATCTGGCCCACAGACAGAAGGGCGCTTTGCCGGAGATGGCAAGGGTGACAACCTCTGGGACTACTGGTACCAGGTAGAGCCTCATCGCTTTCGCTTCCAAGAAGGACCTGGCTTAACTTCGACCTTTTATGAAAATTGGGAAGAAGATATTGAGCTTCTAGTCGAGACCGGGCACACTGCCTTTCGGACTTCTATCCAATGGTCTCGGATTTTCCCTGAGGGTCGTGGAGAAGCCAATCCAGCAGGAGTAGCTTTTTACCGCCAAGTATTTGAACGCATTAAGGAAAAAGGCATTCACTTGATGGTCAATCTCTATCACTTTGACCTTCCTTTTGCCTTGCAAGAGCAAGGAGACGGGTGGGAGAACAAGGAGACGGTCTACGCCTATCGCGACTACGCTCGTTTCTGCTTTGAAACCTATGGGGACTTAGTCGATCAGTGGATCACCTTTAATGAACCCATTGTTCCTGTAGAGTTTGGCTATTTTTATGATGCCCATTACCCGCATAAGGTGGATGCCGCTGCAGCCGTCAAAGTCGCCTACCACACCCAGTTGGCAAGCAGCCTTGCGGTTCAGGTCTGCCATGAGGTGGCCCCAAACTACCGTATCGGAGTAGTCTTGAACTTGACGCCAGCCTATCCGCGGAGTCAACATCCAGCAGATGCCAAGGCGGCACGAATCGCTGAGCTCTTCCAAGCCAAGTCATTTCTCGACCCGTCTGTTCTTGGGACTTACCCACCAGAGTTGGTAGAGATTCTGCGGGAGCGAAATCTTTTACCAGAGGTAGACCCAAGTGACTTAGAGTTGATTAAAGAGCATACCGTCGACTTCTTAGGGGTCAACTATTACCAACCCATGCGGGTCTCTGCGCCTCGATATGCGCCAAATCCAGAGTCTCCGATGTTGGTCGAACAGTTCTACGAACCCTATGTCATGCCAGGAAGAAAGATCAACCCACATAGAGGCTGGGAAATCTATGAGCAGGGCTTGTATGATATTGCTCAAAATATCAAGGAAAATTACGGCAACATCGAGTGGCTCCTAACAGAGAATGGAATGGGAGTTGAAGGGGAAGAAAAATTCCGCCAAAACGGGGAAATCCAAGATGACTACCGGATTGACTTTGTCAAAGACCACCTGCGTGAGTTGCACCGGGCTATACAAGAAGGGGCCAACTGTAAGGGCTACCTCATGTGGACCTTTATTGACTGCTGGTCTTGGCTCAACGGCTATAAAAACCGCTACGGCCTTGTCGAATTAGACTTAGCCACTCAGGAAAGACGCCTGAAGAAATCCGGTCATTGGTTCCGTGAGTTGAGCCAGCAGAATGGATTTGAAGAGTAAGTTTTTGAGGATTCTGATATCTAAGTACGATAGGCCCGTTCATTTCAGTAGTTGACTGACTGGTTTTATTTTCGGAAGTGTGGAACTCCATCAGATGCAGATGTTTCTGACGGCATTCTTCATTTCCGATTTTTCATTTAGTGCTGGAAAAGGTTAAAAAGCCTTCAACTTCAATATGTGCTATAATGAAATCAGAAGAAAAGGAGCTTGTATGATAGATTTTAAAACAGAACTAGGAAAAAAAGTACAAACTCTACGTGAAAGTAAGGGATTAAGTAGACAAGCAATCTGTGGTATTGAGGACCTATTAACGACACGTCAGCTCCAGCGAATTGAAAAGGGTCAGTCTTTACCAACGATTGCAACAGCAAAGTATATTGCTGAGCAACTAGGTGTTTCCCTAGATACGCTAACGAATCAAACTAGTTTAGAATTGCCGGCAGAATATCTGAACCTGAAGTATCAATTACGGACGTTATACCATTATGGAGATCAAGATCGTCTTCATCGGCATGAAGAAATTATTGAAGATATTTACGAAAATTATTTTGATCACCTGCCAGAGGAAGAAAAACTATCTGTCCAGGTCGCCCAAGCTACGGTTGATATGATTGGATCCAAAAATCCTTCTTTTGATCAAGGTTTATTAGATGAGTATCTAGAGCAAGCTATGAAGAAAAAAGAGTTAAGTCTCAACGATGTGGAGATTATCAAATTGCGCTTGCTTTCTTTGGCTTTGGGAGTCTTTGATCAAGATGAATTTATACACTTAGTGGAGAAGATTATACTTGCGATAGCTTATTTCCCCTTATCAGAGTTGGAAATGCTACAAAATACGCTCATCTCAGCTGCAGGCGTGTTAGCCCATTATGGGATATACGACAGGTTGCCAGACATTGTTAAAGCCTTAAATGATATTATGACAAAGAGACATGATTTTCAGGATAATATTTTTGTTTATGCTTTAAATTGGAAAGTTGCTTTATTTATAGAAGATGATCTAGAAAAAGCAAAAAATGATTATCAAAAAGTATGCTTAATGGCGGACTTATTATCTGAGGATCTAGTGAAGAGGAACATGCAAGAAGAATGGAAAGAGGACCTTGCAAAAAAAGGTCTAACATACACTGAGGTATAGAGAAGTATTTATCCTTTCGTCTGTTGTTCTTGAAAAATATAAAAGGAACATTGAGAGAGTGGGACAGAAATCGGTAATTCGTTAGAATTCGATTTCGTCGTCCCACCTCCGCACAGTTGAGTAGGGCTGTAAAAGCTGATGAAATCAGCGTAGTAGAGCCCACTCAACCACTGCGTCTTGCTCGACAATCCAAAGACTA
>NZ_GL636091.1:0-103137 GCF_000186465.1 Streptococcus australis ATCC 700641 | reverse complement strand
TTTTTTAGTGAAAATGAAGGTTAGACAGGACATGAATGTCCTCACGTTAGAGGATAGAAATTAGGTATACTGAGATTACAAGGAAAGAAAAAAGGATCTTGGTGTCAGAAAATGGAAATTAGATTACACAATGTAAAGAAAAGCTACGGTTCCTTTGAGGCTTTGAAAGGAATTGATTTAGTTCTTGAGGAGGGGAAATTTTATGGACTTCTTGGACCAAATGGAGCTGGAAAAACAACGCTTTTTAATTTGTTGATTCAGAATTTCAAGCCAAGTTCAGGAGAGATTTTTTGGGAGGTAGATGGAAAATCCTTGTCAACGAAAGATTTTTATCGACATATCGGTATTGTATTTCAAAGCAATCGTCTAGATGATCATTTAACGGTAGAGGAAAACCTGATTTCTCGAGGAGCCTTGTATGGATTATCAAAATCACAAGTACAAAAGCGTATTAAAGATCTGCAATCCTATTTGGATGTAGCTACTCTTAAAAAGAAAAGCTATGGCAGTTTATCAGGAGGACAAAAACGAAAAGTAGATATTGCCCGAGCTTTATTGCCACAACCGTCTTTGCTCTTGTTAGATGAGCCAACAACTGGTTTAGATCCACAATCTCGTCATGATTTATGGGAAGCGATTCATCAGTTGAATAAGAAAGATAATATGACAGTCGTTCTAATTACACACTATTTAGAAGAGATGGCTGCTTGTGATGTCTTAAATGTCTTAATTGAAGGGAACTTGTACTATTCAGGAGATATTGCCAATTTTATTAAACAGCATTCAACCACTAACCTGAATCTTACGTTAAAACCAGGAAGATCACTGAAATCATTATCAGTTTCTACGTTTGCTAATAAGTGTCAGATCCTTTCGGAGGCAGAAGTCGTATGTAAGGATGTTTCCGTTGAAGAGATGATGGAAATTATTGCAGAAAATCAAGGAAAATCAATTATTGAAACGTTTAATGTAGAATATTCAAATTTAGAAGCAGCTTATTTGAACTTACTAAGATCTAAAGGAGGAGAAGGGAATGCTTGAATTAATCTCTAGAAATCGGAAAGTCTATACAAGAGATCGCTTAGCTTTCTTTATGTCCTTCTTATCAGTCATCATCTTAATCTTGGTTTATCAAGTCTTTTTAGGACAAATTCAGATTGATGCCATCAAGGAGGCTTTGAATAGTGATACCGCCTCTACGGACACCGTCCAGATGGTCAATTATTGGTTAATCTCAGGTTTAACGACCATTATTTCAATGACCAGTACTCTTGGTGCATTTGGAGTGATGGTTTCGGATAGAGAAAAGAAATTGAGTGAGGACTTTAAAGTCAGTCCAGTTTCTAACTTTAAAATTGAACTATCGTATGCGATCTTTGCGATTTTATTTGGGATTATTATGACCATGTTCTCTTGTATCTTTGCAATTGGTATGTTTAATGGTTTTAGTGCTCTTCTTGACTATTCTATGATGGACTACTTATCTATTTTAGGAGTTGTCACAATGGGAACGATGTTGTCTGCAACTATTATTCTGCCAATCCTAGCTTTTATTCGAACCAGTTCAGCATTTACAACTTTGAGTACAATAGTTGGAACTTTTATCGGATTCATTTCAGGTGTTTATCTTTCGATTGGATCCGTAGGAGAAAGCTTGCAACAGGTCATGTCCTGGTTCCCTTTGACACAAGTGAATGCACTACTAAAACAGATTTTAATGAAAGATGCAATTAGTAAAGTCTTTGATCATGCACCGTCTACAGTAATTACGAACTACAAAGAATCTTATGGGATTATCTTGAAGAATGCGAGTGGGGAACATCTATCGAGTCAGTCCATGTTTGCCTATATTTTCATTATTATAGTTGTTTTGCTGGGAGTTGATTTGATGATTAAAAAGATCAAAAAATGAAGTGAAACTTATACAATTACTCGATAGGCATTTAGATCAGTTGGCATCAATAACGATCTAAAAATAAGCCAATCATCCTAACCTATCACTAAAAAAGTTGATAGGTTTTTCTTAATCCTTTCTTAACTAGACCAATTTTTGATATTTTGAAGGTTGACAAACAGAAAAAAGCATTGTATACTGACTCCGCTGATAATTTTTCTATCGAATCAGACTAGACCAATTTTATAAATTGGCTAAGAAAATAAGGGAACTCAAGTACGGATACCTATTTTCTTTCATTTTTATAGAAGGAGAAAGCACAGCTTGTCTGTGTCGTGTATACTATGTGTGGAATTGTTGGTGTTGTTGGAAATACAAATGCAACGGATATTTTGATTCAAGGACTTGAAAAGCTTGAATACCGTGGTTATGATTCTGCGGGGATTTTTGTCCTAGGTGGTGCTGAAAACCATTTGGTGAAAGCGGTTGGTCGTATTGCGGAATTGTCTGCTAAAACGGCTGGTGTTGAGGGAACAACTGGTATCGGACATACTCGTTGGGCGACTCACGGGAAACCAACGGAAGATAATGCTCACCCACACCGCTCTGAGACAGGACGTTTTGTCTTGGTGCACAATGGTGTGATTGAAAACTATCTCGAAATCAAGGAAGAATACCTTGCGGGTCACCACTTCAAGGGACAAACAGATACAGAAATCGCCGTTCACTTGATTGGGAAATTTGCGGAAGAAGATGGCTTGTCAGTACTTGAAGCCTTTAAAAAGGCTCTTCACATCATCCGTGGATCTTATGCCTTTGCCTTGATTGACTCTGAAAATCCAGATGTCATCTACGTGGCCAAGAACAAATCACCACTTTTGATTGGTCTTGGAGAAGGCTATAACATGGTCTGCTCAGATGCTATGGCCATGATTCGTGAAACCAACCAATATATGGAGATCCATGACCAAGAGTTGGTAATTGTGAAAGCTGATAGCGTTGAAGTGCAAGACTACGATGGCAACAGCCGTGAGCGTGCTAGCTACACTGCTGAACTTGACTTGTCAGATATCGGTAAGGGAACTTACCCTTACTACATGCTCAAAGAAATTGATGAGCAACCAACGGTGATGCGTAAGCTCATTCAAGCCTACACAGATGAGGCTGGTCAAGTAGTGGTAGACCCAGCCATCATCAAGGCTGTTCAAGACGCTGACCGCATCTACATCCTTGCAGCTGGAACATCTTACCACGCAGGATTTGCTTCTAAGAAGATGTTGGAAGAATTGACGGATACACCAGTTGAACTGGGTATCTCCTCTGAGTGGGGTTATGGGATGCCACTTCTCAGCCAGAAACCACTTTTCATCTTTATCAGTCAATCTGGTGAAACAGCTGATAGCCGTCAGGTTTTGGTTAAGGCCAATGAAATGGGAATCCCAAGCTTGACAGTGACAAACGTGCCAGGATCAACCCTTTCACGTGAAGCCAACCATACTATGTTGCTTCATGCAGGTCCTGAAATTGCTGTAGCATCAACTAAGGCTTATACAGCCCAAATCGCAGCCCTTGCTTTCCTTGCAAAAGCGGTTGGTGAAGCAAATGGCAATGAAAAAGCCAAAGCTTTTGACCTGGTTCATGAGTTGTCTATCGTGGCTCAGTCTATCGAGTCAACCCTTTCAGAAAAAGAATTGATTGATGCTAAGGTTCGTGACCTTCTTGAAACAACACGCAACGCCTTTTACATCGGACGTGGTCAAGATTATTATGTAGCCATGGAAGCCAGTCTCAAGCTCAAAGAGATTTCTTACATCCAATGTGAAGGTTTTGCGGCTGGAGAGCTCAAGCACGGAACCATTGCCTTGATTGAGGATGGAACACCTGTTTTGGCCCTCTTGTCAGACCCAGTTCTTGCTAACCACACTCGTGGAAATATCCAAGAAGTGGCAGCGCGTGGTGCTAAGGTCCTCACCATCGCAGAAGAAAATGTTGCCAAAGATACAGACGATATCGTTCTTACGACCGTACACCCTTACCTCTCACCAATCTCAATGGTCGTACCAACACAATTAGTCGCTTACTTTGCAACCCTCCACCGTGGACTTGATGTAGACAAACCACGGAACCTTGCTAAATCCGTAACAGTAGAATAATCTAAGAGAGAGCGGGACAGAAATCGGTAATTCGATAGAATTCGATTTCGTCGTCCCACCTCCGCACAGTTGAGTAGGGCTGTAAAAGCTGATGAAATCAGCGTAGTAGAGCCCACTCAACCACTGCGTCTTGCTCGACAATCCAAAAACAATTGAGAGGCTAGGACTTTTGTCCCAGCCTTTTTTTAATAAGCAAATTTTTTGCAATTATAACTAATTAGTGATAAAATCCCAAAATAACTAATAATGAAACGAGTAAATCAGTATGGTAGAATTAGGAATTTCAACATTTGGTGAAACAACAGCCTTAAATGGGACTGGACAAGTATACAGTCATGATGAACGAATCCGTCAGTTGGTGGCAGAGATAGAGTTGGCTGATAAGGTTGGTTTGGATGTGTATGGCATTGGGGAGCATCATCGGGAGGACTTTGCGGTATCAGCGCCAGAGATTGTCCTTGCAGCTGGTGCGGTGAATACCAAGAAGATTCGTTTGACCAGTGCTGTCAGCATCCTCTCGAGTATGGATCCCATCCGTTTGTTCCAACAATATGCCACCATCGATGCCCTTTCAAACGGACGTGCGGAGATTATGGCTGGGCGTGGTTCATTCACCGAGTCCTTTCCTCTGTTTGGCTATGACCTGAAAGACTATGAAGCCCTCTTTGATGAAAAATTGGACCTGCTTCAGCTGGCAAATGAAAGCACCAAAGTGAACTGGCGTGGACAATTGACCCAAAGCATTGCTGGAAAAGAAGTCTATCCACGTCCAGTTCAGGAAAAATTGCCTCTGTGGGTAGCGACAGGAGGGAACGTTGAGTCAACCATCAAGATTGCCCGTGCTGGTTTGCCGATTGTCTATGCGATTATCGGTGGCAATCCTCGCTATTTTAAAAAGTTGATTCAAGCTTATCGTGAGATTGGAAGCGAAGCGGGTCATGCTGACAAAGACTTGAAAGTGGGAGCCCATTCTTGGGGGTGGATTGCTGAAGATGGCGAGCAGGCAGTGAAAGATTATTTCCATCCGACCAAGCAAGTGGTGGATGCGATTTCTAAAGACCGTCCGCACTGGCAGGAATTGCGTTATGAGCAATATCTTGAGCAGGTGGGGCCAAATGGCGCTATGTTTGTGGGAAATCCAGATCAAGTAGCAGAAAAAATGATCCGTATGATTGAGGATTTAGGCTTGGATCGCTTTATGTTGCACTTACCGCTTGGTTCTATGCCACATGATCAAGTTCTTCGAGCTATTGAACTTTTTGGAACGCAAGTCGCACCAAAAGTGCGTGCTTACTTTGTCATGAAAGAAGGGTAATAAAAACCCATGAAGGAAGAAACTTCATAGGTTATTTGTTTGATGGTGATAAGACATACTCTTGGATTGCTTTTGCTACGCCGTGCTCTTGGTTGCTACTGGTGACAACTTGAGCTTCCTTTTGGACGGCTTCAGGAGCATTTCCCATGGCAACTCCAAGTCCAGCCAGACGAATCATGGGGAGGTCATTGAAGTGATCCCCGATGGTCATGACCTGTTCTAAAGGGACCTGGTAATAAGCAGCCAGTTCAAGGACAGCATCTCTTTTTGAGACGGACTTGGCGGTGACTTCTAGGTAGTTTTCCTTTGAAAGGTAGAAAGCAGTCTGAGGAAATTCTTGTGGATCCAGCTTCTGATAGAGTTCTTGAATGTTCTGAGTATCGCCGATCAAGAGCAATTTATGTAGATGGAGAGCATCGTCAGAGAGGGTCTGAGAAAGGGGCTGTATCTGTGGCGTCTCACCAGTAATCGAAGCCTCAACTTGGGTCCACTGGTCCTCTCTGGAGTTAAACCAGACTGACCCACTATAACAATTAATCGAAATGCTGGAATCTAGTTCTTCCACACGATGGAGGAAGGTGCGGATCTCATCTTTGTTCAGGCTGTGTTCAAATAGAATCTCTTCTCCCTTGACGATGAGAGCTCCATTATAGCAAGCGATTGGTTCCTGGTGGACGCCCAATCTTCTTGCGATAGGAGCAATCCCGATAGGAGAACGAGCCGATGCCAAGATAAAAGGAATCTTTTTTTCTTGGAGCTTGGGGATGAGTTCGATGAGGTCGGGATCGACCTGATGCTGCTGGTCCAGAATGGTTCCGTCAATATCACTGACAATTAAACGAATGGAAGACATAGGCACCTCCTTTTTCTTTAGTATACCATATTTTAGGAGAATGAAAAGGAGGGGTATAGTTGATTCTTATAACGGGGTCAAGTAATTTTCAAAGTAGGTTCCTTTCTTCAAAAATAAAATAATAGATCAGAATGCGCGCAAGGCTTTATTTTCAAGGGCTTGCGCTTTTTTTGATACCTACCTCAATAAAGAAATTTTAAGGCCTTGATAGGGAAAATATATTAGTCAGCTACTTTTCGAGGTGATATCATGGTTACAAATTTCAGAAGGGCAGCAATCAGTCTTCCTTTTGGAGAAGAGATTGAGGAGGTTTCACGGTATGAGTAAAAAAGAATTGGTTCTTCGTGCCATTCGAGGCGAAGCAGTAGAGCGAATTCCTGTAGGATTTTGGCTCCATTATGTGACCCAAGAAGAAAAAGAATTGGGTCTAGACAATCCGGCCGTACTTGAAAAAAGTATCAAAGGACACCAACACTATGTTGAAGAAATTTCCCCTGATTTTGTCAAGATTATGAGCGATGGCTTCTTCCGCTATCCGAGTGCTCTTTATTCGAGAGAGATCACATCAATCCAAGAATTAAAGGATATTCAGCCCATCGGAGAGCATCATCCTTGGATTGAAAAACAAATTGAAGTGGTCAAGGAAATTCGTTCTCATTTTCATGAGGAGATTGCTTCTTTCTACAACATCTTCTCGCCCATTTCTTATTTGAAACGCTGGTTCCGGACAGATCATTCTCGCGGGGATCAAGTGATTGCGGACTTTATCAAGGAAGATCCAGAAACCTTGGCCCATGTACTTGATGTCATTGCTGAAGATATCGCTATTCTTAGTCGCCGCTTGATCCAAGAAGCGGGAGTGGAAGGGATTTACTTCTCAACTCAGCAGATCCAAGATGAGCGCGTGACAGATGAAGAATACCGCAAGATTATTGAACCGAGCAGTATCGCTGTCCTAGAAGCGGCCAATGAAGCGGGTGGCATCAATATCCTTCATATCTGTGGCTTTGAAGGAGCTAGCAATGAAGTGGAACTCTTCAAGGATTATCCAGCTCAGGTTATCAACTGGGCGACCCATCATGAAGGGATCAGCTTAGCAGAGGGGCGCAAGCTCTTTGGCAATCGCGCCGTCTTGGGTGGCTTTGTCAATGGTAAGAAAGGCTTGCTCTACCAAGGGGAACGAGCAACTATCGAGCAAGAAACCCGTCGCTTGGTGGCAGAAGCTGGAAGTCGCGGTTTGATCCTTGGAGCAGACTGCACCGTGCCAGACGATTTCCAATTGGAACGTCTTGATTGGGTGCGCCAAGCAGCTGTCTTATAAAAGAGAAAGGAGAGGGAGATGAAAAAAATCAATATTTGGTGTCTGATGCTGGTAGCTTTATTCCTAGTCCTAGGACTCGCAAAAGTTGCTGCCGCTAGCAGTCAAGAGGAAAGCAAAACGGATCCGGATGTGGAAAGACTGGAGAAAATTCCAGCTCATAGTCTCTCCCTCATTCGCCCGTCTGATCTAGCAGGAGTCCTGCTCCTAGAAGATCAGTGATAAAAAAAGATGAAGGGCTTGATAAAAAATATATATTAGTCAAATAAAAGTCCAAGTGTTAAGATAACTAGCAAGAAAAGAATAGAACGAGGTAAGAACATGTCCACAAAAAGAGAATTAGTTTTAAAAGCTTTCAGAGGGGAAGCGGTTGACCGTGTGCCAGTTGGCTTTTGGCATCACTTTACAAGGGAAGAAGAATGGTTGAAAGGTTTTTCCAATCCTGAAATTATTGAAAAAAACCTCAATGGTCATAAAAACTTCCTACACAAGGTCAAACCAGACTTTGTCAAACTCATGAGTGATGGCTACTTTGCTTATCCAAACCCAGCTATTTACAAGGGCCTTGAAAACATCTCGGATTTAGCAGGGATTGAACCCCTTGGAGCAGATCATCCATGGATCACAGAGCAGGTAGAATTGGTCAAAAAAATTCGCGCTGGTTTTGAAGAGGACATTGTAGCAATCTACAACATCTTTGCTCCAGTGACCTACTTCAAATGGTTGGTCGGAGAAGTGTCAGGTGGAGATGACTTGATCGCCAACTTTATCGATCAAGATGCAGCCACTCTTAAAAAAGTATTGGATACCATTGGCCAAGATATTGCAAGTTTGAGCCAACGAATCATTAAAGAAGCTGGAGCAGACGGGATCTACCTCAGTGTTCAAAGCATCCAAGATGCGCGTGTCAGTCAGGAAGTTTACAAACAAGTCATCGCGCCTAGTGAACTCCATGTCTTAGAGACAGCTAAGGAAGCCGGTGGCGTAAATATTCTTCATATCTGTGGCTACGAAGGAGCTCGCAATGATATCCATCTCTTCACAGACTATCCAGCCCCAGTCATTAACTGGGCAGTCGGACCCGAAGGGATTAGCCTAGCAGAAGGACGCGAAATCTTCGGTGGACGCACGGTTCTCGGTGGTTTTGAAAATGGCAAAACTGGTCTTCTCTACACAGGAGACAAGGCTGCCATCCAAGCAGAAACCAAACGCATCATAGCAGAGACAGGAACCACAGGCTTGGTCATCGGTGCGGATTGTACTATCCCAAGTGACATTGATGAAGAACGAATCGAATGGGTTCGTGAAGCTGCAGCAGAATAAGGAAAATAGAAAGCGAGAAAAGAGAATATGAGTAAAAAAACATGGATTATCGGTGGGGTGGCTGTTCTTGCCCTTGCAGGTGCAACGATTATTGGTCGAAGCTTGAACCACGCAAACGACAGCAAAGAATCAACAGGATCTAATAAAGTAACAACCTTGAAAGTGGCCCACACGCAAAACTACGTGCCGTATGATTTCGTTGATGAAAAAGGGGAATCAGATGGCTATGAAGTAGCTGTGCTCAAAGCTATTGACGAAAAGCTACCAGACTACAAGTTTGAGTATACTGGAACGAGTGACGACGACCTCTTGATTGGTCTAGAATCTGGTAAATACGATATTGGAACCAAAGGAGCTTGGTATACCGAAGAACGCGCCAAGAAATTTATCATTCCAAAAGAACCAATCGGAGCCAGTATCATCGGATTTACCGTACGGAAAGAAGATGCGGATAAATACAAGAACATCGATGATTTTGCTAAAGAAAAAGGAAAATTGGTTCCAATTTCACCACAAAATGCCCAATGGAATGTCATCAAAGAATACAATGAAAAGCATAAGGACCAACCAATCGAATTAACAGCTGCAGAATCTTTCAAAGTCGCAGATGCCTATGCTTGGGTTCTGGAAGGACGTTACGACGGCTTCTTTGACATCAAACTTTCCTTTGAAAAAGCTGTCACAGATAAAGATGGTTCTTACCACCAATATGCAGACAAACTGAGCTGGTTTGCCTACAAAGGAATTCCAACTTACCCATTGATTCATAAGGATAAGAAAAACGAAAAATTTGCGGAAGCCTACAGCAAGGCCATCAAAGAATTGGAAGAAGATGGGACGCTTGCTAAACTATCCGAAAAATATTTCGGTGAAGATGTCTTCAGTTATGTAGATAAAGAAAAATAAGAAGAAACTGGGTGCGCATAGCCCCAGCTTCCTTATTTCTATACGGATACAGAAAGGAAAAGAAACATGGTCTCATACGACATTTCCAAGGTCTGGACTTTTCTCCCAACCTTGGTCCAAGCCCTACCAGCGACCCTAGCTTTGATGGTGTTAACGACGCTTCTAGGTTCGGCATTTGGCTTGGTTTTGACCTGGGCACAAGTATCAGAAGATAAGGTAGGAGCAGGTCTGGCCAAAGGCTATGTCTTTACCTTGCGTTGTACCCCTCCGATTGTCTTGCTCTTTTTGGTCTTTTATGGACTGCCCCAATTTTTGAACTGGTGGTTGGGCATTGACATTGACCACTGGTCCAAGTTTGTCTTTGTCCTGATTGCCATGTTTCTTCTCTTTGCGGCAATGATTTCTGAGGTCTTTAAGGCAGCCTATTTGGCCATTCCAAAAGGTCAGATGGAAGCGGGCTTGAGTATTGGTTTGACACCAGCTCAGACTATTTGGCGGATTGTCCTTCCACAAGCCTTTCGCGTGGCTCTTCCAAATATGACGACTGCCATCTTGAACCTCATGCGCGATGCGGCATTGGCTTATACCATTGGCTTTATCGATATCATGGGAGCAGGAAACAACTTGATCAGTCGCAATCTTGGAAATTATTCCCTCGAGACCTATACAGCCGTAGCAGTGATCTACTGGGCTATTGCCCTTGTGATTTCCTTCTCCGCTCAATTGCTTGAAAAACGACTCAGTGTAACAGAAAGGTAGCTTATGGATTTCAATTTTATTAGTAAAACGTTTCTAGCCACCTTGGGTGGCGTTCCAGTGACCCTTCTGATCATGGTCGTATCGATTCTCTTGAGTTTTTTTCCAGCCCTCTTTTTGGCACTCGGCCAGATCTATAAGGTCAAAGGGGTTCGCAGTTTCTCAGTGGTTTACTTAGCCTTTATCCGCGCGACACCTCCAATTCTCTTGATTCTCTTCTTTTATAGTCTCTTTCCCAGTCTCTTAAATAGCTTTTTTAAGAGCATAGGCAGTCACTTTAATGTCTTTGAGATCAATCCCATTTACTATGCCTTTATCATCTTTAGCTTGATGACGACAGGAAGTCTAGCTGAAATTTTACGGTCAGCCATTCTGACGGTGGATAAGGGCCAGCTAGAAGCAGCGCAAGCCATTGGCTTGACCAACCGCCAAGCCTATATCCGCATTGTTTTTCCACAAGCCTTGCGTGCGGCCCTGCCTAATCTGTGTAACCTGGTCATCAACTTGGTCAAAGGAACCTCCCTTGTCTTTGTCATGACCATCAAGGATATCACCGCCATTGCCAAGGTCGAAGCCTCTTATGGCTATCAATATTTTGAATCCTATTTAGTGATTTTTATTCTTTATATTGTCATTTGTGGGGTGATTCAGTGGGGATTCAACCTCTTAGAAAAACGCCTGACACTCGCATAGAAGAAGGAGAAATGAGAAGATGTTAGAAGTAGAACACGTATCGAAAAAATTTAAGGACCACCAAGTCTTGGTAGATGTTAATCTCAAGGTCAACCAAGGGGATGTCGTCGTTATTTTGGGTCCATCTGGATCAGGAAAAACAACCTTCCTTCGCTGCCTCAATCACTTGGAAAAGGCAGACACAGGCCGTTTGACTTTGGGTGGAAAAGAGTATGATCTCTCAAAGCTCAGCAAAAAAGAAATTCTAGAAATCCGCCAAAAGACAGCCTTTGTCTTCCAGCATTACAATCTCTTTGCTAATAAAACAGCGATTGAAAATATCTTAGAGGGCCTGATTGTGGCTCGGAAGATTCCAAAAGAAGAAGCCATCCAACGGGCAGAATCCGCCCTTGAAAAAGTCGGCCTCCTCGCTTATAAGGATTACTATCCTTCTCAATTGTCAGGTGGTCAGCAGCAACGGATCGGGATTGCGCGTGCCATCGCAGTGAAACCCGACGTGATCTTGCTGGATGAGCCAACTTCAGCGCTAGACCCAGAATTGGTCGGGGACGTCTTAGATGTCATGAAGCAATTGGCTCAAGAAGGCGTAACCATGGTTGTCGTAACCCATGAGATGGGCTTCGCGCGTGATGTGGCCAACCACGTCATCTTTATGGATGGCGGGCACATCATCGAAGAAAATGAACCGCATGAATTCTTCAACAGTCCAAAAGAAGAACGAACCAAACAATTCCTTTCACGGATTCTATCCGACGCCACCTACAGCGTCGAATACATGATTTGATAAGAGGCACACCCTGGTAAGGGTGTGTTTTTTTGCTTCGGAAAAATTTTTTTAAAAAATGTAAAAAATTATGTAAAAAAGTGTTGACAAAAAACCCAGTCTGCTTTATAATAATTTATGTAAACAAAAAGAGGTTGAGAAAATCTCAAAAGTTTACAGGATCAATAGTGGAAAGGAGATGGTGAAATGCTATTTCCAAAATATAGAAAACTAATTGATAAAAGAAGAAATACAAGATCCTAGCCCTCGAGGCTATTCATTTAAAAGTAAAATAAAATTATGTAAAAAACATAAAGTAGCCAAATCGGCTACTCATTTTCAAGAATAAATTAAAATTATGTAAAACGAGGTAATAACTATGAACAACAACTTTAACAATATGGATGATCTTTTCAATCAACTAATGGGAAACATGGGTGGTTTTCGTTCTGAAAGCCGTCGCTACATGATCAATGGTCGTGAAGTAACACCTGAAGAATTCGCCATTTACCGTCAAACTGGTCAACTTCCAACTGAAGGAAGTGAGCCCGTGCAACACCAACAAGGCAAAGGCATGAAACAAGATGGGATCCTTGCGAAGCTTGGTCGTAACTTGACCGAAGAAGCTCGTGAAGGTAAGCTAGATCCAGTTATTGGACGTAATAAAGAAATTCAAGAAACTTCTGAAATTCTTTCTCGCCGTACTAAGAACAATCCTGTTCTTGTAGGGGATGCGGGTGTTGGTAAAACAGCCGTTGTAGAAGGCTTGGCCCAAGCTATCGTGAATGGTGACGTTCCAGCAGCCATCAAGAACAAAGAAATTATTTCCATCGATATTTCTGGTCTAGAAGCTGGTACGCAATACCGTGGTAGCTTTGAAGAAAATATCCAAAATATGATCCAAGAAGTCAAAGCCATGGGAAATGTCATTCTCTTCTTTGATGAAATTCACCAAATCCTTGGTGCTGGCTCAATCGGTGGTGATAGTGGATCTAAAGGTCTTGCGGATATCTTGAAACCAGCTCTTTCACGTGGTGAATTGACCGTGATTGGGGCAACGACTCAAGATGAATACCGCAACACTATCTTGAAAAATGCAGCTCTTGCACGTCGTTTCAACGAAGTCAAGGTCAATGCTCCATCTGCTGAAGATACCTTCAAGATCCTCCAAGGAATCCGTGAACTGTATCAACAACACCACAATGTGGTCTTGCCAGATGAAGTCTTGAAAGCTGCTGTTGATTACTCTGTTCAATACATTCCACAACGTAGCTTGCCGGATAAGGCCATTGACTTGGTCGATGTGACAGCTGCTCACTTGGCAGCACAACACCCAGTGACAGATGTACATGCGGTTGAGCACGAAATCCAAGCGGAAAAAACTAAACAAGAAGAAGCTGCTGCAAAAGAAGATTACGAAGCAGCCCTTAATGCAAAAATTCGGATCGAAGAATTGGAAAAACAAATTGCTAACCATACAGAAGATCACAAGGTGACTGCAACTGTCAATGACGTAGCTGAGTCTGTCGAACGGATGACTGGTATTCCTGTTTCTCAAATGGGGGCTACGGACATCGAACGTTTGAAAGATATGGGTCACCGTTTGCAAACGAAAGTTATCGGTCAAGACAAAGCCGTTGAAGCTGTTTCAAAAGCGATCCGTCGGAACCGTGCAGGGTTTGATGAAGGTAACCGTCCAATCGGTAGCTTCCTCTTCGTCGGACCTACTGGTGTTGGTAAAACAGAGTTGGCTAAACAATTAGCCCTTGATATGTTCGGTACTAAAGATGCCATCATCCGTTTGGACATGTCAGAATATAGCGACCGTACAGCCGTATCTAAATTGATCGGTACAACTGCAGGTTATGTAGGTTACGATGACAACAACAATACATTAACTGAACGCGTCCGTCGTAATCCATACTCTATCGTCCTTCTTGATGAGATTGAAAAGGCGGATCCTCAAGTGATCACCCTTCTTCTTCAAGTCTTGGATGATGGTCGTTTGACAGACGGTCAAGGGAACACGGTCAACTTCAAGAATACAGTGATTATCGCCACTTCAAACGCTGGCTTTGGTTACGAAGCGAACTTGACAGAAGATGCGGACAAGCCAGAACTCATGGATCGTTTGAAACCATTCTTCCGTCCAGAATTCTTGAACCGTTTCAACGCTGTGATTGAATTTTCACACTTGAGCAAGGAAGACCTTTCTAAGATTGTTGACTTGATGTTAGTAGAAGTGAACAAAACTCTTGCTAAGAAAGACATCGACTTGACAGTGAGCGATGCTGCCAAAGAATACATGACTGAAGAAGGATATGATGAAGTTATGGGTGTTCGTCCACTCCGTCGTGTGGTTGAACAACAAATCCGAGATAAAGTGACAGACTTCCACTTGGATAATCTTGATGCTAAACACTTGCTAGCAGATATGGAAGATGGAGAATTGGTTATTAAAGAGAGTGGAAACTCAGAAGAATAACTAGGGCATCTAGCACCATAAACGAGAGAAAATCAGTTTGAAAAAGGAGGCTAAGAAAAAATTCTTAGCCTTTTTTTATGTCAACAAAAGAAAAATATATAAGGTATAGTTTTATCGTTTTTTTTCCCAGAAAGTGAAAAATGATAAAAAATAGGTATGATTTTTCATAAATTGGTGCAAAATACAGTATGAAAATGCCTTAGAAAGCGTCTGTAAGCAAGATTTTCTTATAAATGAACAAATAAATTATATAATATATAAAAGACTAAATTTAAGGGGATAGGATGATTTTATGAAAAATCCAATTGATATTTATTCGACAAAAGATTATAAGAAAGTTGAAGCTGTCGTTCAATTGATGGTGGATGGAAAGGTGACAAGTTATAGAGTAGCGACTGAGACAGATATTAGTAAGATGAGTCTAGCTACCTTGACAAAAGGAACCAGTAAAATTAAAAACATTACCTATCAAACAGCCATGTTGTTGATTGAATGGTATGATAAAAATCATGAAAAATATGGAATTGCAATCGATTAGCAAAAACCTATTTTTTATGGTTTTTTCTTTTTCTAAAAAAGGAATTACTAGAAAAGATGTTCGAATCGAATAGAGGGCAGACCACCTCAATCTACCGACTTATTTTTTGAAAATCAAGGGTTCGTATTGAAAATGCCTATAAAATTTGCTATAGTAGAGCATATATGATTTAAAAAGGAGAAATGGTATGCAAAGTGGTACAACCTTGCTATTTATGCTTGCGCTAATGGTCGGAATGATGTTCTTCATGAGCCGTAGCCAAAAGAAACAATACCAAAAACGGATGGAAAGCTTGAACAAGCTTCAAAAAGGGTATGAAGTGATTACCATCGGTGGTTTGTATGGAACAGTTGATGAAGTAGACACTGAACGGAAAACCGTTGTCTTGGATGTGGATGGCGTATACCTCACATTTGAATTGACAGCTATTAAAACAGTTTTGCCAGTTTCAGAAGGGGTGACAGCTGGTGCAGTTGAAGGCGCTGGTGACTCAGATTCTATCATCGACGGTGAATAATAAGAAAGAGCGATCAAAAGGTCGCTTTTTTCATTTTTAGATATATACCCTCTAGAAAAGGGGCTAGACTGCCATTTTAAGCGGATTTATGATATAATGAAGCGATAAAAACAGTGAAATAGGTAGAAAAACATGTTTCGTTTTAAAAAGAAAGAAAAGTTAAGTGTTCCCCTAGAAGTGCCCAAGCACATTGGAATCATTATGGATGGGAACGGTCGTTGGGCCAAAAAACGGATGCAACCTCGTGTCTTTGGCCACAAGGCAGGCATGGAGGCTCTGCAAGAAGTAACCATCGCAGCCAAGGAGATGGGAGTGAAAGCTCTAACGGTCTATGCTTTCTCAACTGAAAACTGGACGCGTCCTCAACAGGAAGTGAGTTTTATCATGAATCTTCCAGTTGAATTTTACGATCGCTTTGTTCCAGAACTTCATAGAAATAATGTGAAGATCCAGATGATTGGCGAGGTTTCCCGTCTTCCAAAGGAAACCTTAGAGGCTCTGGAAAAGGCAGAGGCGTTAACCCACTCCAATACAGGCTTGATTTTGAATTTTGCCTTGAACTATGGAGGACGGGCGGAACTGACCCAAGCAGTCAAACAAATCGCCCAGGAAGTTCTCGATGCGCACTTAAATCCGGGTGATATTACAGAAGAGACCATTGCCAATTATCTGTATACCAGTAGTCTACCCAAGGACTTGCGAGATCCTGACCTGATTATTCGGACAAGTGGGGAGCTTCGCTTGAGTAACTTTTTGCCTTGGCAAGCGGCCTATAGTGAGCTTTACTTTACCGATGTGATGTGGCCAGATTTTGGAGAAAAGGCCTTGCATGATGCAATAGAAGAATACAGCCATCGTCATCGACGCTTTGGTGGTGTATAGGAGAGAAATAGATGAGAAAAGATTTACAGAAGCGAGTGATTTTTGGAGGAATCGCCTTAGCTTTCTTTATTCCAGTCGTCCTTGTTGGAGGAGTTGTTTTTCAGATTGTAGTGGGACTCATCGCTATGTTGGGTGTTCATGAATTGTTGAAGATGAAAGGCTTGCAGACCGAAACCATCGAAGGAGCCTTGGCTATGCTAGCAGCTCTTGTGTTAGCCCTGCCTTTAGAGAGTTACCTTCCTTTCTTGCCAGCAGGTGGCAATTTCATCGCCTACGGGCTCTTGGTCTTGCTATTGATGGGGACAACTGTCTTAGCACAAGGCTATACCTATGATGAGGTTGTCTATCCAATCGCCTCTAGCTTTTATGTCGGCTTTGGATTCCACGCCTTGATTCAGGCGCGCTTAGCAGGTGTGGATAAAATTCTCTTGGCCCTCTTTATTGTTTGGGCTACGGATTCAGGGGCCTACTTTATTGGGAGCCAGTTCGGTAAGAAAAAACTCTTGCCAAGAGTGTCACCTAATAAGACTGTTGAAGGAAGTCTAGGCGGGATTGCTTGTGCAGTCGTTGTGACGATGATCTTTATGATCCTAGATCGTACTGTTGCGGGATCTTACGGTTGGGTAACCATGATTCTCTTTACCATTCTTTTCAGTATAGCAGCTCAGTTTGGTGACCTCGTCGAAAGTGCCATCAAGCGCCATTTTGGAGTGAAAGACTCTGGCCGTTTTATCCCTGGTCACGGTGGTGTCTTGGATCGATTTGATAGCTTGATTTTTGTTTTCCCACTGATGCTATTCTTTGGTCTATTTTAAACAATAATCGTATAATCATCAGATAAAACGAAGGAGCGTGTATGCAATTTATTGCCTTTATTATCATTTTTGGCGTCATTGTTCTGGTGCATGAGTTTGGCCATTTCTATTTTGCAAAGAAATCAGGCATCTTGGTCCGTGAGTTTGCGATTGGGATGGGGCCAAAGATTTTTGCGCATGTGGGCAAGGACGGAACAGCCTATACCATTCGAATCCTTCCGCTGGGCGGCTATGTTCGTATGGCAGGATGGGGCGAAGATACGACAGAGATTAAGACAGGAACGCCTGTCAGTCTGACTTTGAACCCTGAGGGAACTGTTGTTCGGATCAACCTTTCTGGAAAAAATATCGACCAGACAGCTCTCCCCATGAATGTCACAGATTTTGATTTTGAGAATAAACTTCAGATTACAGGAATCGTCATCGAAGAGACCAAAACCTATCCTGTCCACCATGATGCAACCATCGTTGAGGAAGATGGGACAGAAGTACGGATTGCCCCTCTGGATGTGCAGTATCAAAATGCTAGTATCTGGGGACGACTGATTACCAACTTTGCTGGTCCGATGAACAACTTTATCTTAAGTATTGTTGTGTACTCTCTTCTCGCCTTTATGCAGGGAGGAGCAGTGGACTACTACAGCAACCATGTTCGAGTTGTTCCTCAAGGAGTAGTGGCTAAGGCCGGTTTGAAAGACAATGACCAGATCGTTCAGATCAATGAATACAAGGTTTCCAATTGGGATGAGTTGACCGATTCTGTCCAGAAGGCAACCCGTAACCAAGGAAAAAATCCAGAAGTAACGATCACCTATGAACGAGACGGGAAGACTCAAAAAGTGACGGTCCAACCAGAAGAAGATGGTGGACGCTATTATATCGGTGTGATTAATGCCGTTAAGACCGGCTTTTTCGATAAGCTTCTCTCAGGTGTGACAGATACTTGGTACACCGCAACTCGTATCTTAACGGCCTTGAAGGATATTATCTTCCACTTTAGTTTGAACAAGTTGGGTGGTCCGGTAGCGATCTACAAAGCTAGTTCACAAGCAGCGGAGCTAGGACTTCCAGCTATCCTGTCCCTGATGGCCATGTTGTCCATCAATATCGGAATCTTTAACTTGATCCCCATTCCGGCCTTGGATGGTGGAAAAATCTTGATCAATCTGATCGAGCTGGTCCGTAGAAAACCGCTGAAGCAGGAGGTAGAAACCTACTTGACCCTTGCTGGAGTGGCAGTCATGGTTATCTTGATGATTGCCGTGACTTGGAACGATATAATGAAATTATTTTTGAAATAGAAAAGGAATGAATCTGAATGAAACAAAGTAAAATGCTTATTCCAACACTTCGCGAAATGCCAAGTGATGCGCAGGTCATTAGCCACGCTTTGATGCTCCGTGCTGGTTATGTTCGTCAAGTATCAGCAGGTGTTTATTCATATCTGCCACTTGCAAATCGTGTGATTGAAAAAGCTAAGAAGATCATGCGCCAGGAATTTGATAAGATTGGTGCCGTTGAGATGTTGGCTCCAGCCCTTCTCAGTGCGGATCTTTGGCGCGAATCTGGCCGTTATGAAACTTACGGGGAAGACTTGTACAAATTGAAAAATCGTGAGAAGTCAGACTTTATCTTGGGTCCAACTCACGAAGAAACGTTCACAGCAATTGTCCGTGATTCTGTCAAGTCTTACAAGCAATTGCCACTGAACTTGTACCAAATCCAGCCTAAGTATCGTGATGAAAAACGTCCACGTAATGGCCTTCTTCGTACCCGTGAATTCATCATGAAAGATGGCTATAGCTTCCACGCTAACTACGATAGCTTGGATGTAACTTATGATGAGTACAAGGCAGCCTACGAACGCATTTTCACTCGCAGTGGCTTGGACTTCAAAGCCATCATTGGTGACGGTGGAGCTATGGGTGGTAAGGATAGCCAAGAATTTATGGCCATTACTCCTTCTCGTACAGACCTTGACCGTTGGGTGGTGTTAGACAAGTCTGTTGCATCATTTGACGAGATTCCTGCAGAAGTGCAAGAAGAAATCAAGGCAGAATTGCTCAAATGGATGGTTTCTGGTGAAGATACCATTGCCTACTCAAGTGAGTCAAGCTATGCAGCTAACTTGGAAATGGCAACTAACGCCTACAAACCAAGCAACCGTGTTGTGACGGAAGAAGAAGTGGCTCGTGTGGAAACACCAGGTGTTAAATCAATTGATGAAGTCGCAGCCTTCTTGAACATCTCTGAAGAGCAAACCATCAAGACCTTGGTTTATATCGCAGACGAGGAGCCAGTTGTAGCCCTACTCGTCGGCAATGACCAACTCAATGAAGTCAAATTGAAAAATCACCTTGGAGCAGACTTCTTGGAACCTGCAACCGAAGCCGAAGTGAAAGAATTGTTGGGAGCGGACTTTGGTTCACTTGGCCCAGTCAATCTTCCGGAAAATGTTAAGATTATTGCTGACCGCAAGGTGCAAGATAGCCGCAATGCGGTTGTTGGTGCCAACGAAGATGGCTACCACTTGATGGGTGTCAACCCAGGTCGTGACTTCACTGCTGAGTATGTGGATATCCGTGAAGTTCGTGAAGGTGAAATTTCTCCTGATGGACAAGGCGTTCTCAACTTTGCGCGTGGGATCGAAATCGGTCACATCTTCAAACTTGGAACTCGTTACTCAGCAAGTATGGGGGCAGATGTCTTGGACGAAAATGGCCGTGCTGTACCAATCATCATGGGATGCTACGGTATCGGTGTGAGTCGTCTCCTTTCAGCAGTCATGGAACAACACGCTCGCCTCTTTGTTAACAAAACGCCTAAAGGTGAATACCGTTACGCTTGGGGCATCAACTTCCCTAAAGAATTGGCGCCATTTGATGTGCACTTGATTCCAGTCAATGTCAAGGACGAAGCAAGTCTTGAATTGACTAGCAAGATCGAAGACCAATTGGTCAAGGCTGGCTACGAAGTCTTGGTGGACGATCGTAACGAACGTGCCGGTGTTAAATTTAGCGATAGTGACTTGATTGGCTTGCCAATCCGCATCACTGTTGGGAAGAAAGCAGCTGACGGTGTCGTAGAAGTGAAAATTAAAGCTTCAGGCGACACGATTGAAGTGCATGCAGACAACCTGCTTGAAACCCTTTCAATTTTAAATAAATAAGCTAAACTGCCAGTTTTACCTGGCAGTTTTCTTTTCCTGAAGAAGTAGCTAACCCCCTGACTTTCCGAAGCGCTAAGAGATTATTGCTATTCGGAATAATTTACCCTCGAGCTGAATAAGTTAAAAACATTTTTTTGCAAAAAAAACTAACCATAGCTAATAGCTTGGTTAGTTCAGTGTTCAAGAGTGGTAATCTAGAGAAGTAGCGATCTAGTTCTCTTCGCTAGGGAAAGACTCTCCAAAAGACAACTCAGAGTATGGTATTTCAAAACTGTCTTTGTTATAAGTTACCTTGACTGAAGTCGTTCCAAAGTCGACGAGGATGGGATGTCCTGAAGTGATGATGGTATAGCGATCAGCGGTTTGTTTGATATCATAGACTGTCGTTGGTCCGTAAAGGTAATCAGAAGAATAGATATCCCCTTTTTTAATTGTTTTTGTTATGGCAACAGTTTCTTTAGTAGGAGAATAGGATAAATTATAGACTTCTTTTCTGTTGATGTCTTGTGCAATAAAAGTTTGATGGTCATCACTTTTTGCTTGATAGTGAATAAACTTTTCATCAAATCGTTTCAGGGCGTTTTGCCTAGTGAGATACAAACTTCCTCCCCATAGACATAGGCCTAAAACGACAAGAGAAGCGATACCAATCAGAACTGTTTTTTTAGTGAGGCGCATAATAACTCCTTTAAATTTATAGTGAATAGAACTAGAGTAAGGAACTCAGATTAAAAAAAAGACGAAAATTTGCGAATAGGTATACGTTCAAAAATGAATTAGAAAGCTTTATTCTTCTTCTGTCAAACCTTGTTCTTCGATAGCTTTAAAAAAGTCTTCAGGTTTACCTTTTAGTTTTTCAAAGAGGGTCCCCTTTTTGTTTGTCACGCCCAAAGCCGCGGCCACTTCATCTACATCCATCTTGGCCAAATCAAAAGTGACAAATTGTCGAACCGTTTTTTTATCTGCAGAAATTAGAACTTTTAACTCAATCCCTTTGGCTTTGTTCATCGCTTCAAAGTAGGGACTGCTTTCCATGTCTTCTTGATAATAGTCAGCTAACTCTTCGCGGCTTTTATCTTGTTCCTCTTCAGGGATCTCTTTTTCATGAATGAAAGAAAAAGCAGTCACCTTATCTTTTAGATAGTAGACTTTGATTTTAGTGACGACATCAGCACTTACTGCCCTTGAAAAAGTTTTCGTCTTCACCTTTTCTTCTTTGGCTTTCTGTTGACTCTGAGTTTGCTTGAGTTTGTTTTCTAGCTGATTCTGACTAGGCGTGCTACAGGCAGTCAGGGTCAGCAGACAGGCACCGGCTAGTAAAATTTCTTCACAGTGAGGGCTCCTTTTAATAAATATTCTGTTCTATTATATCATAACTGAGCCCCGTGAAAAATGACTCGCTAATTGTGTAGGAGCTCGCACCTGGCCCTATTTTTTTCTGTCGAAAAACAGGCCGATTTATGGTAAAATAGGGTCACTACTGTACGAGGAAATATCATGTCAAACAAGTTTGAAATCTTAATGAATCAGTTGGGAATGCCTTTGGAAATGCGTGAATCAGACGCTTTTGAAGGGGCTGAGATCCAAGAGGTCATCGTCCATAAGCTCAGTCGTGTTTGGGAATTTCGTTTTGTTTTTGCCGAAATTCTTCCCATCACGATTTTTCAGGAGCTCAAAAACCGCTTGGCTGAGGAGTTTTCAAAGACAGGAAATCGAGCGGTGTTTGAGATTCAGGTAAAGAATCCAACTTTTAGTGAGGAGCTCTTGCAAGCCTATTATCAGGAGGCTTTTGAAGATGGTCCCTGTGCGAGTCAGGGCTTTAAGAGCATGTATCAACACCTGCAAGTTCGCTCTCAAGGAGAAGAGCTGATTATTAGTGGCCCCTCATCTGTGGATACGGAGCACCACCGGAAAAACCATCTGCCTAATCTTGCTAGTCAATTGACCAAGTTTGGCTTTCCCCATTTCCAGTGTCGGGTCGAGGCGGATGACCAGTTGACAGAAGAACTCCAGCAAGCCTTCGAGGCTGAGAAGGATCAAATCTTCCAAGCAGCTCACGAAGAAACTCTGCGGGCCATGGAGTCCTTGTCTCAAATGGCCCCACCACCAGCAGAAGAAAAACCAGCCTTTGATTTCAAGGCCAAAAAGGCTGTGGCTAAGCCCAAGCTGGATAAGGCAGAGGTCACTCCTATGATCGATATCACGACAGAAGAGAACCGCATTGTCTTTGAAGGAGTGGTTTTTGATGTTGAGCAAAAGGTGACTCGGACAGGTCGGGTCTTGATCAATTTCAAGATGACCGACTATACTTCCAGTTTTTCGCTTCAAAAATGGGCTAAAAACGAAGAAGAAGCTCAGAAGTTTGACATGATCAAGAAAAACTCTTGGTTACGGGTCCGTGGGAATATCGAGGTCAATAACTTTACACGAGATTTGACCATGAATGTCCAGGATGTTCAAGAAGTGGTCCACTATGAGCGCAAGGATCTGATGCCAGAAGGTGAGCGTCGGGTCGAGTTCCATGCCCATACCAATATGTCGACCATGGATGCCCTACCTGAGGTAGAGGAGTTAGTCGCAAAAGCAGCCAAATGGGGCCACAAGGCTCTTGCCATTACCGATCACGGCAATGTGCAGTCCTTCCCTCATGGTTATAAGGCAGCTAAAAAGGCTGGTATCCAACTTATCTATGGGATGGAAGCCAATATTGTCGAAGACCGCGTGCCGATTACTTACAATGAAGTTGATTTAGACCTTCATGAAGCAACCTATGTGGTTTTTGACGTGGAAACGACAGGACTCTCAGCGATTTACAATGACCTGATTCAGGTTGCCGCTTCTAAAATGCACAAGGGCAATATTATTGCCGAATTCGATGAGTTCATCAATCCAGGGCATCCCATTTCCGCCTTTACAACGGACCTGACAGGTATTACCGATGATCATGTTCGCAATGCCAAACCTTTGAAACAGGTCTTGGAGGAGTTCCAGGAATTCTGTCAGGATGCGGTTTTGGTTGCCCATAATGCCACTTTTGACGTGGGCTTCATGAATGCCAACTATGAGCGTCATGGCCTTCCCAAAATCACTCAGCCAGTAATTGATACACTAGAGTTTGCTCGGAACCTCTATCCAGAGTACAAGCGTCATGGTTTGGGGCCCTTGACCAAGCGGTTTGGGGTTGCCTTGGAACACCACCACATGGCCAACTATGATGCGGAAGCGACGGGCCGCTTGCTCTTCATCTTTATCAAGGATGTAGCCGAAAAACATGGCGTGACTAATTTAGCTAAGCTGAATTTGGATCTAATTAGTCCGGATTCCTACAAAAAGGCACGGGTCAAACACGCAACCATCTATGTCAAGAACCAAAACGGCTTGAAAAATATGTTCAAATTGGTCTCTCTTTCCAATACTCAATATTTTGAGGGCGTTCCTCGGATTCCCCGGACAGTTTTAGATGCCCATCGGGAAGGGTTGATCCTGGGATCGGCTTGTTCTGAAGGAGAGGTCTTTGATGCGGTCGTCTCTCAAGGAGTTGACGCCGCAGTAGAAGTAGCCAAGTATTATGACTTTATTGAGGTGATGCCTCCAGCCATTTATGCGCCCCTCATTGCCAAAGAGCAGGTTAAGGATATGGATGAGCTCCAGACCATCATCAAGAGTTTGATTGAGGTGGGAGATCGCCTTGGCAAGCCAGTCCTAGCGACAGGAAATGTCCACTACCTTGAGCCTGAGGAAGAGATCTATCGGGAGATCATTGTCCGCAGTCTCGGGCAAGGGGCTATCATCAACCGGACTATCGGCCATGGAGAAAACGCTCAACCAGCACCCCTGCCAAAAGCCCATTTCCGCACAACCAATGAAATGCTGGATGAATTTGCCTTTCTAGGGGAAGATTTAGCACGAAAATTGGTCATTGAAAATACCAATGCTCTGGCAGAAATCTTTGAACCCGTTGAAGTGGTTAAAGGAGACTTGTATACCCCATTTATTGACAAGGCCGAAGAAACAGTTGCCGAATTGACCTATCAGAAGGCTTTTGAAATCTATGGCAATCCGCTACCTGATATTGTTGATTTGCGGATTGAAAAAGAATTGACCTCTATCCTGGGGAATGGCTTCGCCGTGATCTATCTGGCTTCCCAGCTCTTGGTGCATCGCTCCAATGAACGGGGTTACTTGGTGGGTTCACGGGGATCCGTCGGATCCAGTTTCGTAGCTACCATGATTGGGATTACCGAGGTCAATCCGCTCTCGCCTCACTATGTCTGTGGCCAGTGCCAGTACAGTGAGTTTATCACGGATGGTTCTTATGGTTCAGGCTTTGATATGCCCAATAAGGACTGTCCAAACTGTGGACACCAGCTTAGCAAAAACGGCCAAGATATTCCGTTCGAGACCTTCCTTGGTTTTGATGGGGACAAGGTACCCGATATCGATTTGAACTTCTCAGGGGAAGACCAGCCGAGTGCCCACTTGGATGTCCGGGATATCTTTGGAGAAGAATACGCCTTCCGGGCAGGAACAGTAGGTACGGTTGCGGCCAAGACGGCCTATGGGTTTGTCAAGGGCTATGAGCGTGATTTTGGCAAGTACTACCGAGATGCCGAGGTAGAACGTCTGGCCCAAGGTGCCGCTGGGGTCAAACGGACGACCGGTCAGCACCCAGGGGGAATCGTTGTTATTCCTAACTACATGGATGTCTATGACTTCACCCCTGTTCAGTATCCAGCAGATGATGTGACAGCCGAATGGCAAACCACTCACTTTAACTTCCACGATATCGATGAGAACGTCCTCAAGCTCGATGTCCTGGGACACGATGATCCGACCATGATTCGCAAACTTCAGGACTTATCAGGCATTGATCCAAACGATATTCCTATGGATGATCCTGGTGTCATGGCCCTCTTCTCAGGAACCGATATCCTAGGAGTCACACCGGAGCAAATCGGTACCTCAACCGGTATGCTGGGTATCCCAGAGTTTGGGACCAACTTTGTTCGGGGAATGGTAGATGAGACCCATCCAACCACCTTTGCCGAGTTGCTTCAGCTGTCAGGGCTGTCTCACGGTACCGATGTATGGTTGGGAAATGCCCAAGACTTGATCAAGGCGGGAATTGCCGACCTATCGACCGTTATCGGATGTCGGGACGACATCATGGTTTACCTCATGCACGCTGGCCTAGATCCAAAAATGGCCTTTACCATCATGGAGCGGGTGCGGAAAGGCATGTGGCTCAAGATTCCTGAAGAAGAGCGCAATGGCTATATCGAGGCCATGAAGGCTAACAATGTTCCAGAATGGTACATCGAGTCTTGTGGAAAAATCAAGTACATGTTCCCTAAAGCCCATGCGGCAGCCTACGTTATGATGGCCTTGCGGGTGGCTTACTTCAAAGTGCATCACCCTCTCTATTATTATTGTGCTTACTTCTCCATTCGGGCTAAGGCCTTTGATATCAAGACTATGGGTGCAGGCCTAGAAGCTGTGAAAGCGCGGATGAAGGAGATTGCTGAAAAACGCAAGAACAACGAAGCTTCCAATGTGGAGATTGACCTCTACACAACCCTTGAAATTGTCAATGAGATGTGGGAGCGTGGCTTCAAGTTTGGTAAGCTAGACCTCTATCGCAGTGATGCGACGGAATTCATCATCGATGGAGATACCCTTATCCCACCATTTGTCGCCATGGATGGATTGGGAGAAAACGTCGCCAAGCAGATTGTGCGAGCTCGAAAAGAAGGAGAATTCCTCTCTAAAACGGAGTTGCGCAAACGTGGCGGTGTCTCCTCAACCTTGGTAGAAAAGATGGACGAGATGGGAATTCTTGGCAATATGCCAGAGGATAACCAGTTGAGCCTCTTTGATGATTTGTTCTAATTTAAAGTCAACTTGTTCAAATAAGCCGACTAAGTTTCATCTAATTAAGACTTAACAGTAAAACCAGTAGAGATGATTTTTTATGATTTTCATTTCTACTGGTTTTTAGATATGATAGAGTATAAGTAAGTTTTTATCCAAAGACTAAAACTTTAGGAAGTTATATATTGAAATTATCAAAAATGATTGCTATAAATTACTAATAATGATACTCTTAAACAAGAGTAAGCTTAACGGAAGTAGTGTTTGCTATACCTTAATAACTTTTCGATATGGAATGGAGATAAGTATGATTTTAGGTGAAACTTATAGGAAAATAAGAGAAGAAAAGGGGATTTCTATTTCTTCATTAGCAGGTGCTGAAATTTCAAAATCTCAAATATCTAGATTTGAATTAGGAGAAACAGAGATTTCTGTCTTTAAGTTATTGTATCTTCTTGAAAGAATAGGAGTAACACTAGAAGAATTTCTGCTTATCTGTAATCATTATCAGCCTTCGGATTTTAATACCTTAATAGTTTCTGTTAAACAGGCTGCATATAATGAAGATGCTCAAGCATTACTAGATATGGTAGAGAAAGAAATAGAACTTTTTCATGAGACAAATTCTCATTACCATAAATTAAATGCTATTTTCATCGAAAGTATTGTTTCGGGAATGGATAAGAATCATCAATTGAGTCGTCAAGACGCCTCTTATCTTACAAACTATTTATTTTCTGTTGAAAACTGGGGTTATTACGAAACGCTCATCCTTGGAAATTGCTGTCGTGTTCTATCTCCAGATTTATTATTTAGATATGCCAAAGAGGCGCTCAAAAAAGGGAAATTGTATAGTTCTATACCTAGAAATAGACAATCTCTCATTCAACTACTTCTCAATTCTTTGATTATAATGATTGAGAACGACTTATATGAGGAATCTTTATTTTTAAAACAGGCTACGAAGAATATATTAGCGGATTCCACAGATTTTTTTGAACAAACTATTTTGCTATATTTAGATGGATATTTGGAACTGAAATTCTATCATAATCAAAAATCACTTTTAAAAATCGAAGAAGCTTTAAAAATTTTCGAACTCTTCAATAAAACAATCTACAAAAATTACAAAGAATACTTTGAGAAACACATCATTCATTTAATAGACTAGGCCATTTATCTATAAGGTAATAACGTGATCAAACTCTTCCAATATTTTTGGACTTTGATCATGAGTAATGACAATAACAATTGCATCTTTAATGGATAGAATGTAGTCCATCATTGCTTTAGCTTTTATTGGATCAAGATTGCTTGTAGGTTCGTCAAATATATATACAGAATATGGTTTGACTAAAAACCTAGCTAAATCAATTCGTTGCTTTTCTCCTTCTGAAATGCTTTTGCCTGATTGAGATAGACTCTTATTAAGGAAGTGTTCGTTAAATCCTAAGGCTTTTCTTAATTTTTCAGTTAAATAAAGGTTTCTGGACAGTTTGATATTATCTAGGACATTTCCTTCAATTAGAAAATCATTTTTTTGCACAAATGCAATATCTTTATATAACTCCTCTGAGGGAATATCAATATTCTGTTTTCCGTTGATTTGTATTTCCCCATCATAAATATTTTTGGAATAATAATTTAGTATTAATTTTACTAAAGTTGTTTTCCCAGCTCCTGAAGCACCGATAATTGCATAGCGCTTGCCTTTTTTAAATTCATAGGAAAAATGGTCAAATAATATTTTATTTTCAATTTCATAATGTAATTGGCTAATAGAAATGGTCGAAATGTTATCACAATCAATTGTACTTGTTTTATGGAAAGTTCCATGATTTGTCTCATATAGATTTTCTTGGATATTATCAATAATGGACTTGCTACTGCTGATTAAATTTTTATTGTAAAGAATAGATTGTAATGGAGCAAAAACACCGTTTAATAATTGAATACTTGTTACTAGTAATCCAATAGTCAGTAAGTTATTTCTTACAAAAAAGATACCAGCGACCATACAGGATAGTTGAGAGCCAAAACTTAGTAAAATTCCAGTAGTTGAAGCTAAGTCTTTTAAAAATTGATATGTTTTTCTGGACTCTTCAAATTCTAAACTGATTCCCTGAATTTTTTCTTGGGTCCAGCTTTGAATATTTAATAACTTAATTTGTTCAAAACCATTAATAAAGTTTGTCATTTTTGACAAATAGTGATTATTTTGTAGAGAATAATTATTAGTTGATTTAGTCATTAACTTTCCAGGAATTTGTGATAGAAAAATCGTTATACTCGACAATAAAAGAAAGACTAATGCTAATCGCCATTCTATATAAATAATAGCAACCACACTCATGATAAGGCTCCCTAAATTTGCAATTAGAGAGATTTTAGGGATTAATAAATTTTCTTGAATAAGGTCACTGTTTTTGGTGATATTATTTAAGAAATCTGAATGGTTACGGTTGTCAATTTGGTTAAATTCACGCGATAAATAATGTAATAAGAGACGCCTTTTTAGATCCAAAATAACTTTTTTTACATATTGGTTTTTAAGATAGGAATAGGAACAAGAAATCAAGAACCACAGTAAAATCGAACCTACAGAAATAGTGATATGAAAGAGTAATCCGCTATTTGAATTAGATATACTATCAAGTATTCTTCCTAATTGCAGAGAGAAGAATGTCATTAAAAGAGCACTTGTCAGACTTAATAAAATGAGCAAGAAATATAGTAATTTATATTGTTTCGTAATCTGGTTCATATTTTTCACCTCTTAATCTATGATAGCAACATTATATTCTAAAACTAAAACTCAGGCTGAGATCTCCCATATTTGGGACATTAATTTTATTTCTTTACTATATTTTGGCTTATAGACATCTGTTGTATATCCAATGAATTTACAACAGCCTTCTTTTTTGTTACTATAATAGATAGAAAGAAGGTGAGAATATGTCTAAGACGAGTATGAGTATTCGTTTGGATAGTGAGGTTAAGGAACAGGCTCAACAGGTTTTTAATCATTTAGGAATGGATATGACAACAGCCATCAATATTTTTCTCCGTCAGGCTATTCAATATCAGGGCTTACCTTTTGATGTTAGAATAGACGATAATCGGAAATTGCTTCAAGTAGTAATGGATGTAGATCAAAATCGGAATATGAGTCGGTCTTTTGAATCTGTCTCAGACTTGATGGAGGACTTGCGTGCTTAAGATTCGCTATCATAAACAGTTTAAAAAAGATTTTAAGTTGGCAATGAAGCGTGGATTGAAAGCAGATTTGTTTGAAGAAGTCTTGCATTTTCTGATTCAAGAAAAAGAACTTCCTGTCAGATATCGTGACCATCAACTGACCAACTCCAAGCATTTTCAAGGTGTTCGTGAGTGTCATATTCAGCCGGATTGGCTTTTGGTGTAAAAAGTGGACAAGGATGAATTGATTTTAAACTTGCTGAGGACAGGAAGTCATAGTGATTTGTTTTGATGGATTCAACGATCCTCGCTCGGTTTGAGGTTGGCTAATGATAGAAAAGAAAAAAAGAGCAACACCTTGGAAGTCAGGGAAAGTCATTTCCATTCGCCTACGGAATGGCGTCTATGTCTTAGCACAAATGGTGCGAGAGCCCTATCTGGTATTTTTTAACCATTTTAATGAGGATAATAGTTGGAAGGGAGTGACTTTGAAAGAGGAGAATATTCTCTTTTGTAAAGCAGTCACTCGTCAGTTTCTACGCTATAGTCCTGTAACGATTGTCAAAGATCTTGACCCTCTCTTAGATTATCGGCTGCCTAAAGAATGGATTTATAGCCATATGGGAGGGCATCCGATTACGGTTTCGGTGAAGGGACGGGAGCGCCAAGTAGCTGGTTTTGGTCATCGGCTTTCCTTGGTTCAGGCGGATAAGGATAGTGGCCAACCAGAGGATAATCCTCTAATGGGACTCTTCCAAGCCTATATCCTACCAAATATCCAAGAGCAAGATTGGGAGCGGGTTGGTCAGGCTGAGCTCATGTCACTTGAAGTCTTTCCGACACTCAATGAACGTCTCTATCTCTGCTTTCTCCATGGGAAAAATGTGAATCCAGAGCAAGATATTTCTTTAGGAAAACCCTTGCTTGATGATTATGAAACCTATCTCGATATTCTTACCAACAGCCCAGAGGCAAGACGCCTTTATCTAGCTGAAGAGGATGCTAAGAAAGGAATAGAACGATGAGAGTAAAAATTTTTGCAGAAGACAAACCTGCTCAAAAAACATTTAGCTATCAATTAGAGCTAAATACTGATACCATTTTAAAAGTAACTGGCCTGGTCTGCTCCACTGTCGTGGTAGCAAACCTCTTGTCACTCTTAAAGGATTAATATAGAAAAGGATTGAACATGGTTTTACCAAATTTTAAAGAAAACTTAGAAAAATACGCAAAATTGTTGGTGGCGAACGGCATCAACGTGCAACCTGGCCATACCTTGGCTTTGAACATCGATGTGGAACAAAGAGAATTGGCCCACCTAATCGTGAAGGAAGCTTATGCCTTGGGGGCCCACGAAGTCATTGTCCAATGGGCAGATGATTTTACTACCCGGGAAAAATTCCTCCATGCACCGATGGATCGCTTGGACAATGTACCTGACTACAAGATTGCAGAGATGAATTACCTCTTGGAACACAAGGCCAGTCGTCTTGGTGTCCGTTCTTCTGATCCAGGTGCCTTGAACGGCGTCGATGCAGAGAAACTTTCTGCTTCTGCCAATGCTTTGGGAATGGCCATGAAACCAATGCGCATTGCCACTCAATCCAACAAGGTTAGCTGGACCGTTGCTGCAGCAGCAGGTTTAGAGTGGGCGAAAAAGGTCTTCCCAAATGCGGCGAGTGACGAAGAAGCAGTGGATCTCCTGTGGGATCAAATCTTCAAGACCTGCCGGGTGTACGAAGAAGATCCAGTTAAGGCTTGGGAAGAACATGCAGCTATCTTGAAGAGCAAGGCGGAGATGCTTAATAAAGAACAATTCTCAGCCCTTCATTACACAGCACCAGGAACCGATTTGACCCTTGGTTTGCCAAAAAACCACGTCTGGGAATCTGCCGGGGCTATCAATGCTCAAGGCGAAGGTTTCTTGCCAAACATGCCGACAGAAGAGGTCTTCACAGCTCCTGACTTCCGTCGTGCAGAAGGTTATGTAACTTCCACAAAACCGCTTAGCTACAATGGGAACATCATCGAAGGCATCAAAGTGACCTTTGAAAATGGAGAAATTGTGGATATTACAGCTGAAAAGGGCGATCAAGTCATGAAAGATTTGGTCTTCAAAAACAAGGGAGCACGTGCCTTGGGTGAATGTGCCCTCGTACCAGACCCAAGCCCAATTTCACAGTCAGGCATCACCTTCTTCAACACACTCTTTGATGAAAATGCTTCTAACCACTTGGCCATCGGGGCAGCCTATGCAACCAGTGTAGAAGGTGGCGCAGAATTCACAGAAGAAGAACTCGAAGCAGCCGGCCTCAACCGCTCAGACGTCCACGTCGACTTCATGATTGGCTCAAGCCAAATGGATATCGACGGTATCCGTGAGGATGGAACACGCGTCCCAGTCTTCCGCAACGGAGATTGGGCAATATAGGGAGCAGGACAGAAATCAGTAACTCGAAGAGTTTGATTTCGTAGTCCTGCCCCCGCACAGTTGATTAGGAAGTACGAGTACCGCAGGTAGGAGTAGTTCCAATCAACCACTGCGCCAAGAGACAGAAATCAGTAACTCGAAGAGTTTGATTTCTACTTCGCTTTTCGGTTTTAAGGCTCAGGCAAAAAAGGTCCACAGGACCTTTTTAGTCCCCCCGCACAGTTTATGAGGAAGGGCCTTGCTACGCAATCCCTATCTGCCAGCTCAAAATAGTGTTTTGAGCAATCAACTACTGCGCCAAGAGATAGAAATCAGCTACTCAGAGCCTTTGTTTTTAGAATACATCAATAAAGAGTTTGGTTTTAAGAGCCAAGCTCTTTTTTTGTCCGCTAGTTTTAATGAAATATAGGGATAAAATTTTATAGCTTCTTCTCTTAATTAAAGAACCTTTCAAAGAAGCCTTGACGAGGGCCTGCTTTCTAGATAGACTGGAAGTAAGCGTTTACACACAACAAATTTTAGGAGGTCATGATGAAATCACATCAACCACGTTATGCTATTCGCAAGTATGCTGTAGGAGTTGCTTCGGTACTGGTTGGCTTTTTTGCCAGCGGTCAAGTCGTAGCAGCAGATACGCCAAGCGTTACAGAAAGCCCTGCAACGACTCTTCCGACACAGCCAAGTGAAGGAGACTTTCCTCAGTCTGCTACCGAGGAAACTGCTCAGCCGGTAGTAGAAAAACCAATTGTTCCTGCTCCAATCGTCGATCAAAGCCAACCAACCCTACCTGATCGAGAATTGCGCGCATCCGATCTTGATCGCTTGATTCGTGAAGAAGCGATCTCTGTTACAGAAGCTGATGGGACAGCTCAACCGGTGACAGCAGCGACTGAAACACCCGCTAAAGATCCAGAGCAAGAAGAAAAATTGGCCAAGAAAAAGGTCATCTCTATTGATGCCGGTCGCAAGTACTTCTCACCGGATCAAATCAAGGAAATCATTGATGAAGCCAGCAAGACGGGTTATACCGATTTGCATCTCTTAGTGGGAAATGACGGCTTGCGCTTTGTCCTTGATGACATGTCCTTGCAAGTAGGAGATGCGTCCTACTCAAGTCAAGCGGTCAAAGAAGCTGTAGAAAAAGGAACCAAAGCCTACTATGACGATCCAAATGGAACAGCCTTGACTCAGGCTCAAATGGATGAGATTTTGGCTTATGCCAAATCCAAGAATATAGGCGTCATTCCAACGATTAATAGCCCAGGGCACATGGATGCAATTCTGACAGCTATGGAGCAATTGGGGATTGAAAACCCTCACTTTAATTACTTTGGTACGAAAAAGTCAGAACGGACTGTCGATTTAGACAACCAAAAAGCTCTAGATTTCACCAAAGCCTTGGTGGACAAGTATGCGGCTTATTTCAGTGGCAAGACAGAAATCTTTAACATCGGCTTGGACGAATATGCCAATGATGCAACAGATGCCCATGGTTGGCAGGTCCTTCAAGCTAGCAAGCATTGGCCGGATGAAGGCTATCCAGATAAAGGCTACGAAAAATTCATCCAATATGCCAATGATCTAGCGGCTATTGTGAAAAAACACAAGATGAAACCAATGGCCTTCAACGACGGTATCTACTACAATGGCGATACCTCCTACGGAACCTTTGATAAGGATATCATTGTATCCTATTGGACAGGTGGTTGGAACGGCTATGATGTGGCTTCGTCAAAATTCCTATCTGAACTAGGCCATCAAATTCTTAATACCAATGATGCTTGGTATTATGTCCTCGGCCGGGATAAGGCTGGATCTGGCTGGTACAATCTCGATCAAGGACTTGAAGGGATTTCCAAGTCAGCGATTGATGTTGTTCAAAAAAATGATGGGGCTAAGGTTCCCTTCATTGGTGGGATGGTAGCTGCCTGGGCAGATACGCCATCTGCAACCTACAAAAAAGAGCTACTCTTCAAGCTCATGCACGCTTTTGCGGATAAGAATGCGGACTACTTTGTAGCAGATCCTGAAGTCGTCGAAAAAGCTCTGGCGGAAGCTCCAACTGATTTGGACCACTACACACCGGAATCCCTAGTAGCCTTTACAGCAGCAAAAAAGGCGCTGGAAGGAGTAGGAGCAGAGACGACTCGAGCAGAAGCTAAGGAACTGATTGCTTCTCTCAAAGCCGCTCAAGAGTCCTTAGTCTATACAGAAAGCTATGCCAAAGAGTTGGCAGACAAGGAAGCTGCTGAAAAACTAGCTAAGAGCAAGGTGATTTCCATTGACGCAGGACGCAAATACTTCTCATTGGATCAGCTGAAACGAATCGTGGACAAGGCCAGTGAGCTAGGCTACTCTGACTTGCACCTCCTTGTCGGAAACGATGGCATGCGCTTCGTCCTCGATGATATGACGGTGGAAGCTAATGGCAAGACTTATGCCAGCGATGACGTGAAACAGGCCCTTCTCGAAGGAACCAAGGCCTACTATGACGATCCAAATGGTCAAGCCTTGACCCAAGCAGAAATGGACGAATTGTTAGCTTATGCGACTTCTAAAGGAATTGGCTTGATCCCAGCAGTCAATAGTCCAGGTCATATGGATGCTATCTTGGTAGCGATGGAAAAACTAGGTATCGAACATCCACAAGCGACCTTTGATACGGTTTCTAAGACAACCATGGATCTGACCAACGAAGAAGCGGTTAATTTCACCAAGGCCCTCATTGGCAAGTACATGGACTATTTCAAAGGCAAGTCTAAGATCTTTAACTACGGAACAGACGAATACGCCAATGATGCTACTAATGCCCAAGGCTGGTACTACCTCAAATGGTATGAGCTCTATGGTAAGTTTGCGGACTATTCTAATAGTCTCGCTGCTATGGCTCGTGAAAAAGGCTTGCAGCCAATGGCCTTTAACGATGGCTTCTACTATGGAGACGAAGATGATGTTTCCTTTGACAAGGATGTCTTGATTTCTTACTGGTCTAAAGGATGGTGGGGCTATAACCTCGCATCACCACAGTACCTAGCAGACAAGGGCTACAAATTCCTCAATACAAACGGGGACTGGTACTATGTTTTGGGCCATAGAGGAGATCAAAGCTATCCACTCGATAAAGCTATCCAACATTCAGAAACTGTTCCATTTGAACAATTAGCTTCAACCAAATACCCTGATGTGAAATTACCAGTGTCCGGAAGTATGTTGGGAATCTGGGGAGATGAACCAGCCAATGAATACAAGGAAGAAGAAGTCTTCCAGGTCATGGAAGCATTTGCCAACCACAATAAGGACTACTTCAAAGCTGACTATACAGCCCTTCGTGCGGCTCTTGCCAATGTTCCAACCGATCTTTCCATCTACACTGAGGAATCTCGTTCAGCTCTTGCAACGGTGCTAGACCAGCTAAATTGGAAGATCAGTCGTGCTCACCAAGAAAAAGTGGCAGAGCAGGTTGAACAGGTAACTCAAGCTCTCAGTCAATTGAAACCAATCACCCAAGTGGGAAGCCAAGCAGAAGATGATGTCAGAGCCTTGGTAGCAGACAAACCAAGCTTGGAAGTCGTCGAAAAAGAACTGGATTTTGAAGTTGTTGAACGGACCAATCCAGAACTAGCCAAGGGTGAACGAAAAGTGGTTCAAGCAGGTGTCAAAGGCCAGCAGCGTGAATTTGTTGCGGTTTCTGCCCTTGATGAGAGCCACCAAGTAGTAGGAACTGAAGTTTCGAAAGAAGCTGTTGCTGAGATTGTGGAAGTGGGAACCAAGGAGGCAGAAGTGATCACTCCGACTCCAGGTTTACAGGATGGTCCAAGTCCTCAACCAGACTTACCTCAAGTTGATCAAGGAGGTCATCATCAAGTAAGACCAGTAACTCCTGAAGTGAAGCCACTTGTGAACGCTCAGCCAGCTCCAGTCGCTTCAGAACAAAAAACAGTAGAAGAAGCTCAGCCAGCACCGGTGCAAGACCAAACACCGTCTAGTCATCAGCTTCCTCAGACTGGACAAGAATCTGTCCTAGGTTTGGCCTTGCTTGGAGCGATCTTAGGAGCGACAGGCATGAGTCTCAAAGGACGTAAAGAAGACTAATCAGCCCCCCGATTGAACTAAGTTTTTCTATTTTCCAGACATGGAAAAGGAAAGACTTGGTTCTTTTTTTGCCTCAGAAACTGTACCCGGACAGTTCTCTCTTTTCCGCCTTGTTCAGCTTGGATGAACTTGATAAAATAAAAACATGACACGATACAAAGCAACTATTTCTTACGATGGAACTCTATTTGCGGGTTTCCAACGCCAACCGCATGCCCGTAGTGTGCAAGAAGAAATCGAGAAGACCTTGATGCGTCTCAATCAAGGAAATCCTGTGACCATCCATGGAGCAGGCCGGACGGATGCAGGTGTCCATGCCCTTGGGCAGGTCATCCATTTTGATCTCCCCCAGCCACGGGACGAGGAGAAGCTCCGCTTCGCCCTCGATACCCAAACCCCAGAGGATATTGACTTTATCCGGGTGGAGCAAGTTCCCGATGACTTTCACTCGCGCTACCAGAAGCACAGCAAAACCTATGAATTCATCGTGGATTATGGTCGTCCCAAGAATCCCATGATGCGTCACTATGCCACCCACTATCCCTATCCCTTGGATGTGGCCAAGATGCAAGCAGCCATCCAAAAGTTGGAGGGAACCCATGATTTCACCGGTTTTACGGCTTCAGGAACCAGTGTGGAAGACAAGGTTCGTACGATTACAGAGGCTCGTTTGGTCGAGGATGCAGAACATCATCGCCTGGTCTTTACCTTTTCGGGCAATGGCTTCCTCTACAAGCAGATCCGCAATATGGTGGGGACCTTGCTGAAGATTGGCAATGGACGAATGCCGGTGGATCAAATAGACTTGATTTTAGAAAAGAAGGACCGCAATCTAGCAGGTCCTACAGCAGCGCCAAATGGCTTATATTTAAAGGAGATCCGTTATGAGTAATGAATTGATTCTAGCTATTTCAGGAAATGATATTTTTAGTGGGGGAGGTCTTCACGCTGACCTGGCCACCTATACAACCAACAAACAGCATGGCTTTGTAGCAGTGACTTGTTTGACCGCTATGACGGAGCACGGTTTTGAAGTGATTCCAGTGGATCCGACGACCTTTGCTCAACAGCTCAGCTCTCTCAAGGATGTTCCTTTCTCTGCTATTAAACTCGGCCTCTTGCCAAATGTCCAAGTGGCAGACTTAGCCTTGGACTATGTCAAAGACCATGAGGAGATTCCTGTGGTACTAGACCCTGTCTTGGTCTGCAAGGAAACCCATGACGTGGAAGTGTCAGCCCTTCGAGACGAATTGATCAAGTTCTTCCCTTATGTGACCATCATCACGCCAAACTTACCAGAAGCTGAGATCTTGACTCAAAGTAAGATTCAATCGCTCGATGATATGAAAGAGGCTGCTCGTAAGCTCCATGAATTGGGAGCAGCGACTGTCGTGGTCAAAGGGGGCAACCGCCTTAACAAGGAAAAAGCCATCGATGTCTTTTATGACGGCCAAGACTTTACCATCTTCGAAGAAGAGGTTTTAGAAAAGAATAATACAGGAGCTGGTTGTACCTTTGCCTCTAGCATAGCAAGCCAGTTAGTCCAAGGGAAGGCAACCTTAGAAGCTGTCAAAGCTTCTAAAGACTTTGTCTACCAAGCCATTCAAAAATCAGATCAATATGGAGTAGTTCAATATGACCAATAAACGGACCCAAGTAATCGCGCATTTAGCCATTTTAACCGCCTTAACAGTTGTACTAGGCTATTACACCAAGTTGCCAACTCCTACCGGGATGGTGACCTTGCTGGATCTAGGCGTCTATTTCACTGCCTTTTATTTGGGGCGCAAAGAAGGAGCAGTGGTCGGTGGTCTTGGTGCCTTTCTCTTGGACCTCCTCTCTGGCTATCCTCAATGGATGTTCTTTAGTCTCTTGTTCCACGGAGCTCAAGGCTACTTTGCTGGCTTTAAAGGAAAAGTCCGTTACATCGGTCTGCTTCTAGGAACGGTTATCATGGTCGGTGGTTATGCCCTAGCATCAGCACTCTTTTTAGGAAATACCTGGGTAGCGGCCATTGAAGAGGTTCCTCATAATCTGGTTCAAAACTTCGTTGGGATGGCTCTGGGATATGCTCTGTATCATTTCTTACCAAAGAAGGGAAATTAGAAGATGGAGTTAGAGCAATTAAAAAGAGAAACCCAGGAGATTTTGCTGGATCTTTTATCCAAGGCCAATCTGCATCAGGGACAAATCCTCGTATTAGGCCTGTCCACCAGTGAAGTCGCTGGTGCAAGTATCGGGAAGAACTCAAGCCTAGAGATTGGACAAGCCATTGTGAAAACCATCTTGGATACCCTGACTCCCAAAGGGATTTACTTAGCTGTCCAAGGATGTGAGCATCTTAACCGAGCTTTGGTGGTCGAACGTGAACTAGCAGAAAAGAAAGACTTAGAAATCGTCAATGTACTACCGAGCCTCCATGCAGGGGGTGCCGGACAGTTGGCAGCCTTCGGTTATATGAAAGACCCTGTTGAAGTGGAATACATCACAGCTCAGGCTGGTTTGGACATTGGGGATACTTCGATTGGGATGCATGTCAAGCATGTGCAAGTACCCGTTCGCCCTGTCTTGAAAGAACTGGGTGGCGCTCATGTGACGGCTCTAGCCAGTCGTCCAAAGTTGATCGGTGGGGCGCGTGCTACTTACCAGGAAGATCCGCTTCGGAAGTCCTAATAGGAAGGAAACTAGTTCAGGTACGGACTAGTTTTTTTATTCCGGGACAATTTTTGAGATAGGAAAGAAATTTTAAATCTTTTTGTCTTCAGAAACCACTATAAAATTCCTCTAAAAAGAAGCAGTTTCCACAAAACCAAGATGCCCAAAAACTTGCATTTTCGAAGTTTTATGGTAAAATTATTAGGAATGACTATATTATTTTAAGGAGAGACAGAATGTCTGTATCATTTGAAAACAAAGAAACAAACCGCGGAGTATTGACTTTTACCATCAGTCAAGACCAAATTAAACCAGCTTTAGACCGCGTGTTTGAGTCTGTTAAGAAAAACTTGAACGTACCAGGATTCCGTAAAGGTCACCTTCCACGTCCGATCTTCAACCAACGTTTTGGTGAAGAATCACTTTATCAAGATGCTTTGAACGATCTTCTTCCAGCAGCTTATGAAGCAGCAGTAAAAGAAGCAGGTCTTGAAGTGGTTGCTCAACCAACTTTTGACGTTGTATCAATGGAAAAAGGTCAAGATTGGACATTGACAGCAAATGTTGTTACAAAACCAGAAGTAAAATTGGGTGCTTACAAAGACCTTGAAGTATCTGTAGAAGTTTCTAAAGAAGTAACAGATGAAGATGTAGATGCACGTATCGAACGCGAACGCAACAACTTGGCTGAATTGGTAATCAAAGAAGGACCAGCAGCTGAAGGTGATACAGTGGTGATCGACTTTGTAGGTTCTGTTGACGGTGTTGAGTTTGACGGAGGAAAAGGAGATAACTTCTCACTTGGACTTGGTTCAGGTCAATTCATCCCAGGTTTCGAAGACCAATTGGTTGGACACTCAGCTGGTGAAACAGTTGATGTCATCGTAACTTTCCCAGAAAACTACCAAGCAACTGACCTTGCAGGTAAAGAAGCAAAATTCGTGACAACGATCCACGAAGTAAAAGCAAAAGAAGTACCAGCTCTTGACGATGAATTGGCAAAAGACATCGACGAAGAAGTTGAAACTCTTGCTGAACTGAAAGAAAAATACCGCAAAGAGTTGGCTGAAGCGAAAGAAGAAGCTTACAAAGATGCAGTTGAGTCAGCAGCAATTGACCTTGCAGTAGAAAACGCAGAAATCATTGACCTTCCAGAAGAAATGATCCATGAAGAAGTACACCGTGCTGTAAATGAATTCCTTGGAAACATGCAACGTCAAGGAATCTCTCCAGACATGTACTTCCAAATCACTGGAACAACTCAAGAAGATCTTCACAAACAATATGAAGCAGATGCAGCAGCACGTACTAAGACAAACCTTGTCGTAGAAGCAGTTGCTAAAGCAGAAGGCTTCGAAGCAACCGACGAAGAAGTAACTGCTGAAATCGAACAATTGGCAGCAGACTACAACATGCCAGTTGAACAAGTTCGTAGCTTGCTTTCACCAGAAATGTTGAAACACGATATCGCTGTGAAGAAAGCTGTTGAAGTGATCACAAGCACTGCGAAAGTAAAATAAAAAGATGATCTTCCATCATGATGGAAAGAAGTCATAAGAGGAAAAGCTGAGGCCATGTGTCCCGGCTTTTCTCTTCTTATTGGCGCGGAATTTTCCTTTGACGAAAGGGGAAAATTATCGTACAATAGAGTGTAACGATAAATGATGTATTCTAGGGGTATCCTCTTTTTTAATGAAAAAGAGTGTTGCCTTGAGATAAAAATGAAGGAGATCTACCTTGGAATTAGAAGTATTTGCTGGACAAGAAAAAAGTGAACTTTCAATGATTGAAGTAGCCCGTGCGATTTTGGAGTCACGTGGCCGTGATCATGAAATGTATTTCAATGACCTGGTCAATGAAATTCAAAACTACCTCGAAAAATCAAACAGTGAAATTCGTGAAGCTCTTCCATTATTCTATACGGAATTGAATGTGGATGGAAGCTTTATCCCACTAGGGGATAACAAATGGGGACTTCGCTCATGGTATGCGATTGATGAGGTAGATGAAGAAATCATCGCTCTTGAAGAAACAGATGAGGACGAAGAACCTAAAAAACGTAAGAAAAAACGTGTCAATGCCTTTATGGACGGAGACGAAGACGCGATCGATTATAATGCGGATGATCCAGAAGACGAAGATGTCTATGAAGCAGATCCAGCGCTTACTTACGATGATGAAAACCCAGAAGATGAGAAGGATGAAGTGGAAGCTTATGACGCTGAAATTAATGAAATCTCACCAGATGAGTTGGATGAGGAAGTTGAGTTAAGTGACGAAGAAGACGAAGAAGATTCTTACGAAGAAGAAGAATAACCCAAAAGACAAGGAATTTTTTCCTTGTTTTTTCTTTGCTTGAAAGACGCTTCAAGGAGGAGTATAATAAGGGTGTAAGACTGATGTAGCGTAGAAGGAGGAAGGGGATATGGACTGGATACTGAATCAAAGTTTGGTGGATTTGGGGATTGAGACAGTTGTAATCGGAGTGGCCAAACAGGTGGATCCGCAAGCTCCCTTATCTGCAGATTTTTTATCTAAAAAGAAGGAGATGGAAGCTTGGGCCTTAAATTGTGATCTCAGCTCGGTGAAAGAGGAGGCAGTTGTACAAGGCTACATTGACTTGTTGAAGGAAGTGGGACGTAGTGTTAAGAAGAACCCGCCGACTATTCTTGCTTTGATTAAGAATATCCAAAGCCGTGGCTTCCTTCCGACGATCAATAGTGTGATTGATATCTATAATGTTGAATGTCTTCGTTCCTTTCTAGCCATCGGAGGGCATGATTTGGATAAGATACAGGAACCAATCGAGTTTACGATTAGTCAAAGAGAGGATACCTTTTTGCCTATCTTATCAACAGAAAAGCATGTTAGTGAAACCGATCCGGTCTACCGAGATCAAGAGGGTATTATGGCCTGGCTAGATGTGAGAGATGGTGAGCGCTATAAGATGGAGGAAACTACCCGCAATGCCCTCTTTATCATCCAGGGGAATCGAGCGACCTCTGTAGAGATGCGCTTGGAAGCACTCGATCGAATCAGGGAAGATTTGGCCTCTTGCATGCCTGATTTAGAATTTGAAAAATATCTGGTTACCCCCAGTGAGACAATTCCAGTCCCTTAAAGGAAGTCCTCCTGTGATAGGGATGTGTCCTCATTTGAACAGGAGAAACAAGTGAAGCTGCTAAGGCTTTTCCTGATTTGGGAAAATCTGCAAACTTTGAAAAAAGTTTGAAAAAAATCTTGACAAGAAAGTAGAAGATTGATATACTAGTAAGGTACTCAATCGCGGGGATGGCGGAATTGGCAGACGCGCAGGACTAAGGATCCTGTGACCGCTTTAGGTCGTGAGGGTTCAAGTCCCTCTCTCCGCATCAGATAACCAAGACAGCTTCGGCTGTCTTTTTTCTTGTTCATTTAGCAGAAAGAATGCTTGAAAGAGAAGAAAACGCTTTAAAGGTTCAGGAAAAGCTAGCATTTTCAATGAAAAAGTGATAAAATAAACAATGTAAGTGGTTTAACCACAAAAAATAAGAGGAGGCCTACAACTAATGGCAATCGTTTCAGCAGAAAAATTTGTCCAAGCAGCTCGTGACAATGGTTACGCAGTTGGTGGATTTAACACAAACAACCTTGAGTGGACTCAAGCTATCTTGCGTGCAGCAGAAGCTAAAAAAGCTCCAGTTTTGATCCAAACTTCTATGGGTGCTGCTAAATACATGGGTGGTTACAAAGTAGCTCGCAACATGATCGCTAACCTTGTTGAAGCAATGGGTATCACTGTACCAGTTGCAATCCACTTGGACCATGGTCACTATGAAGATGCTCTTGAGTGTATCGAAGTTGGTTACACTTCAATCATGTTCGACGGATCACACCTTCCAGTTGAAGAAAACCTTAAATTGGCGAAAGAAGTTGTAGAAAAAGCTCACGCTAAAGGTATCTCAGTTGAAGCTGAAGTTGGTACAATCGGTGGTGAAGAAGACGGTATCGTTGGTAAAGGTGAATTGGCACCAATCGAAGATGCTAAAGCAATGGTTGCTACAGGAATCGACTTCTTGGCAGCAGGTATTGGTAATATCCACGGTCCATACCCAGCAAACTGGGAAGGTCTTGACCTTGACCACTTGAAGAAATTGACAGAAGCTCTTCCAGGATTCCCAATCGTATTGCACGGTGGTTCAGGTATCCCTGATGAGCAAATCCAAGAAGCTATCAAACTTGGTGTTGCGAAAGTTAACGTTAACACTGAGTGCCAAATCGCATTCGCTAACGCAACTCGTCAATTCGTACGTGAATACGATGCAAACGAAGCAGAATACGACAAGAAGAAACTCTTCGACCCACGTAAATTCTTGAAACCAGGATTCGAAGCAATCACAGCTTCAGTTGAAGAACGTATCGACGTATTTGGTAGCGAAAACAAAGCTTAATCTTGCTTGAAACGTTATTAACCAGAGGTTTATCCGTAAGGATAAGCCTTTTTTGATTTCTCTTTTTCTGAAAAATGTTTGTTTCAAACAAAAAATGATTGCGATTCTGACAGTTTAAGGTTATAATAAACAAAAACGATGCAAGTAGGTAGGAAATGAAAAAACAGGAAAGACTGAATGAGATTATCAATCTGGTCAATAAGGCTGGAACCGTTTATGTTCAAGACATCATGGAAAGTATGCAGGTGTCGGATATGACGGTCCGTCGGGATTTGATTGAATTGGAAAAGCAAGGGCTCCTTATTCGTGTTCGAAATGGAGCCAAAAGTAACCAATTCCTTCCTTCACGAGAGCTTCCCCATGAAGAGAAGTTACTCAAGAATATTCTGGCTAAGCGTGAGGTAGCGAAGAAAGCTAGCGAACTGATAAAAGAAGGTGAGAGTATCTTCCTTGGGCCGGGGACCTCTGTTGAGGTTCTTTCCGAAGCCATTAATAATAAGGAATTGCGTGTGGTGACCAACTGTCTGCCGATTTTCCAAGAGTTGTTAAAGAAGAAAAGTGATACCTTTAAGGTAATCCTCTTGGGAGGGGAGCTACGAGAAACCAGTCAAGCTTTTGTCGGCGAGATAACGAACACTCTCATGGAAAGAATGTACTTCCACAAGATGTTTTTTAGTGGGAATGGCATTGTGGATGGGCGCGTTCTGACCTCTTCTTTTGAAGAAGCCTATACGCAAAAGTTAGCCTTAGAACGTTCTTCCGAAGCCTACCTACTGATTGATTCCTCCAAGATTGGCAAGGAAGACTTTACCTCTATCTGTTCCTTGAAAAAAGTAACTGCGGTGATAACGGACGATGCATCTGAAAAAGCACATGAAGAATTAGAGGAATATACACGTGTGATTGTATAAATAATAAACTGAAAAGAGAGAGCGATTCTCTCTTTTTTGTTTATTACAAACAATTTAGGGCTGAAAATAGTAAAAAATGAAGAAAAAAGAAAAAATAAACAAAAAATAGTTGACAACAAACAAAATTAGCGCTATACTGTGTTTGTGAATAACAAAACGAAGTCGAATGAAGAAAGAGGAGAGCTTTCTTTGTTGACAGAAATGCAAAAAGGAGAAGTATATGGCAATTGTAGTTGGTGCGGATGCAGCAGGTATTCGCTTAAAAGAAGTAGTCAAAGAATATTTGGAAGCAGAAGGTTTCCAAGTCGTGGACGTGACAGAAGAAGGGCAAGACTTTGTTGATGTGACTTTAGCTGTTGCCAAAGAAGTCAAACAGGCAGAAGATAATCTGGGTATTGTTATTGACGCTTACGGAGCTGGTCCATTTATGGTCGCAACTAAAATTAAAGGAATGGTTGCCGCAGAAGTTTCAGATGAGCGTTCCGCTTACATGACTCGTGGCCACAACAATTCTCGCATGATCACCATGGGTGCTCAAATCGTGGGTGACCAATTGGCAAAAAATATCGCTAAAGGTTTTGTAAACGGTAAGTACGATGGTGGTCGTCACCAAATCCGTGTCGATATGCTCAACAAGATGTGCTAAAGGGAGGAGTAAACGAATGAAAATTGCAATTGGATGTGACCATATTGTCACAAATGAAAAAATGGCTGTTTCTGAGTTTTTGAAATCAAAAGGCTATGAAGTCCTTGACTTCGGAACCTATGACCATGCGCGGACCCACTATCCAATTTTTGGGAAGAAGGTTGGGGAAGCAGTAGTGAGTGGTCAAGCAGACCTTGGCGTATGTATCTGTGGAACTGGCGTTGGAATTAACAACGCGGTTAACAAGGTTCCTGGAATCCGTTCAGCCTTGGTCCGCGATATGACCTCTGCTCTTTATGCGAAAGAAGAACTCAATGCCAACGTGATTGGTTTTGGTGGGAAGATCACAGGAGAACTTCTGATGTGTGACATTTTGGAAGCCTTCATCCATGCGGAATACAAACCAAGTGAAGAAAACAAGAAATTGATTGCCAAGATTCAACATTTGGAAACCCACAACGACCATCAAGAAGATGAGGATTTCTTCACAGAATTCCTTGAAAAATGGGATCGTGGGGAATACCACGACTAAGAGGTGAGTCTATGATTTTAACGGTAACCATGAACCCTTCAATCGACATTTCCTATCCATTAGAATCCTTACACTTGGATACGGTCAATCGAGTTGACAAGGTAAGCAAAACCGCAGGAGGGAAGGGTCTCAATGTCACACGGGTCCTTGCAGAGATTGGAGATCCTGTCTCGGCAACTGGTCTGATTGGTGGTTCAACAGGCCAATTTATCTTGGACCATCTAGATCAGGAAATCGGCAAAGAATTCTTTAAAATTCAAGGGGAGACCCGGAATTGTATTGCGATCCTCCACGAAGGACAACAAACTGAAATCCTGGAAAAAGGTCCGTCTGTTTCTGAAGAAGAAGGACAAGCCTTTCTTGATCACTATGAAGCCTTGCTTCCAGATGTAGCAGTCGTTGCTATCTCAGGTAGTTTACCAGCTGGCTTGCCACTTGATTATTATTCTCAATTGGTCGAGCGCGCTAAGAAGGCAGGAAAACCAGTCGTTCTGGACTGCTCAGGCGCTTCCCTAGAAAAAGCACTAGTAGCTCCCGTTCAACCAACAGTGATTAAACCCAATAATGAAGAGTTGTCTCAACTGTTAGGCTACGAAGTGACTACGGATTTAGATCAATTAAAAGAGGTCCTTCAATCTGACTTGTTTAAAGGGATTGACTGGGTCATCGTCTCCCTAGGGGCTGACGGTGCCTTTGCTAAACATGGTGATGTCTTCTATAAAGTGGATATTCCAAAAATTGAAGTGGTTAATCCAGTGGGATCTGGTGATTCGACAGTTGCTGGGATTGCCTCAGCTCTCTATCATCAGGAAGACGACCAAGCACTTTTAACCAAAGCCAATGTCCTTGGCATGTTGAATGCTCAAGAAGCAACGACAGGCCATATCAATATTCATCGCTATGATGATTTGTATCAACAGATAAATGTAAAAGAGGTATAAGATGGTATTAACAGAACAAAAACGCAACTATTTAGAAAAATTGAGCACCAAAGAGGGGGTAATCTCAGCCTTGGCCTTTGACCAACGTGGCGCTTTGAAACGCCTCATGGCTCAGTATCAAGACACAGAACCAACAGTGGCTCAAATGGAAGAATTGAAGGTCCTAGTGGCTGAAGAATTGACACCATTCGCATCTTCTATGCTCTTGGACCCTGAGTATGGACTTCCAGCAACTAAGGTCTTGGATGCGGAAGCAGGGCTCTTGTTGGCTTATGAAAAAACAGGCTACGACACTTCAAGCACCAAGCGTCTACCAGACTGCCTCAACCTTTGGTCAGCTAAACGCATCAAAGAACAAGGTGCAGATGCAGTGAAATTCTTGCTCTACTATGATGTGGATAGTGCAGAAGAACTCAACCAAGAAAAACAAGCCTACATCGAACGCATCGGTTCAGAATGTGCGGCAGAAGAAATTCCATTCTTCCTTGAAATCTTGGCTTACGATGAAACAATCGCTGATGCAGGTTCTGTAGAATACGCTAAAGTGAAACCTCGCAAAGTCATCGAAGCGATGAAAGTCTTCTCAGACCCACGCTTCAACATCGATGTCTTGAAGGTAGAAGTTCCAGTCAATGTTAAATACGTTGAAGGCTTTGGCGATGGGGAAATCGTTCATAGCCGTGAAGAGGCTGCAGCCTTCTTTAAAGAACAAGAAGCAGCAACCAAGCTTCCATACATCTACTTGAGTGCCGGTGTTTCTGCAAAACTCTTCCAAGAAACCTTAGTCTTTGCGCATGAAGCAGGCGCAAACTTCAACGGGGTCCTTTGTGGCCGTGCTACTTGGGCTGGATCAGTTGAAGCCTACATCAAGAATGGCGAAGAGGCAGCTCGTGAATGGTTGCGTACCGAAGGTCGTCGCAATATTGAAGAGCTCAATCAAGTCTTGGACCAAGTCGCAACTTCTTGGAAAGAGCGCATTTAAAAGTGTAGACCACTCCTTTAACAATGGGCGTTCGAATTTCCTTGAAGAGCCCAGAGAAGACAGCTATAAACAGCTATTTGTTAGAAAAAAACAAAAAAGTTAAAAAGTTGTTAAGAAAGGGTTTACAAAAACAAAAGCGTGTGCTATACTTAATCCATAAGTGAATACAAGGTGAGTGTTAGTAAGTTAGATTACGCATGATCACAGATGAATCGGGGAGAGACCTCTCTGATCTCATTTGTGGTCATTTTTTATACCCTTAACCTTAAATAAACTAGCAAGGAGAGTACCATGTATCGGATTTTAAATCCACTCAATCACAATGTTGCTCTGGTGAGGAATGACAAAGGGGAAGAACTGATTGTCATTGGAAAAGGAATCGTTTTTGGCAAAAAGAAGGGCGACCTAGTCCCTAAAGAAAAGGTAGAAAAGCTCTTTCGGATGAAAACAGAGGAATCCCGAGAGAACTTTATGACCCTGCTAAAAAATGTTCCATTAGACTTCATCACAGTGACCTACGAGATGATTGATTACTTGAGCAAAAAGTATCACTACCCCGTTCAAGAATATATCTATGTGACCTTGACAGACCACATGTTTTGCTCTTACCAGGCAGTGACTCAAGGCAGGTATAAGGAAAGTAATCTTTTGGATATCTCAGAGAACTATCCAGTGGCTTTTAAGATTGCCAAAGAGGCAGTAGACATCTATCGGGAGAAGCTCACAACTAGCTTCCCTGAAGATGAGGTCACTCGCATCGCCTATCATTTCATCAATGCAGAAGGTGAAAATGGAGCGGAGGTCGTGGATTCCATGGACCAGCGCAAAGAAATCTTAAAAGGTGTGGAAGAGGTTTTGGATAGTTATTCAATCAAACGAACCGAGACCAACAACAACTTTTATGATCGTTTCATGATTCATCTTAACTACTTCTTGGATTACCTGGATCGCAATCGGGATGACAATCAATCGCTTCTAGATATGGAGGAACATATCAAAAGCTCCTATCCCAAAGCCTTTGAGATTGGTTCCAAGATTTATGATGTGATTTCTAGGGAGACCGGGGTTGACTTATACAAGAGTGAACGGGTCTATCTGGTCTTGCACATTCAACGATTATTGTAACAACTTTTAAAAATTAAGAAATTCAAATTGGAGGAATTAGTCATGACCAAAGAAGAAATGACACTATTAGGTTTTGAGATCGTTGCGTATGCAGGGGATGCTCGTTCTAAACTCTTGGAGGCCCTCAAGGTGGCTGAGAAGGGTGACTTCGCTCAAGCGGAAAGCTTGGTAGAAGAAGCAGGAAGCTGTATCGCAGAGGCTCACAAGTCTCAAACAACTATGCTAGCGCAAGAAGCAGCAGGAGAAGACCTCCCCTACAGCATTACCATGATGCATGGACAGGACCACTTAATGACAACGATCCTATTAAAAGATGTGATTCATCATCTCATTGAACTATACAAAAGAGGAGCTAAATAATGCATAAATTAATTGAATTAATTGAGAAAGGAAAACCTTTCTTCGAGAAGATTTCTCGTAATAAATATTTGCGTGCGATTCGTGATGGATTTATCGCGGGGATGCCTGTGATCTTATTCTCGTCTATCTTTATATTGATTGCTTACGTCCCAAATGCATGGGGCTTCCATTGGTCAAAAGAAATTGAAAACTTCTTAATGACACCTTATAGCTATTCGATGGGAATTCTGGCTTTCTTCGTAGGTGGAACCACAGCCAAAGCTTTGACAGATTCTGTCAATCGTGATTTACCTGCAACAAACCAGATCAACTTCTTGTCAACCATGTTGGCATCTATGGTTGGATTCCTTTTAATGGCAGCTGAACCAGCGAAAGAAGGAGGTTTTCTGACTGCCTTCATGGGAACAAAAGGTCTTTTGACAGCCTTTATTGCAGCCTTCGTTACCGTTAATGTTTACAAAGTCTGTGTGAAAAATAATGTTACTATTCGCATGCCAGACGAAGTTCCACCAAATATCTCTCAAGTATTTAAAGACTTGATCCCATTCACTGTATCTGTCGTTCTCCTTTATGGACTTGAACTGATTGTGAAGGGTAGTCTTGGTGTAACAGTAGCTGAATCTATTGGTACTCTTCTTGCGCCTCTATTCTCAGCAGCAGACGGTTATGTTGGTATTACGATTATTTTCGGTGCCTTTGCATTCTTCTGGTTTATTGGTATTCACGGCCCATCTATCGTTGAGCCTGCGATTGCAGCGATTACTTATGCAAATGCCGAAGTCAACTTAAACCTTCTTCAACAAGGTATGCACGCTGATAAGATCCTTACATCTGGTACACAAATGTTTATCGTCACTATGGGTGGTACTGGTGCAACTCTTGTTGTTCCGTTCATGTTTATGTGGTTATGTAAATCAAAACGAAATCGTGCTATTGGACGTGCTTCAGTAGTTCCTACATTCTTCGGTGTAAACGAACCAATCTTGTTTGGTGCACCGCTTGTTTTGAACCCAATCTTCTTTATCCCATTCATCTTTGCACCAATTGCAAACGTATGGATCTTTAAGTTCTTTATTGAAACACTTGGCATGAACTCATTTACTGCCAACCTTCCATGGACTACACCAGGACCTCTTGGTATTGTTCTTGGTACAAACTTCCAGTTCTTATCATTCGCTCTTGCAGCATTGTTAATTGTAGTAGATACTGCTATCTACTATCCATTCCTCAAGGTTTATGATGAACAAATTCTTGAAGAAGAACGTTCAGGTAAAGCTAATGATGAATTAAAAGAAAAAGTAGCTGCAAACTTTAACACTGCAAAAGCAGATGCTATTCTTGCAAAAGCTGGAGTAGAACAAGCACAAAATACAATTACTGAAGAAACAAACGTCCTCGTTCTTTGTGCGGGTGGTGGAACAAGTGGTCTTCTTGCCAATGCTTTGAATAAAGCCGCAGAAGAGTATAAAGTTCCAGTTAAAGCTGCAGCAGGTGGCTATGGAGCCCACCGTGAAATGTTGCCAGAATTTGACCTTGTTATCTTGGCGCCTCAGGTTGCTTCCAACTTCGAAGATATGAAGGCTGAAACAGATAAACTAGGCATCAAATTGGCGAAGATAGAAGGTGCTCAATACATTAAGTTGACTCGTGATGGTAAAGGCGCTCTTGCCTTTGTTCAGGCGCAATTCGATTAACGATAGGGACTGTGAAACAGTCTCCTATCGTAACGGAAATCGCTATGGCGATTTTCCTAATCGCCTTGTTAATTCGTCGGTAAAAATATATCGTTTTTACCTCCTCATGTCACAATTCGGTGGCTTGGAACAAGAAGTGAGATGGAGATGGATGGCTCACTAACTCCTCTCCCCTCACTTTTCATTTTATCCAATCAAGAAATAGGTGAAAAAATGACAAAAACACTTCCTAAAGATTTTATTTTTGGTGGGGCAACGGCTGCCTATCAAGCAGAAGGAGCTACGCATACAGATGGTAAAGGTCCTGTTGCCTGGGACAAATACTTAGCTGATAACTATTGGTATACAGCAGAACCAGCTAGTGATTTTTACCATAAATATCCAGTAGACTTACAGTTGGCGGAAGAATATGGCGTAAACGGAATTCGTATTTCTATTGCTTGGTCACGTATTTTCCCAACTGGTTATGGTGAAGTCAATCCAAAAGGGGTAGAATTCTATCATAAGTTATTTGCAGAATGTCATAAACGTCATGTAGAACCATTCGTAACTCTTCACCACTTTGATACTCCGGAAGCTCTTCACTCAAACGGAGACTTCTTGAATCGTGAAAATATCGAACACTTCGTAGATTATGCTGCATTCTGTTTCGAAGAATTTCCAGAAGTCAACTACTGGACAACCTTCAATGAAATTGGCCCAATCGGTGATGGTCAATACTTAGTCGGTAAATTCCCACCAGGCATTCAGTATGATCTTGCCAAAGTGTTCCAATCACACCACAATATGATGGTTTCTCATGCGCGTGCTGTGAAATTGTACAAAGACAAAGGATATACAGGTGAAATCGGGGTTGTTCACGCCCTTCCAACTAAGTATCCATTGGATCCTAAAAATCCTGCAGACGTTCGGGCGGCTGAATTGGAAGATATCATCCATAACAAGTTTATTCTAGATGCTACTTACCTTGGACACTACTCAGATGCAACCATGGAAGGTGTAAACCACATCTTATCCGTCAATGGTGGTGAGTTGGATCTTCGAGACGAAGACTTTGTGGCACTTGAAGCAGCTAAAGACCTGAATGACTTCCTTGGAATTAACTACTACATGAGTGATTGGATGGAAGCATTTGATGGTGAAACTGAAATCATCCACAACGGTAAAGGGGAAAAAGGAAGCTCTAAGTACCAAATTAAAGGTGTTGGTCGTCGTGTAGCTCCTGACTATGTACCTCGCACTGACTGGGACTGGATTATCTATCCTCAAGGATTGTATGACCAAATCATGCGTGTGAAGAAAGATTATCCAAACTATAAGAAAATCTATATCACAGAAAACGGTCTTGGATATAAAGACGAGTTTGTGGATAACACTGTTTACGATGATGGTCGTATTGATTACGTGAAGCAACATTTGGAAGTTATTTCAGATGCGATTGCAGATGGTGCAGTTGTGAAAGGATACTTCATCTGGTCATTAATGGACGTTTTCTCATGGTCAAATGGTTACGAAAAACGTTATGGTCTCTTTTATGTGGACTTTGAAACCCAAGAGCGCTATCCGAAGAAATCGGCTCATTGGTACAAGAAAGTAGCAGAAAGCCAAGTAATTGAATAAAGAAATAAACATGTAAGAAGGCTTATCCGTAAGGGTAGGTCTTTTTTGGTGTCTTAAGGAAACTATTTAACAGAATTTTTGATTAAAAGTTTCATTTTAAGAGAGAAATCTCTAATTTCATAATCAATAAGCAAACGCTTGCATTCCTTTTTTTATTAGATTATAATAGGTTGGTATAAAGCCCTCTGTAATAATATTGAAAAAGTGTAGAAAGTAAGGATTTAGAATATTTGTAGTCAAAAATACAATGTTGCTTCTTACGATAGGGAGATAGATATGGCAATGATAGAAGTGCAACATCTTCAGAAAAATTTTGTGAAGACAGTTAAGGAGCCGGGGTTAAAGGGAGCCTTGCGCTCCTTTGTTCATCCTGAAAAGCAGACTTTTGAAGCGGTCAAGGATTTAACTTTTGAAGTTCCAAAAGGGCAGATTTTAGGATTTATCGGGGCAAATGGTGCTGGAAAGTCGACAACCATCAAAATGCTGACAGGGATTTTGAAACCGACATCTGGTTTTTGTCGGATTAACGGCAAGATTCCACAGGACAATCGCCAAGATTATGTCAAGGATATTGGAGTCGTTTTCGGACAACGCACCCAGCTATGGTGGGATTTGGCACTGCAAGAGACCTACACAGTTTTGAAAGAGATCTATGATGTACCGGACTCGCTTTTTCATAAGCGCATGGACTTTTTGAATGAAGTTTTGGATTTGAAGGAATTTATCAAGGATCCTGTGCGGACTCTTTCACTAGGTCAACGGATGCGGGCGGATATTGCGGCTTCCTTGCTTCACAATCCCAAAGTTCTCTTTTTAGATGAGCCGACTATTGGTTTGGATGTGTCGGTCAAGGATAACATTCGACGTGCTATCACCCAGATCAATCAGGAGGAAGAGACAACTATTCTCTTGACTACTCATGATTTGAGTGATATTGAGCAACTCTGTGATCGGATTTTTATGATTGACAAGGGACAAGAGATTTTTGATGGAACGGTTAGCCAGCTCAAGGAGACCTTTGGCAAGATGAAGACTCTTTCCTTTGAACTGACGCCAGGTCAAAGTCACCTCCTTTCTCACTATGAAGGCTTACCTGATATGTCCATTGATAGACAAGGAAATACTCTCAATATTGAATTCGATAGTTCCCGCTACCAGTCAGCCGATATTATCAAGCAAACCCTGTCTGATTTTGAAGTCCGTGATTTGAAGATGGTAGATACGGATATTGAAGATATTATCCGTCGCTTCTATCGAAAGGAGCTCTAAGATGGTCAAATTGTGGAGACGTTATAAACCCTTTATCAATGCAGGGATTCAGGAGTTGATTAGCTATCGAGTCAACTTTATTCTCTATCGGATTGGTGATGTCATGGGGGCTTTTGTCGCTTTCTATCTCTGGAAGGCTGTCTTTGACTCCTCCCAGGAGCCTTTGATTCAGGGCTTCAGTATGGCGGATATCACCCTCTACATCATCATGAGTTTTGTGACCAATCTTTTGACCAGGTCTGATAGCTCCTTTACGATTGGTGATGAGGTAAAAGATGGCTCTATTATCATGCGCTTGCTGAGACCAGTCCATTTTTCGACCTCTTATCTTTTCACCGAGCTTGGTTCCAAGTGGTTGATTTTTATCTCTGTTGGACTGCCATTTTTAAGTGTCATTGTTTTGATGAAAATCTTATCTGGTCAAGGGATTGTAGAAGTGCTGGGATTAACTGTCCTTTATCTCTTTAGCTTGACTCTGGCTTATCTGATTAACTTTTTCTTTAATATCTGTTTTGGTTTTTCAGCCTTTGTGTTTAAAAATTTATGGGGTTCCAATCTACTCAAGACTTCAATAGTGGCCTTTATGTCTGGCAGTTTGATTCCCTTGACGTTTTTTCCAAAGGTGGTTTCAGATATTCTCTCCTTATTGCCATTTTCATCCTTGATTTACACTCCGGTTATGATCATTGTTGGGAAATACGATGCCAGTCAGATTCTTCAAGCACTTTTGCTTCAGCTTTTCTGGCTTATAGTGATGGTGGGCTTGTCTCAGTTGATTTGGAAACGAGTCCAGTCATTTATCACCATTCAGGGAGGTTAGGATGAAAAAATATCAACGCATGCATCTGATTTTTATTAGACAATACATCAAGCAAATCATGGAATACAAAGTTGATTTTGTGGTTGGTGTGTTGGGAGTCTTTCTGACTCAAGGCCTAAACCTCTTGTTTCTCAATGTACTCTTTCAACACATCCCCTCGCTAGAAGGTTGGACCTTTCAAGAGATTGCCTTTATCTATGGATTTTCCTTAATTCCAAAGGGATTAGATCACCTCTTTTTTGACAATCTCTGGGCTTTAGGTCAACGACTAGTTCGAAAAGGGGAGTTTGACAAGTATCTGACTCGTCCTATCAATCCCCTCTTTCATATTTTGGTAGAGACCTTTCAGATTGATGCCTTGGGTGAACTTTTGGTCGGTGGAATCTTACTAACGACAACGGCGACTAGCATTGCTTGGACTCTTCCCAAATTCCTGATTTTTCTAGTTTGTATTCCTTTTGCGACCTTGATTTATACTTCCTTGAAAATTGCAACAGCCAGCATCGCTTTTTGGACCAAGCAGTCAGGTGCCATGATTTACATTTTTTATATGTTTAATGATTTTGCCAAGTACCCGATTTCCATTTACAATTCGCTCCTTCGTTGGTTAATTAGCTTTATTGTGCCTTTCGCCTTTACGGCCTACTATCCTGCCAGCTATTTCTTGCAGGACAAGGATGTCTTCTTTAATATTGGTGGTTTGATTCTGATTTCTCTTATCTTTTTTTGCATCTCTCTGAAACTTTGGGACAGGGGGTTAGATGCCTACGAAAGTGCAGGTTCGTAAGAGCTAAAGTAAGACTAAAATCAAGAAAAGGAACTTATGATGCTTGTTATTAAAGAAGTTAAGGATGAAGAGCAAAAAATGGCAGTTGTCGCTGAGGTTTTAAAGGATTTGCCAGAATGGTTTGGAATACCAGAAAGCACGCAAGCCTACATCGAAGGAGCCAAGGACTTGAAGGTGTGGACCGCCTTTTAGGAGAGTAATTTGCTTGGCTTTGTAAGCTTGTCCTATTCTAGTGAAGATTGTGCAGAAATTGATTGTCTCGGTGTAAAAAAAGCTCATCAAGGTAGAGGAATTGGGAGTCAATTGCTTGCTACTTTAGAGAGTGAAGCTGGCAAAAATGTTGATTTTTTGCAGGTGAAAACAGTGGCAGAAGGCTCTAATAAAGATTATGACCGAACCAATGTCTTTTATCGCAGTCTTGGCTTTAAAAAACTAGAGATTTTTCCGCAACTGTGGGGGCCTCAAAATCCTTGTCAGATTTTGATTAAAAAGATGAATTAAGAATCCCTTGACATCCTTCCTTATAGTGCTATACTATAAGGGTAATCGCCGATTTAGCTCAGTTGGTAGAGCAACGCACTCGTAACGCGTAGGTCACAGGTTCGATCCCTGCAATCGGCATCAAATGATACAAGAAAAAGCCTATTGTGATAGGCTTTTTTTGATGTTGAATCACTTTTTGTACCAAAATTTGTACCAAATTATTATAAAAGTTTTCGGATGTTTTCAAACTCATCGTTAATATTCTCTTGTAATGTATAATCGAGTCTTAGCTAATATGGGAATGACTTTATCAATATTCTAGAGCTATTTTAGAAATGCTCAAAACTATCTTTCCAGAAAATACTTATTTTTCGGAAAGTTAGTTATTAATATTTATCAATTATAAAAATAGCATGTTTTAAGGGACTGACCCCAAAAAGTGAGAATTTAATAAAAAGACTTGACATAATTCGTTTACAATGGTAAACTTATTTTAAACATATTCGTTTACATCTGTAGACGACTAGGGAGGAAGGAGAATGAGCACAATAGAATTTAATACTTATATCACAGATGCAGAATGGGAAGTCATGCGTGTAGTTTGGGCAAATGATCGAGTAACTAGTAAAAAAGTCATTTCCGTATTGCAAGAAAAAATGGACTGGACACAATCCACTATCAAAACGATCTTAGGTCGATTAGTTGGAAAAGGCGTACTAAATACAGAGCATGAAGGTAGAAAGTTTATTTACACTGCCAATATTGAAGAGACAGAAGCCGTAAGGGATTATGCAGAAGATATTTTTAACCGTATTTGCAATAAGAAAGTCGGAAATGTAATAGGAAGCATCATTGAAGATCATGTTTTAAGCTTCGATGATATAGATCGACTAGAAAAAATATTAGAGATGAAAAAATCTTTCGCAGTAGAAGAAGTGGATTGCAATTGTCCAGAAGGACAATGCGAATGTCATTTACATCATCATTAAGCATAAGGAGGAATTTAAAATGAATAATGACAACATGGATAAGTTAAAACACGAGCATGGAATCACAGATGAACATGGATACCATAAGGATCAACATCAAGTACATCATGCTGGGCATGATCACTGCGGGCACAGTGGGAATGACCACAGCGGGCACAGTGGACATAATCACAGCGGGCACAGTGGACATAATCACAGCGGGCACAGTGGACATAATCACAGCGGGCACAGTGGACATGATCACAGCGGACACAGTGGGCATGCCCACCATCATCACGGAAGCTTTAAGGAACTTTTCTTAAAGTCATTGCCACTAGGAATCATTATTATGCTCTTAGTCCCTTTGCATGGATTTGAACTACCATTCCAGTTTACTTTTCCATATTCTGATATTGTAGTAGCTATTTTATCTACTATATTAATTATTTATGGTGGACGTCCATTCTATCAAGGTGCAGTTGACGAATTTAAACAAAAAGAACCTGGAATGATGTCACTCGTTTCTTTAGGTTTAAGTGTTTCATATTTATACAGTATTTATGCTGTGATCATTACCTACGTAACGGGTGAACACGTGATGGACTTTTTCTTTGAATTTGCTTCATTACTATTAATCATGCTATTAGGTCACTGGATTGAGATGAAAGCTATTGGAGAAGCAGGAGACGCACAAGCAGAATTGGCTAAGTTAGTGCCGAAAGATGCTCACGTTGTATTAGAAGACGATTCAATTGAAACACGTCCAGTTGCTGACTTAAAGGTAGGTGATTTAATTCGTGTTCAAGCCGGAGAAAATGTGCCAGCAGACGGGATTATCGAGCGTGGCGAATCACGTTTAAATGAAGCTCTTTTGACTGGAGAATCAAAAGCAGTTAAAAAAGGCCCTGGCGATGAAGTAATCGGGGGCTCAACAAATGGAGAAGGGGTTCTTTATATTAAAGTGAATGAGACAGGTGATCAATCCTTCATCTCTCAAGTTCAGAATTTAATTAGCCAAGCTCAAAGTCAGCCTTCCAGAGCAGAAAATATTGCTCAAAAGGTTGCAGGGTGGCTCTTCTATATTGCTGTTATTGTCTCGCTAATTGCTTTTGTAGTGTGGATGATTATTGGAGATATCCCAACGGCAGTTATATTTACTATTACTACATTAGTTATTGCTTGTCCGCACGCATTGGGTCTGGCTATTCCATTGGTAACCGCCCGTAGCACAAGCTTAGGAGCTAGCCGTGGCTTACTAGTAAAAGACCGCCAAGCCTTAGAAATAGCTCAAGATGCAGATGTGATGATTTTAGATAAAACGGGTACTTTAACAACTGGTGAATTTAAAGTATTAGATGTAAAACTTCTTAATGACAAATATACAAAAGAGGAAATCATTGCCTTATTGGCAGGTATTGAAGGAGGATCTAGCCACCCAATTGCTCAATCAATTGTAAGTTTCGCCGAGCAGCAAAATATACGTCCAGCATCTTTTGATTCGATTGATGTGATTTCCGGTTCTGGAGTAGAGGGTAAAGCAGGTGGGCACCGTTACCAATTAATTAGTCAAAAAGCCTATGGACGTAATCTTGATATGGCTATTCCAAAAGGAGCAACTCTTAGTATCTTAGTAGAAAACGATGATGCCATTGGTGCTGTAGCTTTAGGGGACGAATTAAAACCAACGAGTAAAGAGTTAATTAAAGCTCTTAAAAAGAACAATATTCAACCAATTATGGCAACAGGTGATAATGAAAAAGCGGCTCAAGGCGCGGCAGTAGATTTAGGGATTGAATATAGATCAAATCAATCTCCACAAGACAAATATGAGTTAGTTAAAACACTTAAAGATGAAGGAAAGAAAGTTATCATGGTAGGTGATGGTGTAAATGATGCTCCTTCTCTTGCCTTAGCAGATGTTGGTATAGCTATAGGTGCTGGAACTCAAGTTGCATTGGATTCAGCTGATGTCATATTGACTCAATCCGATCCAGGAGATATTGAATCATTCATTGAATTAGCACACAAAACAACTCGTAAAATGAAACAAAACCTATTTTGGGGAGCTGGTTATAACTTTATAGCTATCCCTCTAGCTGCAGGAATTTTGGCTCCTATTGGTATCACATTAAGCCCTGCATTAGGAGCAATCCTAATGTCTGTGTCAACAGTCATCGTCGCCATTAATGCGATGTTGTTAAGTTTAGATCCAAAAAATAACGGTTAACAGATTGAATGATTGAAACTCCTTAAAGTATCAAGATACAATAGTTTTACAGGAGAAAAAGAGATGTAAGTACTGGCTCTTTGTAAAATCGTGTTGGTAGAAGTAGACGATTTTTCTACCAACACGATTTTTAATTTATTATAGAACTGATTTCTTTTAAAATCCTAAAAGCCACCTATTTCGACAGTTTTATAGCTTGTTATTCTATTTTCTTGACAATAATACCACCGTCTCCAACTTGGAGGTGTTTTTATTTAATTCTCATTTACGGGGGTCAGTGCCAATTAAAATTGCGTATTTTTTATTTAAAATGTATTAGAATTAAATTCATATAAAATATGCACGAAAAATAAATCAAAATTAAAAAGTACAAATTAATGAAGTGATTATTGATAAAAATAGTTAATAATTGGTTAAACAAAATATATAACTCGTTTATAAATTTATAGAAATGAACCATTATAAATCTCCTCTTAAATATTGAAAAAACCTTTGGCAGTGGACATACTTTAAGACTATATATTTCTGAAACTAGTTTCACAATACAAATATTGACATGCAATTATTAATTGGTGGATTTTAAGTTGACATCTACAAAGTTTAATGTTAGAATACATTCAAAAATATATTTGAATGAGGTGTTTTATGATTCAAAATATTGTTACTTCAATAATCCTGTATTCTGGGACAGCCGTAGACTTACTTATTATCCTAATGTTATTTTTTGCCAAAAGAAAAAGCAGAAAGGACATCATTAACATCTATTTAGGACAATTTCTAGGCTCTGTTAGTCTAATATTCCTAAGTTTGCTTTTTGCATTTGTCTTAAATTATATTCCTAGTAAAGAGATTTTAGGTTTACTCGGTTTGATTCCAATTTTCCTAGGCCTCAAAGTTTTGCTTTTAGGAGATTCTGATGGAGAAGCTATTGCAAAAGATGGTTTGCGAAAAGACAATAAAAACCTGATTTTTCTAGTCGCTATGATTACTTTTGCAAGTTGTGGCGCTGACAATATTGGTGTCTTTGTCCCATATTTTACCACCTTAAATTTAGCGAATTTGATAGTGACTTTACTTACTTTTCTAGTCATGATTTATCTCTTGGTTTTTTCTGCCCAAAAATTAGCACAAGTCCCTTCTGTTGGGGAAACTTTGGAAAAATATAGCAGATGGTTTATTGCCGTTGTCTATTTAGGATTGGGGATGTATATCCTGATTGAAAACAACAGCTTTGACATGCTATGGGCTGTGTTAGGCTAGGAGAAAAAATTATGAAAAAAGATAGTATCTGTCAAGTGGATGTTATAAATCAACAAAATGTTACAACCGCAACGAACTACCTTGAAAAGGAAAAAGTCCAAAAATCACTTCGCATTTTATCAAAATTTACCGATAATAAACAGATAAATATCATCTTTTATCTCCTTGCCGTCGAAGAACTCTGTGTCTGCGATATAGCCTGTTTATTAAATCTCAGTATGGCATCTGCCTCCCACCATCTTCGTAAACTAGCCAATCAAAACATCTTGGGCACTAGAAGAGAGGGGAAAATTATATATTATTTTATAAAAGATGAGGAAATCAGAGATTTTTTTAATCAACTAGGATAACAACTATTTTTACTACTTTTCCATGATTATAGGGAGATTATATATGAAATTTTTTGATGAAAATTACTCACAAGAAATACCTACTCGTATCAAATGTTTAAGAAAAAAGTATAATTTAAAGCAAAGCGACCTAGGTAATGCAGGTCAAGTTAGCCAAGTTGAAAAGGGAGAAATTTGAAAGAATTTGTATCTTTTATTTTTTGTTTCATTTATGCCCTATGCTACTGGAATAGTTAGTAGTCATTTCATGAATCATACGGCACAGCTCTTTTATGGACTGATTGTTATTGTTTCAACGGTAGCAAACTGGTTTTTACATAAAGTAATTGATAAACCCAATATAGATCAGAAAGAATTACTTGAAGCTACCGCACAATATAGGAAGTTATTGATACCTGACCTAATAATTAAAGGAGTGGGATTGATTCTATCCTTAATTCTCTATCCTCCGATTATGATGTATAGTGTTTTAATTGCGGCATTTTACATCATAACTTTAAAAACACTATCCGAAAAAAGAGTGAATAACTAAAAAACGGTGACCAAAGTTAGGTGTATTATTTTAATGCTTAGAGACCTAAACTATTCCCCTATTTTAAAAATATTGATTCAGATTTTATGAAATTAATCAGTAGATATCGTTCTGAAAAGCCTTGATAATACGCTGTTTTTAGTCCAACTGAAACCCATACTTTCCAAACCAGGTCTTAAGAAAGCTCGTAAAGCATCACAATTATCAAAACGTTAATCAACACGCTTATATCAACGTTTACAGACATTTAAGAAATTTCTCTTGGATGTCTTTTTTTGTCTAGCTAAATTTTACAAATTGGGCAATTTAGGTTACTCAATAATATAAAAAAGATAAAAATTTAAAGTTCGAATTTTAATTTTAAAAAAGTAATTATTATTGAGTATCTGTTCAAACATTTTTTCTTTTCTAAGGTTAATATAAGTATATATACTTTAAAAAAGGAAGTCAAACATCTTGCTCATAGATTTTTGCATTTTTAAAAAATACATTTTGTCATATAATAATGTGGAAAATTGACGGATTCCTTACATAATCATATAATATGAATATGTAAACCCTTACATACTATTCTACTTATACTTGATAAAATGCAAGTTCTTGAGGATCTATAAATATATAGACACTCTTCTATTTATAAAGTGAAATAAAGAATCACGGAGAAAGTTTATGGATATTAAAGAGACATTCAACCAGCTAGACAATACAAAATTTAATGATTTCAATAATCGCCTTGAAGGTTTTGAGAAACTTTTTAAAGACAAATATTATTTTACCCATCCCGAAGATTTTAGCTCAATCTTTAGCATTTTGGTAAAGTATGGAAAAAGTACAAGTAAATATATTTTATCGAAAGGAGAGATATATGAGTGAAATAGTTATTAATGCTCAGAATTTATCTAAAAATTTTTATAATTTTGATTCAAGACTCCCATTTATCAAGAGATTTTTGAAACGTAATCAAATAACGATTCGAGCTGTTCAAGATATTAGTTTTACGATTAAGAGAGGGAGTATAGTTGGCTTTATTGGGAGTAATGGAGCTGGTAAATCCACAACGATTAAAATGTTGACTGGGACTCTTTATCCTAGTTCCGGAAAATTAGAAGTGAATGGAGAAATTCCATTTAAAAGAAGTATAAATTTTAGAAAAAAAATTTCAATAGTAGTAGGAAATAAATTACAGTTATTTCAAGATGTTTCGGCTATGGATTATTTTCAATTGATTGGTACTTTATATGAGGTAGAACCGGCGATTTTACAAGAACGAATTCAGGAATTAAGCAATTTGTTGAATGTAAAAGATCAGCTTTACCAGCAGGTCCGGACCCTCTCTCTTGGACAAAAAATGAAAATGGAGTTTATCGCGGCATCTTTAACAAGTCCGGAAATATTATTTTTAGACGAGCCTACTATAGGGTTAGATATACAGTCTAAAAAAGATATCAGAACATTTTTAAAGAAAATGAATGAAGAATGTCATACTACTATTATTTTAACGAGTCATGATATGGATGATATTTCGTCTGTTTGTGACGAATTAATCGTCATTGACAAAGGAAAAATTATTTTGCAGGAGTCAATGGATGTTATTTTATCTAAATTTTCTGATTTTAAATATTTAAAGATAAAAATGACATTAGATTTGGTACCAGAGTTATGCTCTGTTAAAGGAGTAGTAGTCATTTCTCAAACAAAATCGGAATGTATACTAAAAATACCTAGAGATTTTGTCTTTGAGACATTAGAATCAATCAATAAGCTTGTAGATATAGAAGATTTTGAAATATCAAATCTTTCTTTAGAAGAAATTATTTTACAAAACTATTTTACAAAAAAGGAGCACAATTGAAAAAAGAAATGTCTATTATTCTGATATCATTTCGATCTATTTTGAACTATAAATCAAGTGTACTATTGTTAATGTTACAGGCAAGTATACAAATTATGATATCAGTATTTTTATGGACGTATATATATCAGAGTAACCAGATAAATATAGCAGGATATGATTTTACCTCAATGGTTCAATACTATTTGGGGACTATAATTTTTTCATATTTTGTTTTTTATCCAGTTGATTGGGAAATCAATGACGATGTTCATTCAGGAAATTTTTTTAGCATATTAATAAAACCTGTTACTTTTTATAAGTATTATTTTTGTAAAATGCTTGGAGATAGGCTTGCTCATTTATTATTTATCATCATTCCTGTCATTTTATTCTCCAGTGTTTATTACAAGAATGAGTTATTAACCATTGAAATTCTTATTTTAGGAAGTATTGCAATTATTCTATCTATGGTTCTATGGTTTTTAATATCATGTTGTGTAGGTATGCTTTCTTTTTGGTTAGAAAATATATTTTTTGTCCTTACTGTTAAAGAAATAGTAATTCAGTTTTTATCAGGAATATTATTGCCTTTAAGTTTTTTTTCAAATAATTTTCGTCTGTTTTTAGATGTATTACCTTTTAAATACTTAGTATATGAACCGCTTCAGATGTTTAGTAATGATACATATAAATTAATAGACTATTTGAGAATTATTTGTATTCAATTGATTTGGTGCATCATTTTTTATATTATATCAAGATTCATATTGAGAAAAGGAGTGGAGCACTTCTCAAATGTGGGAGGATAAAATGTTTAGAATAAAAGTAATTTTTAGGCTACTTCATTTTGGTTTTAAATCTGATATGAATTTTCATTTTGACTTCTTTTGTGGTCTATTTTCGTCGATACTGTGGATTGGTTTACCTATTGTATTTTTTAGATTGATTTTCTTAAACATAGACTCTTTTAATGGTTGGGACTATTATCAAATTTTATTTTTGGTAGGTTCCTACACTATTGTAGATGGAGTTATGATGGGATTGTTAATTAGAAGTATGGGAATTTTAGAATCAGATATTTTGAGTGGTAACTTGGATCAAATTTTATTGAGGCCGTTTGATACTCAGTTGTTCTATATTTTTAGATCATTTAATTTAGTTCAATTCGTGAATACTTTTTTTGGTCTTGCGATCATTTTTATAAGTTATGGAAATTTAAATGTACATTTAAATTCATTAAAAATATTATTTTATATCCTTTCTTTAATGTGTGGTTGTATTATATATTATTCAATTTGGTTTCTAATAACGATTAGTTCATTTTGGTTCCCAACTAAATTTTCAAAAGTAGATGTATTTTTGAATTATATTGGAATTTCTAAGTATCCATATAATATTTTTACAGGTATTAACAGATTGATCACTATGTTATTTGTTCCCAATTTATTAATTGCCAATCCTGCAGTATTAATATTTTTAGGGAAAGATACATTGAACCTATTTTTCTATCAAATAGTTTTTACAGTTTTTTTGATTATTATCAGTCGTACAATTTTTAGAAAAGGATTGAAAAAATATGAAAGTGCAGGAAGATAAACAATGTTGTTCAGTTATATGTTTGACTAAAGGAAGTGATTCGCTGTACTTTGTTTTGTGGTCATTGAAACATCAGATAATTATAAACTATAATTTAAAGAATAGTATTATTAACTTATAGGTGCTAAGAAAAAATTTAAAGAAATTCCCTCATTCAATCAAACTTATTCATATTTTTTAAAATAAGAAAATAGTTGGATTTTGATGATGGTTGATATAAAGCTAAACTGAAAGTACCTGAAATCCAACTGTGTCAAACCAGGTTTTACGAAAAGTTTTATTTGTACCAAAAATGACAAAGCATCCAAAACCTTTTCTCCATCTCTACGGTAATTCATTGACCTTCCGTTATCCTCGAATATTGTCTTCTAACGCCTAGGAATGAACGGAGATTTGACCAGATAGTCCGATAATTTGACCACTTATCTAAATTTCCTTGTCACTCTTGCCTCTGTTTGCTATAGTAGTATTATCAAAAGAAGCTAGTCTTCTGATAACATTACAAAAAGAGGTAGTATCATGAAAAAATTAATTGGTTTTGGATTTATCCTTGCAGCTCTCGCCGTCATCACCTTTAGTATCATTGGTTATCCAAAAATAGATGCCAATCTTTGGCCCTTGGTTCCAGTCGTCTTGTTTGCTTTCTTTACTCTTGAAAATGCACTCAAGAAAGACTACAAGTCCAGTTTGATTTGTGCAGTGATTGGCTTTATCATTGCCAATGCCATCTATGATCTTCTTCCGATTTCAAATGGGGTTGTGATTACTGCGGGGGTCTTAGCTTGTCTTGGTTTAGGTTTTCTTTTTCCAGACGCACCAAAAGAAAAATAATGCTTCCGCTTTTATTCGCTCTAGGGACTTGGCATGAAGAGATTTCTTCAGACCAAGTCCTTTTTAGCTGTCTGAAATAACCACTTAGTGGCTGAAAATAACCACTTACTGAAAAGGACTTGTAAGATTTTGAACAGCTGTTATAATGTTACTAACAAAGGTTAAGAAAGGAGTCCTATGAAAGTTCGCATCGAATTAGATACGCAGATGGATGAGCCAGAAATGATCATTCGGGCTCCTCGATTGACGGAGGATGTCGCCCGCTTGCAACAGTTGATCTTGGAGCAAAAAATGACACCCTTGACCTTTTACAAGGATCGCAGCGAATACTTTGTAGATGTGTCAAAAATTCTCTTCTTTGAGACAGATGGTGAAAAGATCTATGGTCATACCAGAGAAGAGGCCTATGAGGTTCGTCAAAAACTCTATGAGTTGGAAGAGATCTTGCCGGTTGCTTTCTGTCGTGTCTCCAAGTCGACCATTGTCAATACTAAGCAGATTTATTCCATCGAAAAATCTTTTTCGGGAACCAGTACAGTGAATTTTTATCAAACCCATAAACAGGTACACGTGTCCCGACACTATTATCAACTCTTAAAAGAACGGTTAAAGGAAATGAGGTAACAAGATGAAAAATAAATTAATTGGGATTTTCTTAATCCTCCTAGCGGCTCTAGTTCTCTTACAAGGCTATTTTGTAAAATGGGAAATCAGTATTTGGACGCTGGCTTGGGTTGTTTTGCTAGCAGTCCTTTCCCTCTCAAGTTTTTTGAAGCGGCACTTTGGCTGGGGCTTCCTATATGGGATCTTGGCCCTGTTCTCCCTTAATGGCCAATACCATTTTCTTCCGGTATCCAATTCGGTCGTCATCTTTTCTTCTATTTTAGCGGTGATTGGTCTCAATATTCTCTTTAAGCCCTCTAAAAAAGCAAAAACGACTTGGAATTTGTATTCAGCAGGATCGCATGGCCAAACTGCTGGCAATGACATCGATGTCTCCTTCTCTACAGTGACCAAGTATTTGAATGACCAGAATTTTACGGGCGGAAGTGCGGATGTGAGCTTAGGAGAAGCTTCTATCTATTTTGACAATTGCCGGATCGAAGGGCCGTCAGCTCAGTTTGCGGTGGATGTTTCCCTTGGAAGTTTGAGTCTCTATGTTCCAAGCGACTGGCGGGTTCATGTCAATGTAGAAAGTTCTCTGTCAGCTATCCAACACCAGGAAAATCCTAGCAATTTAACCAGCAAAGACTTTTACATCGTCGGAGAGGTCTCACTGGGGAACCTAGAAATCATCTATGTAGGTGAGAATTCCTTTTCATAAGCCGATCTAAGAAAAACTTATTCAAAGGTCTTGCCAAGAGAAAGTTTTTTTGGTAATATAGTACGGTATGTGGTGCTAGCACATCCGTAATATTAGATCTAATAGGAGGCAAAACAGAATGGCTAAAGTATGTTATTTTACTGGTCGTAAGACTGTATCAGGAAACAACCGTTCACACGCGATGAACCAAACCAAACGTGCCGTAAAACCAAACCTTCAAAAAGTAACTGTCCTTATCGATGGTAAACCTAAAAAAGTTTGGGCTTCAGCTCGTGCATTGAAATCTGGTAAAGTAGAACGCGTTTAATCAGAAATGAGGATCTCTCGGAGATCCTTTTCTTTTTTCTTCATTTTTTCTCTTTTTGGACATTTGTATCAACCGATAGGAGAAAGGTGTATCCCTTTTACACGCGCCCTCTTTTATGGTAAAATAGAATATAAAATACTTTTGAGGTAGAAATTATGACAGTAAAAATCAATACAAAAGATGGTCAAATTGAATTGACTGATGATGTCATCGCAACTGTTGTAGGCGGTGCAGCCACTGAAATTTTTGGAGTGGTTGGAATGGCTAGCAAAAACGCGATTAAAGATAATTTCCAAGCTCTCTTAGGTAAGGAAAACTACTCTAAGGGTGTCGTTGTGAAAACAGCGGAAGCAGGAAGTATTGCGGTTGATGTTTACACTGTTTTGAGCTATGGTACAAAAATTAGCGAAGTCTCAAAAAATATTCAAGAGCGTGTCAAATTCAGTCTAGAAAATCAACTTGGAATCACAACGGATACAGTCAACGTCTATATCCAAAACATTAAAATTGTGGGAGAATAATCGTGTCTAAAATTACAACTAGTTTATTTCAAGAAATGGTCCAAGCAGGGGCTACTCGCTTAAATAAACAAGCCGAGTATGTCAATTCATTGAACGTTTTTCCTGTACCAGACGGTGATACTGGAACCAATATGGGGATGACCATTGAAAATGGTGCAAAAGAAGTAGCCGATCGCTCTGCTTCAACTGTTGGAGAAGCAGCAAATATCTTTGCGAAAGGGCTTTTGATGGGAGCGCGTGGAAACTCAGGAGTGATTACGTCACAATTGTTCCGCGGATTTTCTCAAAGTGTCAAAGACAAGGATGAATTGGATGGTGCAGCTCTTGCGGCAGCCTTTCAAGCAGGGGTTGAAGTAGCCTATAAAGCGGTAATGAAGCCTGTAGAAGGAACCATCTTGACCGTTTCTCGTGGTGCTGCCATCGGTGCCAAGAAAAAAGCAGAATCTACCAATGATGCTGTCGAAGTCATGCGTGCGGCCCTTGAAGGAGCTAAGACAGCTCTTGCCAAAACACCAGATATGCTTCCTGTATTGAAGGAAGTTGGTGTAGTGGACTCTGGTGGTCAAGGTTTGGTCTTCATTTATGAAGGGTTCCTATCAGCTTTGACAGGAGAATTTATCGCTTCTGAAGAATTTGTGGCGACTCCAGCAACTATGTCAGAAATGATCAACGCAGAGCACCACAAGTCCGTAGCGGGCCATGTGGCAACCGAAGATATCACCTTTGGTTACTGTACAGAGATCATGGTCGCTTTGAAACAAGGCCCAACCTATGTCAAAGACTTTGACTACGACGAATTCCGTAACTATTTGAACAATCTTGGGGATTCTCTATTAGTGGTTAATGATGACGAAATCGTCAAAGTCCATGTCCATACTGAAGATCCAGGTCTTGTTATGCAAGAAGGATTGAAATATGGTAGCTTGGTCAAGGTAAAAGTCGACAACATGCGCAACCAGCACGAAGCACAAGTTGAAAAAGAAGAGCGTCAAGCGAAACCAGCTGAAGCAAAAGAATATGCTATTATTGCAGTCGTTGCGGGTGACGGATTAGCGGATATCTTCAAAGCGCAAGGTGTGGACTACATCATCTCTGGTGGTCAAACTATGAACCCATCAACAGAAGACTTTGTCAAAGCTGTTGAAGAGTTGAATGCGCGCAATATCATTATCTTGCCAAACAATAAAAACATCTTGATGGCTGCTCAATCTGCAGCAGAAGTCATTGAACAACCTGCAGCTGTTGTAGAGACCAAGACCATCCCTCAAGGATTGACCAGCCTTCTAGCATTTGATGAGAGCAAGTCTATCGAAGAAAACTACGAACGCATGAGCGCTTCATTGGAAGATGTTGTATCAGGTAGTGTGACGACAGCCGTTCGGGATACCACGATTGATGGTCTTGAAATCCATGAAAACGACAATCTTGGAATGGTCGATGGCAAAATCGTTGTTTCCAATCCAGATATGATGGAAACCTTGACTGCTACCTTTGACAAGATGTTGGACGAAGATAGTGAAATTGTGACTATCTATATCGGTGAAGATGGTCAAGAAGATCTAGCCAATGAGTTGGCTCAAAACTTGATGGCTAAATATGAAGATGTCGAAGTCGAAATTCATCAAGGAAATCAACCGGTTTACCCATATTTGTTTAGCGTCGAATAATCAAAAAATTTCAAAAATAGAAAGAAAAAGAGCCAAAAAAATGATTTTTTGGCTCTTTTTTTTGATAAAAAAAGTTTTATGAAAGCGATTAGATAGGTGTTTTTAGACAATTTTTGTTTGATATGTTATACTTTAGAAAAATAGAAATAGGAGAAAAAGCACATGAAAAAGGTAATCTGCTTTTTAGGAGCTTTGCTTTTTGTGATGACAGGTTGTGCTACTAAGTCCCAGTCCACAGAAACATCAAAAAGCTCAACCACTACTTCGATAGAAAAAAGTGAAACTGTTACAAGTGAGGCAAAGGAAGAAACCAAGGTTCTCACTGCTGAAATCAATGGTAATCAACATCGCTACACCATCACGACAAAAGGTGATAAGGTTCAAAAGTTGAAGTTAGATGTTTTATCGGCCCTGCCAGAAAAAATTGCTACTAACTCAGCTAATCTAAGTCCTGAAGAGATGACAAAAATTATTAATGAAGGCTTGCAGTCAGATTCAGAATACACGGCTTTGAAAGACATGGCTGGCTTCAGTATCGAATATAAGGTCACTCCAGAGAAAAAATTAGCCTCAACGGTCTCTGTTGATATGGAAACCATTGATTGGGACAAGGTTAAAGACCTATCTTACTTTAAAGATCTTGGTATCGGTGACCTAAAAGACATCAAGGCATCGACTGTTTTCACAGGATTAAAACTCCACGGTTTCAAAGAAGAAACGCCAGCACCATAGGTTCGGACTCTTGTCCGGCCTTTTTTATTTTCCATGACAATTGTCATGTCAGCCAGTGACAAAATCATCTAGTAGCCTGTTAATCCTTTCGCTATAATAAAGTCAGAAAGTAAGAGGTAAGGAAAAATGAAACAATGGTTCTATAAAGTGTTTACGTTAACAGTGATTGGGATGGTCGTCTATTTGATCTTTTCAAAGGATGATACCCTCTATTACCATTTCCCTTGGGAATTATTTGCTGGGATTGGCATCATGAGCTGGGCAGTTCAAGAAGGGCTAAAAATGGTCAAGGCTGTTAAAAAGGAGATGGAGCAATGAAAAAGAAAATTGAAATTGGATTGGTAGCTGCTCTGTGTTTGGTCCTTTGGGCAACAGAGGTTATGACGGGATGGTTTTCTGCTTATTTTCCTAGCTGGTTTTTCCAAACGGTTTGGGGAGTGACCTTGGTCGTCTATGTCATCATTCCAGCTGGCCAAGTCTGGTTGAAAGGAGAGCACCATGAGTGTCATTAGAGTTGAGAACTTGAAGAAAAGTATTAAAGGAAAAGTGATTCTAGAAGATCTTTCTTTCAGGGTTGAACGGGGAGACTGTTTGGCTTTGATTGGGCCTAACGGAGCAGGGAAGACGACTTTGATGAATTGCCTCCTAGGAGATAGAAAGGCGACTTCTGGAATCATTGAAGTAGAGGGGAAAGCTCCTGGTCATCCTCAGTTAAAGACCAGCGTTTCTTATCTCCCTCAAGAGAATGCTATCGTGCAAAAGTTAACCGTGCAGGAATTGATCAGTTTCTTTCGCTCTATTTATCCCAACCCTTTAACGGTCAATGAAATCGATGATTTATTGCGATTTAGTCTAGAACAAAAGAAACAGTTGGCCAGTAAGCTGTCTGGTGGGCAAAAACGTCTCCTATCCTTTGTCCTGACCTTGATTGGTCGTCCCAGTCTTCTGTTTTTGGATGAGCCGACGGCTGCCATGGATACGTCCACTCGCCAACGCTTTTGGGAGATTGTCGGGCATTTAAAGGATCAAGGTGTGACTATTGTCTATTCTTCCCATTACATTGAGGAAGTAGAGCATACAGCTGACCGGATCCTGGTCTTGCACCAGGGACGTTTGCTTCGAGATACGACGCCACTAGCTATGAGAAGTGAAGAGGTAGAAAAACATTTTACCCTGCCTTTGCGATACCAAGCTCTAGTGGCAGGGATGGACGGAATTGGTCAAGTGACGGTAAAACCTGATGCCCTTCAAGTTGTGACAGGTGATGCCAATCGTTTGTGGACTCGATTGCAAGAAGAAGGCTGCTCGATCCAAGAGATCGAAGTGACCAATCGAAGTTTATTGGATTCTATTTTTGAAAATACAAAGGAAGTAGGTAGAGAAGATGAAACGCATGAAAGCTCTCGGCGTGGTTGAGTGGCATTTGACCAGACGCCAAGCCATTTATTATTTATTATCAATAGGGATGCCCACGGCCTTTTATCTCTTCTTTTCAGGGATGTACCAGGACACACCAGGGGCACCCGCTCACTTTATGAGGGATTATCTTCTCTCCATGACGGCTTTTTCCATGATGTCTACGGCTCTATTTTCCTTTCCAACAGTTCTTGAAACCGATCGACTCAATAATTGGCAAAAAGTCTTGCGCCATACCCCGGTATCTATGGTAGAATATTATCTAATAAAGGTTGCGGGTCTCTTTGTAGACTTTCTCCTATCCATTGGGGTCGTCTTTACCGTGGGTCATGTGGTGCGGCATGTGAACATGTCTCTACAGGATTGGGTCTTAGCAGCCTTCCTTCTCATCCTAGGAAGTCTAGCTTTTGTAGCTATCGGTCTGGTCTTGACCTTGCTTCCTTCTAGTCAATTGATGTCGGTTGCGGGCAATCTCCTCTATATGGGACTGGCTGTCATGGGTGGCCTATGGATGCCCATTAGTGTCTTTCCAGAATGGATGCAAGCTATTGGTAAATGCCTGCCAACCTATCAATTGATGGAACTGATCAAGACCTTTTTAAATAAGGGGCAGGTCAATGGCTTTGCTAGTCTCTATTTAACCTTGTTTACCTTGGTCTTGTTTACCCTTGTCATCGTCTATCGCCGTCATTCTGAGGTTCGTGCATGATTGAAAAACTCAAGCGTATTCATTATATGTTTTACGCTAGCCTAGTCTTTATGGGATTCCCCTTTATCTCTATTTTATTGGGTGAGGTTCCCTACTGGCACTTCTTTTTAGCCCTCTTGTTTATTGCTTCCTATCTAGGAATCTTGATTACTGAAAACAAAAAGCTGATCTGGATTTATTGGCTGTACCTCCTAGCCTATGTAGCAGGAAATACTCTTTTTATTAACGCCAACTATTTTTGGTTTTATTTCTTCATCAGTAACCTGTTAGTCTATCATTTTGAGATTCGCAATTTTCGCTCTCCTTATCTTTGGACAGTTTTTCTATCGCAATTCCTACTTTTTGGAGTTATCTTTTTCAGACAGAATGCGATGGAGTATGAATGGGTATTTTTAATCATCATTTTCTTTTTTACCCATGCCATGACTTACGGCATGGTTCGGATTCGGATGATGGAAGAGTTGAAAGCTGACCATGCCAAGCAAAATGCCCAGATCAATCTCTTGCTGGCAGAAAACGAGCGCCATCGGATTGGCCGTGATTTGCATGACAGTCTGGGCCACACCTTTGCTATGCTCAGTGTCAAGGCAGACCTGGTTGATCAATTCTTAGCATTGGGTCAGGTTGAGAAGGCGCAGGAGCAGGTGCAAGAGATTCAAGCCATTAGTCAAGAGTCCATGCACCAAGTCCGAGAGATTGTGGAGAACTTGAAGCAGCGAACCCTGGCAAGAGAGCTGGAAACCGTCAAGCAAATGCTAGAAGTGGCGCAAGTCAAAGTGGAGATCCAAAACAATCTCGATACAGCTAGCATCTCGCCGGTTCTAGAGTCTGCTCTGGCCATGGTGTCTCTGGAACTAGCCACCAATATGATCAAACATGCCAAAGCGACGCAAGCCCTTCTCACTTATCGCTCCACCGAAACAGGGGTAGAAATGGTCGCAGAAGACAATGGTATCGGCTTTGATAAGGTCTCGGATAAGGACCTGCACTCAATCCGCGAACGGATTGCCTTGTTGGGAGGAGAGCTGGATATCAGTCATCAATACAAGCCGACCCGCATAGAAATACGGATCCCCTATCAAGAAAGGAAATAAGATGCGCTTATTAGTTGCAGAAGACCAAAGTATGTTGCGCGATGCCCTCTGCCAGCTCCTGCTTTTGCAAGAGGATGTAGAAGAAGTCTTGCAGGCTGGAGATGGGCAAGAAGCCATTCGCTTACTCGAAACCCATCCAGTTGATATTGCTATTTTAGATATTGAGATGCCAATCAAAACAGGGCTAGAAGTGTTGGAATGGGCCAAAAGTCAACAACCCCAACTCAAGGTTGTCATCGTTACCACCTTTAAGCGGCCGGGTTACTTTGAGCGGGCCCTCAAGGCCGGAGTCGATGCCTATGTTCTAAAAGAGCGACGCATCACGGACTTGATGAGGACCCTGCATACAGTTTTGGCAGGGCAAAAAGAATATTCTCCTGAATTAATGGAGGGAATCCTGGCCCATCCCAATCCTCTAAGCTCTCAGGAGCAAGCGGTCCTAAAAGAAGTTGCAAAGGGAGCTTCCAACCAAGAAATTGCTGATCGTTTATTTCTCTCTAACGGGACCATCCGAAATTATATGTCAGGCATTCTAACTAAATTGGATGCAGAAAACCGGACGGAAGCAGCAAAGATAGCCCAAGAAAAGGGATGGCTATAAGCAAGCAAAGTTTCTAGGATTCCTAGAGACTTTTTTGATTGGATTGTTCTTTTTTAGGACAACTCTCATTAATCGGATTTGGATAGAAAATTCAGAAAATTTGTGATTTTTACTTGAATTATTTTCCAAAAATGGTATGATAGTAGCATGCTCATTTGATAATCAAAGAAACAGAAAGGAGAGACATGGAGAAAATTACCTTAGAAACTGCAAAGACAGGTTCAGAGCTTGTGCTAGAAACGCTTCGAGATCTTGGGATTGATACCATTTTTGGCTACCCAGGTGGAGCGGTTTTGCCCCTTTATGATGCTATTTATAGTTTTAAAGGGATCAAACACATTCTTGGCCGACATGAACAAGGCTGCTTGCATGAAGCTGAAGGCTATGCCAAATCAACTGGGAAGCTGGGTGTGGCCGTCGTCACAAGTGGACCTGGAGCAACCAATGCCATTACAGGGATTGCGGATGCCATGAGTGATAGTGTTCCTCTTCTTGTGTTTACTGGTCAGGTCAACCGTTCTGGGATCGGGAAGGATGCCTTCCAAGAGGCAGATATTGTTGGGATTACCATGCCGATTACCAAGTACAATTACCAAGTACGTGAGACAGCGGATATTCCACGGGTTATCACGGAAGCAGTTCATATTGCGACAACTGGGCGTCCAGGCCCCGTCGTCATTGACCTTCCAAAAGATGTCTCTGCCCTAGAAACTGATTATATTTACAATCCGGCCATTAACATTCCAAGTTACCAGCCGACTATTGAACCAAATGAATTACAGATTAAGAAAATCTTGAAGCAACTTGGCAAGGCTAAGAAACCAGTCCTCTTGGTTGGAGGTGGCGTCAGCTATGCAGAAGCGGCGGATGAATTGGTAGCCTTGGCAGAACGCTATCAGATTCCTGTGGTAACTAGTCTTCTAGGACAGGGAACGATTGCAACCAACCACCCTCTCTTCCTTGGGATGGGAGGCATGCACGGTTCTTTTGCGGCCAACATTGCTATGACAGAAGCAGATTTCATGATTAGCATCGGTTGTCGTTTTGATGATCGTCTGACGGGAAATCCAAAGACCTTTGCGAAGAATGCCAAAGTCGCTCACATTGATATTGACCCAGCAGAGATCGGTAAAATCATTGCAGTCGATATTCCAGTCGTTGGCGATGCCAAAAAAGCCTTAAAACAGTTGTTAGCAGAGCCAGTGGTTCATACCAATACGGAGAAATGGGTTGAGAAGGTTACCCAAGATAAAAATCGGGTTCGTTCTTACGATAAGAAAGAACGCGTGGTCCAACCCCAAGCAGTTATTGAACGCGTGGGTGAGTTGACCAAGGGGGATGCCATCGTCGTGACAGACGTTGGCCAACACCAAATGTGGGCTGCTCAGTACTACCCGTACCAAAACGAACGGCAGTTGGTGACTTCTGGTGGTCTAGGAACCATGGGATTCGGTGTGCCAGCCGCCATTGGTGCTAAGATTGCCAATCCAGATAAAGAAGTCGTGCTCTTTGTCGGAGATGGTGGCTTCCAGATGACCAACCAAGAATTGGCAATCTTGAATGTTTACAAGATCCCAATCAAGGTCATCATGCTCAACAACCATTCACTTGGAATGGTTCGGCAGTGGCAAGAAGCCTTCTATGATGGACGAACATCAGAGTCTGTCTTTGAAACCTTGCCAGACTTCCAATTGATGGCGCAAGCCTATGGGATTAAGAATTACAAATTTGATAATCCCGAAACCTTAGAGAAGGATTTGGAAGTTATTACCGAAGATGTACCAATGTTCATCGAGATCGACATTTCTCGGAAAGAGCACGTTTTACCAATGGTACCAGCTGGTAAGAGCAATCATGAGATGTTGGGGGTGAAGTTTAATGCGTAGAATGTTAACAGCCAAACTTCAAAACCGGTCTGGGGTTCTCAATCGCTTTACTGGTGTCTTGTCTAGACGCCAAGTCAACATTGAGAGTATCTCGGTAGGGGCGACAGAAAATCCCAATGTGTCACGGATTACTATTATCATTGACGTCGCGTCTCATGATGAAGTGGAACAAATCATCAAGCAACTCAACCGTCAGGTCGATGTGATTCGCGTTCGAGATATTACAGATAAACCTCACCTCGAGCGTGAAGTGATTCTGATCAAGGTCTCAGCGCCTGCAGAGAAACGGGCAGAATTGCTAGCCATTATCCAGCCCTTCCGCGCGACTGTGGTAGACGTGGCTCCAAGCTCCATCACCGTGCAGATGACAGGAAATGCAGAGAAGAACGAAGCTCTCTTGCGTGTCATTCGTCCTTATGGGATTAAGAATGTTGCACGGACGGGTGCGACTGGCTTTACCCGCGATTAAAGCCTACTATTCAAAATAGTTACTACCGCCTAAGAGGCAATAAAAATAGAAAAGAGAGAAAAAAACTATGGCAGTTCAAATGGAATACGAAAAAGATGTAAAAGTAGCAGCACTTGACGGTAAAAAAATCGCCGTTATCGGTTATGGATCACAAGGTCATGCCCATGCTCAAAACTTGCGTGACTCAGGTCATGATGTGATCATCGGTGTACGTCCAGGTAAATCTTTTGACAAAGCAAAAGAAGATGGTTTTGATACTTACACAGTAGCAGAAGCAACTAAATTGGCTGATGTCATCATGATCTTGGCTCCAGACGAAATCCAACAAGAATTGTACGAAGCAGAAATTGCGCCAAACTTGGAAGCTGGAAATGCTGTTGGATTTGCACATGGTTTCAACATCCACTTCGAATTCATTAAAGTTCCTGCAGATGTTGATGTCTTCATGTGTGCGCCTAAAGGACCAGGTCACTTGGTTCGCCGTACGTATGAAGAAGGATTTGGTGTTCCTGCACTTTACGCTGTCTACCAAGATGCTACAGGAAATGCCAAAAACATCGCTATGGACTGGTGTAAAGGTGTTGGTTCAGCACGCGTTGGTCTTTTGGAAACAACATACAAAGAAGAAACGGAAGAAGATTTGTTTGGTGAACAAGCCGTTCTTTGTGGTGGTTTGACTGCCCTTATCGAAGCAGGTTTTGAAGTCTTGACGGAAGCCGGATACGCTCCAGAATTGGCTTACTTTGAAGTACTTCACGAAATGAAACTCATCGTTGACTTGATCTACGAAGGTGGATTCAAGAAAATGCGTCAATCAATTTCAAACACTGCTGAATACGGTGACTACGTGTCAGGTCCACGTGTCATTACTGAGCAAGTGAAAGAAAACATGAAAGCCGTTCTTGCGGACATCCAAAATGGTAAATTTGCTAATGACTTTGTCAACGACTACAAAGCTGGTCGTCCAAAATTGACTGCTTACCGTGAACAAGCGGCTAACCTTGAAATCGAAAAAGTTGGTGCTGAATTGCGTAAAGCAATGCCATTCGTTGGAAAAAATGATGACGACGCCTTTAAAATCTATAACTAATGAGGTGATGGTGAAGTTGGGAGAAATCCCAACTTCTTTTTCATCAATAGCAGAGATGGATTGGAAGGTATTTTCAACCATTTAGCAGAATCTGTATGAAGAGACGTGCCATATCGAGCATTTTGGGTGATTTTTCTGAAAATTTGGAAAACACGCTGAAATTTTTGCAGTCTTTTGATATAATTAGATGAAATAAGGAGAAGAAGAGGAAGACTATGATAACATCGAAAGATATCATAAAAGCCCACAAGGTCTTAAAGGGTGTGGTTGTTGAGACTCCCTTAGATTATGATCATTATTTATCCGAAAAGTATGGAGCGAAAATCTACTTAAAGAAGGAAAATGCTCAGCGTGTTCGTTCCTTTAAGATTCGTGGAGCCTACTACGCGATTTCTCAGTTGAATGAGAAAGAGAGAGAGCGAGGAGTAGTCTGTGCCTCGGCGGGCAATCACGCTCAAGGAGTTGCCTACACCTGCCGGGAAATGAAAATCCCAGCGACCATCTTTATGCCGATTACGACACCTCAGCAAAAGATTAGCCAGGTTCGTTTCTTCGGTGGAGAGTATGTGACCATTAAATTAGTAGGAGATACCTTTGATGCTTCTTCTAAGGCGGCGCAGGAATATACCGAGCTTAAAAACTGTACCTTCATTGATCCATTTGATGATGCCAATGTCCAAGCGGGTCAAGGAACTGTAGCCTATGAAATTCTTGAGGAAGCAAAAAAAGAGTCAATTGATTTTGATGCTGTCTTAGTACCAGTTGGTGGGGGTGGTCTCATCGCTGGAGTATCCACCTACATTAAGGAACAAGCGCCGGAAATCGAGGTGATTGGGATCGAAGCAGATGGCGCTCGGTCGATGAAGGCAGCCTTTGAAGCCGGAGGTCCAGTAAAACTCAAACAGATTGATAAGTTTGCGGATGGGATTGCTGTTCAAAAGGTTGGTCAGTTGACTTATGAAGCAACGAAAAAAAATGTTGAGACCTTGATTGGCGTCAACGAGGGCTTGATCTCTGAGACCTTGATTGATCTATATTCTAAGCAAGGTTTGGTTGCAGAACCAGCTGGAGCTGCCAGTGTTGCAGCTTTGGAAGTGTTGAGAGAGTATATCAAAGGGAAGACCATTTGTTGTGTGATTTCTGGTGGGAACAATGACATTAACCGGATGCCAGAGATGGAAGAGCGGGCCTTGATCTATGATGGTATCAAACACTACTTCATCGTCAACTTCCCGCAACGTCCAGGAGCTTTGAGAGAGTTTGTAAATGATATCTTAGGTCCAAATGACGATATCACGCGGTTTGAGTACATCAAACGGGCAAGTAAAGGGACTGGGCCAGTCTTGATTGGTGTCGCTTTGGCAGATAAGCATGACTATGCAGGACTGATCAATCGGATTGAACAATTCGACCCTTCTTTCATTAACTTAAATGGAAATGAAACCCTCTATAACATGTTGGTATGATGGATTCTTTAACAAAGAATCACTTCTAAAAAGTAAATAAAATATAAAGGAGAATCAGGAAATGATTTGGATTTTTCTATTGGCTATTCTATTAGTCGGAGCTACTGTATTCATTAGCTCGCTCTATGTGGTGAAACAACAATCTGTTGCGATTATTGAGCGTTTTGGACGCTATCAAAAGATCAGCAACAGTGGGATTCATGTCCGTGCACCATTTGGAATCGATAAAATTGCGGCGCGTGTGCAATTACGTCTCTTGCAAAGCGAGATTGTGGTCGAAACTAAGACACAGGATAACGTATTCGTTACCATGAATGTAGCGACACAATACCGCGTAAACGAAAACAATGTAACGGATGCTTACTACAAATTGATGCGCCCAGAAGCTCAGATCAAATCTTACATCGAAGATGCCTTGCGCTCATCTGTTCCAAAGTTGACCTTGGATGAATTGTTCGAGAAAAAAGATGAAATCGCCCTTGAGGTTCAAAAACAAGTAGCTGAAGAAATGTCAACCTATGGTTACATTATCGTAAAAACCTTGATTACTAAAGTTGAACCAGATGCTGAAGTGAAGCAGTCAATGAATGAAATCAACGCTGCTCAACGGAAACGTGTGGCTGCCCAAGAATTGGCTGAAGCTGATAAGATTAAGATTGTTACCGCAGCCGAAGCAGAAGCTGAAAAAGATCGCCTTCACGGGGTCGGTATTGCAGAGCAACGGAAGGCCATTGTAGATGGTTTGGCAGATTCTATCAAGGAATTGAAAGACACCAATGTGAATTTGACAGAAGAACAGATCATGTCGATTCTTTTGACCAACCAATATTTGGATACTTTGAATAATTTTGCAGAAAAACAAGGCACCAATACCCTCTTCTTGCCAGCAAATCCGGATGGCGTAGAGAATATTCGCACCCAAATCCTCTCAGCTTTAAAAGCTAAGTAACAAAATATCTGACTTTTTTAAAATTGTTCGTATTTTCAGCTATTATGGTTGACAAAATATGTAAAAAATTTTATATTAGTATTGGAAATAATAATATAGGAGAAGAATCATGGCTAAATCGAACTTCGAAAAAGTGGAATCAGTTGTTGGTTGGGTACGTGATAAAAAGATCACTGGCTATCGTATTAGTAAAGAAACAAACGCCCGTGAAATGTCTATCATTGCACTTGCGCAAGGTCGTGCAAAAGTGAAGAACATCTCGTTTGAAACTGCGCTTGGCTTGATCGATTTTTATGATAAGAATCATCAAAAATTCGAAAATTAAACTTACATATAAAAAGAAGGGAAAAAGCTTCCCTTCTTTTTATATAGTATAAATCAAGATATCGTAGGAAAGTATCACTAGCTTTCTTCATATCTATCAAAGGATTTTAACCAGTTTATGTGTGGAATCATACTTTCAATTGATGGTATTAAAAAACTCCCTCATCGGAAGGATTTCCAGTGAGGGAGTTTGTTTTAGTTTAAGAAACGTTGTAAGAATTCTTTCGTCCGTTCTTCTTTTGGATTGGTAAAGATTTCTTTCGGATTACCTTGTTCAGCGATGACCCCCTTGTCCATAAAGATCACACGACTTGAGACGTCTCGTGCAAATTCCATTTCGTGTGTGACCACGATCATGGTTAAGCCTTCTTTGGCTAAGTCTTGCATAATTTTAAGAACTTCTCCGACCATTTCAGGGTCCAGAGCTGAGGTTGGCTCATCGAATAAAATGGCATCTGGATCCATAGAGAGAGCACGAGCAATAGCTACCCGTTGCTTTTGTCCTCCTGAAAGTTGTTTTGGACGAGCAGCCCAATAAGGTTCTCCCATGCCAACTTTCTCCAAGTTCGCTTTAGCAATTTTCTCTGCCGTTTCTCTGTCCCGTTTTAGGACAGTTGTCTGAGCGACAATGGTGTTTTCTAAGACATTTAAGTTTTCAAAGAGATTAAAGCTTTGGAACACCATGCCCAATTTTTCCCGATAGTGGGTGAGATCGTAATCTGGATCGAGAACGTTTTGCCCCCGGTATAGGATTTCTCCATCAGTCGGCGTTTCTAAGAGATTAATGGAGCGAAGGAAGGTAGATTTTCCGCTACCAGAGCTCCCAATGATAGAGATTACTTCGCCCTTCTCAACAGAAAGAGAGATGTCCTTCAAAACTTCGTTTTGACCGTAGGATTTTTTTAAGTGTTTGATTTCAAGTATTTTTTCTGCCATTATTTCACCTCTTTGACTTGCATTTGATTGGCACCAGTTGTATAGGTATCAGAATCTAAGCGACGTTCGATGTAACGAAGGATACGGGTGATAGTGAAAGTCAGGATAAAGTAAATAACCGCAATAATAGTAAAGGTTGGGAAGTATTGGTAGTTTTGAGTTGCGACCGTATTTCCTGTAAAGTAGAGTTCAACCACAGAGATAACATTCAAGACCGATGTATCCTTGATGTTGATAACAAATTCATTACCTGTTGCTGGCAAGATATTACGCACCACCTGAGGAAGGACGACCTTGCGCATGGTTTGTCCATGGGTCATTCCTAGAGCAGTAGCTGCTTCAAACTGGCCAGTATCCACTGCTAAGATTCCTCCCCGAACAATCTCACTCATATAAGCCCCTGTATTGATCGAAACAATAAAGATGGCTGCCCAGGTACGATCCAAGGAGATGTTGAAGGCTTGGGCGGATCCGTAGAAAATAACCATGGATTGAACAATCATCGGAGTTCCACGGAAGATTTCAATGTAGACATTGAGGAACCAACCAAAGAATTTTTGCAAGGCAGCGAGAGCCTTGTTTTTAGATGTAGGAGCAGTCCGGAAGACACCGATTAACAAACCGATGATCAAACCAGCAATAGTACCTGTCATGGAGATGAGGAGGGTCATACCAGTTCCACGTAAGAACTGTGGGCCATTATCTTTCAAAATCTTCATCATTTGGCTGAAGAAAGTCTGCTCATCATCGCTAGCATCACTGGAAGCGGGTTGTTTCTTGATCATATCATCCATGAGTTTGACTTGGTCTTCAGATGAAATCTTAGCTAGTGCCGCATTGACTTGGTCAATTCTAGTGTCACCCTTCTTCATCCCGATAGCGATGGTTGCATCTTCCTCCCCAACTTCAAAACCTTTTTTGAATTGGATCATCTTAAATTTTGAATTAGCGGATTCAGCTGTCAAGGCTTCTGGACGCTCAGAAACATAGGCATCGATAACGCCGGATTCTAAAGCTTGACGCATTTGAGCAAAGTCTCCCATTGCAGTTTCTTGTTTTGCACCCTTGAGTTGGGAGATAAGAGAGTAGAGGTAGACCCCTTGTTGAGAGGTGACCTTTGCATCCTTAAAGTCATCTAGACTAGTGGCATTCGCATAGTTTCCGTCTTTACGCACCAGCATGACCGGCTCACTGGTATAGTAGCTATTAGAGAAAGCGACTTCTTTCTTACGCTCGGCAGTAGGACTCATCCCAGCGATAATCATATCGATTTTCCCAGAAGTGAGGGCAGGGATTAAACCGTTCCAAGATGTTTTTACAATTAGAGGTTTTTTACCTAGTCCCTCAGCAACCTTTTTGGCGATTTGAACATCGTACCCGTTGGCATATTGATTGGTGCCATCAATCTTTACGGCTCCATTTGAATCATCTTCTTGAGTCCAGTTGAAAGGAGCATACGCAGCCTCCATTCCAATCCGGAGATACTCATCTGCTTTGACAATATGGCTCATTCCCAGACACAAAAGTAGTCCGGTAAAGAGAGCATAAATTGTTTTTTTCATGTAGTCTCCTCTTCCTTTATAAATAGTATCATCTTATTGTACAGGAAATTGGTCTACTTTTCAAACCTGATAACCTTTTCATGAAAAAATGCTATAATAAACCAAAGGAGTATAGGGGAAATGAAAAAAATTCTGTATGTTCTATTAGCAGTGATGGCCTGTCTATTTATAACAGGTTTTGTAAAAGCGGATGGTCCTTCCTATGAGGTTCAGTCTTATCGAGGGACTCTTACCTTGGAAACTTGGGACGATGCTACCTATGAGGAAGAATTGGTCTATCATTTTACAACTTCCTATAATGGTCAATATGTCAGCTTGGGAAGTGCGGGTAAAATGCCTCAAGGTTTTGAAATAGTAATTCCTCCTTTGGTGGAAGTGGAAGGTAGAACCTTGTCGCAAGAACCAGAAGTTCATAATTTAGGCGATGGTTATCAGGTGAAGATTTATAACGGCGGAAGTGCAGGGGATACTGTCAAGATAAAGGTTACCTGGCGCTTAAAAAACCTGCTCTATGTTCACCAAGATATCCTATTATTGAACTGGAAACCAATTAGTGATGGGGATCAAGAGGTCAAAAAAGTGGAGTTACAGGTTATCCCGAAATTTGCCGCGCCTGCCTCGAAATCGGAACTGAATATCCATACGGCTTATATGGGGGCTGAGGCAACTGTTCAGAAAGAAGAAGCAAACTATAAGGCTACTCTAGAGAATCTGAAACGAAAAGAAGGTGTTGAGATTTATGCTTACTGGCGGAAATCGGATGTAGCTTCCTTTGGGGAATCCTATCGCGATACAGGTTTGATGGAGGAGTCCAACTATCATCGGACGGAAGCAGGAATTGTTCAAAAACGGACCTGGATTCGCCTATTTATGAAGGTCCTACTCCCAATCCTTATTCTGTTCATCCTTCTTCTTGCTATTTATTATCGTCATCGATTCATGCAATCTGTGACTTCTACCAGAGTTTTCCCAAAAAATAGCCGCTTGTATGAGATTCCAAATGACGTTGCGCCTCTACTAATGGCCTCGATTGTATACTCTACAGAGCTAGATGAGATTTCTCCAACCAAAAAACATGCTCGGGGCGCCTTTAAATTTGATCAGTTGGTGCAAGCAACCTTACTTGATTTTATTGATCGAAAAAATATCATCTGTGAGCAATACGACACTCATACAGTTTTAACCATTCAAAATGAAGATACATTGGATGAATTTGAGCGCGAGTTTCTTAGACTTGCTTTCGGTTCTCAAAAATATTGTAGAACAGATGACTTGTTTTCAGATTATGAAATTTCAGATTCTCTCTATAAATATGCCTCTGAGAAAGAGCAAGATGCCATTCGCAAGCGAGGAAAACAAGCGCAAGATCGGATTGATGCAGCGATTTCTCGTGTCGCTCAGGCAGTTCAACAAAAGATCCAAACCTTTGCCCTTTCTCCTTACTACCGTCCTTTAGAGGCAGGGGAGGAACGTGCAGGCCGTATGTGTCTCTTCTTTGGATGGGCTGCGTGGGGCATTGCTTTGGTAGCCGGTCTAATTGCTTATTTCATCTTGAATTGGCTCTCTATCTTTTGTGTGATCTATGTGTTGGTAATGTGGATTCTTCCGGCATCCTTCCAAGGGAAGTTCACCCTCTATCGACGGGATGGATTCCCAACGGACCTCGGTGCAGAACAGCGCTATTACTGGGATAGCTTCCGTAATATGTTGCGGGATATCGCTCATTTGGAAGAAGCAGAAGTTCAATCGCTGGTTTTATGGAATCGCTTATTAGTCTATGCTACTCTGTTTGGTTTTGCAGATCAAGTAAGTAAAGTGATGAAGCTTCGTCAAATCCACCTAGACAACCCAAGTATGGATGCCTATGTCTACACTCCATTTCGTAGTAATCTGATCCATTCCAGCCATCTCTTATCTACTTATGGAACGACCGCGACAACTGCTAGTCATTTTACAGTGTCTTCAAGTGGTAGTTCTGGTGGTGGCTTCTCTGGTGGCGGTGGCGGCGGTGGCTTCGGTGCTTTTTAGAGTCGAAAAGTGCTAGCTAGCCACAGTTGTAGTTACACTTTTATAGAAGTGAGGTAGGATCTACCTCACTTTTTTTAGTCTATGCATCCTTGCAAGCGCATCTGGTTCTATGGCTAGAAATGTGTTATAATATAGCAAATGTAAGTTTAGGAGAAGAAGATGTTTATCATTGAAGTGATAAAAGCGATTCTTTTTGGAATCGTTGAAGGAGTCACCGAGTGGCTTCCAATCTCAAGTACAGGTCATTTGATTTTGATCCAAGACTTTATCCAGTTTAAGGATCAAACCCCTGCCTTTATGGAGATGTTTAATGTCGTTATTCAGCTTGGTGCTATTATGGCCGTCGTCGTGATTTACTTCGACAAGCTTTATCCCTTTAAGCCTGGAAAATCGAAAAAAGAGGTGAGACGGACTTGGCAGTTGTGGGCCAAGGTTGCTGTAGCGACCCTGCCTTTGCTCTTTGTTTTTAAATTGGATGATTGGTTTGAAGCTCATTTTCATAACTCTTTTTCTGTAGCCATCATGCTGATCACCTATGGGTGGGCCTTTATTTACCTTGAAAAACGAGAGCAAGTAGAACCAGAAGTGACGGAATTACACAAGTTGCCTTATAAGACTGCTCTCTATATTGGTTTGTTCCAAGTCTTGTCACTTTTCCCAGGGACCAGTCGGTCAGGTGCAACGATTGTAGGTGGTTTGGTCAATGGAGTTAGCCGTTCTGTTGTGACAGAATTTACCTTCTATCTGGGGATTCCTGCCATGTTTGGAGCTAGCCTATTAAAGGTCGCTAAGTTTGTCTTGGGAGGAAATGCTTTAAGTTTCAGCCAAGGGACGATCCTTTTGGTCGCTATGGCAGTTGCCTTCGGAGTCAGTATGGTAGCAATTCGCTTCTTGACAGATTATGTTAAAACTCATGACTTCACGGTTTTTGGAAAATATCGGATTGTTTTGGGAGCGATTTTGCTGGTCTATGCAGTAATTAAAATCTTTATCTAATCATGAGATAGGAGTGCTTCTTCTTTCTCTTCAAATGGCTATGTTTGAGGGGGGAGGAAGTGCTCTTTTGTTTTAGGTTTTTTCATATCTGAGGTGGGGGTCATGTTTTGAAAAATATGTCCCTTTTTAGTATAATAGAAAGACTAACAGTATGAGGTGCAGTCATGAAGATGAAGCAAATCAGTGATTCAACCATTAAAATCACGATTCAATTAGAGGATTTAGAAGAACGAGGCATGGAAATGGCCGATTTTTTGGTGCCTCAAGAAAAAACAGAAGAATTTTTCTATACCATCTTGGATGAATTGGAAATGCCAGAAAGCTTCTTAGACAGTGGCATGTTGAGTTTCCGAGTGACTCCTAAGCCGGATAAGCTCGATGTGTTTGTGACCAAATCAAAAATTGATCAGCATCTAAATTTTGAAGATTTTTCCGACTTGCCTGATATGGAAGAATTGTCGCAAATGTCTCCAGACGAATTTATCAAGACCTTGGAAAAAACCATCTCTGAAAAGAGTAAGGGAGACGGCGATGCTATCCGTCATTTAGAAGCTGAGGAATTGGCTGATGAGAATCAGCTTTCAGAAGAAGATACGCCGAATCATCCAGTAGATACACGGTATATTTATTATATCCTCCAGTTTTCTCAGTTAGAAGAAGTGATTCGGTTTACAAAAACAGTTCATTATGCGGTTGAGACTTCGGAACTTTATAAAATGGACGGGGTTTACTATTTAACCGTCTTGATTGATTTGGAAGGGTGCCCGCAGGATTATCCAGGTTGGCTCTTGGCAACCATGCGTGAATATGCGGAAGACACAGATACTACTAGAGCTGTCCTCCAGGAACACGGTCATCTCTTGCTCGTTTCAGATGCTATTCACGAACTACAAAAGGTCAATTTGGTATGATTACTTTTCCATTACAATTTATCCTGGTCCTGATTGCAACTTTTTTGATCAGTTTGATTCTAACTCCCTTTGTAAGGTTACTGGCCTTTAAAATAGATGCAGTCGATTATCCGAACGCACGGCGAATCAATAAGAAACCCATGCCCAGCGCTGGTGGATTAGCCATTCTTCTTGCTTTTACCATTGCAACCGTGGTATTGCTACCGATGATTACCAAAGGCTATGTAGCCAAGACATCTTATCTGACCTATACTTTACCAGTTGTTGTTGGAGGATGGATCATTGGCCTGACTGGTTTAATCGATGATGTAAAAGAATTATCACCGCGGTTAAAGATGCTGGGGATTTTCCTAGGGGCCAGTGTGATCTGGTTCTTTACAGATTTTCGCTTAAATGATTTCAAGATCCCTTTTGGAGGGCCATTTCTTCATTTTGATCCCTGGTTGTCCTATATTTTAACAGTCATTTGGATCATTTCGATTACCAATGCAGTCAATTTGATTGATGGTTTGGATGGCCTGGTCAGTGGGGTTTCGATTATTTCCTTGGTGACGATGGGGATTGTTTCTCATTTCTTTCTCCCAGTGCCCAATCTCTTTCTGACTATGACGATTTTTGTCTTAGTCATGGCCATTGCTGGTTTCTTCCCCTTTAATTATCATCCAGCGATTCTTTATTTGGGGGATACAGGAGCCCTCTTCATTGGTTTTATGATCGCTGTTTTGTCCTTGCAAGGTCTTAAGAATGCGACGGCAGTTGCGGTTGTTACGCCGATGATTATTTTAGGAGTTCCCATTACGGATACCTTTTTAGCGATTGTTCGTCGGACTCTCTCTGGCCAGAAGTTCTATGCCCCAGACCGGAATCACTTGCACCATCGCCTACTTTCTTTGGGCTTAACGCATCGTGGAACTGTCTTGGTCATCTATGGAATTTCGATGATTTTTGCTATGATTTCTCTTCTATTGAATATTTCGACTCGTATTGGTGGCGTTCTGCTTGTCATCGGTTTGGTATTAGGAGTTGAATTATTAGCAGAATTGATTGGAGTCCTAGGTCCGAACCATAGTCCGCTCCTCAATTGCTTACGCTATATAGGAAATTCTGCCTATCGAGAGGAAGTTCGACAAAATAGAAAAAACAAAACTAAATAAGAACGATTCTAAACACCAGAAAAGCCTTTTAGGCTTTTTTTTGTTATACTAGATAAGACAAAACTCTATAGCAGAAAGGAATACAAATGTCAGTATTAGAGATTAAAGATCTTCATGTAGAAATTGAAGGTAAGGAAATTTTAAAAGGCGTGAACTTGACCCTTAAAACAGGGGAAATTGCAGCCATCATGGGACCTAACGGGACAGGGAAATCAACCCTATCTGCAGCCATCATGGGAAATCCAAACTATGAAGTGACTAAGGGTGAAATTCTATTTGATGGAGTGAATATCCTTGAATTGGAAGTGGATGAACGTGCTCGCATGGGCCTTTTCTTGGCTATGCAATACCCATCAGAAATTCCAGGAATTACCAATGCTGAATTCCTTCGTGCAGCCATGAATGCTGGCAAAGAAGAGGATGAAAAAATTTCTGTTCGTGATTTTATCACAAAATTGGACCAGAAAATGGAACTCCTCAATATGAAGGAAGAAATGGCAGAACGCTATTTGAACGAAGGATTCTCAGGTGGTGAGAAGAAACGCAATGAAATTCTGCAATTGTTGATGTTGGAACCGAAGTTTGCCCTCCTTGATGAGATTGACTCTGGTTTGGATATCGATGCCCTTAAAGTGGTTTCAAAAGGGGTCAATGAAATGCGTGGCGAAGATTTTGGTGCCATGATCATTACCCACTACCAACGTCTTTTAAACTACATTACTCCTGATGTGGTTCACGTGATGATGGAAGGTCGTGTCGTCCTTTCAGGTGGTCCTGAGCTTGCTGTGCGTTTGGAGCGTGAAGGATACGCGAAATTAGCAGAAGAGTTAGGTTACGACTACAAAGAAGAACTCTAATCTTGTGTCCAAAACTGAACAGGATCTTTGAGGAGGAGTAAATGACCAAAGAAAATATCAAACTTTTTTCAGAAATGCATGCAGAGCCCCAATGGTTGCAGGACTTGCGCCAGAAGGCTTTTGATAAAATTGATGACTTAGAACTACCTGTGATTGAACGCGTGAAATTTCATCGTTGGAATCTCGGCGATGGAACAATCACAGAAAGTGAGCCACTCACTGCTGTGCCAGACTTCACTGCGATTGACAATCAATTAAAATTGGTTCAGCATGGAACTCATACAGTATTTGAACAGATTCCAGTTGACTTGGCCAACCAGGGAGTCATCTTTACAGACTTCCACTCAGCCCTGGAAGTAATTCCAGAGGTCGTAGAGGAATTTTTCATGTCATCCGTTAAATATGATGATGACAAGTTGGCAGCCTACCACACAGCTTATTTCAATAGTGGAGCTGTTCTCTATATTCCAGATCATGTAGAAATCGCGGAGCCAATCGAGGGTGTCTTCTACCAGGATAGTGATAGCGATGTGCCATTTAACAAGCACATCTTGATTATCGCTGGTAAGAACAGTAAGATTAGTTACCTTGAACGGTTAGAGTCACGTGGAGAAGGTAGTGCCAAGGCAACTGCTAATATCACAGTAGAAGTGATTGCACGTTCAGGTGCGCAAGTGAAGTTTGCTGCGATTGATCGTCTTGGTGAGAATGTCACTGCCTATATTAGCCGCCGTGGGAAACTAGGCAAGGATGCTAGCATTGATTGGGCAATCGGTGTCATGAACGAAGGAAATGTCGTTGCTGACTTTGATAGTGACTTGATAGGAAACGGCAGCCATGCAGACCTGAAGGTCGTAGCCCTATCTAGTGGTCGTCAGGTACAAGGGATTGATACCCGCGTAACCAACTATGGTTGCAATTCGGTAGGGAACATTCTCCAACATGGTGTCATTCTTGAAAAGGCAACCTTGACCTTCAACGGGATTGGCCACATTATTAAGGGAGCAAAAGGGGCAGATGCCCAACAAGAAAGCCGTGTGTTAATGCTTTCTGACCAAGCTCGTTCCGATGCCAACCCAATTCTTTTGATTGATGAAAATGATGTGACTGCAGGTCACGCAGCTTCTATCGGTCAGGTAGATCCAGAAGACATGTACTACCTCATGAGCCGTGGCTTGGATCAGGCAACTGCAGAACGCCTAGTGGTTCGTGGGTTCCTTGGATCAGTGATCGTGGAGATTCCAGTCAAAGAAGTTCGTGAAGAAATGATCCAAACCATTGAAGATAAATTATTGAAGAGATAAAGATGATAGATGTCGAAAAGATTCGGAAAGATTTCCCGATTTTAGATCAAATTGTGAATGATGAGCCGCTTGTCTATTTGGATAATGCAGCGACGACACAAAAACCAAAAGTTGTCTTAGAAGCGGTGAATCGATATTACCAAGAGGATAATGCCAATGTTCACCGAGGGGTTCATACCTTAGCCGAACGGGCGACTGCTTCCTATGAAGGAGCAAGAGAAACGGTCCGTCGCTTTATAAACGCTTCCTCGACCAAAGAGGTCTTGTTTACGAGAGGGACCACGACAGGTTTGAACTGGATTGGTCGGTTTGCAGAAGAAATCCTAGAAGAGGGGGATGAAGTTCTCATCTCCATTATGGAACACCATTCCAACATCCTTCCTTGGCAGGAAGCTTGTCGGAAGACAGGGGCAAAGTTGGAATATGTCTATTTGAAAGATGGTGGTCTGGATCTAGAGGATTTCCGAAAAAAATTGACAGATCGAACCAAGTTTGTTTCCATCGCCCATGCCTCCAATGTTCTCGGAGTGATCAATCCTGTCCAAGAAATCGCTCAATTGGCCCATGAAAAAGGAGCCATTGTGGTAGTGGATGGGGCTCAATCAGTCCCCCATATGAAAATAGATGTTCAAACATTAGATGCAGATTTCTTTGTCTTTTCTGGTCATAAAATGGCTGGACCGACAGGGATTGGAGTCTTGTATGGAAAAGAGCAATATCTCAACCAAATGTCACCTGTTGAATTTGGTGGGGAAATGATTGACTTTGTCTATGAACAATCAGCAACCTGGAAGGAGCTTCCTTGGAAATTCGAAGCGGGGACGCCTAATATGGCTGGTGCCATTGGTTTAGCTGCGGCGATTGATTATTTAGAGGCCATTGGCATGGATGCGATTGAGCGTTATGAGCAAGGCTTGATTGCCTACGTCTTTCCCAAGCTTCAAGCGATTGAAGGGCTGAAAATCTATGGCTCACAAGATTTAGCGAAGCGCTCTGGAGTGATTTCATTCAACCTAGGCGATCTGCATCCTCATGACCTTGCGACAGCCTTGGATTATGAAGGGGTTGCAGTTCGGGCAGGCCACCATTGTGCCCAACCCTTGATCCAGTATTTGGAGGTTCCGGCGACTGCTCGAGCTAGCTTTTATCTCTACAATACAAAGGAAGACTGCGATAAGCTTGTAGAAGCGCTGATAAAAACAAAGGAGTTTTTCAATGGCACTTTCTAAATTAGATAGCCTCTATATGGCTGTAGTAGCTGATCATTCAAAAAATCCCCATCACCATGGAAAGATTGAAGGGGTTGAACAAATTAACTTAAACAATCCAACCTGCGGGGATGTGATTAGTTTGTCTGTTCAGTTTGATGATGAAGGAGTAGTCAAGGACATTGCCTTTGTTAACTCAGGTTGTACGATTTCGACTGCTTCTGCTAGTATGATGACAGATGTTGTCCTAGGAAAAACCAAGGAAGAAGTACTAGAGTTGGCGACTGTTTTTTCAGAAATGGTCCAAGGCAAAGAAGATGCCCGTCAAGACCAGTTGGGAGATGCAGCTTTTTTAGCTGGGGTTGCTAAATTTCCACAACGGATCAAGTGCTCTACCCTAGCTTGGAATGCTCTCAAGAAAGCAATCGATGCTCAAGCCTAATGATGAATAAAAGTGATGAAGATTCAAGTCTGTTTTTTAACCGAGCTTCTGGTGAGAAGTGATATCAACAATCGGGTGCTGATGGTCCAGACTAGAAGAGTAATCGCATGGAAAGAGTGCTAAAAAGAAAATGAAAGGAAAGATATGACAGAAGAAAGAGTAGAACCAAAACCAATTGATCTTGGTGAATATAAATTTGGCTTTCACGATGATGTAGACCCAATCCTGTCAACAGGAAAAGGGTTGAATGAATCGGTTATTCGCGAGTTGTCTGCTGCGAAAAATGAGCCGGAATGGATGCTGGAGTTCCGTTTGAAGTCTTATGAAGCATTTAAAAAAATGCCGATGCAAACTTGGGGAGCGGACTTGTCAGATATTGATTTTGATGATTTGATTTATTATCAAAAACCATCTGATAAACCTGCACGTAGCTGGGATGAAGTGCCTGAAAAAATTAAGGAAACGTTTGAACGGATTGGTATTCCAGAAGCAGAGCGTGCATACTTGGCCGGAGCAGCTGCTCAGTATGAGTCTGAAGTGGTTTACCATAACATGAAGGAGGAATTCCAAAAGCTCGGAATCATTTTTACCGATACAGATTCTGCCCTCAAGGAATACCCAGACTTGTTTAAGCAATACTTTGCTAAATTGGTACCTCCAACGGATAATAAGTTGGCAGCCCTCAACTCAGCTGTTTGGTCAGGTGGAACCTTTATCTATGTACCGAAGGGTGTAAAGGTTGATGTTCCTTTGCAGACCTACTTCCGGATTAATAATGAGAATACAGGTCAGTTTGAACGGACCTTGATTATTGTGGATGAAGGCGCTAGTGTCCACTATGTAGAAGGATGTACAGCACCGACTTATTCAAGCAACAGCTTGCATGCAGCCATTGTCGAAATTTTTGCCTTGGATGGCGCTTATATGCGCTACACGACCATCCAAAACTGGTCAGACAATGTTTACAATTTGGTAACCAAACGGGCCAAAGCGACCAAAGATGCGACAGTTGAATGGATCGATGGAAACCTAGGTGCCAAAACGACCATGAAATACCCGTCTGTTTATCTAGATGGAGAAGGTGCGCGTGGGACCATGTTGTCGATTGCTTTTGCAAATGCAGGGCAACACCAAGATACAGGTGCTAAAATGATCCACAATGCTCCACATACCAGCTCTTCAATCGTCTCAAAATCCATCGCTAAAGGTGGAGGAAAGGTTGACTACCGTGGACAAGTGACCTTCAATAAAGATTCAGCAAAATCAGTCAGTCACATCGAGTGTGATACCATTATCATGGATGACTTATCTGCATCTGACACCATCCCATTTAATGAAATCCACAATTCACAAGTCGCATTGGAACACGAAGCTAAGGTCTCAAAAATTTCTGAGGAACAGTTGTATTACCTCATGAGCCGAGGCTTGTCAGAATCTGAGGCGACTGAAATGATCGTCATGGGATTTGTAGAGCCCTTTACTAAAGAACTTCCAATGGAATATGCAGTTGAGCTCAATCGCTTGATTAGCTATGAAATGGAAGGATCTGTCGGTTAAGGGGATAAAAGGAGAAGCAAATGGGATTCTTAAAAAAATTATTTGGTAATGTTGAAAAAGCGAATAAGAGCGAAATTCCTGCAGAAGAAATTATTCCGCCATTTACAAATGATCTAGCCGAAGAAGCAGATGATTATTGGAGACAAATGGAACAAAATCTCTTGATTAATGCTGTGAAGGCTGTTGGAGGTCCTGACAAAGCGGATCGTGCCTTTATGCTAGTGAATTTTAAACCAGGTCAAGAAACATTTGAATTGTATTATCAAGTCGATGGGAAATTGATTTCTTGGAAAGAATTGGATCTAGCACTTGTAGAAAAAATCCGCCTTCAACTCTTGCCTCAAGCACCAGCTGTAGCCCGTGCAGTGAATGAAAATTACGAAGCTGCGAATGTTCCTGTGATTAGCTATGCCATGCTTCAATTAGAAACAGCAACCATGGCTTGGTTTGGTCGTAAACTAACAACAGCTACTCCTGAAGCTAGCTTATCTTTTGAAGAATTGGTGGCAGGTTGGCGTGTGGTGATTGAAGAAGAAATCCCGACTCATCCAATAGATAGCGACACTGCTTTTCCTTATTTCGAAGTTCGATAGAAGTTCTGTTGACCGAATAGAATAAACAAAAAAAGAGGGTAACCTCTTTTTTGTTTATGAGCATTTATAGCTTTTCATTGACGTAACGAACAAATTGATTCCACCACACCTTTAAGAAGAAACTTTTTTGGATGTTTTCTCCGCTCACCATTTCCATACTAGGAGATTTACCTTCGATATAACCTCGCCCGATGGGTTCTGGATCGGCGTAGGTGAGGATCCCAAGAGAAGTGCCTTTCTTTAAGGGAGCACTAAATGAAGCTTGGCTGCTTTTGAAGGTGATTTTAGGTTCGGTCTGGCTTCCTTGCCGTTCAATCACGATGAAGTCATCCTTTGCAACAGCAATGACGCTGGTTTTCTTACCGTCAAGAACAGTTGATTTGCTGTTGTTATAGGTTTCGCCTTTGCTGACAATCAAATTTGCAACGAAGTTTTGGCTGACGTAATTCATCAGGTTGGCTGTTGTAACAAATCGTGCGTAGGGATCTCCGTCGATTGCTTCGACACCAATGACAACGGTGATCATTCGTATGCCATTTTGATTGGTAGAGGCGACAAATGAGATCCCTCCTTTTTCGGAATTTCCAGTTTTTAGACCATCCACCCCAGCTCGATAATTGGGCATGTTTTCCAGCATATAGTTGCTGCTCTCTAATTGAATTCCAGCAAATTCTGCATGAGAGAGTGAAGTGATTTTGGTAACTTCAGGATAGTCTTCTAGAAGATGTTTTGCGATGACTGCCACATCATAAGCGCTCAGCTTGTTTTCGTTATTTTTCTTTTTATTTTCCTCATCCCCATCAATGATAGATTGGTTCAATCCACTAGCATTCACAATTGTCGCATCTGTAATCCCCCATTCTTTGAGCTTTGCTTTCATGAGGAGGACGAATTTTTCTTCGCTACCAGCTACTTTTTCAGCTAAGGCGATGGCAGCGCTATTGGCATTTGATACGAGGAGAGCAGTGAGCAAGTCCTTAACCTTGTATTTACGAGCTTCCATGGGGACGTTGCTGATACCCTCGATGGCGGTCAGTTGGTAGGCTTTATCCGAAATATCCACGTCATCAGTTAAAGAGATTTTTCCTTGCTGAATGGCTTCATAAACGAGATAAGTAGTCAAAAGGTTGCTGATTCCGCCAACTTCTTTTTTCTCATCACTATTTTTTTCGTAGAGTATTTTACCTGTTGTTCCATCAATCGCAATAGCATGCTGGGCTCCAAGGTCTAGGTCTTCCGCTTTTACAGGAGAAGTACTGAGAAGGGTAAGAATTAGACAAAGAAGTAAAGTGATTATTTTTTTCACGTTTGAATCCTCGATTGTTTTTTGTCTCTACTATTGTATCATAAAAGAATCCAACTGCTCTAATCCTAATTTTGTCCAGTTATTGATTGAGATCCTGCGGTCCGATTTAAAAGATAGTTGGTAAAATGAGAGAAATAGTGTATAATGGTAGAAAACCTAACATAAGGAGATAGTGATGAAAGTAAATAAACGGTTCGTACTGGCCGGTGTTTCTCTGGCCAGCGCTCTTCTATTGACAGCCTGCGGTGGTGGAAGCAGCAATCAATCTACTTATTCTTATATTTATTCAACAGATCCAAATACATTGGACTACATTGCATCGACTCGTACAACGACGTCTGATATTACAAGTAACCTTGTTGATGGTTTGTTAGAAAATGATAAATATGGAAATTTAATCCCAAGTTTGGCAGAAGACTGGACAGTTTCAGAAGACGGCTTGGTCTATACCTATAAACTTCGAAAAGATGCCAAATGGTACACCAGTGAAGGAGAAGAGTATGGTGCTGTAACAGCTCACGATTTTGTGACAGGGATCAAACATGCTGTGGAATCAAAATCTGAAGGTCTCTTCTTAATCCAAAACTCCATTAAAGGTTTGGATGCCTATGCCAAGGGTGAAACAACAGATTTTAAGACGGTTGGCGTGAAAGCCCTAGATGATTACACCGTTCAATATACCTTGGAACGTCCAGAAAGCTTTTGGAATTCTAAGACGACATCAGGCGTCCTTTTCCCAGTTAACGCAGCTTTCTTAGAATCTCAAGGAAAAGACTTTGGTTCCTTGAAACCAAGTAGTATTCTCTATAACGGTCCATATTATTTGAAGAATTTAACTTCAAAATCTCAAATTGAGCTTGTAAAAAATAAAGAATACTATGATGAAAAGAATGTTCATATTGATAATGTGAAGTTGACCTACAATGACGGGTCAGATCCAGAATCTGTTATCAAGAAATTTGAGAATGGACAATATTCATTTGCGACAGTAATGCCAAATAGCTCCACTTATAAGAATGTGAAAAAGAAATTTGGTGATAATATTGTTTATGGTGTTCAATACGGAACATCATACTACCTAGGCTTCAACATTGATCGTCAGAAGTATAACCATACAGCTAAAACGACAGATGCTCAAAAATCGTCTACAAAACAAGCGATTTTAAACAAGGATTTCCGTCAAGCCGTCAACTTTGCCTTTGACCGTGAAGCCTATGCAGCTCAAACATCTGGTGCGGATGCGGCGACCAAGATTCTTCGAAACACCTTGGTTCCACCGACTTTTGTTCAAGTAAATGGTGAAGAGTTCGGTAAGGTTGTTGAGAAGCAATTAGTGACCTATGGAGATGAGTGGAAAGATGTAAACCTAGATGATGCCCAAACCACTCTCTATAATCAAGAGAAAGCCAAAGCTGAGTTTGCAAAAGCCAAAGAACAACTACAAAAAGAAGGGGTAGAATTCCCAATTCATATAGATTACGTTGTTAGTCAGACAGATAACAGCCAGGTACAACAAGCTAGCTCCTTCAAACAATCCGTAGAAGCTGTTCTCGGTGCAGACAATGTTGTCGTAGATATTCAGAAATTATCTGATGATGACTTTAACAATATTACCTACTTTACTGACACTGCTGCTGAGAAAGATTATGACCTTGCAGGTGGAGGATGGGTGCCTGACTATCAAGATCCATCTACTTATTTAGAGAGTTTAAGTCCTGTTAATGGTTCTGTTTTCTACTATCTAGGTGTGGATGCAGGATCAAATAGCCCTGCTATTACAGCGGTTGAATTTGGGAAATATGCAGAACTCTTAAAAGATGCCAATGCAGAAGTGAGTGACCAAGCTGTACGTTATGAGAAATACGCAGCTGCTCAAGCCTGGCTAACCGATAGTTCGTTGATCTTGCCAACTGTTTCAAATGGTGGAACGCCAATGTTGCAACGGACTGTCCCATATAGTCGTGCGGCTTCATGGGTTGGAACAAAAGGTACAGGAACCAACTATAAATATCTTGAGCTTTCAGAAGAAGTCATCAAGACAAAGGATTACGATGCAAGTAAAGAAAAATGGTTGAAAGAAAAGGCTGAATCCAATAAAAAAGCCCAAGAAGAATTAAAGAACCACATCGAATCGAAATAGATAAAAAATAGCTTGGATAGTCTGAGTGCATAAGTTTAAGTAGGGGAAGGAGCCACTAAAAAGGATTGATTTTTTAGACAGTCCTCCGCTTAGTGGCTCCTTTCACTTGCCAAATATTCAGAAAATTTAGTTTACTTTTTTCCTCACTTATGCTATAATTCTATCTAAATTCAATAAAATGGAGACTCAAAATGAAAAAAAGTAAAGTTTTTGCATTTGCCGGAGTAACATTGCTCGCAGCAACTTTCCTTGCAGCATGTTCTGGCTCAAAAGATAGCAAGTCTGCATCAAAAAAAGATACAACTTATGGCTATGTTTATAACGATGATCCAACAACTTTGGATTACACTGTATCTTCAAAAGCGTCTGTGCACGATATTACAACTAACGGTGTAGATGGTTTGTTGGAAAACGACAAATACGGAAATCTTGTGCCATCTATTGCTGAAGATTGGTCTGTTTCAAAAGACGGTTTGACTTATACTTACAAAATCCGTAAGGGTGTTAAATGGTATGATGCCGATGGCGAAGAGCATGGTGAAGTAACAGCTCATGACTTTGTTACTGGATTGAAGCATGCGGCAGACAAGAAATCAGAATCTCTTCCATTGGTGAAAGACTCAATCAAAGGATTGAAAGACTACTCAGAAGGAAAAATTTCAGACTTCTCTGAAGTTGGGGTCAAAGCAGTAGATGATTATACACTTGAGTATACTTTGAACCAACCAGAAACTTTCTGGAATTCAAAAACAACTAATGGGGTTCTTTTCCCAATTAGTACAGAATTCTTGAAGAGCAAGGGTGATGAATTTGGTCAGCCAGGTAATGTCAAATCAATCTTGTTCAATGGTCCATTCCTTTTGAAATCAATCACTTCTAAATCAGAAATCACTTTTGAGAAGAACGAAGATTACTGGGATAAAGACAACGTTCATATTGACAAGATTAAATTGTCTTATTATGATGGATCAGATCAAGATTCCATAGCGCGCGGTTTTAGCGATGGTTCATATACCAAGGCGCGTCTATACCCTGCTAGCTCTAACTTTGCGTCTGTTGAAAAGAAATACAAAGACAATATCTACAACACACAGCCTGGTTCTGGTGTCGCAGTCTTAGGTTTCAACATTGACCGTCAAGCCTACAACCATACTTCTAAAACATCAGATGAGCAGAAATCTTCCACGAAGAAAGCGATCTTGAACAAGGATTTCCGTCAAGCCATCACCTTTGCCTTGAACCGCGAAAATTATTCAGCACAAGTTAATGGTAAAGAATACGCTAAGGCTGCTATTCGAAATATGTACACTGCACCTGCCTTTGTTCAAGTAAATGGTAAAGACTTTGGTGATGTAGTAGCAGACAAGTTGCAAACTTATGGAGATCAATGGAGCGGTGTGAATCTTGCAGACGGTCAAAACGGACTCTATAGCAAGGAAAAAGCAAAAGCTCAGTTTGAAAAAGCAAAAGCTGAACTCCAAAAAGAGGGTGTTCAATTCCCAATCCACTTGGATGTTCCGGTTGCACAAAACTCAACAAACTTTGTGTCACGGATGCAATCCTTCAAACAATCAGTTGAAGAAACACTTGGCACAGAAAACGTTGTGGTGGACCTTCAAATGATGGACCAAGATGAAGTGTTAAACATTACTCTTAACGTACCATCAGCTGCAGAAACTGACTGGGATCTTCAAGGACTTGTAGGATGGAATCCAGACTATGATGACCCATCTACTTACCTTGATACCTTGCAACCATCTTCTCCAGACCAAACTAAGACTTACCTTGGATTTGCTGGTGGTGTCGACAATGCTTCTGCTAAAGCAGTTGGTTTAGATGAATATGCGAAGTTGCTTGATGATGCAGAAAAAGAAACCCTAGACGTAGTGACACGTTATGAAAAATTTGCAGCAGCGCAAGCTTGGTTAACAGATAGCGCATTAGTCATTCCAACTATGACAAGCTCTGGTGCAGCTACAGTGGTTTCAAAAGTGGTTCCATTCTCTGAACCTTCCTCACAAACAGGTAACAAAGGATCAACTTATTTCAAATATGTTGAAGTTCAAGATGAACCGGTTACTAAAAAACAATATGATCAAGCACGTGAAAAATGGTTGAAAGAAAAAGCTGAATCAAACAAGAAAGCTCAGCAAGAACTAGAAAAACACGTCAAATAATCACCTTCATCAGAACTTTCTCTAATAGGGGAGAAAGTTCTTTTGAACATTAAAGGAACGGAATATGAAAAAATATATATTTATGCGTATTTTGCGTTCGTTAGTGTCGATCTTTTTGGTTACGACATTGACCTATACAATTATTTATACGCTAACCCCAAGAAATTTAATTTTCAAAAACGACCCTAACTATAATAAGATTGCAAAGACTAAGGATTCTAAAATCAATTATGAAAACACAGTCTATGATCGTATGGGGTATATAGAATATCTTGATTCAAAAGCTTTGAAAGAAAAAGCAAGCAAGGAAGACTCATCAGTAACTGTAGAGCCTACTAAAGAAAACGAAAAGATCTACAAAAAGTACATTTCTAATCTTGGAAATGGCTGGGTATTGAAACGTTTCCCTGAAAACAAAGGCTTTTACGCAACTCGTGAAGTCCCTGTCTTTGAACGTGTTATTGGATTCTACGGCAACCTGATTCAGATTGATCATCCAAATGTCATCAAAGATGCTTCAAATCCAAAACTTGAACGCTATATTCGCATTGAAAATGATCCAGCTATTGGTTGGTCAGTAGTTGGTTCGGGGACTAAACATAAATATCTTTTGTATTTCAATGGTCAATTCCCGTTCATTCATCAAAATTTTGTATCGTTAAACTTGGGTGAATCTTATCCAACTTATTCAAATACGCCAGTTCTTCAGGTTATTACACAAGGACAAGGTACGACTAAGAAGAGTGAAGTAAACTTCCCAACAGGGAAAAAAGAATCTTCTATCAACATCTACTCACGTACATACAAATCACCAAGCAAGGCAGATGCCCAAGATATTGCCCGCTTTGGTGAAGGCGATGCTTATACAGCAACATTGAGCAACTATGAAAATCCATCTATGATTGTCAGCTCAGCCATTATTGGTTTGATCGGGATTGCGATTGCTTACTTGATTGCTATTCCTTTAGGATCTTATATGGCCTTGTTGAAGAATACTTGGTTTGATAGTGCTTCTACGGCAACATTAACATTTATGATGTCATTGCCAACGATTGCCTTGGTCTACATCGTTCGCTTGGCGGGTTCTTCTATCGGCTTACCGGATTCCTTCCCAGTCTTAGGGGCTCAGGATTGGCGCTCTTATGTACTGCCTTCTGTGATTTTGGGTCTTTTGAGTGCACCGGGATTGGCAGTTTGGATTCGCCGTTACATGATCGATTTGCATTCTCAAGACTTTGTCCGTTTTGCACGTGCCAAAGGGCTTTCTGAGAAAGAAATTTCACGCAAGCATATCTTTAAAAACGCTATGGTTCCGATCGTTACAGGGATTCCTGTTCAATTGGTTCTAGTCATCTCTGGGGCAACATTGACAGAAACTGTCTTTGCCTTCCCTGGTATGGGTAAAATGTTGATTGATTCTATCAAAGCATCCAATAATACCATGGTGGTCGGCCTTGTCTTCATCTTTACTGTTCTTGCTGTATTTGGAGCAATGGCTGGGGATATCCTTATGGTTATGGTAGACCCTCGTATCAAATTGACAACTAAGAAAGGAGGCAAATAATGTCTACAATCGATAAAAAGAAATTCCAATTTGTTGAACGTGACGATTTTGCCTCTGAAACAATTGATGCGCCGTCGTACTCATACTGGAAATCAGTATTCCGTCAATTCTTCAAAAAGAAATCAACCATTTTGATGTTAGCCGTTTTGGTTGGTATTCTCTTGATGAGTTTTGTATACCCGATGTTTTCAAACTTTGATTATAATGATGTAAGTAAAGTAAATGACTTCACTGCTCGTTTGAATCCTCCAAGTGCCAAGGCCTTCTTCGGTACGGATAACAATGGTAAATCCTTGTTTGATGGAGTTTGGTTTGGTGCCCGCAATTCGATTATCATCTCCTTTATTGCTACCTTGATCAATGTTGTGATTGGTGTTGTGATTGGTGGGATTTGGGGTGTATCAAAATCAATCGACCGCTTCATGATGGAAGTTTACAACGTTATTTCAAACGTTCCATTCATGTTAATTGTTATTGTCTTGACTTACTCAATCGGTGCTGGTTTCTGGAACTTGATTTTGGCGATGACGGTAACAGGATGGATTGGGATTGCTTATTCTATCCGTGTTCAAATTATGCGTTACCGTGATTTAGAGTACAACTTGGCCAGCCGTACTTTGGGTACTCCAACTCTAAAAATCGTGACAAAAAATATCTTGCCACAGTTGGTATCTGTCATTGTGACGACAACTACACAGTTGTTGCCAGCCTTCATTTCAACTGAAGCCTTCCTTTCCTTCTTTGGATTGGGATTGCCAATTACAGTTCCAAGTTTAGGTCGTCTGATTTCAGATTACTCACAAAACGTAACAACCAATGCATATCTTTTCTGGATTCCATTGACAGTCTTAGTCTTGGTATCCTTGTCATTCTATATCGTTGGACAAAACCTTGCAGATGCCAGCGATCCACGTACACATAGATAGGAGGAGTAGGTATGACAACTGATAAAAATGTAATCTTATCTGCTCGCGATATCGTAGTAGAATTTGATGTTCGGGATCGTGTCTTAACAGCTATTCGCAATGTGTCTTTAGACCTTGTTGAAGGTGAAGTCATGGCACTTGTTGGTGAATCAGGTTCTGGTAAATCTGTTTTGACAAAAACCTTCACAGGAATGTTAGAAGACAACGGACGAATTGCCAATGGTACTATTAATTATCGCGGACAAGAATTAACAGAACTCAAGTCAAATAAAGATTGGGAAGATATCCGCGGTGCAAAAATTGCAACAATCTTCCAAGATCCGATGACCAGTTTGGACCCGATTAATACAATTGGATCACAAATTACGGAAGTTATTATTAAACACCAAGGTAAGAGTGCCAAAGAAGCCAGAGAGATGGCCATTGATTATATGGAAAAGGTTGGAATCCCAGAAGCAGAACGTCGCTTTGATGAATATCCTTTCCAATATTCAGGTGGAATGCGCCAACGGATTGTTATTGCTATTGCGCTTGCTTGTCGTCCTGATATCTTAATCTGTGACGAGCCTACAACTGCCCTTGACGTAACCATCCAAGCCCAAATCATCGACTTATTGAAATCATTGCAAAAAGAATATAACTTTACAACAATCTTTATTACCCATGACTTAGGTGTGGTCGCAAGTATCGCAGATAAGGTTGCTGTAATGTATGCTGGTGAAATTGTCGAATTTGGTAAAGTAGAAGAAATCTTCTATGACCCAAGACATCCTTATACATGGAGTCTTCTTTCAAGTTTGCCACAGTTATCTACCTCAAAAGGTGATTTATATTCTATCCCAGGGACTCCTCCATCATTGTATTCACCAGTAAAAGGTGATGCCTTTGCTTTGCGCTCTGACTATGCCATGCAAATTGATTTCGAGGAACACCCACCAGTCTTCAATGTTTCCAATACACATTGGGCTAAAACGTGGCTCTTGCATGAAGATGCACCAAAAGTCAATAAACCAGAAATTATTGATAATCTTCATGAAAAGATTAGTGCGAAAATGGGATTCACTACAATGAAGGACTAGGAGAAGGAAATGACAGAAAAATTAATAGAAGTTAAAGATCTAGAAATTTCCTTCGGTGAAGGAAGTAAAAAATTTGTAGCTGTAAAGAATGCAAATTTTTTCATCAATAAAGGTGAAACATTCTCTCTTGTTGGTGAGTCAGGTAGTGGGAAGACGACGATTGGTCGTGCAATCATTGGTTTGAATGACACTAGTGCAGGTGATATTCTATATAATGGTAAAAAGATCAATGGGAAGCAATCACGCAAGGATGAAAGTGAATTAATCCGTAAGATTCAAATGATCTTCCAAGACCCGGCAGCGAGTTTGAATGAACGTGCAACAGTCGACTACATAATTTCAGAAGGTTTGTACAATTATCACCTATTCGAAAATGAAGAAGACCGAGTACGTAAAGTAAAAGAGATTATGCATGAAGTGGGGCTTCTAGCAGAGCATTTGACTCGTTATCCTCATGAATTCTCTGGTGGACAACGCCAGCGGATTGGGATTGCTCGTGCCTTGGTAATGGAACCAGAATTTGTTATCGCAGACGAGCCAATTTCAGCTCTTGACGTATCAGTACGTGCTCAAGTTTTAAATCTCCTTAAGAAATTCCAAAAAGAATTGGGCTTGACCTATCTCTTTATCGCACACGATCTTTCGGTAGTTCGATTTATCTCTGATCGTATTGCGGTTATTTACAAAGGAGTTATTGTAGAAGTAGCTGAGACAGAAGAATTGTTCAACAATCCAATTCATCCATACACACAATCTCTACTATCAGCTGTACCGATTCCAGATCCAATTCTAGAACGCAAAAAAGTTCTGAAAGTTTATGATCCAGATCAGCATGATTATTCAACCGACAAACCAGAAATGGTTGAAATCAAACCTGGACATTACGTTTGGGCAAATAAAGCAGAACAGAAAAAATATAAAGAACTTGTATAATCATAAGAAAACGAGAAGAATACACTTCTCGTTTTCTATTTTTTAAAAAAAGAAAAACTTTTTTTAAAAAATAGAAAAAAGATA